>NZ_JAAVUT010000009.1 GCF_018449575.1 Sodalis sp. dw_96 | reverse complement strand
GGCCTAGCGTGCCATGAGGCACTCCGGCGGGAGGAAAAACCACGCCCGCTTCGACCTCATAGGCGCGCTCTCCCTTTAACAGGTTTGTTGCAGGCTCGGTGATCGCGGGCCTTCAGGCTTCAGTGATAGCGGGCCTAGCGTGCCATGAGGCACTCCGGCGGGCGGAAAAACCACGCCCGCTTCGACCTCATCGGCGCGCTCTCCCTTTAACAGGTTTGTTGCACGATTAGTGATCGCGCGCGTTCCCTTCAAAATGCCCTGGGCAAAAAATTTGGACAAGCTTCGGGTGTTTTTTCGTCAATGAGTTTATTCGCCACATTCCCAGAAAAATCCAGCTACATTTAATTCATATATCGCTGCTTGTCATCGACATTATTGATGGCGTCATTTCATTATTAAATAATTGTCTGTTAACAAATTAAAAATAACGCGTAGATATTTTTTTCTTTCCAGGTAATTTACCGATCTTATTAATCACATACATTTAACAAAATCATCATGGCAGGTTAAAGTCGAAATATTATTTAACATAGATGAGAAATTATTGCGCCAAATCAATGATTTTTTATAACGTTTAAGGATTAAAATAGCCTAAATTGCGCTATCTCAATTTTGGCAATGGCGAGCTATAACGGTCGAATTGATCGAGACATCATTTCCCGACCGCCGTCACGAAAAAAAATATTTATCATAAGTAAGTTGAGGGGTAGTATGTGGAATGTAAAATTCTGAATAGTGCAGCCTTATTAAAACCCGTTCTTGTTTTCCCGGCACCGATGCATCGGCGTCAGTGTTTTGCCGGGTGAAGCCAAGCCCGGAAAAAATTATAAAGTCTTTATTATTCACCGCGGGTTGTTGCAGGGCTTCGGCACATCGAAGCGCCAGATTACCGCACGTGGGATCCATCCTGTGAGGAGCAAGGAGTCAAAATGTTTGATGTCGTCGAACTGTCACGGTTACAGTTTGCCTTAACTGCGATGTACCACTTTCTATTTGTCCCGCTAACCCTGGGATTGGCGTTTTTACTCGCCATTATGGAAACGGTATATGTCCTGTCAGGCAAACAAATTTATAAAGATATGACCAAGTTCTGGGGTAAATTGTTCGGTATCAATTTCGCCCTGGGTGTAGCCACCGGCTTGACCATGGAATTCCAGTTCGGAACCAACTGGTCATATTTCTCCCACTACGTCGGCGACATATTTGGTGCCCCCCTGGCCATTGAAGGATTGATGGCCTTCTTCCTTGAATCCACCTTTGTCGGCTTGTTCTTCTTCGGCTGGGATCGCCTGAGCAAAACCCAGCACCTTACCGTCACCTGGATGGTGGCCTTGGGCTCCAACCTGTCCGCGCTGTGGATACTGGTGGCCAACGGCTGGATGCAAAATCCCATCGCCTCGGATTTCAATTACCAGACCATGCGCATGGAGATGGTGAGTTTCGCCGATCTGGTGCTGAATCCGGTGGCGCAGGTGAAGTTCGTCCATACCGTGGCCGCGGGCTATTGTACCGGCGCGATGTTCATTCTCGGCATCAGTTCCTATTACCTGCTTAAGGGCCGTGATGTGGCGTTCGCCAAACGTTCCTACGCCATCGCCGCGGCGTTCGGCATGGCGGCGGTTCTGTCCGTTATCGTACTGGGTGATGAATCCGGCTACGAAATGGGCGACGTGCAAAAAACCAAACTGGCAGCCATCGAAGCCGAGTGGGATACGCAGCCCGCGCCGGCCTCCTTTACCCTGTTCGGTATTCCCAACCAGGCGACCCAGCGAAATAATTTCTCCATTCGTGTGCCTTACGCCCTGGGTCTTATCGCCACCCGATCGACGGACCGGCAGGTTACCGGCATCAAGGATTTGATGGCGCAACATCAGATTCGTATCCGCAACGGCATGAAAGCCTACGCGTTGCTGCAGGAATTGCGCCAGGGCAATGCCGATCCGGCGTTATTGGGCCAGTTCAACCAGGTTAAACAAGATTTGGGTTACGGCCTGCTGTTGAAGCGTTATACCGACAATGTGGCCAACGCCACCGAAGAGCAGATCCAAAGCGCGACCCGGGATTCCATCCCACGCGTGGCGCCGCTGTACTTCTCATTCCGCATTATGGTGCTGGGGGGCGTGCTGATGCTCATCATTATCACCATGTCGTTCTGGAGCGTGATTCGTAACCGGATCGGCCATAAACCCTGGCTGCATCGCGCCGCGCTGTACGGTATTCCCATTCCCTGGATTGCCATCGAGGCGGGATGGTTTGTTGCCGAGTACGGCCGCCAGCCTTGGGCGATTGGTGAAATCCTGCCCACCGCCGTCGCCAACTCTTCGTTGACGGCGGGAGATATCCTGTTCTCCATGGGGTTAATCTGCGGGCTTTATACCCTGTTCCTGGTGGCGGAAATGTATTTGATGTTCAAGTATGCGCGCTTGGGGCCGAGCAGCCTGAAAACCGGCCGTTATCACTTCGAGCAGCCGACGCTCGCCGTGCAGCAAGCACATTAAAACAGGAGCCTTTGCCATGTTTGACTATGAAGTTTTGCGCTTAATCTGGTGGGTGCTGATCGGTGTCCTGCTGATAGGCTTTGCCGTCACCGACGGCTTTGACATGGGTGTCGGCATGCTGATGCGCTTTCTCGGCCGCACCGATACCGAACGCCGGGTGTTAATCAATACCATCGCTCCTCACTGGGAAGGCAATCAGGTGTGGTTGATCACCGCCGGCGGCGCGCTGTTCGCCGCCTGGCCGATGGTCTATGCCGCCGCGTTTTCCGGCTTTTACATCGCCATGATCCTGGTATTGGCATCGCTGTTTTTCCGGCCGGTAGGGTTTGAATACCGGTCAAAAATCGACGATCCCCGCTGGCGTAACGTCTGGGACTGGGGCCTGTTCGCCGGTGGGTTCATCCCTCCGGTGGTTATCGGCGTGGCGTTCGGTAACCTGCTGCAAGGTGTGCCGTTCCATGTGGATGAATTCCTGCGTTTGTTCTATACCGGTAATTTCTTCCAACTGCTTAACCCGTTCGGCCTGTTGGCCGGTATAGTCAGCCTGTGCATGTTCCTCACCGTGGGCGGCACCTATCTGCAGATGCGTACAGAAGGTGAACTGCTGGCGCGCGCCCGCTCCGTGAGCCAGGTAACCAGCCTGCTGACGCTGGTGACCTTCTTGCTGGGCGGCTTCTGGCTGGTGTACGGCATCGACGGTTTTACTATTACGTCGGTCATTGATACCAACGGCGTTTCCAACCCGCTGAATAAAGAAGTGGCGCATCAGGCCGGCGCATGGATGGTGAAATATCACCAGTATCCGCTGTTGTGGATTGTACCGGCGCTGGGCGTGCTGCTGCCCCTGCTGACCCTGATCTTTACCCGTACCGGCAGGGGGGCCTGGGCCTTCGTCTTTTCCTCGCTGACCATTGCCTGCATTATTCTTACGGCGGGTATTACGATGTTTCCGTTCATCATGCCGTCGATCACGATGCCGAATGCCAGCCTGACGGTGTGGGATGCCACTTCAAGCCTGCTGACGCTGAAAGTCATGACCGGCGTCGCGGTGATCTTCGTGCCTATCGTGTTGCTCTATACCATTTGGTGTTACTACAAGATGTACGGACGCATCACCAAAGAACACGTGGAACAAAACACGCATACCCTGTACTAAGTAAGGAGCTGAAAAATGTGGTATTTTGCTTGGATTCTCGGAACGCTTCTGGCCTGCTCCTTCGGCATTATTACCGCCCTGGCGCTTGAGCATCATGAAGACAGCCAGCCGGGGAACGACGTCCGGTGATCAAAACCCTGGTTGACCGGCTGTATAATATTACCGATAAGAGCCCGCTGCGGGCTCTTTCGCTGGTTCTGGCTCTGGTGCTTGCCGGCTGTGTGTTCTGGATGCCGGCGCGTTTTGCCGTGCAGACCAGTCATTTGGATGCCTGGCATAACCTGCTGGTGGTCTGGGCGGTATGCGCCGGGGTTATTCACGGCACCGGCTTCAGGCCGCGCCGCTGGGGCTGGCGGTTATGCTTTTTGCCCTTGGCGGCCATGATTGTGCTGGCGGCGGCGCTGTTTTACGTATTTTATTAACAATGGCGGCTGCGTTATGGCGGCCGCACCCTCCACTACATATTTATTTTCATTCAGCAAAGGGAATTTATTCCAAACGTGATCGGTCTTGCGTATAGTAAGCACCGTTGTTTTGCGTTGCTGGGATATACAGTGAGTAATACGTTATTCCAATGGCCGGTGCGAGTCTATTTTGAAGATACCGACGCCGGAGGTGTGGTCTATCACGCTCGTTACGTGGTTTTTTATGAAAGGGCCCGTACCGAAATGCTGCGCCAGCATAATTTTCACCAACAAACCTTACTAAGCGCTAATATTGCTTTTGTGGTAAGGCGAATGACGGTGGACTATCTCGCCTCAGCGCGTCTGGACGATTTGCTCCTTGTAGAAAGTGAAATCGTTTCAATGCGCGGTGCCTCTCTGATTTTTGCGCAACGCATCCTGAATGCTGAAGGACAGCTTCTCAGCCGGGCGGATGTTTTGATTGCCTGTATCGATCCACACCAAATGAAGCCTATTGCGCTTCCTAAGTCTATTGTCGCGGAGTTCAAGCAGTGACTGACATGAACATTGTTGATCTGTTCCTGAAAGCGAGCTTTCTGGTTAAACTGATCATGTTGATTTTGATATGCTTTTCCATTGCATCCTGGGCGATCATTATCCAGCGTACACGCATCCTCAATACGGCGACCCGTGAGGCCGAAGCTTTCGAGGATAAATTCTGGTCCGGAATCGAGTTATCCCGGCTCTATCAGGAAAGTCAAACCCGCCGCGATACATTGACCGGCACCGAACAGATTTTTTATTCCGGTTTCAAAGAATTCGCCCGCCTGCACCGGGCCAATAGCCATGCGCCGGAAGCAGTGGTGGAAGGCGCCTCCCGCGCCATGCGCATCTCCATGAACCGTGAATTGGAAGCCCTGGAAACCCATATCCCCTTTTTGGGTACCGTGGGGTCAATCAGTCCCTATATCGGTTTGTTCGGCACCGTTTGGGGTATAATGCACGCGTTTATCGGATTGGGCGCAGTAAAGCAGGCCACTCTGCAAATGGTGGCTCCCGGTATTGCCGAAGCCCTGATTGCCACGGCTATCGGCCTGTTTGCCGCCATTCCGGCGGTCATGGCCTTTAACCGGCTGAGTCAGCGGGTGAACAAGCTGGATCAGAATTACGACAATTTCACCGAAGAGTTCATCGCCATCCTGCATCGTCAGGCCTTCGCCAGCGATAGCGCTAAGTAGAAGGAGGGGAGAACATGGCCCGGAGACGCGGTCGCAGAGAACTGAAGTCAGAAATCAATATTGTTCCCTTACTCGATGTGTTGTTGGTCCTGGTACTTATTTTTATGGCTACGGCGCCCATTATCACGCAAAGCGTCGAAGTCGACCTGCCGGATGCGACGGATTCGAAAGCGGTGAGCAGTGACGATAATCCGCCGGTAATCGTCGAAGTGGCGGGCGTTGGTCAGTACAGTTTGGTGGTAGACCATAACCGTATGGAGCAATTACCGCCGGAACAGGTGGTTGCCGAGGCGCGATCACGCATTACGGCCAATCCCAAAACGGTATTCCTGATTGGTGGCGCGAAAGACGTGCCCTATGATGAAATTATCAAAGCGTTGAATCTGCTGCATCAGGCCGGCGTGAAGTCGGTAGGCCTGATGACCCAGCCTATTTGATGGCATGCGGATAATGCGCGCTATTTTTGGCAAACCTGTTTTTGGGAATCGATTGTGGTAAAGGCAACCGAACAGAACGATAAGCTCAAACGTGCCATTATTTTTTCGATTGTCCTGCATATCCTCCTGATCGGTTTCCTGATCTGGAGCTCTTACACGCAGGATGTCGATTCAAGTGGCGGCGGAGGCGGCGGCTCGTCCATCGATGCGGTTATGGTCGATCCCGGTGCCGTGGTACAGCAGTATAATCGTGAGCAGAATCAGCAGACGGATGCTCAGCGTGCCTCGCAATTACGTGAAAAGCAGGCCCAGCAGCAGGCGGAAGAACTGCAGCAAAAGCAGGCGGCCGAACAGCAGCGCCTGAAGGAATTGGAAAAGGATCGGCTGGCGGCACAGGAAGCGGCCGAGCAGCAGAAAGAACAGCAGGCCGAGCAGCAAAAGCAGGCCGCGCTGCAAAAACAACAGGCTGAAGCCGCCACTAAACAGGCGCAGGAGCAGCAGAAACAGGCCGAAGCGGCGGCGGCGCAAGCCAAGGCCGAAGCCGCCGAGCAGGCTAAAGCGGCCGCCGAAGCGAAAAAACAGGCGCAAGCGGAAGCCAATAAGGAAGCGGCCGCCGCTGCCGCCGCGGCGAAGAAGCAGGCGGAAGCCGCTGCTCAAGCCGCAGCGCAGGCAAAAGCGCAGCAGGCGGCTCAGGCCAAGGCCGAACAGGCCGCCAAGGCTGAAGCCGCTAAAGAAGCTAAAGAAGCCAAACAGGCCGCCGCCGCCGAAGCGGCACAGGCGAAAGCCGCTGCCGCCGAAGCGGCACAAGCGAAAGCCGACGCCGCGCAAGATAAAGCCGACGCGGCCGCGGCAGCCAAAGAAAAGGCCGACGCGGCCGCCGAGGCGAAAGCCAGTGCCGCCGCGGCGAAAAAAGCCGCCGCCGCAGCCAAGAAAGCCGCCGCGGCCGCTGCCGCCAAGGACTCCAATGAGGTGAACGATCTTCTCGGCGGTCTGACGGATGCCAAGAATGCGCCGAAAGCCGGCGGCGGCCCCAGCAAGGGGGGCAAACCCGCCGGGACCGGCAACAGCAAGCAAAGCGGCGCTTCAGGAGCGGAAATCAACGGCTACGCCAGCCAGGTCAAGGCGGCCATACAGCAGAAATTTTATTCGGATCCGTCTTTTAACGGCAAAACCTGTTCGCTGCGTATCAAATTGGCCCCGGACGGAATGCTGATTTCCGTCAGTTCCGAAGGCGGCGATCCGGCGTTGTGCCAGGCGGCGATTTCAGCGGCCAGATTGGCCAGAATACCGAAACCGCCCAGCCAGGCAGTGTATGAAGTGTTTAAAAATGCCCCGATCGATTTTAAACCGGAATAAAGGGTAAAGAAGTCTAAATGGTAAGGTAAATCTTTAAGATTTAGACTATGTTGTCAGCCAGGTACATGTAGTTATGTTTACGAAATTTGGTTAAAATTCTGCTAATTTATCGGGGCGTATCGCGTCGGTATGGGAGATGAAATGAAGCAGGCATTTCGAGTAGCGCTAAGTTTACTGTTTTTATGGGCATCCATACTTCATGCGGAAGTGAGAATCGAGATCACCCAGGGGGTGGACTCGGCAAAACCTATCGCCGTAGTGCCTTTTAAATGGGCCGGTCCGGGAGCCGCTCCACAAGACGTCGGCAGCATTGTGGGGGCGGATTTGCGTAACAGCGGCAAATTTAATCCCATCGATGTCGCCCGTATGCCTCAGCAGCCCACCACCGCAGCGGAAGTGACCCCGGCGGCCTGGACCGCCCTCGGCATTGACGCCGTGGTGGTCGGCCAGGTCCAGCCCGGCGCCGACGGCGGTTATGTGGTGAGCTACCAGTTGGTGGACACCTCCGGCAGCGCCCCGTCCGTACTGTCCCAGAATCAATTCAAGGTCACCAAGCAATGGTTGCGTTATGCCGCGCATACCGTCAGCGACGAATCCTTTGAAAAGTTGACCGGGATCAAGGGCGCGTTCCGCACACGCATCGCATATGTGGTACAAACCAACGGCGGGCAGTATCCTTATGAGCTGCGCGTTTCCGATTATGACGGTTTTAACCAGTTCGTGGTTCATCGCTCGCCTCAGCCTCTGATGTCGCCGGCCTGGTCGCCGGACGGCAGCAAACTGGCTTACGTTACCTTCGAAAGCGGCCGCTCCGCCCTGGTGGTGCAAACCCTGGCCAACGGCAGTGTCCGTCAGATCGCCAGCTTCCCGCAGCACAACGGCGCGCCGGCGTTTTCTCCTGACGGCAGCAAATTGGCCTTCGCCCTGTCGAAAACGGGCAGTTTGAATTTGTATGTAATGGATTTGGGCTCCGGCCAGATCAGTCAAGTGACTGACGGTCGTAGCAATAATACGGAACCGACCTGGTTCCCGGACAATCAGACCCTGGCCTATACATCCGACCAGGGCGGTCGTCCGCAACTTTATAAAGTCGGTATTAATGGCGGTAGTCCGCAGCGCCTGACCTGGGAAGGTTCTCAGAATCAGGATGCGGATGTGAGCGCTGACGGGAAGTTCCTGGTCATGGTTAGCAGCGATGGCGGCGCTCAACACATCGCTAAACAAGATCTGGTTACGGGAGCCGTTCAAGTATTGTCGGCCACGTTCCTGGATGAGACGCCTAGCGTCGCTCCCAATGGCACAATGGTAATCTATAGCTCCACACAGGGAATGGGTTCCGTGTTACAGCTGGTCTCGACTGATGGGCGTTTCAAAGCGCGTCTTCCGGCGACTGATGGACAGGTAAAATTTCCTGCCTGGTCTCCGTATCTGTGATGCATGTGTAAATATGTATGGCAAACTATAAAAGGAAAATGAGATGCAACTGAACAAAGTGCTAAAAGGGCTGATGTTGGCTGTGCCGGTACTGGCTATCGCCGCGTGTAGTTCCCACAAAAGCGCTAACAATGGTGCTGATACCTCCATGGGCGCTGGCACTGGTATGGACAATAGCGGTGCGAATGCGTCCTCTCAAGAACAGGCTCGTCTGCAAATGCAAGAACTGCAGAAGAACAATATCGTTTACTTTGATCTCGACAAGTACGATATTCGTTCTGAGTTTGCTCAAATGCTGGACGCGCATGCTAACTTCCTGCGCAGCAATCCATCCTACAAAGTGACAGTTGAAGGTCATGCGGATGAACGCGGCACGCCGGAATACAATATCGCCCTGGGCGAACGTCGTGCCAATGCCGTGAAAATGTATCTTCAGGGTAAAGGCGTCTCTGCCGATCAAATCTCTATCGTATCTTATGGTAAAGAAAAACCGGCTGTGCTGGGACATGACGAAGCGGCTTACGCCAAAAACCGTCGTGCCGTACTGGTATACTAAGAGAATTGCATGAGCGGTAACTTCAGACGATACCTTATCAGTCTGTCGTTGCTGGTTGGCGTAGCAGCCCCCTGGGCTGCTACTGCCCAAGCGCCAATCAGTAATGTCGGCTCCGGCTCGGTGGAAGACCGGGTCACTCAACTTGAGCGAATCACTAACGCTCACGCCCAGCTATTAACTCAACTTCAGCAACAACTCGCGGATACCCAGCGCGATATTGATTCTCTTCGGGGTCAAATCCAAGAAAGCCAGTATCAGCTCTCGCAGGTTGTGGATCGCCAAAAACAGCTTTACCAGCAGTTGGACACTTTGAGTAGCGGCCAGGGTGGACAGGGTAAGCAAGGCAGCCAAAACGCGGCCTCAACGGACAATACGGCGACGGCGTCTACCGACACCGGCGGCGGTCAGGATGCGGCGGCAGCGGCTCCGGCGGTAGGTGCCGCCACGGGCGATGCCAATACCGACTACAACGCGGCGGTGTCATTGGTACTGGAGAAAAAACAGTACGATCAAGGCATCATTGCGTTCCAGAATTTTGTCAAACGTTACCCGGATTCAACCTATCAGCCTAATGCCAACTATTGGTTGGGGCAGTTGAATTACAACAAGGGTAAAAAAGACGACGCGGCTTATTATTTTGCGTTGGTCGTCAAAAATTATCCCAAATCACCGAAAAGCTCCGAAGCGCTGTTCAAAGTCGGGGTAATCATGCAGGAAAAAGGCCAAACCGATAAAGCGAAGGCCGTTTACCAGCAGGTGATCAAACTTTATCCCAATACCGATTCAGCCAAGCAAGCGCAGAAACGTCTGGCGAGTCTCTAAGCTATACATACCCTAAATGCAACGTGAAGTATGACGGATATTCGGGCCTGAAACGGGGTTTAATCACCCGATTCAGGCCTGAGTGCTCGAAGATCAGGCAGTTGAACGCTTTGATTGGAAATTTAGGTTGCGCAGAATTAATTAATTAGTAATATATGCCGCCGTTGCCAAGGGAAAGCGTTTACCCACAGCAGTCGTTAGAAATCGGATAAAAGGGTCGTTAGCTCAGTTGGTAGAGCAGTTGACTTTTAATCAATTGGTCGCAGGTTCGAATCCTGCACGACCCACCATGATCCGGTCATGTCTTTTTGTTTGTGACGCCCACAGGATAATAACTGCCCGGGCGAATTTTTTTGCCGCTTACAGCGGACAGCGTCATTCCCAGCGGGTCGTTAGCTCAGTTGGTAGAGCAGTTGACTTTTAATCAATTGGTCGCAGGTTCGAATCCTGCACGACCCACCAATGTTAAGAAAATCATCGATGCTAAATAATCTTGCAAAACTCGTATAACTCACGAATCGTGCAGGATTTGAACCTGCGCAGGTTCGAGTCGAGCGAAGCGAGACAACGTTGCCGCATGGCAACGGCCCGAAGGGCGAGGCCACGGGCCGAGTCATCCTGCACGACCCACCAATGTTAAGAAAATCATCGATGCTAAATAATCTTGCAAAACTCATATAATTCACGACCCACCCTCTATTCTCTTTAAATTCCTTTGGCTAAACAAATACACAAAATAGCACAATTTAACGAGGACATTTGTCTCGGATTTGACTATTTTGTTTAGTATATAAAACATTTGGGTCGCAATCAGATCCATCGGTGCATGTCGGCACGTCGCCCCTGCACGGGAATATATGTGAGACAAAGATGATTGAGCTACTGGATACCAATGCTGCCATTTACCCGTTTCCGCCAAAACCGCGGCCGCTCAGTGTGGATGAAAAACAGTTTTATTATAGTAAAATCAAACAACTGTTAAAGCAGCGCAATGCGGTAATGGTGGCTCATTATTATACCGATCCGGAGATCCAGGCGCTGGCGGAAGCCACCGGTGGCTGCGTGGCCGACTCTCTGGAAATGGCCAGATTCGGCAGTACCCATCCCGCGACGACCCTGTTGGTGGCCGGGGTGCGTTTTATGGGCGAAACGGCTAAAATTCTCAGTCCGGAAAAAACCGTGCTGATGCCGACCCTAAAGGCGGAGTGTTCTTTGGATTTGGGCTGTCCCATCGATGAGTTCGGCGCTTTTTGCGATGCCCATCCAGATCGTACCGTGGTGGTCTACGCCAATACCTCCGCCGCGGTGAAAGCCCGTGCCGACTGGGTGGTCACCTCCAGTATCGCCGTCGAGCTGATTGAACATCTGGACAGTTTAGGAGAAAAGATCATCTGGGCGCCGGATCGCCATCTCGGCCGCTACGTGCAGCAGCAAACCGGGGCGGATATTCTCTGTTGGCAAAGCGCCTGTATCGTCCATGACGAATTTAAAACCCAGGCGCTGCTGCGTATGAAGGCTCTTTATCCCGACGCCGCGGTACTGGTTCATCCCGAATCGCCCCAGGCGATTGTTGATATGGCCGACGCGGTAGGGTCAACCAGCCAGCTGATCCAGGCAGCGAAAAAGTTGCCGCAACAACAGATGATCGTCGCGACCGACCGGGGTATTTTTTACAAAATGCAGCAGGCCTGCCCTGATAAAATGTTATTGGAAGCACCCACCGCCGGAGATGGCGCAACCTGCCGCAGCTGCGCTCATTGTCCCTGGATGGCCATGAACGGGCTTGAAGCCATAGCCCTCGGGCTTGAACAGGGTGGAGACGCCCATGAGGTTCATGTTGCCGCCGAACTGCGTGACAAGGCGCTGGTGCCGCTGAACCGTATGCTGTCGTTCGCCGCCAGGCTGAATGTCCGGGTTACCGGCAATGCCTAAGCCGTAGAAGAAAGCGGTGTCCGGGAGAGATCCTTCACATACCTTGCCGGGCGGGTATTTGGCGCGCTAACCCACGCAGATGAAAGCTAACCCGAGCGGTTGATGCCCCCGCTGACCCGGGTAGGCTTTTGACCCGCTAAAGCATATCTATCTGAACAACCGGCTCAGGTGGGTATACGATCCGACAGCCCGCTTGCGGCGTTACTGCGCCAGGTTTTAATGCTGATGGTGCGCATGAGCGTGCGCATGGACATGAACCGGTTCCGGTTCCGCCGTGATACCGCAATCGTCTTCCGGACACTGCTGGTATTCCATCTGCACGGTGGCGTGGCTTATCTGATAGTGATCCAGCAGGTAATGCTGGATCTGATGAAGCAGCGCATCGTGGTCGTAAGGGGGTACGACCTGGGCATGTAGCGTCATCACGGGTTTTTCTCCCACTTGCCACACATGCACATGATGTATGTTGCGCACTTCGGGAATATTCAGGCACATGTCGCGTTTGAGCTTTTCAATATCGATTTGACTCGGCGTGCCTTCCAGCAGCTCATGCAGGCTCTCCTGCAATAATCGCCAGCCGCTGCGCAGCACCAGGCACGACACCAGGATCGATAAGATGGGGTCAATATACAGCCAGCCGGTGAGCAGAATGACCCCCGCCGCCACAATCGCCCCCACCGAGCCCAGCAAATCCCCCAGTACGTGCAGGGCGGCGGCGCGCAGGTTGATATTCTTTTCCCCTTCGCCGCCGTGCAGCAGCCAGAAAGAGAGCAGGTTCGCCACCAGGCCGCCCACGGCAATAATCATCATCGGCCAGCCGGCGATGGGGTGGGGCTGGTAAAAACGCCGGATGGCTTCCCAGACGATAAGCAATGTGATGACAAGCAGGGCCAGTGCATTGATGAACGCCGCCAGCGTGGTCAGGCGCAAATATCCGAAAGTGTGCTGGCTGTTGGGCTTGCGCTGGGCAAATCTCACCGCCAGTAAGGCCATCATTAACGCCGCGGCGTCGGTAAGCATATGCCCCGCGTCAGCCAGTAGGGCCAATGAGCCGGAAAGCAGGCCGCCCGCCACCTCCACCGCCATAAACAGGGCGGTAATGCCAAATGCCGCCAGCAATCGCCGGTTATTGCCATTCTCCGTCGCGCCATGCGCATGATTGTGTGTCGCTGCCATCAGGGTACCTTGTGGTCATTGAATCCATAAATGAAACGCATTTACCTCGAGTATACCGGTGATTGCGGAAGTTACCGTAAGAATTTATGCAGGTATTATGACACCGCGATGAGCCTGAGCGTCCGGGGTTGCCGCTCAAGGCGATTTGCCTGGCTGCGGCGGAGTAGACAAGGACTGAATGGCCGGACCTGGCTGTAAATGTATTGTCGGCATGATGGGGTATAGCGGTGAAATCATTGCCGGTATGGCGTAATGCATGGAGCTGAGAAATAATGGTGGTATGGCTGTGAGTGCCGGTGATAAATGGGGAAAAAAAAGAAATCAGGCCGTAGCCTGATTCCGGATACAATACTTAATAATATAAGGCTCAGTCCGGTGCGAAATAAAACCGGGGATTTGAGCATCAAATACTTAAATAATATTACTGAGACGTTCCGTCGGTTTTGGTTCCATTGGGTGTTGAACCTGGGCCAGTTTGGACTTTACTATTAATGTTAGGACATTTACCGTCTTTACATTTGGAGTTTTTATCGATTTCATCAGCGCTCATATTGGAACTGTCGGTGTTGCTGGTGTTAATCTTACTGTTATCAACATTATTAGGCGGCAGGTTTTGTTTAGCGCCAGGACTATTAGATTGATTTTCCTGACCATTATTGGACGTTGAGCCGGTATCACTGGATGAACTTGACGTCGCGGCTAATGCTGCTCCGCTACCCAAAGTCATTACCGCTGTTAAAAAAAGCATTGCCATGTTCTTAAGGGTGGTGGTTTGCATAATGTTTTCCCTCTTTCAGACTGGGGGTGAATTGAAGCCCGCATTTATACATTTTTCACGTTCGGAAAACCTGATTAAGGCGCATCCAGGGGCCTTGCAAGAAAATGTTAAGCCAATGACTACGGCAGGTTAAGTGCCGGTTATTTTTGGCTTATCATTGTTTAAGCATAGCCAAGAATTGGCATTGATCAACTTTGAGTTGGCTTATGCCCGAAAAGCTCATTTACAGACTAAGGCGACCGGGATAGATTAACCGGCATATATCATGACGTTAGGCAAAAGCGCCGCCGTGCGCAGAGAACAAATGTATATGAACTACCTCAATGACGATTTAAGAATTAAAGAAATTAAAGAGTTACTGCCGCCGGTGGCTCTTTTGGAAAAGTTTCCGGCCACTGAACAGGCCGCCAAAACCGTTGCCGCCGCCCGGGCGTCCATCCACCGCATCCTAAAAGGCAATGACGATCGCCTGCTGGTGGTGATCGGGCCTTGTTCCATTCATGATACCGAGGCGGCAAAAGAATATGCCGGACGTTTGCTGGCGCTGAGGAATCAATTACAGGACGATTTGGAAATCGTTATGCGGGTTTATTTCGAAAAACCCCGCACCACGGTAGGCTGGAAGGGTCTGATCAACGATCCCCATATGGACAATAGTTTCCAGATCAACGACGGCCTGCGCATCGCCCGTAAATTATTGCTGGATATTAACGACAGCGGGCTGCCGGCCGCGGGCGAGTTTCTGGATATGATTACCCCGCAATATGTCGCGGATTTGATGAGCTGGGGTGCTATCGGCGCCCGCACCACCGAGTCACAGGTCCATCGCGAACTGGCATCGGGCCTCTCTTGCCCGGTAGGGTTCAAGAATGGCACCGACGGCACTATTAAAGTGGCTATCGACGCCATCAATGCCGCGGGTGCGGCGCACTGTTTCCTTTCGGTGACGAAATGGGGGCACTCCGCCATAGTCAATACCAGCGGCAACAGTGACTGCCATATTATTTTGCGCGGCGGGAGGGAGCCGAACTACAGCGCCCATCACGTTAAGGCGGTAAAAGACGGTCTGGCGAAAGCCACATTGCCGGCGCAGGTGATGATTGATTTCAGCCATGCCAACAGCAGTAAACAGTTCAAAAAACAGATGGATGTGGCACAGGATGTCTGCGGGCAGCTGAGCGGCGGTGAGCAGGGTATTATCGGCGTCATGGTGGAAAGCCATCTGCTGGAGGGGAATCAAAGCCTGGAAAGCGGTGAAGCGCTGGTTTATGGCCGGAGCATTACCGATGCCTGCATCGGCTGGCCCGATACCGAAACGTTGCTGCGACAGTTGGCACAGGCGGTGCGGGATCGCCGCCGGCATTCCGGCAAGCCGGCCTGAGGTAATAGCGCTATTGCAGCCATCAAGGCAGTTGGCGCGGCTATTTTGGGTACGGCGGCGCCACGGATAAAAGATGTCTCGGCCGTTGGCGAAGGCGGCATTGAATTGCGGCCGCTTTTCATGACATAACAGGGCATCGGGCGCGGGGTAGGGTGTAAAGGGTTCCGACGCTATGAAAGTCATTGCCGGGAATGGGATCTACACCCGGCAATCACTTCGCTTAACGGGACACTTTATCGGGAAAAGTTATTTGGCTTTGCCCTGATTGGCGACGGCAGCCGCTTTAGCGGCGATTTCAGCGGCATTTCCCAGATAATAGTGCTTGACGGGTTTCATGTTATCGTCGAATTCATAAACCAGCGGTACCCCTGTCGGGATATTCAGCTCAAGAATTTCTTCTTCACTCATGTGGTCGAGGAATTTCACTAGGGCGCGGATGGAGTTACCGTGGGCGGCGATAATGACGCGTTCACCGCTCTTCATGCGCGGTAAAATCGTTTCGTCCCAGTAAGGCGTAACGCGTTCGATGGTCAGCGCCAGGCTTTCCGTGGTGGGCAGTTCAGCATCGGTCAATTTGGCGTAACGGGCGTCATGCCCCGGAAAACGTTCATCATCACGGGTCAGTTCCGGCGGGGTAACGGCAAAACCGCGGCGCCATTGTTTCACCTGTTCGTCACCGTATTTCGCGGCGGTTTCCGCTTTATTCAGCCCTTGCAACGCGCCGTAATGGCGTTCGTTGAGACGCCAGGATTTTTCAACCGGCAGCCAGGCCTGATCCAGTTCATCCAGTACATTCCACAGGGTGTGGATAGCGCGCTTCAGAACGGAAGTATAGGCGAAATCGAAAATAAAGCCTTCTTCTTTCAAAAGCTTACCCGCTTGTTTTGCTTCAGTGCGGCCTTTATCGGACAAATCGACGTCCGTCCAGCCGGTAAAGCGATTTTCATTATTCCACTGGCTTTCACCGTGTCGTACCAGAACCAGTTTCGTTACCGCCATCGTTGACTCCTTAAAGTCTAAAGATTTTTGTGAAAACTCCTTTTATTATATTGCCTGCCCGGTCAATGCGGCAACCGCATACCGTTAAACAGCGTGAAATAAATAACCCGCGGCACTATTGCTATCTTGTTATAACGCCACAAACTGGAAGCGGGTCTGGGAGCGATAGGTCTCGCCGGGCTGAAGCCAGCAGTCCGGCTGAGGCCATTCCGGATGATGCGGGCTGTCCGGCAAAAATTCACTCTCCAACGCCACCCCGCTGTAATTGAGGTATTCCCCACCCTGGCGCGCCGGCGTTCCCGCCAGGTAATTGCCGGTATACAGCTGCAAGGCCGGTGCGGTGGTATAGACTTTCAACAGCACCTGTCCGTCAGCCGACCAGAGCTGCGCCGCGGGACTGTCGCCGTCATGGCAGGCGCTATACAGCAGATAAGCATGATCGTAACCTTTGACCCGCTGCTGATCGCGATCGCGCAGAAAGTCCTTGGCAATGGTCTTGGGTTTGCGAAAATCCATGCCGGTATTATCCACATCCGCCAGCGGCGCGCAGGGGATGCCGTCGCTGTCCACCGGCAGATACTGGCCGGCGTAGATTTGTAACTGCTGTTGGCGAATATCGCTATTGGCGCCGTCCAGATGGAAATAGGCATGACTGGTCAGGTTGACCGGACAGGGGTGATCCACCGTGGCGCGGTAAGCGATGACCACCTGGTTGTCTTCGGTGACGGTATAACGCACCATCGCCGTCAGATTACCGGGAAAACCCTGATCGCCATCGGCGGAGGATAAGCGGTACAGCACCGTGGTCAGGGTATGTTCCACGCACTCCCAGCGGAGGGAGTTAAAGCCTACCGGTCCGCCGTGCAGCTGGTGTTCGCCCTGATTGGCGCTTAACGACCAATGATGGCCGTCAAGGGTGAGTCTGGCTTTTGCGATACGGTTGGCGTAACGGCCTACCGTCGCCCCCAGGTATGCGCTCTGCTTCAGGTAATCCGCCGGGGTCGGACATCCCAACAGGACTTCCCGTTTAGTGCCGGATTTCAGCGGCAGCTGACAGGAGAGCCAGGTGGCCCCCCAATCCATCATGGTTATCTGCAAACCGGTTTCGGTTCCCAGGGTCACGCAGTTGAACGGCTGGCCGTCGGGCGCGGTTCCGGATTCATACTCTTTTAACATAGACCTGTTCCTTCGGAAGCATGGCAAACATAAAAAGTCTCTTTGAGGCCGGTTTGTTGCTGGTATTGTCCCGCAACCGCCGCGCGTACGGACTCAACGCGCTCAGTGGGCACCAACGCCACCACACAGCCGCCAAAACCGCCGCCGGTCATGCGAACGCCGCCTTCGGTACCGATTTCCTGTTTAACGATTTCCACCAGGCTATCGATGGGAGGAACGGTGATTTCAAAGTCATCCCGCATTGACGCGTGAGACTCCGCCATCAATATTCCCATTTTAGTTAAATCTCCCGCCGCCAGCGCCTCTGCGGCGGCCAGGGTACGCACATTTTCAGTCAACACATGCCGCACGCGCTTGGCGACAACCGGATCCAATTCGTGTTCCACCGCCTTAAACTGGCTCAGTTCCACGTCGCGTAATTTCTCGGCTTCAAAAAAACGCGCGCCAATTTCGCACTGCTCGCGGCGGGCGTTATATTCGCTGTCCACCAGGCCGCGCTTAACGTTGGAATTGATGATAATCACCGCCACGTTTTCCGGCATGGGCACCGCCCGGGTGCCCAGGGTGCGGCAATCAATCAGCAACGCATGATTATCTTTACCCAACGCCGAAATCAACTGATCCATAATGCCGCAATTACAGCCGACGAACTGGTTTTCCGCTTCCTGGCCGTTCAGGGCCAAAGCCACGTCGTCAAGATTAAGGTGATACAGGGTCTGGATGGCTTTACCCACCGCCACTTCCAGTGATGCCGATGAACTTAAGCCCGCCCCCTGGGGGACGTTGCCGCTCAGCACTAAATCAACGCCGCCGAAATGCGGATCCCGTTTCTGCAAATGTTTCACTACGCCGCGGACATAGTTGGACCATTGCTGGCTGTCATGGGATAAAATTGGCTCATCCAGCGAAAAAATATCTTGCTGGTGGTCACAATCCACGGCAATAACCCGAATCTTGCGATCATCGCGTTTGGCGCAGCTCACCACGGTTTCATAGTCGATGGCGCAGGGGAGAACAAAACCATCGTTATAATCGGTATGTTCGCCGATGAGGTTTACGCGGCCGGGTGCTTTCACCGTGAGCGCGGCATCGTAACCAAAGGATTGACGGAAGGTGGTTTCAGTGATGTTTTTTAACGTCATAGGGATACTCCGGAGTCCCGAAAATGAATGTCACCGACCGCGCGCAGGCGGTCGCTGGCTTGTTCAGCGGTCAGATCGCGCTGGGTTTCCGCCAGCATTTCATACCCGACCATAAACTTGCGCACCGTCGCCGAACGCAACAGCGGCGGATAAAAATGCGCATGCAGCTGCCAATGGCTGTTGTCCTGTTTGATAAAAGGCGCACCGTGCCATCCCATGGAATAGGGGAATGAGCATTTGAACAGGTTGTCATACCTGCTGGTGAGCTTCTTCAGCGCCACAGCCAGATCGGCGCTTTGCGCTGCGTCAAGGGCGTCCAGGCGCAATACATGGGCCTTGGGCAACAGCAGGGTTTCGAATGGCCAGGCCGCCCAATAAGGCACCACCGCCAGCCAGTGTTCGGTTTCCACCACGGTGCGGCTGCCGTCGGCCAATTCATTGGCGACGTAGTCCACCAGCATCGGCGAACCGTGCTGCTTGAAGTAGGCTTGCTGGTATCGGTCTTCCCGCTCGGCTTCGTTGGGTAAAAAGCTGTTGGCCCAAATTTGGCCGTGGGGGTGGGGATTGGAGCATCCCATGGCGGCGCCTTTATTTTCAAACACCTGCACCCAAGGGTAGCGCTGCCCCAGCTCGGCGCTCTGTTCCCGCCAGGTATGGACGATGGCCTCCAGGGCCGGCAGCGACAATTCCGGCAAGGTTTTGCTGTGATCCGGCGAAAAACAGATAACCCGGCTGGTGCCGCGGGCGCTTTCACAGCGCATCAGAGGATTGTCTCTCGGGGGGGCGTCGGGGGTGTCCTCCATCAGGGCGGCAAAATCATTGGTAAAGACATAGGTGGTCTTATAGTCGGGGTTTTTATCCCCTGAGACCCGGGTATTGCCCGGGCACAGAAAACATTGCGGATCGTGCGCGGGCAATTGATTGGAGGCCGGCGTTTCCTGCTGGCCCTGCCAGGGCCGTTTCGCCCGGTGGGGGGAAACCAGCACCCATTGTCCGGTTAGCGGATTGTAACGGCGATGGGGATGATCGACGGGGTTAAACTGCATGATAAACTCCTTTATTCCGGATAACCGTTCGGGTGCCGGGACTGCCAGCGCCAGGTATCTTCGGCCATATCGGCCAGCGAGCGGGTTACCCGCCAGTTCAGGTCATGAGCCGCTTTATCCGGTGAGGCCCAGTAGGCGGCTAAATCGCCGTCGCGCCGCGGGACGAAATGATAGGGGATCTCCCGGCCGCATGCCTTGCTAAACGCCTGGACGACCTCCAGTACACTGTGACCGACGCCGGATCCCAGGTTATAAATATGGGTGCCCGCCTTGTTACGCAGGGCGTTCAGCGCCGCCACATGGCCGTCGGCCAAATCCATAACATGAATATAGTCCCGAACCCCGGTGCCGTCCGGGGTGGGGAAGTCATTACCGAAAATCGCCACGGCCGGCCGGCGTCCCACCGCCACCTGGGCGATAAACGGCATGAGGTTATTGGGAGTGCCCTGCGGGTCTTCTCCCATATCCCCGGAAGGATGGGCGCCCACCGGATTAAAATAACGCAGCAGGGTTATGCTCCACTCCGGTTCGGCCTGTTGCAGATCCTGCAGAATCTGCTCCACCATTAATTTGCTGCGGCCATAGGGGCTGGACGGCCGGCCGGTGGGTAAGCTTTCATCGTAGGGAACCACCGGTTGATCGCCGTAAACCGTGGCGGAAGAGCTGAAAATCAGATTTTTTACTCCGGCCTCGCCCATGGCGTCGATAAGCGCAAGGGTGCCGCAGACATTATTGTCATAATATTCCACCGGCTTTTTCACCGATTCTCCCACTGCCTTTAACCCGGCGAAATGAATAACCGCGTCAATGGCATTTTCGCGAAATATCGCGGAGAGCAGAGTCTTATCCCGGATGTCGCCTTGGTAGAACGTCGGTTTGGCGCCGGACAGTCGGGCCAGGGTATCCACGACGCTTGCTTTGCTATTATGCAGGTTATCCAGAATGATCGGATCGTATCCCGCAGCGGAGAGTTGCAGACAGGTATGGCTACCGATGTAACCGCTACCACCTGTAATTAATATTGACATTAGCGAGTCCTTTATCCTTTCATGGGCCTAAATTATCATGTCACATCGCCTCAAAAGGTGATCTTGTCGATAAAAATGAAATCGATTACACCTGATTTTAGCTGAAATTTGAGACCTCGCCTACAGCATTCAAAGGAAGTAAAAGGGCATGGAGGGGCGTTTCACCGCAGGGTGGGATAGTGGTGATTGTGGTAACGCTTACATTTTAATGAAAAACCCCAGGACCCGAGATAGCGTTCAGCCTGGGGCAGCGTGCGGATTACAGTGCGTCGAACTGATAGCGGTAAATGTCATCCTGCGGCACAAAGGTCAGCCGATGGGTGATGCATTCCGGCGCGTCCTCCCCGTGGTGGGAAACGAATAATAGCTGTGTCTCCCCTTCGCCAATCAGCACATCGATCCAGCGGCGCACCAGCTCACGATTCAGGGGATCAAGTCCCTGCAAGGGCTCGTCAAGAATCAGCAGAGCCGGGTGTTTGACCATGGCGCGGGCAATCAGCACCAACCGCTGCTGGCCCCAGGATAAGCTGTGGAACGGCGCGTCAGCCGCAGCGGTCAGTCCCAATAATGCCAGCCACTGCCGGGTTAATAACCGCTGGCGCTCCGATACCGCCTGATAGATGCCGATGGAGTCGAAAAATCCCGATAAGATAACGCTGCGGGCAGTGGCGCTGACCCGGTAGTCCAGGTGCAGACTGCTGCTGACATAACCGATATGGCGCTTGATATCCCAAATGGTTTCACCGCTGCCGCGACGACGGCCAAACAGCGTAAGATCGTTACTGTATCCTTGGGGCTGATCGCCGGTGACCAGGCTCAGCAGGGTTGATTTGCCGGCCCCGTTCGGCCCGACAATCTGCCAGTGCTGGCCCGGCAGCACCTGCCAGTCCAGGTTGTGCAGGATAGGGCGATCCTGATAGGTGACCACGCCGTTGCGCAGGGTAATCAGCGGTTCACCGGCGGCCAGGGCGTTTTTTTGCCCCGGCAGCTCGGTTTCGGGCAATTGGATGCCGTTCATGGACTCGGCATGGGCCAACTGGGCCACCAGCGCTTGTGCCAACAGGGTTTCGCGATCGCCGGTACAGGTTAGTTCACACTCCGCCAAAATACCCACATTGCGGATATAGGCCGGAATATCGTCGAAACGGTTAAGTATCAGCACCAGCGCCATGTTTTCGTCCCCCAGGCCGTGGAGCATGTCGCTCAACTGGGCGCGGGAGGCCACATCCAGGCCGTCGAAGGGTTCATCCAGGATCAAAATATCGGGTTTCGCCATCAACGCCTGGCACAATAAGGTCTTACGCGTCTCGCCGGTGGAAAGATATTTGAAACGCCGGGACAGCAGATGAGTGATGCCGAATTGTTCCGCCAGCGTTTGGCATAACGCCCCGTCTTGGTAATCCTGCTGGATGATTTCCCTGGCGGTACGCCCGGTGTCTTCTTCTCCCTCGCTTAACAGATCGGTGTTATTTCGCTGCCATTCGTCGGCAACCAGTTTTTGCAGTTGTTCAAAGGAGAGCCGGGCAATGCGGCGGTAGTCACTTTTGCGGCTGCCGGACATGATGGGAAGCTCATCCGCCAGCGCCCGCGCCAGAGCGGATTTGCCGCTGCCGTTGGCGCCGACGAATGCCCAGCCTTCACCGGCGCGGATGTCCAATTGCTGGATGGATAAACGACGGGTATCACTGAGACGAAATAAGCCTTGCGAAATATGCAATGACGGCATCTATTGTTCCTTTTTATGCAACTGATGCCGTCAGCATCAATATTTTACCCGCCGATGTCAATCTTTTTGCCGCCTTCAGCACAGCGTGGCGAGGATCACCTTATCGGCATTAAAATATGCTGTAATTCCCTGGCCGACGGATAAATGTTGCTCCGCCGTAATGGCTTTGGGCAAGGTGGCGCATAACACTTCGCCTCCCGTCAGGGTCATCAACACCTCATCGTTATGCTCTCCTTGTTCCATGTGGGTCAGGGTGCCGTGCAGGACATTGTCCGCGGCGGCGACGGTCTGCTCTCCCGCCAGCACCGAGACCCAGGGGGCTTTGATTAACGCCAGGACCTCTTTGCCCGGCGCCAGCTGCAACCGATCGCCGCTCTGCTGGGTCAGGGCCACCACCAATCGGGTTCGGCCGTCCGCCAGCAGGATTTCAACCTGCTGTTGGACATGTTGATGGGTACGGGCAATGACGGTGCCGAAGAACTGGTTGCGGGCGCTGGTTTGCAGGGAGAAACGGGAAATGGCGGCCAGGAGGCTGTCCAGCGGCATCTGGTCGTCTTGTAAAACGTCAAAGGCCTTTTGCTGGATCTGGCCCAGTAAATCATAGAGCTGCAGCAGTCGTTCGGCATAATGGGTCAAGGTTGCGCCACCGCCGCCTTTACCGCCGGTCGCCCTTTCCACCAGGGTCTGTTCCGCCAGTTCATTCATGGCGCTAATGGCATCCCAGGCGCTTTTATAGCTGATTCCCGCCAGTTTGGCTCCCTGACTTATGGAACCGGTCAGTTTTATCTGTTTCAGCAGGGATATTCTTCGCGGGTCGGCAAAAAGGCGCTGCTGAAGTTTCAGTGTTAAGAGAATTTCCGCCTGCATGCCTGTCTGCCTTGTCTGATGGTTGATGGCTGCTGTTGATGACAGATGTCACGATGGGAAAGCCTGTAAAGTGTCGCCGATTCGGCGCCCGAGGGCAAATGATATGCGGCCGGCATGGGACATCTCGTGCGTTATACCCGTCATCTTTCAAATTGCAGCGGTGTTGGCTGCACTCGTTCACCCGAATCACTTCCCTGAGTAAGCTCATCGGGATTCTCTCGCTTGTCGCCTTGCTGCAATTTGAAAAGCTATTGGGTATATGACATAAAAAGCCTAAGCAGCCGCGCCAGAAGCTGGTATAAAGGAAGCATGATCCTGATAACATCTGCCGCCGGCAAGAAATGAGGCCAAAATGCTTGAATTACTGGAAAGCTTGATTGTCGTAGTGATTATGGTGCCCATCGTGATGGCCATCATTTTGGGATTGATTTACGGTTTGGGTGAACTGTTTAATGTGATATCCAAAATCGGCCATCCCAAAGATCACGACAAAAAGCCCCCCGCCAAAACGAATTTAACCACTGAGCGCCGCTAACGGCGTAGGTTCTTTGATTTTCGGCACGGTGCCGTCCCGACGGGCGGCATAATTCACTGTCATCCGCTGCTGCTTTTTCCATATCTCCGTTCCCTTGCCCTATCGATAACAAACCCTTAGCTACGAGAAATGTTAAGCGCGTGCGTTATTTATTTAATCCGTCTGTCATAATTTGCTCGATCACCAATTAAATAAAAACTATATATATGTAATATAAAATTAATATTATGGTTAAAGGGTGTTTTCTTTCAAAAGAAGCATAAAAACAAATCAATTAGATATAATACGTATGTCAATATAACAACAAAACTAGCGTCATTATCTGCTCTGGATCATTTTTACCCGTTCGGACTTTGAAACGATGGCCATGGTCATTTCTGAGGAAAATATGAACATTAACAACAGCGGTATTACCCAGCCCTGCAATTCGAATGCCGAGACGGCAGGTCATACACAGGGAAATATCAACCGCATGGAATCATTCAGTAGCTATTGTTTCGGAACCGGCGGCGGGATTGCGAATTCCGTGTCCGCGGTTCCTCTTGCGCCAAGCCAGCCGCGTCGGCGGTCCTCGCCCATGAACATTCTCTCACACAGTCAGCCGCTGCGGCATGCCTTCGCTCATGCGCGGCAAAGCCTGGAGAGTGTTAAGCCCGCGGACCGGCCCATGGCTAAAGTTTGGCCGGAGGGAAAACAGAATGCTGCCTTACAGAATACCATGCTGAAGGTGAGGGAGGGTGTCTCCTGCTCTCGGGATTACCGGCTTTATCAGGTTCAGTACCAAGGGGCTATATTCAAATTTTGCCTGGATGAAAACGGTGCCGCTACCGCCCCGACGCTGGTTCATCCCATCGCCAGCCTGCAACGGGACTTTACCAGCGTCGCGGGGCAGCCGTCGACGGCGTTTCAAAAAATGGAAGGCGCGCGACGTATCCTTTATGCCTATTTGGCGGAAAAGAACAAGACTTCCCCATCGGAACCCGCCACCCCCACTGGCACTGTGGCATCCCCGCCAGATGATTTTTTTCACTTCAGCTATCCACCGTTTCCGTGACGGAAAGCCGGCCGTTATCAGCGTGATCTGTGATTCGTTTAATGTCCAGACATGGTTTTGCTTCGGCGATTGATTATAGAATAATTGGTTATGGCGGCGTTGAACCGCCGTGGAAATAGGATGATCCGCACATTATCTAGATAATTGAAAAGACAGTGGGAAAGAGGGTTGAAAATAAAATTGAAAATATAGTTGTAAAAAGAGTTAGAAGTCCAGTGAAAAAATAATGGAAGAGAACAACGGAGAAACCGGCTATGGGACAAGCACAATCGTTCAACGCAATAAAAGACCTGCTGACTGAACTTAATGCCGGCCAAACTCCGCGCGGGGAAGATATTCCTTTGAACATCGATAATAATGTTGATTTTGATGCGGTATATAAGGAACGGCTGGGCAGGTTTTTTTCCGGCTATGACGATCTTTATCGCGCCGCGCAAAATAAAGACCCGGCGGCGATAAAAACCGCCTTGGCGCGGGCAAAGATAGTCACTCTTTCCTTGACCTGTTTTTTCACCGCCCTGGAGGATGATTGCATCAGCTTGTTATCCCGCCAAGGCGGGGGATGTCCGGAGCCGGATACGCTCTCTCAGACCCATTCCGACGGCAATGGCGTGGCGGTTTAACGATGGGAATGTCCGGGACGGATCAATCTTTGCACGACCGGTAAAACCGGCGCTTTACATGCACTTCCCCGGCTAATACTCTGTTGGCGTTAGTATCTTGTCTTAACGACCAAAGAGGATGTGATGGAACAACCGGTAAACGGCAAAAAGCGGCTGGCGGTACTGTTTGGGGGTCAATCCACCGAACATGAGGTCTCGTTGCGATCGTCGATCAATGTTATCAAGGCCGTTGATCGGCAAAAGTATGATCTGACGTTGATAGGCGTCGATAAGCTGGGGCGCTGGATGCTGTGCGATGAGGCTGATTACCTGGTTAACCCTGAGGATCCGGCGCGAATCGAGCTCGCTCCCGCCACGCATTATTTGGCGGTCGTTCCCGGACACCCCGCCGGACAGCTGATAGATCTTGCCAGCGGCAAGGCTTTACCGGCTATTGATGTGGCATTTTCCGTGCTGCACGGCGCGGCGGGTGAGGATGGTTCCGTTCAGGGATTGCTACGGGTGCTGGGTATTCCTTTTGCCGGACCGGACGTGTTGGGTTCCGCCGTTTGCATGGACAAAGACATGACCAAGCGGATCCTGCGCGACGCCGGCCTGCCGGTGACCCCCTCCGTGACCATCCACCGTACCGATGCCGCCACGGTGGATTTCAGCGCCATCGTCGCCGAGCTTGGGTTGCCCCTGTTTATCAAACCCGCCAGTCAGGGATCCTCGGTGGGGGTAAGCAAGGTGCTCGATCAGGACGGTTTCCAACACGCGCTGGATCTGGCGCTGGTTTACGATCATAAAGTACTGGTTGAAACCGCTATTGACGGGCGTGAGATTGAAACGGCGGTATTGGGCAACGACCAGCCCGCCGTCAGCGTTTGCGGCGAGATTCTGGCCAACGATGAATTTTATGCATACGACACCAAGTATTTAAAAGACGGCCAGGCCGGTCTGGTGATACCGGCACAGCTGGGAAATCGCCTGAGCGATGAAATACGGCTGATAGCCCAGGCGGCCTATGGGGTGCTGGGTTGTGCCGTCATGGCGCGGGTGGATTTTTTCGTCACCGAAGATGATGAAATTATCATTAATGAAATCAATACCATACCCGGATTCACCTCCATCAGTATGTATCCGAAGCTCTGGGAAGCCAGTGGCCTGAGTTATCCGCAATTAATCGACCGGCTTATAACCCTTGCGTTTGAACGTGCGCGGGACGCCGCTGCCATCAAGACCCATCTTTAGCGCCGTTGGCGGGTGCCGGGGCACGGGAAGCATGTCGTCTGGCCCCGGCATTTGCTTCATATTTGGTAACAAAGGTTAACACCCTACAATAACTAATGACAAAAAAAACCTCACGTTATATGCTTTTTTCATAAAAACCACAAAGGGAACATTATGAAACAGCATACGTTGAAATGGGTTGCGGGGGCGGTTTTGACCGCCGGCATGGTTTTTCAGGCGCAGGCGGCACCGGGGGACAGCAAGGTAACGGTATTTGCCGCCGCCTCATTAACCAATGCCATGCAGGAAATAGCCAAAAATTATCAAAAAGATCATAAAGTAGATATCGTTTCTTCTTTTGCTTCTTCCTCTACCCTGGCGCGTCAAATTGAGCAGGGTGCGCCGGCCAACCTGTTTATATCCGCCGACCAGCAATGGATGGATTACGCGCAAAATAAACAACAGATCGTGACGGAAACCCGCTATACCCTGCTCGGTAATGAGCTGGTCCTGGTGGCCCCTAAAGACAGCGCGCTGAAAAACGTCAAGATTGATAAACAAACCGACTGGGCCTCGTTGTTGAAAGGCCAGAAGCTGGCGGTGGGCGATCCGGATCATGTGCCCGCGGGCATTTACGCCAAGGAGGCGTTACAGAATCTCGGCGCCTGGGACCAGCTGTCGCCGATAATGGCCCGTGCCAGTGATGTTCGCGGCGCATTGGCGCTGGTGGAACGCCAGGAAGCGCCGTTGGGTATTGTTTACGGTTCAGACGTGCTTTCCAGCAAGGCGGTGAAGGTCGTGGGAATTTTCCCTGAAGAGAGCCATAAACCGGTGGAATATCCAATGGCGCTGATTAAAGACAACGATACCCCCGCGGCAAAAGCCTTTTATGCGTATTTGAAAACTCCCGCCGCCGCCACGGTATTCAAGCAATACGGTTTTACACCTAAATAATGCACCTCACCGAGTATGAGTGGCAGGCGGTTGCCTTAAGCCTCAAGGTTTCTCTTTGGGCCGTGGTGTGCAGCCTGCCGCTCGGTATTCTGGTGGCCTGGGTTTTGGTGCGCTGCCGATTTCCCGGCAAATCCCTGGTGGACGGGATAATCCATTTACCGCTGGTGTTGCCGCCGGTGGTGATAGGTTATCTGCTGCTGATTGCCATGGGGCGGCGGGGTGTCATCGGATCCTGGTTATATCAGCTTACCGGCTTCAGTTTCAGCTTCAGTTGGCAGGGCGCGGCGCTGGCTTCGGCGGTGGTGGCGTTTCCGCTGATGGTGCGCGCCATCCGCATGTCGCTGGACGCCATTGATTTGCGGCTGGAGCAGGCGGCCCGAACCCTGGGGGCCGGCCCCTGGCGGGTATTTTTCACCATTACCCTGCCGCTGTGCTTTCCCGGTATCGTGGTGGGCACGGTATTGGCTTTTGCCCGTTCCCTCGGGGAATTCGGCGCCACCATCACCTTTGTTTCCAATATTCCCGGCGAGACCCGTACCATTCCGTTGGCGATGTACACGCTGATTGAGACCCCGGGTGCGGAGGGGGCGGCGGCCCGCTTATGCGTACTGGCCATATTATTATCCCTGGCATCACTGTTGATTGCCGACGCCCTGGCCGGCTGGGGCCGAAAGCGGCTGGGGGGCTAATGCTGCAGATTGATATCCGTCAACGGCTCGGGGATTTTAGCCTGGAAGTGACCGCCGATGTGCCCGCCAAGGGCATAACCGCCATTTTCGGCGTTTCAGGCGCCGGCAAGACGTCGCTGATTAATGTCATCGTCGGTCTGACCCGTCCGCAGCAAGGGCGGATCATTCTCAATGACCGTACCTTGTTCGATACGGATCGGCGTATTTTTTTGCCGCCGGAGAAACGCCGGGTGGGGTATGTCTTTCAGGACGGACGTCTGTTTCCCCATTACCGGGTGCGGGGCAATTTGTTTTACGGCATGGCGCCGTCCATGCGCCCTCAATTTGACGGCATTATCGCGCTGCTGGATATCGGTCACTTACTGAAGCGTTATCCCGCCACCCTGTCGGGGGGTGAGAAGCAACGGGTGGCCATCGGGCGTGCTCTGCTCAGCGCGCCGGAAATCCTGCTGATGGACGAGCCCCTGGCTTCGCTGGATTTGCTGCGTAAACGCGAGCTCATGCCTTACCTTGAGCGGCTGGCGAAAGAGGTCGAAATTCCGGTATTATATGTCACCCACAGTCTGGAAGAGATCTTGCAACTGGCCGAACGGGTATTGATTCTGGATAACGGGAAACTGAAAGCCTTTGGCGCGCTGGAAGAGGTATGGGCCAGCCGGGCTTTGCGTCCGTGGCTGCCGCGGGAAGAACAAAGCAGCGTGCTGCAGGTGGTGGTTGCCGAGTCCCATCCAGAGTATGCCATGACCGCATTGTCCCTCGGCACACAGCGGCTGTGGGTTGGCCGGGTGTCGCAGCCGGTGGGGACGCCGTTGCGTATTCGCATTGCCGCCGCCGATATCTCGCTGGTATTGACGCCGCCCCGCGACAGCAGTATCCGTAATATCCTGCCCGCTACGGTAAATGAGTGCCTGACGGTGGGGGATCAGGTTGAAGTCATGCTGGATATCGAAGGCCGCACCCTCTGGGCGCGCATCAGCCCCTGGGCCAGGGATGAGCTGGGTTTGCACGCCGGCATGCCGGTTTACGCGCAAATCAAAAGCGTATCCATCACTCCCTGAACTATATGCCCTGAACCCTATTCCTTTAACGACAGCCCCAGCACCCGCTGATAAATGGTCTCGGCGATGGCCGGCGATTCGTTATCGCCGATAACCAGGTCGGCACGGGCCTTGATTTCGTCAACGCTGTTACCCATCGCCACACCCAGGCCCGCTCCCTCAAGCATACTTAAATCGTTAAAATTGTCGCCGAACGCGATAACCCGTTCCATTCCTATGCCTTGGGACTCCACCCACTGTTGCAGCAATTTCCCTTTGCTGTTGCCGGTTTGGGCCACATCCACCTGATCATGCCAGGACCATTCGCACGCCAAACCCAGTTCCAGTTGCACCGTTTCGGCAAAGGCTTGCAGGACCTGAGTGTCGGGATGAGAGGTGGCGAATTTCCAGATGGCGTCCGCCTGTTCGGCCGTTTCGACCAGGCTGTTTACCTGAATGAGATTTGGCCGCTGGGCCAACGGCAGGGTGTTCCCCCAGGCCAGGGAACGAATGACATGTTCGCTGGGCTGCTCGTAGACCATGGCGTCGTCCACATAGATGAGACCGTGGATATCGTATTGTTTCAGCAGTCCAATCACCCGCTTGGCCTGTGATTTTCGCAGCGGATTGGAGGTTATCACCTTTTTGGCCTGGTAATCATAAAGGTAAGTGCCGTTACAGCAAATGGCGGGGGTGGTGATTTTTAATGCCTGATAGAAGGGATGAATAGCCACATGATGGCGACCGGTGGCCACCACCACCTGGACACCGGCGGCCTGGGCGTCCATGAGAGCTTTAAGAGATTCCGGCAGAATTTTCTTCTGTTTATCCAGTAGGGTACCATCCAAATCAAGTGCGATTACGCTATAGTTCATGTTTCTCTCATTTTCATATTAATAATATTCTTTGTTAATGGTACACCGGAAGCGAGTTGGCGAAAACCGCGAAAAAGTCAGTGGATAACAAACAACAACAGTGACATGCTTATTGCAGGTTCGCATTTTCCCTCTCATTACGATTGCCGCAGATGCAGGTGCTAATAAGGAGTGCTCATGAAGCAGATCGTCTATATTGCCAGTCCGGATAGTCAGCAGATTCATGTTTGGCAAATGGATAAAGAGGGTCTGCTGACCCTATTACAGGTCGTGGATACCCCGGGACAGGGACAGCCGATGGCTATCAGTCCGGATAAAACCCATCTTTATATCGGCGTGCGTCCAACCTTCGGTGTGGTGAGTTATGCCATCGATGAGCAGGGCTTGCTGACGGAAGCCGGCATGGCGCCGCTTCCCGGCAGTCCTACCCATATCTCCACTGACCTTCAGGGCCGGTTTTTATTCTGCGCCTCTTACAGCATGAGCTGCGCCAGCGTCAGTCCTATCGATGAGGGGGGTATTGTCGGGGCGCCGATTCAAGTATTGGAAGGAATGACCAATTGCCATTCCGTCAATATCGATCCCACCAATCAGATTGTCTGGGTCCCCTGTTTGAAAGAGGACCGAATCCGTCTGTTTGATCTTGGCGCCGACGGCCAATTGCAGCCACACCGTCCGGAAGCGGTTGATTCCGTCACCGACGCCGGTCCGCGCCATATGGACTTTCATCCCCATCGGCCCTATGCCTATTGCCTTAACGAGCTTAACAGCTCGGTGAATGTATTTGCATTGGAAGAGGCCGGCACCTTGCCGCGCATCGTCCAGACCCTGGATACCCTGCCGTCCGGGTTTGCCGATACGCGCTGGGCGGCGGATATTCATATCACGCCGGATGGACGCTATCTGTACAGCTGCGATCGCACCGCCAGTCTCATTACCTGTTTTTCCGTGTCGGAAGACGGCAGCACCCTGAGCGTAACGGGATATCAACCCACCCAAACGCAGCCGCGCGGTTTTAATATCGACGCCAAGGGTCATTTCCTGGTGGCGGCGGGTCAAAAGACCGACCATATCGAGGTGTACCGCATCAACGATGAAACCGGCTTATTACAACCGCTGGCGCGTTATCCGGTGGGCAAAGGCCCGATGTGGGTAAGCATACTCAGTCGCTAAAATGGCAGGGCGCCCCATGGGCGTTAGGCCTACGATCGCCGATCGTGCAACGACCGTGTTAAAGGGAGACCGCGCCGATGGGGTCGAAGCAGGCGTGGTTTTTCCGCCTGCCCGAGCGCCCCATGGCCCGGTAGGCCCGCTATCACCGATCGTGCAACGACCGTGTTAAAGGGAGACCGTGCCGATGGGGTCGAAGCAGGCGTGGTTTTTCCGCCTGCCCGAGCGCCCCATGGCTCGGTAGGCCCGCGATCGCCGATCGTGCAACGACCGTGTTAAATGGAGACCGTGCTGAAGGGGTCGAAGCAGGCATGGTTTTTCCGCCTGCCCGAGCGCCCCATGGCTCTGTAGGCCCGCCATCACCGATCGTGCAACGACCGTGTTAAATGGAGACTGTGCCGATGGGGTCGAAGCAGGCATGGTTTTTCCGCCTGCCCGAGCGCCCCATGGCTCGGTAGGCCCGCCATCACCGATCGTGCAACGACCGTGTTAAAGGGAGACCGTGCCGATGGGGTCGAAGCAGGCGTGGTTTTTCCGCCTGCCCGAGCGCCCCATGGCTCGGTAGGCCCGTGATCGCCGATCGTGCAACGACCGTGTTAAAGGGAGACCGTGCCGATGGGGTCGAAGCAGGCGTGGTTTTTCCGCCTGCCCGAGCGCCCCATGGCTCGGTAGGCCCGCCATCACCGATCGTGCAACGACCATGTCAAGGGAGACCGTGCCCGGTCGGCGGATATTTCAGATATACGTCACGGTCAACGACACGCTGCCCAGCGTATGGAAATGAACATTAAAGCCCACCATCGCGCCGCTGGCGTTTTCATCCACATCAATGGACTCCACATCCAGGGCGTGCACGGTAAAGATATACCGGTGCGTTTCCCCCGCCGGCGGCGCCGCGCCGCCGTAACCGGCTTTGCCGAAGTCGGTACGGGCTTGTACCGCCTGCTCCGGCAGCCGATCCTGACCGGAACCGGCCCCTTGCGGCAGCGAACGAACATCAGCGGGAATATTCGCCACAATCCAGTGCCACCAGCCTGAACCGGTGGGGGCATCGGGGTCGTAAACCGACAGCACAAAACTCTTGGTGCCCACGGGGGCATCGTCCCAGGTCAGATGCGGCGAAATATTGTCCCCTTTATAGCCCATGCCGTTAAACACATGGCGTTCAGGCATTTTCTCGCCGTCTTTCAGATCGTTACTGAATAATTTAAAAGCCATTTCTGCCTCATCGGTAAGTTATCGTTTAAGGGTGGCGCGAACCTTCAGCATTTCAGTAGTTTCAATACATTTTGCGCCGCCGCGACGGAAGACGCGGGATTCTGTCCGGTCACCAAATGCCCGTCGATAATGGATAAAGACTGCCAGTCATCGGTTCTTTCGTAAACCCCGCCCAGACGTTTTAACTCATCCTCCACGGAAAACGGCACAATACCGTCGAGCTTGACCGCCTGCTCTTCGCTGTTGCTGAATCCGGTCACCCGCTTACCGTCCACCAGGGGAGTCCCGTCGGATTTTTTCACATGGCGCAGCACGCCGGGGGCGTGGCATACCGCTCCCACCGGTTTGTTGTCGGCATACATCCTTTCAATCAGCGCAACGGAATGTGAATCTTCCGCCAGGTCCCATAAGGGGCCGTGCCCGCCGGGGTAGAAGATCGCATCAAAATCTTCAGCCCGCAGCCGATCCAAAGGGAGGGTATGGGCCAGCGCCTGTTGCGCGGCGCGGTCGGTGCGAAAGCGCTCGGTATCCTGGGTCTGGGCATCGGGCTGGCTGCTGGCGGGATCAAGGGGAGGTTGGCCGCCACGGGGAGACGCCAGGGTAATCTCCATACCGGCATCGAAAAAAATATAATAAGGGGCAACAAATTCTTCCAGCCAAAAGCCGGTGGGCTTGCCGCTGTTGCCCAGGGAGTCATGGGAGGTTAAAACCATTGCAACTTTCATTGTTTATCTCCGGTTTGTGAGCACGCAGGCCGGCTCAGAGAGTATCTCCTCCGACGCGTATCACCAGCTTGCCGAAATTTTTCCCCTCCAGCAGACCGATAAACGCCTGCGGCGCATTGTCCAATTCCTCCACCAGATCTTCGCGCGTTTTAACCTTGCCTGCGGCTACCCAGGGGCCCATGGTATCGAGGAATTCCTTGCGGCGGTGGCCGTAATCCTGGGTAATGATAAAACCCTGCATACGGATACGTTTACGCAACAAGATGCCGGTGAGCAGCGGCAGCCGATCAAGTCCTTCGGAGAGATCCTTTATATTGTAGTTGGCAATCAGGCCGCAGAGTGGGATACGTGCCGAGGTATTCAGCAGGGGCAGCACCGCATCAAATACCGTGCCGCCGACGTTTTCAAAATAAATGTCGATACCTTGCGGGCAGGCTTTCGCCAACTGATGGGCAAAATCGGGCGCCCGATGATCGATACAAGCGTCAAACCCCAAAGTCTGCGTGACATACCGGCATTTTTCCTGCCCGCCGGCAACGCCCACCACCCGGCAGCCCTTGAGTTTGGCCACCTGGCCCACCACCGCGCCCACCGCGCCGCTGGCGGCAGCCACCACCAGCGTCTCGCCGGTCTTGGGCCGGCCGATATCCATTAAACCCATGTAGGCGGTGAAACCGGGCATACCAAGGATCCCCAATGCCCAGGAGGGGTGTTGCAGGGCATCCTCGGGCAACTTGCTGACCTCTTCGGCATTGCCCAGGGCGTAATCCTGCCAACCGCCGTAATTGAGCACCCAATCCCCGGGACGGAAGTCGGGATGACGGCTGGCTTCCACCCGGGACACCGTGCCGCCGCCCATGACCGCGTTCAGTTCCACAGGCGGAGCATAGGAAGGGGTGTCGTTCATTCTGCCGCGCATATAGGGATCAAGGGAAAGATAGACGGTGCGCAGCAACAGCTGCCCGTCTTCCGGCCGCGGAATGTCGCCGGTCTCCAAATGGAAATTATCCGGGACGGGTTTGCCCTCGGGACGGGAGGCTAAAACAATTCGGCGATTAACGTTTTTATTTTGATTCATTTACCCGAACTCCTTAATCCAATGGTTGATGGTATGGTGGATAACCCAAGGTCAACGGCCCGGGCGGTTCAGGGGGCGAAATGCGCGGGATCATCCAGGGACGCGGCCAGCGCGCCCGTCAGCAGCGCCAACTGCCGTGTGGAGACAATATACGGCGGCATGAGGTAAATTAATCGTCCAAACGGGCGAATCCAGACGCCTTCATTGACAAAAAAGCGCTGCAATGCCGGCAGGTTAACCGGCATGTGGGTTTCCACCACGCCGATAGCTCCCAAGACCCGCGTATCGGCGACCCGGGCATGGGCGCGCAGCGGCAGCAGCGCTTCCCGCAATTGCGCCTCGATAGCCCGCACCTGCCCTTGCCAATGTCCCTGTTCCAACAAGGCCAGACTGGCGTTGGCGGCGGCGCAGGCCAGGGGGTTGCCCATAAACGTCGGACCGTGCATAAAACACCCGGCTTCGCCATTGCTGATGGTATCCGCCACCGTCCGGGTGGTGAGGGTGGCGGACAGGGTCAGATAGCCGCCGGTGAGGGCTTTGCCCAGGCACAGGATATCCGGGGCGATGTCCGCATGCTGGCAGGCGAACAGCTTGCCGGTTCGGCCAAAACCGGTGGCGATTTCATCGGCGATGAGCAGGATGCCGTAGCGGTCGCACAATTCCCGTACCCGCCGCAGATAGACCGGATGGTAGAAGCGCATGCCTCCCGCCCCCTGTACTATGGGTTCGAGTATCACCGCCGCCAGGGTAGTGCTACCCGCCGCCAGGGCAGCGGCCAGCTCGTCGATGTCGTTTTCCCGCCAGGGTTCGTCAAACCGGCACTGGGGCGCCGTGACAAAGTCATGCTCCGGCAGATAACCCTGATATAAGCGGTGCATGGAGTTCTGTGGATCGCATACCGACATGGCGCCGAGCGTATCCCCGTGATAGCCGTGGCGCAGCGTCAGCAGGCGTTTACGGGCCTCTCCGCGAGCCTGCCAGTACTGCATGGCCATTTTTATCGCCACTTCCACCGCCACCGAGCCGGAATCCGCCAGAAAGACGCATTCCAGGGACGGCGGCGTCATCGCTACCAGCCGCCGGCATAATGCAACGGCCTGCGGATGGGTAATACCGCCGAACATCACATGGGCCATATGCTGCAACTGATCGGTGACCGCCCGGTTGATGGCGGGGTGATTATAGCCGTGAATGGCCGCCCACCAGGAGGACATGCCGTCCACCAGGCGCCGTCCGTCGGCAAGCTGCAATTCACAGCCCTCGGCGTCCGTCACCGGATAACATGGCAGCGGTTGGGTCATGGAGGTATAGGGGTGCCAGATGTGGCGTTGGTCGAAAGCGAGATCTGCCGGTGTCATAGGGTCGTTGTAAACCATTCAGGAAAAATTCAGTTGACAGTATAACGACTGGAATTACACTGGCGAAACTATTTTAAGTCCGTTATCGAGGACCTTTTCACATGGAACACAATCCCCGCTGGACGGTGAGTCAGGCTCAAGCGCTGTTTGCCAAACCTTTTATGGATCTGATGTTTGAAGCCCAGCAAATCCACCGGCAGCACTTCAATCCCAACCACATCCAGGTCAGCACCCTGCTATCCATCAAAACCGGCGCCTGTCCGGAAGATTGCAAATACTGCCCGCAGAGCGCCCGTTACAATACCGGCCTGGCCGCCGAGCAGCTTATGCAGGTGGAGCAGGTGTTGGTGTCCGCCGCCAAGGCCAAGGCCGCCGGATCTACCCGGTTTTGCATGGGGGCCGCCTGGAAAAATCCCCGCGACCGGGATATGCCCTATCTGGAGCAGATGGTGCAGGGGGTGAAGGAAATGGGCATGGAAACCTGCATGACCCTGGGCATGTTAAGCACCACGCAGGCGCAACGGCTGGCGGCGGCCGGTCTGGATTTTTATAATCATAATTTGGATACCTCGCCGGAATTTTACGGCTCCATCGTGACCACCCGCAGCTATCAGGATCGTTTGGCTACGCTGGATAAAGTGCGTGAAGCCGGTATCAAAGTCTGCTCGGGGGGGATAGTCGGCCTGGGTGAAACCGTTGCAGACCGCGCCGGGTTATTGGTGCAGTTGGCCAATTTGCCGGAACCGCCGGAAAGCGTGCCGATTAATATGCTGGTGAAAGTGAAAGGCACGCCGTTATCGGAAAACGCGGATGTCGACCCGTTCGATTTCATCCGTACCATCGCGGTGGCGCGCATCATGATGCCCCGCTCCCACGTGCGGCTGTCCGCCGGTCGCGAGCAGATGAATGAACAGACTCAGGCCATGTGTTTCCTGGCCGGCGCCAATTCGATTTTCTACGGCTGCAAGCTGCTGACCACGCCTAATCCGGAAGAAGACCGGGACCTGGCGTTGTTCCATAAGCTGGGACTTAATCCGCAGCCCCATCATACCGATGCCGGCGATGAAGAGCGTCGGCGGCAATTGGCCGACGCGCTGCTGACCGCCGACACCGAGCAATTTTATAACGCGGCGCGCGGATGACCTGGTGCGAACGCATTACTCAGGGCCTGCAAAGCCGGCAGCAGGCGGACGCCTATCGCCGGCGCCGGGCCATTATCGGCGGCAACGGCCGTTGCCTCCGATACCGGGGGCGGCAGTACCTGAATTTTTCCAGCAACGATTATCTGGGGTTGGCCCGGGATCCGAACATTATCGCCGCCTGGGGGCGGGGGGCGTCGGCTCATGGCGTCGGCAGCGGCGGCTCGGGGCATGTGGCCGGTTACAGCGAAGTGCACCAGGCCCTGGAGCAAAGGCTGGCGGGCTGGCTGGGTTATGAGCGGGCCCTGTTGTTCAACGCCGGTTATGCCGCCAATCAGGGCCTTGTGGCCGCCCTGGTGGAGAAAGGGGATATGGTATTGGCGGACAGGCTCAGCCATGCCTCGCTGCTGGAGGCGGCCCTGTTATCCCCCGGCCAGTTACGCCGTTTTCACCATAACGATCCCGATTCGCTGCGGCGGTTGGCGCAAACAGAGTGTTCCGGTAACCGGCTGGCGATTACGGAAGGGATATTCAGCATGGACGGCGACAGCGCGCCGCTGGTGGATTTGCAGCGCGGGATCACCGATGCCGGCGGATGGCTGCTGGTGGATGACGCGCATGGTTTCGGCGTGGTGGGTGAGCAGGGTAGGGGCAGCGCCTGGCGGCAGGGCTGCCATCCCGACCTGCTGGTGGTGACCTTCGGCAAAGCGGCGGGAGTGGCGGGGGCGGCGGTGCTCTGCGCCGAGCCGGTGGCGGAATATCTCCTGCAATATGCCCGTCATTTAATCTACAGCACCGCCATGCCGCCGGCGCAGGCATGCGCCATTAATGCCTCCCTGGACGCCATTATCGGGGGCGACGAGCTGCGGGCGCAACTGGGGCGTAATATCGCCCGCTTCCGTACCGGGGCCGCCGATTTGGGTTACCGGCTCGCGCCTTCCGCCAGCGCAATCCAGCCACTGCTGGTGGGGGATAATCTCCGGGCGCTGGAGCTGACCGAGAGCCTGCGGGAACGGGGCTGCTGGCTGACCGCCATACGTCCCCCAACCGTGCCCGCCGGCAGCGCCCGCCTGCGTATCACCCTCACCGCCGCCCATCAAAGCGCCGACATAGATAAGTTATTGGAGGCCCTGGATGCGGTACGCCGACCTGCATAAACAGGGCATTGCCCGCACCTTCGGACGCGCGGCGGCCGGTTATGATCGCCATGCCGCCTTTCAGCGCGCCAGCGGCGATCAACTGGCGGCGTTGTTGGCGGCGTCAGCGGGGCCTCTGCAGGGGAAGGTGCTGCTGGACGCCGGATGCGGCACCGGGTGGTTCAGCCGGTATTGGCAGCGGTGCGGCAATCGGGTCATTGCGCTGGACCTTTCGCCCGCCATGCTGGCGGAGGCGCGCCGGCGGGAGTCGGCTTCGGTTTATCTGGCGGGGGATATCGAGGGTTTGCCCCTGGCGGATTGCAGCCTGGATATTTGCTTTTCCAATCTGGCCGTCCAGTGGTGCGATGCGTTACCCCGGGCGCTGGCGGAGTTTTACCGTGTTACCCGTCCCGGCGGCATGATTGCCTTCTCTACTCTGGCGGAGGGATCGTTGGGTGAATTGACGCGCGCCTGGCGACAGGTGGACAGCGCCGTTCATGCTAACCGCTTTATGTCGGCCGCCGCCATTGCCCAGGCGATGCAACCTTACCGGCACCAACTGCACACCGTACCTCACCGACTCTATTATCCCGGCCTGGTGCCGCTGCTGCGGGATATCAAAGGGGTAGGGGCGGGCTATTTACGTGACGGCCGGCCGCTGGGACTTGCCGGCAGCCAGCGCATCCGACGCCTCGAAGCGGTGTGGGAGCGTCACTCCGCGGGTTTACCGCTCACCTATCAATTGATTCATGGCCTGATTTATCGTGACTAAAACCTATTTTATCACCGGCACCGATACCGATATCGGCAAGACCCTGGCGACCTGCGCCCTGCTTGAGGCGGCCAATCGTGACGGCCGCCGCACTGTGGGGTATAAACCGGTGGCCTCCGGCTGTATCCAGACCCCTGAGGGATTGCGCAATAGCGATGCCCTGGCGTTATCCGCCCACGGCAATGTCCTGTTGCCTTATGAGCTTATCAACCCCCAGGCATTCCGTGAGGCCACCTCGCCGCATATCGCCAGCCGCGATGAGGGCCGGCCCATTGACGCGGCCTTGCTCTCTTCGGGGTTGGCAGCGGTGCAAGCCCGCGCCGAATGGGTGTTCGTCGAAGGGGCCGGCGGCTGGTTTACCCCCTTGAGTGATGACCTGTCCTTTGCCCAGTGGGTGGCCGCCGAGCGGCTGCCGGTGATCCTGGTGGTGGGTTTGAAACTGGGCTGCATCAATCATGCGTTGCTGACGGCATTGGCTATCCGGCAGGGAGGATTACGCCTGGCGGGTTGGGTGGCCAACGATCTTTCCCCCGAACCACATCGGCGCGCGGACTATCTGGCGACGCTTGAACAACGTCTAGGGGCGCCATTGCTGGGAGAGATTCCCTGGCTGAACGCGCCGGCGACGGCTTGCCTGGAACACTATATCGATTTGGCTTTACTGAAGGGGCAATGACTTAAGCAAGGGCGTCAAAACCGCGATAAACGCCCTGGAAGGTCTGGTGCTGAGAAGCGAAGCAAGGTCGGAAAATATCGTAATATAACGTCATATACAGAAATGTTTTTTTCATGGCGGTCTGCTATACGGCCAGATAGGTCTGGATCAGACTTTCATCCAGTTGTTCCAGCCTGCCCTGCGCGACGTTGCAACCGCCTTCCAATAGACAAAAAAGATCGTCGGCATGGGGCGTAAACGGCAACTGCTGTTCCACTACCAGCAAGGTCAGCCCGAAATCCTGCTGCAATCGGCGAATATTACGGCCTATTTCCTCCACTACCGCGGGCTGGAATCCGCCGGTGGGTTCATCCAGAATCAGCAGCTCGGGTTCAAGCACCAGGGCGCGGGCAATGGCCAATTGCTGCTGGCCGCTGCCGGTTAAATCCCCGGCCCGTTGATGCCGCATATCGTAGAGTAACGGAAACAGTTCGTAGACCATCAACGGTATGCGGTTGGTCTTGTTACGTCCGGCCATCAACGCCACACGCAAATTTTCATCCACGCTCAGCTGCGAAAACACCTGGCGTCCCTGCGGCACATAACCGATGCCCAGCGCCGCCCGCTCCTCTACCGGATACAGCAGTAAATCCAGCTCCGGTTCGCCGTAAAGTTGCCAGCTTAGGGTACCGCTGCTGACCGGCAAATGGCCCATGATACAGTTAACCAGAGTGGTTTTACCAACGCCGTTGCGGCCCAGCAGATAAGTGCATTGGCCGCGGGGTAATTCCAGACTGATATCCCGCAAAATATGCTTCGGCCCATAAAACTGATTTACCGCGTGTAAACGTAACATAAGATTCCTTCCCCCTTTTACCCTCTTCACTGTGTTTTTGGATGGCGTGGCGCGAAACTCATTGTCATCGCCCTCATTGCGCCACCTATGGGTTAAGCAACTATCAGGCCAATCTGGGTCTCAAGGGGGAAAGAGAACAGGATGAACTGACGTCCCCTGCGGGCATTAGCATAAATAAATACCCACAGGCGGGGTTTGCCAAACAAAGTGCGGATTTTTGCACTTTTTCGGTGCCGACGGCGGATTCATTGGTGCAGACGGTTTTTAGGGCACTATTGCAGTGCGCTTTTTGTGCAATAGCGGTTCGTGGCGGAGTGAGTTAGGGTAAAAAGGGATAGTTGGTTTAAGCATAACAGGGCTCGTGCTGACGACAAAAAATAGCTAAAAAAAGAGAGTTTTGTCATCTGTGCGTCATTATTGCCGGCATTAAGGAATGCACGTAGCCAGCGGTGCGGTGCGACTTATCCACCATTCCTGTGGATAACCGTGTGCATTAGGTTTAGAAAAGCTTGGCTAGGCGAGAGCAGGCGCGGGCTCGTCGCATTTTGCCTGTATTCTCCACGCTTTTTTTAATTGCTATAAATACAACTGGTTAATTAAAATCAAGCAAATTTGTCCAAACGTTGTCAACGCTATGTCATTTTACGTCAGTCTTGACAGCCTGATGAATTACATAACGCTTTGTAAGAAAATCTTTCAAAACGGATGAATGGAAGCGGCACTTATTCCAAATAGGGATCGGTGATGATCCTTGCGCCCGAGCCGAGATAGAGTATTATAATACTGGTTTTGTATCCAGTGCCGATGCGCTGGCAAATTAACCGCTCTGTCCCCATACTCTACATCTACAGTTGACATACCAAGGTTGACACGTACTACAGTTGACATCAGTAATGAAACAACAGCTATGAAACATCAGCCCGTCTTTCTTTTCTCCAGCAGGTAGCCCAGTAAATGAGTAAAGAGTTCAAATTGCACTCGAGCTTTAAGCCCTCCGGCGATCAACCGGAGGCTATCCGTCGTCTGGAAGAGGGCCTGCTGGACGGTTTGGCCCACCAGACATTATTGGGGGTGACCGGTTCGGGCAAGACGTTTACCGTGGCGAACGTGATTGCCGATCTTAACCGGCCCACCATGGTCCTGGCGCCCAACAAGACCCTGGCGGCCCAGCTCTATGGCGAAATGAAGGCTTTTTTCCCCGATAACGCGGTGGAATATTTCGTCTCTTATTACGATTATTATCAGCCGGAAGCCTATGTTCCCAGCTCGGATACCTTTATCGAGAAAGACGCTTCGGTAAACGAACATATCGAACAGATGCGGTTGTCCGCCACCAAAGCGCTGCTGGAACGGCGCGATGTGATCGTCGTGGCCTCGGTGTCGGCCATTTACGGCCTGGGGGATCCGGACGCCTATTTGAAAATGATGCTGCATCTGACGCGGGGAATGATTATCGATCAGCGCTCGATACTGCGCCGCCTGTCGGAGCTCCAGTATAGCCGCAACGATCAGGCTTTTCAGCGCGGGACCTTCCGGGTGCGGGGGGAAGTTATCGATATCTTTCCGGCTGAATCCGACGAAATTGCCCTGCGGGTGGAATTGTTCGATGAAGAAGTGGAACGTCTGTCACTGTTCGACCCGCTGACCGGCCAGGTGGCGCAGACGGTGCCGCGTTATACCATTTATCCGAAAACCCACTACGTTACTCCGAGGGAGCGGCTGTTGCAGGCCATGGAAGACATCAAGGTCGAACTGGCGGATCGCCGTAAGAACCTGTTGGAGAACAACAAGCTGCTGGAAGAACAGCGCCTGTCGCAGCGGACCCAGTTTGATCTGGAGATGATGAATGAGCTGGGTTATTGTTCCGGCATCGAAAACTATTCCCGTTTTCTGTCCGGCCGCGGGCCGGGCGAACCGCCGCCGACCCTGTTCGATTACCTGCCCGCCGACGGCCTGCTGGTGGTGGATGAATCCCACGTCACTATTCCGCAAATCGGCGGCATGTACAAAGGGGACCGTGCGCGCAAGGAAACCCTGGTGGAATACGGTTTCCGTTTGCCTTCCGCGTTGGATAACCGGCCGCTGAGGTTTGAGGAGTTCGCCGCTCTGGCGCCCCAAACCATTTACGTCTCCGCGACACCGGGTAAATATGAACTGGAAATGACCGGCGGCGAGGTTATCGATCAACTGGTGCGTCCCACCGGTTTGCTGGATCCGCAAATTGAAGTGCGGCCGGTGACCACCCAGGTGGATGACCTGTTATCTGAAATCCGTAAGCGGGTATTGATTAACGAGCGTGTGCTGGTGACCACCCTGACCAAGCGCATGGCCGAAGACCTGACCGAGTATCTGGAAGAGCATGGCGAGCGGGTGAGGTACCTGCATTCGGACATTGAAACCGTGGAGCGGGTGGAGATCATCCGCGATCTGCGGCTAGGGGAGTTTGATGTACTGGTGGGGATTAACCTGTTGCGGGAAGGGTTGGATATGCCTGAGGTCTCGCTGGTGGCCATTTTGGACGCCGATAAAGAGGGTTTCCTGCGTTCGGAACGTTCCTTGATCCAAACCATCGGCCGCGCCGCCCGTAACCTGAACGGCAAAGCCATTCTGTATGGCGACAAGATTACCCCCTCCATGGCCCGTGCTATTGACGAGACTGAACGCCGGCGGGTCAAACAGCACGCCTACAATCTGGAACACGGCATAATCCCGCAGGCCCTCAATAAGTCAGTGGCGGATATTATGGATTTGGGGCAATCCCCGGCCCATGCCAAACAGAAAAAACGTAAGGCGATGGAAGACGCAGCGCATTACAACACTCTTTATGGCGCTATGACGCCGAAAGCCGTGGATCAAAAAATTCGCGAGCTTGAAGCAAAAATGCAGGCCCATGCGCAGAATCTTGAATTCGAGCAGGCGGCGGCGGTGCGGGACGAAATACACGCGATGCGAGAACACTTTATCGCTATTTCGTGACAGGGGGCCGATGGCGCACCCGGCGTATATTGCCGTCATTTATTGAAGGCGGGAAAGAATCGAACGCGCGTAAGCAAGAGTTTCGTGGACTGATGGCAAATTGCCTCAGCCCACTAATGACACCAGCTTTTCCAGCGCGTCCCGCAGCAGCACGCGGTCGTGATGGTGAGGGATATCCAAGGCCGCCAAAGGCTGTTGGATCGCCAGGCGTTGCCGTGCGTCGGCCGCATCGCTGTCCGGCCCGAGTATCAGCCCATCGATTCTTTGTTGTCCGCCGATGGCCCGCTCCATCAGGTCCAGTTTTTGCCGCAGGCGCAGATTGGCGGCGGCGACGCTCAGCTCACGGCCCAGGTTATCGATATAGATCAGCGGGGCCCGGCTTTGGCGCAGGGCCTGGGTGAGATCCGGCAGCAGCAGCAGAGGCATCAGGCTGGTTAAAAAGCTGCCGGGTCCCAAGAGGATAAGATCCGCCGCCGATATCGCCTCCAGGGCTTCAGGGGTGGCGGTCACCGTGGGGCAAAGCCCCAGGCCGATGGGCAGCTCCCGCAGATTATCCACCGCCACTTCGCCGTAAATGATTTCGCCGCCGGCGGCCTCCGCCTGTAAATCCACCGGTTGTTCCGACATGGGGATTAACTGCGCCTCAACCTTCAGTAAACTGCGTATCAAATTAATGGCTTCCAACGGGCGGACGCTTAAATCGTCCAGGGCGGTGAGCATCAGATTGCCGAGATTGTGGCCGGCCAGTTCTCCCCGACCGCTGAAACGGTATTCAAACATCGCCGCCGCGATACTGCGTTCTGGAACAAGCTGGTTAAGGCAGGTACGCGTGTCACCCCAGGCAATGCCGCCTTGGGTCAGCCTGATGCGTCCGGTGGAACCGCCATTGTCGGTGGTGGTAACAATACCGGTCAATCCGGAACCCAGGGAAGAAAGCGCCGACATGGCCCGCCCTAAACCATGGCCGCCGCCCAAAGCCACGACATGCTTCAGTTTCGCCAGGGTGGGATTGCCCATAACACTCCTCAAAATAGGTATCAATAACCCCGTTATGCTTAAAATAGCGGATTCGGTGCTAAAAGCGAGGCTGCAAAGCGATTTACGCGTATTGACTCGCAATCTTTTGAAAAATCGGACTATAAATGCATCAATGTTTCGCTATATATATGTTTATATAGCGAAATTTCCCGACCCCGGCCATGGCTAAGGTAAATGATTAGGACTAGAATGAAGGCTGAACCCGGTTTTGCCGTCGGAGTGCTGCTCCGGCGTGTGAACCCGAACTCCTAGCCTTTATGCCTAAGTGGCTCCCGGATGAGCGATAGGGTGTATTGGCCGTGGTCCCTCAGGCCACCAGGGTGCAGGATAGAAATGTCCGCATCTCCCGTATTTGGAAAGGTGTTAACGGTGCCACAACTCATTGATGCGTTTGCGCGCAAATTTTACTATTTGCGTCTGTCGGTCACGGATGTCTGTAACTTTCGTTGTACCTACTGTTTGCCCGACGGCTACCGGCCTAACGGAAACACCAACAAAAGCTTCCTGTCGCTGGATGAAATCCGGCGCGCTACCGGAGCATTTGCCGATTTGGGGACGGAAAAAGTCCGTCTGACCGGCGGTGAACCCTCCCTGCGCCGTGACTTCTGCGACATTATCGCCGCGGTTCGCTCCCATGCGTCCATTACCACTCTGGCGGTGACCACCAACGGTTATCGGCTGGCGCGGGATATCGCTTCCTGGCGCGCCGCCGGCTTGACGGCGCTTAACGTCAGCGTCGACAGCCTGGATGCCCGTCAATTCAAGGCCATTACCGGACAGGACAAGTTCCTGCAGGTTATGGCCGGCATCGACGCGGCGTTCGAGGCCGGGTTTGCCAAGGTCAAGGTGAACACGGTCCTGATGCGCGACGTTAACGATATCCATCTCGACGCATTCCTGGCCTGGATTAAATCCCGGCCGATTCAACTGCGTTTTATCGAATTGATGGAAACCGGCGACGGCGGTGAACTATTTCGCCGGCGCCACGTTTCCGGTGACGGCATCCACCGGCGCTTGCTGACCCTTGGCTGGGAATTACAGCCACGCGGGCGTACCGACGGTCCCGCCCTGGTGTTCCGTCATGCCGACTATCAGGGAGAGATCGGTCTGATTATGCCTTACGCCAAGGATTTTTGCGCCAGTTGCAATCGTCTGCGGGTTTCGGCAACCGGCAACCTGCATCTCTGCCTGTTCGGCGAAGAGGGCATTCCACTGCGCGATCTGCTGGACCGCGACGAATCCCTGGAAGCGTTAAAACTGCGCATCGCCGGTGGGCTAACGATGAAAAAACAGACCCATTTCCTGCATCAGGGCAATCCCGGCAGTACCCGCAACCTTTCGTTTATCGGCGGCTGAGACCCGGCAAGGAGTACGTAATGTCATCCCTCACTCATATCAACGCCGACGGCGAAGCGTTCATGGTGGATGTTTCCGCCAAAGACGAGACCCGGCGCGAAGCAAGGGCCGAGGCCTATGTCAGCATGTCGGCGTCTACTCTCGACATGATCGTCGAAGGCAAACATCATAAAGGCGATGTTTTCGCCGTCGCGCGCATCGCCGGCATCCAGGCCGCCAAACGGACCTGGGAACTTATTCCTCTGTGCCATCCGCTGGCGCTGAGCAACGTCGAGGTGCACCTGGAAGCGCAAACCGCCCATAACCGGGTACGCATCGAAACCCGTTGCCGTCTCACCGGCAAGACCGGCGTGGAAATGGAAGCCCTGACCGCCGCATCGGTGGCGGCGCTGACCATTTACGATATGTGCAAAGCGGTGCAAAAAGATATGGTCATAGGCCCGGTGCGTCTGTTGGCGAAGAGCGGCGGCAAATCCGGCGATTTCGAGGCGGCCGCCTGATGATAACCGTGCTTTTTTTTGCTCAGGTCCGGGAATTGGCGGGTGTGGACCGCCTGACGGTGGATAGCGTCTACGGCACGGTGGAAGCGTTGCGTCTGGCGCTGTGCGATCGGGGTGATCGCTGGTCGCGGGCGCTGGAGCCGGACACACTGCTGGCGGCGGTCAACCAGGCGCTGGTGAGCCGGGATCACCCTCTGGCGCCCGGCGACGAAGTGGCGTTCTTTCCGCCGGTCACCGGGGGCTGAAATGGTAAATACCCGTATTCGTATCAGCGAGCAGCCGTTCAGTATGGCGGATGAGTATGCCTGGCTATCGGACTGCGATGAAGACGGCGCGGTGGTCACTTTCACTGGCAAAGTGCGCAATCATAACCAGGGAGACGCGGTGACGGCCCTGACCCTTGAGCATTACCCGGGCATGACCGAAAAAGCCCTGGCGGAGATTGTGGATGAAGCCCGGCGCCGCTGGCCGTTGCAGAGGGTGACGGTGATTCATCGGGTAGGAGAGCTGCGGGCGGGAGACCCGATTGTCCTGGTGGGTGTCAGCGGGGTCCATCGCGGCGCGGCGTTTGACGCCGCCGAATTCATCATGGATTACCTTAAAACCCGCGCCCCTTTCTGGAAGCGCGAGACCACACCGGACGGCGGTCGCTGGCTGGATGCCCGTCCCGGCGATCGCCAGGCGGCGGATCGCTGGCGGTCTGATTAAACACGGCTTCAATGGCCCGCGGGGCCGTTTAACCGCCTTGTTAATCCGCCGCGCCGGCCGCTTTTTTTTACCATTGACCCTTTATCGGGCCAGGGGTTTTTGTGATAAGCTTTGTGGTAAGCTATAGGTAGGTGGGTCGTAGCTATGCCTTAGTAACGCATGCTTGTAAAAATGCATGCCTTGATAAAGCATTCCCTGATTATGCATGCCTTAATATGGATAGTGTAATCAGGTCAAATTACGGCCTTGGTTTTCCGTATACGTTAAAGGTGACAGTCATGGATCGATTCCCCCGTTCTCAGGGTTCCATTGTGGAACGTGCTGATGCCGGTATTCAGCCATTTATGGCACAGGTGTATGGCTGGATGACCTGCGGATTGTTGTTGACCGCGTTCGTTTCCTGGTACGCCGCGCGTACACCGGCGGTGATGAATCTGATTTTTTCCAGCCAGATCACCTTCTTCGGCCTGATTATCGCGCAGCTGGCGGTGGTGTTCGTGATTTCCGGCATGGTCAGGCGCCTGAGCGGCACGGTGGCCACCGGGTTGTTCATGCTCTATTCCGCCCTTACCGGGCTGACGCTGTCGAGCATTTTTATCATCTACACCGCCTCGTCCATTGCCGGGACGTTTGTGGTGGCCGGCGGCATGTTCGGCGCCATGAGCCTTTATGGTTACACCACCAAACGCGACTTAAGCAGCTTCGGCAACCTGCTGTTCATGGCGCTGATCGGTATCGTGCTGGCATCGGTGGTGAATATCTGGCTAAAAAGCACCCAACTGATGTGGGTAGTGACCTATATCGGCGTGCTGGTGTTTGTCGGCCTGACCGCCTATGACACGCAGAAGCTAAAATATATGGGTTCGCAGCTTTCAGCGGATGATAAGGATAGCTACCGCAAATACTCCATCGTCGGCGCGCTGACCCTCTATCTGGACTTTATTAACCTGTTCCTGATGCTGCTGCGCATTTTCGGCAACCGCCGCTGACCCTTGAAGCGCGCCGGCCGGGAAACATTGATTTTCCCCCCGGCGCCGGAGACGGATAATGGATTTATCACTGCGGCTGGCGGATTATCCACGCCTGGACCTTATTGGCCCACCGACACCGCTGGAATACCTGGCGCGGTTATCCGATTACCTTGGCCGGGAAATCTTTATCAAACGGGACGATGTTACGCCGCTGGCCATGGGCGGCAACAAGCTGCGCAAACTGGAATTCCTCGCTGCCGATGCCTTGCGCCAGGGAGCCGATACCCTGGTGACCGCCGGCGCCATCCAATCCAACCATGTCTGCCAGACGGCGGCGGTGGCGGCAAAACTGGGCCTGCGCTGCGTCGCGTTATTGGAAAATCCCATCGGCACCCGCGCCGACAATTATCTTACCAACGGCAACCGGCTGCTGCTGGATCTGTTCGACGTGGAGGTGATGTCTTGCGAGGCTCTCGATCAACCGGATCAACAGCTGGCGGACATCGCCGAACGCCTGGAAGCGCAGGGATTCAGGCCATATGTGGTGCCGGTGGGCGGTTCGAACGCGCTGGGGGCGTTGGGTTATGTCGGCTGCGCCATTGAGATTGCCCACCAATGCGACGGGCTTATCCGGCCGGGCAGCGTGGTGACCGCCTCGGGCAGTGCCGGCACCCATGCCGGACTGGCGCTGGGGCTGCAGATCCTGCTGCCGGAAACCCGGGTCATCGGCGTTACGGTATCCCGCACCGCCGAACAGCAGCGCCCGAAAGTGGCGGCTTTGCGGCAGCAACTGGCCCAGGCGCTGAATGTCAATCAGCCGCTGGCTGATATCGTCCTGTGGGATGACTATTTCGCTCCCCGTTACGGCATGCCCAACGAGGAAGGGCTGGCGGCTATCAAGCTGGTCGCGCGTCTGGAGGGGATTTTGCTCGATCCTGTCTATACCGGCAAGGCCATGGCGGGGTTGATAGACGGCGTCAATCAAGACCGTTTCCCCGACGGCCCGATCCTGTTTGTGCATACCGGCGGATCACCGGCGCTGTTTGCTTATCATCCCGCTGTGTAAATCCCGTGCCCCTTATGTCTTTTACCCCATGTACCAGACTTTTTTGATTGATGCGTCGGTTCCCCGGCCATGTTAATCTGCTGAAAAAAATCCATCCGGCCAAGGTTATCCGCCATAGGGAAGCACAAAGGGAGTCGTCATGAGCACTATTGAAGTCAGGCAACTGGTAAAAACCTTCAACGGACACCGGGTGCTTAACGGCATCGATCTTTCAGTGGAGACAGGCGATGTGCTGGCGATTGTCGGGCCCAGCGGGTCGGGTAAAACCACGATGCTGCGCAGCATCAATTTGCTGGAAGAACCGGATAGCGGCACTATCAAGGTGGGTTCGATTCTTATCGACGGCGCCCGGCCCCTGAGCGCACAGAAGCGGCAAATCAGGGCCTTGCGCCAGCAGGTCGGGTTCGTATTCCAAAACTTCAACCTGTTTCCCCACCGATCGGTATTGGAAAATATCATCGAGGGGCCGGTGATTGTCAAAGGCGAGCCGCGGGAAGAGGCCATCGAACGGGCGCGTGCCCTGCTGGCCAAAGTGGGATTGAGCGGCAAGGAAAACGCGTATCCCAAACGCCTATCCGGCGGCCAGCAGCAGCGGGTGGCCATTGCCCGTGCGCTGGCAATGCGTCCCGAGGTTATCCTGTTCGATGAGCCGACATCGGCGCTGGATCCCGAACTGGTGGGGGAGGTGTTGAATACCATCCGCGCGCTGGCGGAGGAAAAACGCACCATGATCATCGTTACCCATGAGATGAGTTTTGCACGCGATGTGGCTGACCGGGCCATCTTTATGGATAACGGGGCGATAACTGAACAGGGCGCGGCCAAAGATCTTTTTACCCACCCGCAGCATGAACGCACGCAGCAGTTTCTGAATAAATTTCTCAATGCCGGCTAAGGGTTATTGCGTTTTATGCTCGCCGGGTCCGCTGGCCTAAGGGCTAACGGACGATGTAACAACAACCGGATTACAGTTATTTATCCGATACCCATCCCATTTTGTTACTATTTTTGCTACAATCCTTGTAATAGTTTTCGTCCGTTCACCATGGAAAGGCTTAGCCTCCCATCTGATTATCCCCCTGAGCGCAGAATGGCTGGCGACGTCGGGGCGGATCTGGAGTTTTTCAATATTATGTCATTCGAATCACTTGGCCTGAGTGCTGAGATTTTGCGTGCGTTATCCGACAAGGGCTATGAGCAGCCGACGCCGGTGCAGCAACAGGCAATCCCCTATATTCTGCAGGGCCGCGATATTATGGCCAGTGCACAGACCGGCACCGGCAAAACCGCCGCGTTTACCCTGCCGATACTTCAAATGCTTAGCCAAAATCCATTGGCCAAGAACCGCCGTCCGGTGCGGGCGCTGATTTTGACGCCCACCCGTGAACTGGCGGCGCAGATTGGCGAGAATGTGGTTGAATACAGCACCCAGCTCTCCATTCGTTCGCTGGTGGTTTTTGGCGGCGTCAGCATTAATCCGCAAATGATGAAGCTGCGCGGCGGCGTGGATGTCCTGGTGGCAACCCCGGGACGTCTGCTGGATTTGGCACAGCAGCGCGCCGTCGATTTGTCGGCGGTGGAAATTCTGGTTCTGGACGAAGCCGATCGCATGCTGGATATGGGCTTTATCCATGATATTCGCCGGGTGATGAAACTGTTGCCGGCTAAAAAGCAGAGCCTGATGTTCTCGGCGACGTTCTCCGATGATATCAAGGTGCTGGCCAATACCCTGCTGAATAATCCGGCATCGGTGGAAGTGGCGCGTCGCAACGCCCCCGCCGACCAGATTGAGCAATGTGTTCATCTGGTGGATAAAAAACGCAAACGGGAATTGCTGTCCTATATGATAGGCCATCACGACTGGCGTCAGGTGCTGGTCTTTACCCGCACCAAACATGGCGCCAATCATTTGGCGGAATTGCTGAATAAAGACGGCATCACTTCGGCGGCGATCCATGGCAATAAAAGCCAGGGCGCGCGTACCCGGGCGCTGGCGGATTTTAAGCAAGGGCAAATACGCGTGCTGGTGGCCACCGATATCGCCGCCCGCGGGCTGGATATCGATTTGCTGCCCCATGTGGTGAACTATGAACTGCCGCAGATTGCGGAAGACTATGTTCACCGTATCGGTCGTACCGGTCGTGCCGACGCTACCGGCGAAGCCTTGTCGCTGGTGTGTGTCGATGAATACGGTTTGCTGCGCGATATCGAACGTATGCTGAAAAAACCGATTCCGCGCATTGCGTTGCCGGGATATGATCCGGATCCGACCATCAAAGCCGAGCCGTTACAAACCGGACGCGGCAGTCGTACCGGCAGCGGCCCTTCTCGTGGCGCTCCGTCCCGGGGTGGTCCACGCAGCGGCGGCGGGCGGGAAGGCAACGGCGGTTCTCACGATAGCGGTAGCCGCGATGCCAGGCCTCCCCAGCGTCGCCGTGACACTGACGGCGCATCGCAGCCAGGGCGTGGCGGCGCCCCGCGTCGCTCCGCCGGTTCGTCTTCCTCCTATGCCGGTTCCGGCGCGCGGGACAGCCGCAGCGGCAATAAAAAATAGGGGCGCGCGCTCCCTTTAACAGGCTCGGTTCAAGCTTCAGTGATGGCGGGCCTAGCGTGCCATGTGGCGCTCCGCGAGCGGAAAAACCACGCCCGCTTTGACCACATTGGCGCGCTCTCCCTTTAACAGGCTCGGTTTAAGCTTCAGTGATGGCGGGCCTAGCGTGCCATGTGGCGCTCCGCGGGCGGAAAAACCACGCCCGCTTCGACCACATTGGCGCGCTCTCCCTTTAACAGGCTCGATTTAAGCTTCATTAATAGCCATTGATTTTTCCTGCTCCAATCCCCTACTATGGCGCGATCTTTTTTCCGGATATCTCATGCGCGTTTTACTGGCCCCCATGGAGGGTGTTCTCGATTCGTTGGTGCGGGAATTGCTCTGCGGCATTAACGATTACGATTTGTGCATCACCGAATTTCTGCGGGTGGTGGACGGTCTGCTGCCGGTAAAAAGTTTTTATCGTCTGTGCCCTGAACTTCACCGGGCCGGCCTTACCCCGGACGGCACGCCGGTGCGGGTGCAATTGCTGGGTCAATATCCCCAGTGGCTGGGGGAGAATGCCTTGCGGGCGGTGGAACTGGGATCGCCCGGTATCGATCTTAACTGCGGGTGCCCGTCGAAAACGGTGAACGGCAGCGGCGGCGGGGCGACGCTGCTTAAAGATCCCGAACTGATTTACCAGGGGGCCAAAGCGATGCGCGAGGCGGTACCGGCCTCTCTGCCGGTCACGGTGAAAATCAGGCTTGGCTGGGACTCCTCGCAACGGAGCCTGGAAATCGCCGACGCGGTACAGCAGGCGGGGGCCACCGAACTGGTGGTTCATGGCCGCACCAAAGAGGATGGTTATCGGGCGGAGCGCATCGACTGGCCGGCCATTGCCGCCATTCGCCGGCGCCTGACCATTCCGGTTATCGCCAACGGCGAGATTCGCGACTGGCAAAGCGGACAGGCCTGCCGGGCGGTCACCGGCTGTGATGCGGTGATGCTCGGGCGCGGCGCCCTGAGCGTGCCGAATCTCAGCCGGGTGGTAAAATATAACGAGCCGGTCATGCCCTGGCCGTCGGTGGCGGCCCTGTTACATCGCTATGTCAGTTTGGAAAAATCCGGCGATACCGGCCTGTATCACGTGGCGCGCATTAAACAATGGCTGGGTTTCCTGCGAAAGGAGTACCCGCAGGCGGCGACGCTGTTTAATGCGATCCGGACGCTGAATAGCGCCGAAGCCATCGCGGCGGTAGTCCGCCGCGAGTGCGCGTCATGATAAAAAACCGGTCCGGACCGGTTTTTTTACGTATGCTGTCCGCCGGCCCCTCCTCGCGGCGACTGGCGTTCGGCTCCCGGTAGGCTACGCTATCATCATCTTCTTCAAGGCACGGTCCAATCGATGAGTCTGCTTTTGCTACATCCGGTAAAACATTATTTAACCGCTCGTCCGAGATTGCTGATCGCCGTCGGCGCCGGGATCCTGGCTTATTTTTTGTTGCCTGCGAGCTTTTCTACGCTGATGCGCCTGACCATCAGTTGGAATGTGCTGGCCTGGTTATACCTGGTTTTCCTCTGGTGGCTGATGATGCGGGCCGAGGAAGAGGATATCAGGCATATCGCCCGTATTCAGGACGAGAGCGCCACGACGGTTTTGTCGCTGGTGAGCGTAACCTGTCTGGTGAGCATCCTGGTGATTTTGCTGGAACTGAGCACGGTGAAACAGCTGTCGGGAACCTCCAAGGTTATGCACCTTGTCCTGACCGGCACGACGCTTATAGCGTCCTGGGCTCTGTTGCCTACGACATTCGCCATGCATTATGCCCATCTGTTTTACCGAACCCGGGCGAAGCCGGAATTAGCATTGCTATTTCCCAATGATTTACGAAAACCCCGTTATTGGGATTTTTTATATTTTTCCTTTACCATCGGCGTGGCGTCACAAACCGCCGATGTCGCCATCGGCAGTTCGGATGTCAGGCGCATTGCTCTTTTGCAGTCGGTATTATCCTTTATTTTCAACCTGGTTATTCTCGGCTTATCCATAAACGTCTGCGCCGGGTTATTGAGCTAAAGGGAAGGGAGTAAACGGGGCGTTAAACATAACTGACTTAAAACTGTCAAAAACGGCCTATAGGATAGGATGCACTTGAAGCCGTTATGCAGAAGTCTTCTTATGCGCAAACGCCTGTTTCCCTATTTGCTGCTGGCACCCACGTTTATTTTCCTCGTCGGTTTCACCTATCTTCCGTTATTCCGCGCCCTGATTGACAGCCTGCATGATTCCAGGCTTTCCACCGACAATCCGCCTTTCGTCGGCATGGACAATTTTATCCGCCTGTTTCAAGACCCGGTGTTCTGGCTGTCCCTCAGAAACAACGGCGTTTATATCCTGCTGACCGTCATACCCGGTATCGTGCTGGCCCTGGTTCTGGCGGTGTGGCTGACGGAGAACACCCGCGTAAATCGCTGGCTGCGCACGGCGTTTTTTTTCCCTACCATTATTCCCTTGGTGGGCGCAGCCACCCTGTGGACGTTTATTTTCATTCCCAATCTGGGCCTGCTGGATTATTACCTTGGCAAAGTGGCCGGTCCGCTGTCGGTGAATTACCTCGGCATGGGGAACAGCGCGATGGTGGCCCTGGCGGCGGTGGGTATCTGGAAGTTTGCCGGCTATTACATGCTGTTTTTCCTGGCCGCCCTGCAAGGCCTGCCGGCTTCGCCGCGGGAAGCGGCTATTATGGAAGGAGCTGGCCAGCGGCAGGTATTTTTTTATATCACCCTGCCGCTGATCAGGCCAACGCTGAATTTTGTCATCATTATCGCCTTGGTCTATGCCATCACCCAAATCGATCATGTGGTGATCATGACCCAGGGCGGCCCCAACAATGCCACCTCGGTGGTGCTGTTTTATATCCAGAACCTGGCCAACAACAGCCACGATTTCGGTAAAGCGTCAGCCGCCACATTCTTCACCATGGTCGCCCTGTTTGTGATTTCCATTCTTAATCTGCGTACCCTGGAAAAGGGGGTGCACTATGAGCGTTAAACCGCGCTTCCCGCTGCATACCCTCGCGCTGCTGCTGATCTGCGCCGCCCTGCTGTGGCTTACGCCGATATTCTGGATGATTTCATCCACGTTCAGCGCCGACAGTTTTTCCCCCGCCATGGCGTCGATCCTGCCCCGCCGGCCCTTGACCTTCGGCACGTTGGACGAGGCATGGGAGAGCGCCGATTGGCTGCGGTTATATGGCAATACGCTGATTTTCGCCCTCGGGACGTTTGCGGTACAGCTGGTGACCATTACCACGGCGGGCTATGTGTTTGCCTATCACCGGTTTCGCGGCAAAACCACCTTGTTTTACCTGCTGCTGATTCAATTGATGATCATGCCGGTCATGCTGATGGTGCCCAATATGATGACGCTGCACCAGCTCGGCCTGCTCAATACCCTGACCGGGACCATGCTGCCTTATTTCGCCTCGGCCTTCGGCGTTTTCCTGATGCGGCAGGCTTTTCTCAATATTCCCCGCGAGCTGGAGGATGCGGCGCTGATGGAAGGTTGCCGCTGGTGGCAGGTGGTGGCGCATATTCTGCTGCCCATGACCCGACCCGCGCTGCTGGCGTTCGCTACCGTCTCCATTACCTATCATTGGAACGAGTTTCTCTGGCCGCTGATGGTCTTGAACGATCCCGATAAGCAGGTGCTTACCGTGGGCTTGGCGTCCTTTGCCCTGGGAGCGGAATCCGGCGGTCAGTGGGGGCTTATCAGCGCCGGATCCCTGATGGTCTGCCTGCCGCTGATGGTGGCGTTCATTCTGTGTCAAAAGCATTTTCTCAGTAGTTTTGGCTTCTCCGGTATCAAATAAGAGGACGATTATGTTTATTGCTCAACTTTCCGATCTTCACTTTCGCCATCAGGGAACGAAGCTGTATGACTTTATCGATGTCAATGCCGCCAATGGAGAAATTATCAACCGGATCAATGCGCTGGCGGAACGGCCCGATGCGGTGATTATCACCGGCGATATCGTCAACTGCGGCGAGCCGGGGGAGTATCGTCTGGCCCGCCGCATGCTGGGCATGCTGGACTATCCGCTCTATGTCATTCCCGGCAACCATGATAACAAGGCTTTTTTCCTTGACGCCTTCAGTGAGCTTTGTCCGCAACTGGGCCAGGATCCGGAAAATATCGCCTATCAAGTGGATGATTTCCCGGTACGGCTGCTGTTTATCGACAGTTCGGTGACCGGCGCCGCCCACGGCCATTTAAGTGAAAATACCCTGCGCTGGTTGGAACGGGCGTTATCTCAGGACGATAAAGAGAGTTATGTTTTTATGCATCATCCGCCGCTGGCGTTCGGCTCGGCGCAGATGGATCCCATTGCCTGTGACAACGGCATGGCCCTGTTGGCGCTGATTGAGCGCTTCGGCCACCTGACGCGAATATTCTGCGGTCATGTGCATCGCATGATTGCCACCCAGTATCGGCAGGCGCTGATTTGCTCCGCTCCCGCCACCGTGCATCAGGTGCCTTATTACCACTCGGACGATCGGGCTTATTACAGCCTTGAACCGGGCGCCATGATGATGCACAACCTGGTGGATGGGGTAGGGTTGGTGAGCAGCTACCACTCTCTGGCGCACTATGCCGGGCCTTGGTTATACGATCCGCGAATCAGCTGCCCGCTGGATACGTTCTGATGTCTTTATTGTCAATCGACGGCTTGACCAAACGCTTCGGCGAGGTGGATGTCCTGCGGGAGGTGACGCTGGACATCCGGGAAGGGGAATTTCTGGTGCTGGTAGGGCCTTCGGGATGCGGCAAAAGTACCCTGCTGCGGATCTTGGCCGGTCTGGAGCAGCCCACCGCGGGCCGCATGCTGTTTAACGGCGCTGACATCGTCAACCGGACCCCACGGGAGCGCAATTTCTCGCTGATTTTCCAAAATTATGCCCTGTTTCCCCATATGACGGTGAGAAATAACATTCTGTTCGGCATGAAAATACGCGGCGAGCCGGCGGCGGGATTTCCCCAGCGGCTGGCCAAGGTGGTGGATTTGCTGCAATTGCAGCCGCTGCTGGATAGAAAACCGTCCCAGCTTTCCGGCGGCCAGCGGCAGCGTGTGGCCATGGCGCGGGCCATTATCCGCGAACCGGCGCTGTTTTTAATGGACGAGCCCTTATCCAATCTTGACGCCCGGCTGCGTGGCGAAGTACGCGACGGCATTATGGCGCTGCATGAGAAGCTGAAGATCAGCACCGTTTACGTTACCCATGATCAAATCGAAGCCATGACCATGGCGGACCGTATCGCGGTTTTACATCAGGGCCGTCTGCAACAAATCGGTACGCCGGAATCCCTTTACCGGCGACCGGCCAATCTGTTCGTGGCGGGGTTTATCGGCACACCGGCCATGAATATCCTGAAACTTCCCTGGGGCGACGGTAAGGCCTGGCTGGCGGGGCGACCCATCGACGGGCCGGGGGGCAATGCGGTGCAGGACTACGGGGAAAAGGAAGTCTATTTCGGAATACGTCCCGAGCACCTGGCGGAGGACCGGCAATACGGTTTTCTCCACGGCCAGGTAGTGCGGCGAGAGCTGCATGGCGCCGAGTATCTCATCGTTTTAAACACCCCGGCGGGGGTTATTCAGTATCGCCGGGAAAACCGCGGCGCTATTCCGGCCCCCGGGCAGGAGGTTTCTCTCTCGTTTTCACCGCTGGATAGTTATCTGTTTTCGGTGGTTAACCACCATACGCTTTTATGGGAGCACTAAATGAAGATATCAGGTTGGATGCTGCTGATGGGCGGCGTGGCGGCAAGCGGCGGCGCCTGGGGGAAAGAGGCCATTGACTTTATGTTTCCCGCCCCGGTGGACGGTAAGCTGACGATGGAAATGACCCGCATCATCAAAGAGTTCAATCAATCCCAGCAGCGGGTTGAGGTGCGGGGCATTTTTACCGGCGGCTACGATACCACCAAGGTTAAGGCGGAGTCGGCGGCCAAAGCGGGTTCCCCGCCGGCGCTGGTGATTATGTCCGCCAATTTTACCGTCGATCTGGCGCTGAAGGATGAGATTTTACCCATGGACGAATTATTTAAATTCTCACCGGACAAGCAATCGGCGACGGCTTTCCTGCAAAAAAACTTCTGGCCCGCGGTACAGCAGAATGCCCAGGTGCTGGGCCAGACCTATGCCATCCCTTTTCATAACTCCACCCCCATTCTTTATTATAATCGCGATCTGTTCCAACAGGCGGGCATAAGCCAGCCGCCGCGGACCTGGTCGGAACTGGCGGCGGACGCCAAAAAGCTCACTAATAAAGACAAAGGCCAATGGGGCATAATGATTCCGTCCACCAATGACGATTACGGCGGCTGGATGCTTTCCGCGCTGACCCATGCCAACGGGGGCAACTGGTCAAACGACAACTATCCGGGGGAGGTGTATTACGACACTCCCAGCGCCCGGGGGGCCCTGCAGTTCTGGCAGAATCTGGTGTATCGCGACGGGGTGATGCCGGCGGGGGTATTAAATACCAAACAAATCAGCGCCGCGTTTTTCTCCGGTAAACTGGGCATGGCGTTGCTGAGCACCGGCGCATTGGGTTTTATGCGCGATAATAGCCGCGATTTTACCATGGAGGTGGCGATGATGCCGGCCCAGCAGCGGCAGGCGGTGATTATCGGCGGCGCCAGCCTGGTGAGTTTCAAGGGCATCAGCGAAGCGCAAAAGGCTGCCGCCTATGAATTTCTCACCTATCTCATCAGCCCCGACGTGAATGGCCAATGGAGCCGGTTCACCGGTTATTTCGCGCCGCGCATGGCCGCTTACGATACCCCGGCCATGAAGGATTATCTTGCCAAGGATCCCCGAGCGACGGTGGCGCTGCAACAGCTGCAGTATGCCCATCCCTGGTACGCCACCTATGAGACGGTGGCGGTGCGTCAGGCCATGGAAAATCAGCTGGCGTCGGTAGTCACCGACAAATCGCGCCTGGTGGCGGATGCGGCTCGGGACGCCCAGCGCCAGGCGGATGAAATCATGAAACCCTATGTGGCGCAAACGGCGTTGAAACAGCCCTGAGGCCGGGGAAATTCTCAGACTTGGGCTTGTTTACAAAGTGCCTGTGCCGCCTTATTGACTCCGAATACATTTGTCTGCAGTTTAGAGCCGGTTATTAGGGCTGTCCGTTTCTGCCATGGGCCATAAAGGCCGGCCGCTGGCTTAATCGCTCATAATAGGCGCTCACCGCCGGCAGGTCGGGGCGCTGGAGCGGGGTGGAGAACCAGCGGTTGACCGAAAGACCGATGGGAATATCCGCCAGGGTGAATGCCGAACCCGCAACGTACGCGTTGGTGGCGTTAAGCTGGTTATTGAGGATCGACATTTTCCCGCTCCAGGCGGCGGTGGCGGCTGTGATGCGGTCGGCATCGGGATATTCAGGGTTGTGTCGTACCAGCGCGCTGAAGACATAGCTCCAGGCCGGATTGAGTTCGGCGGCTTGCCAGTCAATCCATTGGTCGATGCCGGCGCGGATTTTGGGGGCCGCCGGGTATAACAACTCGCCTCGGTAGGCGCGCGCCAGGTAACGGATAATGGCATTCGATTCCCATAAGACAAAGTCCTGATCCTGGATAACCGGCACCATGGCATTGGGGTTCAGCGCGAGAAATTCAGGGCTCTGGGTGGATTTAAACCCGTTGCCCCAGTCCTCGCGCTCATACTCGATGCCTAACTCCTCACAGGCCCACAAAACCTTACGTACATTAATGGATGAAGATCTGCCCAGTATTTTCAGCATAGGCTTCCTTTACAATCAACGTTAGGGTGACAATGGCCCAGCCATACTGGCATTTTTTCAAGCCGCTGGAAATAAGAAACCGTCGGGTTATCTCTTGGCGAGGTTATTGGCAAAGCGTCTGGTCGGGACAGGCTGCTAGATCGTAGCGATATAATAAACCTGCCGAGAACCCATCCTGGGGGCTCGGTCCGCGCGATTACGGCTACCCTCCCTGGTAGCCGCCCTTCGGGCCGACGTCTGACGGCGTATTGGCCCCTGGCGCGGACGGTTTACTCTTTCAGCATCCTGTCCCGCCTCTTTGGCTCCCAGAACGTTTGCCAGTAGTTTGTGCCGGTTATCTCACTGCGGTGCTATCCATCGGGCCATCGGGGGTGGGGCGCAGCATGTTAAATTCCCGCTATGGTGGCGGCAACCGGTCTTCCAGCCGCTGTTTCAGACGTTGCAGGCTACGGGGAAAGAATTCAGGATCGTCAAGGGCGCGGGCCAGGATCAGGGCGCCCTGGATAGCGGCAACCGTGTCCTCCGCCAGGATGGCGGCGGTGGCGCCGTCAACCCCGGTGCGTTGCAGGGCGCGATCCAACGCGGTTATCCACCGTTTGAAATAGCCGCTGATGGCGCCTGAGAACCGATCCCGCGTACCGTCCAGGGCAAACGCCCCCACCAGGCAAATGCGTTTACCTGATTGGAAATAGCCATCCACCGCCCGCCACATGGCGTTAAGGGCGTCGCGTGGGGTATCCCGCTCCAACGGCACAAAGATCTGCGTGGCGAACCACTGGTGGATATGCAGTAGCACCGCGGTGGCCATCTCCTCCTTGCCGGCGGGAAAAAAGTGATAAAGGCTGCCTTTTCCCAGGCCGGTGCCCTTGGTTATGCGCACCAGGGAAGCGCCCTCAAACCCGCACTCACGGAATACTTCGGCGATGCGGGCCACCAGCTCGGTTTTTGCGTTTTCTTTACTGTTCAATCAATTGGCGCCTTGCCTTTGCTATGCCTTTACCAAAACCTTTACGGCAAACGACTACAAACCGAAATCGGACAGACCGGGATGGTCGTCGGGACGCCGGCCCAGCGGCCAGAAAAAGCGGCGATCGTCGCTGGTAATGGGCAAATCATTGATACAGGCAAAACGGCGGAACATCAGTCCCTGCTCATTGAATTCCCAGTTTTCATTACCGTAGGAGCGAAACCAGTTTCCGCTGTCATCGTGCCATTCGTAAGCGAAACGTACCGCGATACGGGCACCGGTAAACGCCCACAGTTCTTTGATTAGCCGGTAATTCAGCTCCCTGGCCCATTTGCGGGTCAGGAACGCCACCACTTCCTCGCGGCCGGTAACGATTTCAGCGCGGTTACGCCATTGGGTATCTTCGGAGTAGACCAGGGATACCCTGCGGGGGTCGCGGCTGTTCCAGCCATCTTCCGCCAAACGGACTTTGGCGATTGCGGTGTCCACAGTAAAAGGGGGAACCAGGTTAGCCATGATAAGAGCCTTTTGCATGAGTAGAGATAAGACTGTACCGATCGGTACAGTTTTTGGCAAGGGTTATCTTGGGTGCGCTTAAGGCATGAAGATCAGGTAATCTGCCAATCCGGCGGGGTATGGGCGACAATATATTCCCCCAGTTCTTTCAGACCGGCACACACGTTGCGCCAGTGCGCCAATTCCATCGAGAGGGTAATGCCCAGCAAGCCGGTGACAAACCAATAGGCCATGCCGATACCGACGCCGGTGAAGATAAAAGCGAGGGTATTTTTACTGGATTTGCGGCATACAACGTTTAACGTGCTGGAGAAAAACATCATCACAGCACTGAGCAATTCCCAGCGCATCATCTCAAAGCCTGCGGCCAGCGTACCCATGTGGAACTATCCTCTCGTTGATTAGGTTGTGGTAATTTTCTCCTGTTTTTTTGCATTGTGCTACAAAAATATGTGATGAAGGTCTAATTTATTTGATCAACATAGATAAGTTGTTTACTTTTTTGGTTTTTTTACTTTTGCGGAGCGGCCGCCGCCGTTTCCGCGGGTCCGAATACCGGATATTTGGGTAGATTCACCTGGGTGTAAGGTTCCCAGCCGCCGCCCAGGGCCTTATAAAGCGCCACCAGATCGATGCCGGTCTGGACCCGGGCGCCGGCCACCTGCTGCCGGGCCTGGGCCAACTGCCTCTGGGCATCAAGCATGGTGATAAACGAGCTGAGTCCCTGACGATAGCTTTCGCTGGATAAATTGAAGGCATTCTGGAGCGATGCGGCGGTCTGCTCCAATCCATCCACCTGTTGCTGATCGGCGCGGTAGCTCACCAGGGCATTTTCCACATCCTGCAAGGCGGTCAGGACGGTTTGCCGATAGGCCAATACCGCATTTGCCTGCTGTGCCCGGGCCAGCCTCACGCTGGAGACCAGGCGGCCGCCCTGGAAAATCGGCAGCGATACCTGTGGACCGAAACTGTAAAAATGACTGCTCCAGTGGGTCAGATAATCCGCATCGGTATTGCGCATGCCGAACTGGCCGGTAAGGGATAAGTCAGGGAACAACTGGGCCACCGAGACGCCGATATTGGCGGTGGCCGCGTGCAGGCTGGCTTCCGCCTGGCGTACATCGGGACGGCGGCGCGCCAGGGTTGCGGGTACCCCTACCGCCACAACGGCGGGAATGGCGGGCAGGGGTTTGGCCCCGCCCAATTCGTTATCCAGCGTGCCGGGTGCCTGCCCCAGTAATACCGCCAGGGCGTTCATCGCCTGACGCTGCTGCGCCTGGTATTGCGGCAGCTGCGCCCGGAGCGAACCGAGCTGGGCGGCGGCATTTTCCACATCATATTGCGGCGCCAGCCCGTGTTGCTGGCGGCTGCGGGTCAATTCCAGGGACTGTTCGGCCACATCGATTTGCGTTTGGATGGTCTGCGCCACGGTCTGCGCGCCCCGTAGCTGCAAGTAGGTCCGCGCCACTTCCGCTTCCAGCGACACCAGCGCGTCGTTGCGCTCTTCCACCGAGGCCTGGGTTTGCGCCTGCGCCATCTCAACCGAGCGGCGCACCTTTCCCCAAAGATCCAATTCCCAGCTGGCATCGAAACTGCCCTGATAAAGGTTCACCGGCTGGGTCAAGGTATTCAGAGCGGAGGCGGCTTGCGGGCTGAGGCTTGCCACGCTGGAGGTGTCGACATGCGCGGAATCCAGCTCGCCGGCCAAACCCAGCTGCTCACGCTGGTAGCTGGCCTTGGCTTGCACCGACGGCAAATAGGCGGCACCCGCCTGCACGGTTTGTTCCCGTGCGCCGGCAATACGCAAGACCGCCTGCTGCAGATTGATATTGCCGGCGATAGCCCGGTCAATCAAACCATCCAACTGAGGATCGTTAAAGGTACGCCACCAGGACGGATCGGGCAGCGCCGCCAGGGTCGCCGACGCGGGTCGGTTTTTGCCGCCGGGGTCGAGGTTATTGAATGCGGCGGGGGTCGCGGGGGTGGAGGCGTGATAATCCGGACCCACTGAACAGGCGGTCATCATGGCCGCCAGCATACCCAGGCCGAAACGGCGCATTTGTGGAGCGGACCGCAGCTGAGCGGTTAAGAAACGAGCCGGCATACTAATGAACTCCCACACTGCCTTCGCCCTTCACCGGCGAAAGCAACAGACAGAAAGGAATCAGGATAAACGCCACCAGCGCGCAAACGGAAAACACGTCGATGTAGGACATAATCCGCGATTGGATAATCATTTGCTGATATAACTTGCCGGTGGCGATTTGCACCGGATCGCCGATTTGCAGGGAAAAATTGCGCACTGCCGCCGCGCCGTTGCTCAGCGCCTGCTGGAACTGCTCATTGAGCGGGGTCATATTCTCCACAAGATAGGCGCTATGCACCTGGCTGCGCTCGGTAATCGCGGCGGTGGACAAGGATATCCCGATGGATCCCGCCACATTGCGGAACATGGTAAACAGCGCCGAGGCATCGGCATTCAATTTTGGCGCCAGCGTGATATAGGCCACCGTGGTAAGGGGAACGAACAGGAATCCCAGCCCGATGGACTGCGCGCTGCGCATCAGGACCAAGGTAATATAATCCACGTTCGGCACCAGACGGCTGGAATAAATAAAGGCTATCGCCAGTAACGAGAAGCCGAAGGCCACCAGCCAGCGGGTTTGCACTATGGGCATCAGTTTTATCACCAGCGGGATGGATAATACGATTAAAATTGCCCCCGGCGACATCACCAGGCCGGAGAGGGTGGCGGTATATCCCAGTTCCTGCTGCGCCAACTGCGGTATCGCCACCGAACTGCCGTAGAGGATCATGGCCATGCCGGCCATCAGCAGGCTGGATACGGCAAAATTACGATCTTTGAGACAGCGCAAATCCACCACCGGTTTTTTGGTGTAAAGCAGCCAGTAAATGGCCCCCACAATGCCTACCGCCGCCAGCACCGTAAACAGTCGGATGAAATTGGACGAGAACCAGTCATCGTCCTCGCCGCGATCCAGCATGACCTGCAAACATCCCAGACCGAGGGCTATCAGGCCGATGCCGGTATAATCAATGGAGAGTTTGCGCCCCTTGACCCGGCGTTCCCAGGGGGGATCTTCCAGCAGTTGATAAATGGCCACCATGGTCAGGATGCCGATGGGGATATTGATCAGAAACACCCAGCGCCAGCTGTAATTGTCGGTGATCCAGCCCCCCAGCGTCGGACCCAGCACCGGCGCCACGATAATGGCGATGGAGGAGAGTCCGAAGGCCTTGCCGCGGTCCGCGGGCTTGAAATAATCCAGCAGCACCGATTGCTGCACTGGTTGCAGACCGCCGCCGAAAAAGCCCTGCAGCACGCGAAACAGGATGATCTGCCACAGCTCGGTAGAGATGCCGCACAGGAAAGAGCAGACGGTAAACATGCCGATACACAGCAAGAAATATTGCTTGCGGCCGAACACTCGGCCAAGAAAAGCGGAAATAGGCAATACGATACCGTTCGCCACCAGGTAAGAGGTAAGCACCCAGGTGGATTCGTCGTAGCTCGCCGATACGGTTCCGGCGATATGGGGCAGGGCGACATTGACGATGGTGGTGTCGAGTATCTCCATAAACACCGCCAAGGTCACGACCCATGCCACTACCCAGGGATTCCCGGCCGGCTGCCAGTGCCGATCCTCACTCATTTCAGGATTACCGTGGGCTGTACCGATAATCCGAGGGGCAGCGGCATATTCGGATCCAGACCGCTGTCGATAATGATTTTCACCGGCACCCGTTGAACGATTTTTACAAAGTTACCGGTGGCGTTTTCCGCCGGGAACGCTGAAAAGCGCGAACCGGAGCCCTGCTGCACGCTATCAACATGGCCGTGCAGTTTCATTTTCGGATAGGCGTCCACTTCGAGATCCACACGGTTGCCGGGGCGCATGCGCTCCAACTGCGACTCCTTGAAGTTGGCCGTTACCCAGACATCCGGTGAAACCACCGACATCAGGGCGCTGCCGGCCTGTACCAGCATCCCAGGCTGGACATTGCGGCGGGTGACGAAGCCGTCGAACGGCGCGCGGACATCGGCATAGGACAGATTCAGATCGGCGGTTTCCAACTGTGCTTTCGCCTGCTGCACCTGTTGCTGCCGCGCCTCGACGGTGGTTTCGGCCTGGCGGATTTGCAGCGCCACCTGAGCGGCCACCTGCACCTGCGCGCGGGCATTGGCGACATTGGCGCTTGCCGCGCGTAATTGCGCATTGGCGCTATCGATATTTTGCTGTGAAGTGGCACGGGGGTCCACGCCGCGCTGGCGGCGATATTCCGCTTCGGCATTTTGTAAATTAGCCTCGGCGCTGGCCTGTTGCGCCTGGGCCTGCGCCAGCTGCGCCGGATACTGCACGCGGGATAAATCCAGCTGCACCTCGGCCTGATGCAGCTGCGCCTGGGCCAAACCCAACTGAGCCAGGGCCTGATCCCGCTGCGCGATATAATCCCTGGGGTCGATTTGTATCAGCAAATCCCCTTTATGCACGCGCTGGTTATCCTTTACCGCCAGATTCACCACATAACCGCCGATTTTCGGCGCTACGGTTACCGCGTCGCTCTCGGTATAAGCGTCATCGGTGGTCTCCTGATTGCGGGTAGACAACCAAAAATACAGCGCCACCGCGATGAGTATCACTACCACCACCGCCAGGATGATCAGGGGTTTTTTACCGGGACCTTTACGGGTCGGCTCCGACGCGTCGTCTTGCTTATCGCCTTCCTCATCGGATTGTTTGTCTTCATTTTCCCGGCTACGGGCCGGTGGTTGGTCTTGGTGGTCATCATCACGGCGATCTTTGTTCGCCGGCAATGCGTCATCTGATTTGTCGTTATTATTGCTGTCCATAGGCCCCATCAAGATATCGGCAGCAAGGCGCTGCGCCGTTGATTAACAGAGAATCTTGTTGTTGATTAAAAGGAATTATAGCAAAGCTGTGACCGACGTCAGTTTATTGCTCCCTTCGCCTCCCCATAAAGTGTGCATCGGCTAACATTTTTCACCCGACAGCCGGTGAATAAACGGCATAGTGGGACAGAACCTGCCGCCGTGCCTCAGTCTGCGGTTGGATCCTGATAAAACAATACCTTGGCATGCACATATAATGGAAGAGCGCGGAGACGAAAAAAAATCGTTAGAAATTATGTCTGACCTCGCGTTTCCTTTCTTTTTTGGGTGGATGACAGGGTTTATGGATCCCCTAGCGGGTGTTAAAACAGCGGGATAGGTGCGAAATAAACAGGCTCTGCTAAACTCATTCAGGGATAGAACAGATAAGAAAAATTAATCAGCCCGGGACAGCAATGAACATTGGAAAAAGTGATTTCAGGCTGATATTTATACAAATGGAGGACTCAATTCATCCTCATACTTCTTATATAATGCAGTATTGATTGTTTGTATGCTTATCCTTCAGCCCGCGTGTTTCCCCTTCCCAGCGGCCGGTGGGTAATGGTATGGGCAATGGAACCGTGCCAATTATGCTGAAACATACCAGGCCGATTATCATTGATAGCACGGCCGGCGATATGCTCTCCTCCCCTTCGTCTCAATCCCCGATATCAGGAATGGCTGCCGCCGAGGTGCGAAGAGCCATTATTCTGACCTATCCGGGATGTTTTCTCGGCGAGGCCATCGAGCTGATGGAACTAATGACGGCGCTGAACAGCGATCATGTTATCCATTACGTGACGCGGATTTATTCGCTGGCGGGGGGGCGGGTGGATTCCCCGTCCAGCAAGCTTATCCATGTAGACAGCCTGGCGGTGTACGGTCCGGTGCCCATTGAAAACGATCTGCTGATCATCGCCTCCGGGGCCCGGTCGTCGGGGGACCCGACCGGGGAAATATCCCGTTGGCTGCAGGCGGTTTGTCCGGCGTCAAAGCAAATCGTCGCGCTGGGCTCAGGCGTGCTTCAACTGGCGGTCGCCGGCTTGCTGGATCACCGGCGGGTGACTATCCACTCCGCGCTTGCGCCGTTTCTCACCGCTAATTTCCCCCTGGTGGAAGTGAAAGCGGTAGGTGCGCTGCGCGTCGACGGCAATCTTTTCACCACCAACGAACATATCGATTTGCGTAAACTGGCCTTGCTGTTGGTGAAAGACCCGCCATCGCTAAAAAGGGTACAGCGGCCGGCCAAGCCCGTAAGGCAGGCCGGAGCCGCCATCGTCTTTCATTCGGCGGCGTTCGTCAGTAAGGGAGCCATCGCGCACCGGATCCTCCTTTGGTGGTTAATCCATTTGGACTATGACATCACGATGCAGAGCTCCGCCGATTTTTTAGCCATGAGCGAACGCAGCTTTCGTCGTCATTTCAAAAGTGAAGTGGGATATAACCCTAATCTTTTTCTGCTGCTGCTGCGGCTGGAATTAGCCCGTCAGGCGCTGCTTGACAGTGATTTGCCGATAGATAAAATCGCCCGGCGCGGCGGATTGCATGACGGCCAGCAGCTGGCGCGGATGTTTCGCAAGTTTCTCGGCATCTCGCCTAATCAATACCGGGTAGTTAAAGGTCTGGGCGACTTGCCGCAAAAAGATCCGCTCTACGGCGCCGTCTTTGACGGCCGCCGGACGCCATGCTGGCTGCTGAAAATCCTTGGTCACTAACACTCCTGATTAACAGGCGCACGCCCAGGGGCCGCGACTGAGTATCTTGATTCTTCGCGAAAAAATTCCAAAACACCTGTTATCGGCCGACCAAAGGACGCCCTTGAGCGGCATTACGGCGGTTGGCCGGAACTGCAGCCATTCTGTCCGGATTTGCTGTGAAATGAATTTCCTACAATAGCAGCGAACAGTTTATATTGGCACTCAACAAATCGGGTATAACATACGAAATCCAATGGGTTAGCGATATGTTATTACGAGAGAACTCTTTCTCAGACGCTATCGGACGCCTCGGGCCGCGTTGGCGGCGGCTTTTCGCTTCAAGATATCGGCGGTTTGCCCGGTTTGGCGAGTAGCCGGTTGTCCAATACGCGGGAGGCTTTTGTCAGACCTTGGGAATATTATCATCGCCAAAGAGCGATAGGTACGTTAATAAAGAATATAACGAGACCCTCTTTATATTTTTTATCTTCCATAAAATGAAACCAGATAGCTGAATATGTACGAACGGTTATTTTTTTATTATTTTTTTATGAACAAAAAATGCTTTTTGGCTGTCGTTTTTTTGAATACTTATCCATGAATATATCAACGTTCAGGTCTTGATTTATTTTCACTGGCGATTGATATATTTTCCCATTATGCCTTGTCATTCACAATGACGCTGTCGGCCGGATTATGATAACCATGCTTAAAAATAACACAGCTTCTCCGTTGATTGACAACCCGCCCTGCGGAAATTCAGGGTCGGCATATACGCCGACGCCGCGTTCCCGTTCGTAATGGAGACCGGCGCGGAAGTCCGGAGGATTTCGATTTTAACCTATCCGGGCTGTTTTCTCGGTGAAGCGATCAGGTTGCTGGAGATATTCATATCCCTAGGGGAATCCATGGCGGAGCAAAACGGACCGAAAACCCGCAACCTGATCCAAATTTATTCTCTTTCCGGAGGACGCGTCTTTTCACCTGCGTCACGTTTGATATTTATGGATACCCTGATGATCCAGGGGCCGAAGCCGGTGAATTCGGACCTGCTGATTATAGCGCACGGCACCCGGGCGGTGACGGATCACGCCGGTGAGTTGTCTGGTTGGCTGCGGGCGGTGTGCCCCGGGGCGAAGCAGATTGTCGCCCTTGGTTCCGGCGTTATCCGGCTGGCGGCGGCCGGTTTGCTGAATCATCGAAGGGTAACCACCCACTCCGCTTTGGCGCCGCTGCTGGCCGAAAATTACCCGCTGGTGAATGTCGATGCGCTATCGCCGTTACAGATAGACGGCAATATTTACACCACCAACGAACATATGAATTTGCGCGAGCTGGCGATGTTGTTGATAAAAAAGCCCTTGTCCCTCGGCTCTCGCTCGCCGCATCAGGGCACGGCGCCACGGGCGGGTGAGGGCGCAACGGCGTTCCACCATGCCTTTGCCCGGACGGACTCCATTGCCCACCGCGTCATTCTGTGGTGGCTGGCGCATATTGACGAAGATATCAGTATGGAGCGTTCGGCGGAATTTTTATCCATGAGCGAACGAAGTTTCCGGCGTCATTTCAAAACGGAAGTGGGTTACTCGCCCTATTTGTTCTTGCTGCTGCTACGTCTGGAACTCGCGCGCCAGGCGTTAATCGACAGCAATCTTCCCATCGACAAAATTGCCCGGCGCGGCGGTTTGCACGACGGTCAGCAGTTAGCGCGCATGTTCCGCAAATTTATCGAAACCTCACCGCACCAGTACCGCATCGAAAAATGCAATGACGGGCTGCCGATACCCCATCCGGTTTATGCCGCTTTATTTGATGGACGTACCACGCCGCCGTGGCTGCGGGAGTTGCAATTCGCGGCGAAACGGGGCCTGCCCGAGGGGCGAGGCAGCGGGCTTTGATTATTGCGTAGTGCATTTTCACCTCGCTACAAATAATGGCGATAACATCGTCCTTGAGTGAATGAAATGAGATTTTTTTTTGCAAAATATATTGCCGAGGAATAATAATTCGTTGGAAAAATATATTTCGCCCGTCAAAACTTGTCGCCGCCTGCTGCCGGTGGCTCGCCATAAATCAATATTATCTTTTTTGGCCGATATTGCGATTATTTAGTCCGTATTTGCGATGGTATAAAAACCTACTTAACCCAAATAACCGTTATTCTGGTTGCGAGAAATGGCATAACTAAAGTGCCAAATCCATTCAAATCATTAGTCGCATCTTTCAAGGAAATATCATGTCCTGCAAACGTCTTTTTAAAGCCGGTGCCCTGTCCGTATTGTGTCTGGGTGCCGCTGTTTCCAGCCAAGCCTTCGCCGCCGGTACGCAAAATGCCAACATCGCGGTTACCGCCGCGGTTGAATCGGCTTGTACTTTGGCCACCACCGCGCTGACGTTCCCCGCCTATACCGGTTCTGCGGTAGTGGATACCACGGCGACGTTAACGGTCACCTGCACCAACGCCGCGCCGTATGTTATGGCCCTCGGCGCGGGTACCGGCGCCGGCGCCACCACCACGGTGCGCGTTCTGACCAGCCCGTCGACAACGTCGGTGTTGAACTACGGTCTGTATAGCGATGCGAACCATACCGTATCCTGGGGCAATACCACCGGTACCGATACGGTAGCCGGAACCGGTAACGGTGCGGCACAAGACGTGACCGTTTATGGTGAAATCGCCGCTAACCAGCTTTCCGCCCAGGTCGCTACCGATTATGCCGACACCGTCGCTGTGACTGTGACCTATTAAGAAAGTAAAGCCTAATGCCCAGTAATATCATTTTTATCCGGGTGCTTATGCTGGCAGTCCTGTGGGCCATCGTGCCCCAGGCTTCTGCCCAGGCATTGGCCATCGTGCCCATCCGTCAGGATTTATCCTCGGTACACCGTTCCGCCAGTTTCACCTTAACCAACACCTCGGATAAACCGACGTTAATTCAAATTCGTGGTTTCAGCTGGATACAGAAGGGAAATGACGACAGTTTTGTCCCTACCGCCAAGCTTACGGTAAGCCCGCCTTTTGCCACCATTCCGCCGGGTCAATCACAAACCGTGCGTTTATTGTTACGGGACCCGGCAATGAATGGCGAAGAGTCCTACCGTGTTGTATTTGATCAAATTCCCGATCGCGGCGGCAGTCACATCCAACTGACGGTACGCTTTACCGTACCGGTGTTTTCCTTGAGCAATTCCCCGGCGCGCCCCGACGTGCAATGGCGCATCGAACGGCAGGGCAATGACCTGACGCTGGTGGCGGTTAATCAAGGACTGTCCCATAGTATGCTGGCCAATCTGAGCGCCTCCACCGCCAACGGTGAATCGTTGAAGCTGGCCGGTCCCGGCATGCCTTATATTTTGGCCGGCAACGAGCGCCGCTGGATTATCAAGGATCCCCGGCATTTGTTAAATACCGGTTCACGCGTCCATGTCATCAATCCAGGTCCGCAGGATAAATCGGATCAGTGGGTGAATGTCGGCCCTAACAATTGATATCACCACGATATTGGCGCCCGGCGAGCGGTATGCTCTCCATGGCGCTGATTTGGCCTGCATCGGCGGCAATCGCCGGCACCCCGCCGGATGCCGGGCAAAGCCTGCTGCTCAATGTGGTGGTCAACGGGCAGGATCATAATAACATCCAGGAAATCGCCCAGCGGCAAGGCGTATTGTTGTTCACCCGTGAACAGCTTACCGCCTCCGGATTGATTTTGAACGGCAAGCCGGCTGAAACCGGCGACGGTTTGATTTCATTGGACAGCATCAAGGAGTGGACCTGGCGGCTGGACGCCAACGCCCAGACGTTATATCTGAAAGTACCGGTGCAAAGCCAGATTGCCCAGCAGCTCAACGCCGATCCCGCGACGGGTGACCTGTCGCCCGCCCACAGCGATACCGGTGCGCTGCTGAATTACGATACCGAGTTCACCCACTATGCGGGCCAGACCGGCAACAGCCTGCTGGGAGAGCTGCGGCTGTTCGGCGATCGGGGCGTATTCAGCAATAACGCGGTTGAGACCCATAACCCCTATCTCAGCCAGACGGTACGGCTGGACAGCACCTACAGCGTCTCCGATGTGGCGACCCTGCGCACATGGAACGTTGGCGATTATATCAACGGCGGCCTGGCCTGGACCCGTCCCGTTCGCATGGCGGGTATGCAGATGACTACCAATTTCGGGCTGCGGCCCGATTTGGTGACCTTTCCCCGGCCCGGCATCAGCGGCGAGGTAGCGGTGCCTTCATCGGTGGATATTTATGTTAACGGGCTGCATCAGATGACCACTCAGGTGGATCCCGGTCCGTTTGAAATCAACCAGTTGCCGGTGACCAGCGGCGGTGGGGACGTGTCGATGGTGGTAAAGGACGTCAATGGCCGTCAGACCAACGAGACCCTGCCGTTTTATGCCAGCAACACCCTGTTGCAAAAAGGGTTAATGTCCATGTCTGTTGAAGCCGGATCGGTGCGGAGGGCTTATGCCAGCCGTTCCGATGATTACGCCGGCGGCGCGGCATCAATGAGTTATCGGCGCGGCGCCACCGACCGGCTGACGCTTGAAAGCCACCTTGAAGGCAGCGAAAAGGTGGCTATGGGCGGCCTGGGCGCCGACATGCTGGTGAGCTCCCTGGGGGTGTTGTCCGGTTCGCTGGCGGTGGGCGGTTACGGCCAGAAGCCGGGTACGCAATACGGCGTGGGTTTTACCCATATCGTTCATACCTTCAGTTACGGTGTCAGCGTATTAAAAGCCGACTCGAGTTTTTACGATCTGGCTTCCGCGTATGGTGACGGCACTCCCGGTACCACCCTGCGTGCCAATGTCGGTTTTCCCCTGCCGGGCGGCGGTTCATTCGGCGTGGTTTATGCTAAGCGCCTGGTTAATTATTATAATGATTACAATTATGAGTCCACTCGGATCGAGACCGCGACACTGACCGCCACCTATTCAACCTCGCTGCCGTTTTTGCGCGCCTTCGGCTATGTTACGGCGCTGCATGATTTTGATTATGACCATGATAACGCGGTGTTTGTCGGTGTTTCCCTGCCCATCGGGCACCGGGCGACGGTCAGTGCCGGCAGCAGCGTCAGCAACGGAGAAAGCTATCAAACCCTGCAGGCGCAGCAGTCCGCGGTACAACGCGGCGATATCGGCTGGAGCCTGGGGGAACAGAACGGATCGGTATCAAGGCAGACGGCCGGGCTGGAATATAAATCCGACTGGGGATTGATGGGCGCCGAGGCGGAGCAGGGCACGGCGGGCCAGGCGGAACGCGGCACTCTGCAGGGCTCCCTGGTGGCCATGGACGGACATGTTTTCGCCGCCAATACCCTTCAGGACGGTTTTGCGGTGGTGGATACCGATGGTTTGCCCGGTGTCGGGGTATTGCAGGAAAACCGTCCCGTGGGCAAGACCGACAAAAACGGTTTGCTGTTTGTCGAAAATCTTCGCGCCTACGAGAGCAACCGCTTATCCATCAATCCGAATGATGTGCCGATGGATGTCTCCCTTGAAAACGACAATCTTACCGTCAAGCCGAACGACCGATCCGGCGTTTTGGCTAAATTCCCTATACATCATACCAACGGCGCCACCTTGCGGCTGGTGGATGAGCATCATGTGCCGCTACCGCTGGGCGGCGTGGCGACGCTTATCAATGGCGGAGCACAGGCCATGGTGGGTTATGACGGCGTGACCTATTTCGAGAATCTGTCGGAACACAACCGGCTCAAGGTCTCGACGCCCGGCCGGCCGGACTGTGGACTGGCCTTCGATTATAAGCCGCAGACCGGCGCCATTCCGGAAATAGGGCCTTTGATATGTATCACCGGAGCTTGATTATGCAATTACTGAACGTCGCAGGCGGCATGGTATTGATGTTTCTCAGCGGGCCGGCGTTGGCCTATGACTGCGCAATTTCCGGCACGCCGCTGAATTTCGGCTCGGTGGAAGGTATTGCCGGGCGCATACAGCAAAGCACCGCTACCCTGACCGTGGTCTGTCGCACCGGCAACACCCCGGCAAACGTCAGTTACCAGATTCTGATGGTCGGTCCGGCGGGGGATGCGCAGCGACAAATGTCCGCGGGCGAACATATTACCGGTTATCAGCTTTACACCTCGGGAAGTTATCAGCAGGTGTGGAGCAATACCGGCGACGGGATCATTAGCGACAGTTACAGTCTCGGGGCAAATGCCACCGTTACGCGTAATTACACCGTCTATGCCAAAATGAAAACCGACCGTGCGGCGTCCCCCGGCACTTATACGGCGAATCTCGCGGTACAGCTTGTTTACTGAACCACCGATTTTAATCAAACGTGCAAATAATAGTGTCTTAACCACGGAAAAACTGACAAATCTCTGATTTTTGCCGACAATGTTTGCTCGTCCCCACGTTCGCTGCGGGTTATCGAGGAATTTTTTCCGGTTATAGGGATATTTTCATGACCACTTCATCACAACGACTGAGCTTCACCCTGGTGCTCGGCTCCCTGGCGGCACTGGGTCCGCTGTGCACCGACTTCTATTTGCCCTCCCTGCCGAATCTGGCCGCCAGTCTGTCCACCACCACCGCCACGGCGCAACTCAGTCTTACCGCCGGTTTGCTCGGCTTGGGTCTCGGCCAGCTGTTCTTCGGCCCCCTGAGCGATAAGCTTGGGCGCATGCGCCCGCTGTTAGCGTCGCTCTTCATATTATTGCTGGCGTCCATCGGCTGCGCCCTGGCCCGGGATATCAGCCAATTATTGGCGGCACGTTTTATCCAGGGCCTGGCGGGAGCGGGCGGGGCGGTATTATCAAGAGCGGTGGCCCGTGATTTGTACAACGGCCATGAGCTGACCCGGTTTTTCGCCATGCTGATGCTGGTCAACGGCCTGGCGCCCATCGCCGCCCCGGTAATGGGCGGGGCGTTATTGTCATGGATGAACTGGCGCGGGCTCTTTATGGTACTGACGGCCATCGCATTGCTGCTGCTGGTATTAAGCGCCTGGCGGCTGCGGGAAACCCTGCCGGCGCCGAGCCGGAATCAAGCATCCCTGCCCGGTGTCTTCGGTGGCCTGGGGCGTTTGGTGGTCCAGCGGCAATTTATGGGCTTATGCCTGACCCAGGGGTTCAGCATGGCGGGGATGTTCGCGTATATCGGCGCGTCGCCTTTTGTCCTGCAGCAAATTTACGGCCTTAGTCCACAATCCTTCAGCTTTTGTTTCGCCGCTAATGGCCTGGGCCTGATAGTCGCCGCGCAAATCGCCGCGCGCTGCAGTATCAGATTCGGTGAATTTACCCTGTTGAAAGTCGGGCTCGGTATCGCGGGGCTGGCGTCGTCGGCCCTGCTGGTCTGCGGCGGGTTTGGGGCGCCATTGCCCCTGATACTGCTGGCGCTGTTTTTTTCGGTGATGATAAACGGTTTAATCGGTACCCTGGCATCTTCCCTGGCCATGCAAAGCCAGGGCAAAAACGCAGGCAGCGCTTCGGCGATCATCGGTGTCGGCATGTTTGCCCTTGGGGCCATGAGCGTGCCTTTTACCGGCATCGGGGGCACCTCGGTGGTGACGATGGGGCTGACTATCTGGGGATGTTATATGATAGCCATTATGATATTCACCGTTGTGGTGGATAAAAGAACGCTGTCTTAAATCCAATAATCAGTTATATATCGTTTAAAATAACGCTGAATATGGGCTTTATTATCTTTTATACCAAACCACCGATCAATTTTCTTATTCATGGCTTTCCAGACTCACGAACTCTTTAACCTGCAAGAAATGTCAGGCGAAGACATTTACGGAAATGAAAACATGTCAATTATAATCGTTTTTTTTTGGTGACAAAAAAATACTGGTTACAAGCGATTTTCGTTTTTCGATAATCGGATATACTATGACGTCATTCACGGCGGTCTCGCTGTCATTTTCGGGTAATGAATAATGTTATCTTTTTTTCGTGTCGCTTGTTTCGGCGTGTCACTTTTTACGCTCGGTAATGTAATGATCGGCAATGCGCAGGCTGCTGTCAGCACGGAGCAGGCGCCGCTGACGTCACCTTTGGTGATAGCCTCCGGCAGCGCCATTGTTGTGGATATGGCCGATAACCGTCTTCTTTATGCCGCCAATGCGGATAAAGTGGTGCCCATTGCTTCCTTGTCCAAATTAATGACCGCCATTGTGGTGCTGGATGCGCATCAGCCGATGGATGAAATTATTTCGGTGGATATTCATCAGACGCCGGAATTGAAAGGCGTATTTTCACGGGTAAGGGTGGGAAGCGAAATCAGTCGGCACGATATGTTGCTGCTGGCGCTGATGTCTTCCGAAAATCGTGCGGCCGCCAGTTTGGCGCACCATTATCCCGGCGGTTATTCGGCGTTTATTGCCGCAATGAATGCGAAAGCCAAGTCATTGGGCATGCTGCATACCCATTATGTGGAGCCCACCGGTTTATCTTTTAATAACGTGTCGACGGCGCGTGATTTGTCCAAATTACTTATCGCCAGTCAAAATTACCCGATGTTGAGCGAGCTCAGCACCACGCACGAGACGATGGCGAAGTTCCAGAATCCCCCTTATACCCTGCCGTTCCGTAATACCAATCATCTGGTTTACCGGCCCGACTGGGCGATTCAATTAACCAAAACCGGCTTTACCAATCAGGCGGGGCATTGTCTGGTGATGCGGACGGTGATCAATCACCGGCCGGTGGGGTTGGTGGTGCTGGATGCGTTCGGCAAATATACCCATTTCGCCGACGCCAACCGCATCCGCAGCTGGCTGGAAACCGGCAAGTCTTCGTCGGTGCCGGCGGCGGCCATGGATTACAAGAAACAGAAAGCCCGCCAGTCCGGCGTTACGGCGCAGAATAACAGCGGCGGCCAGAACGGTGTGGCGGATTAAGTGATCCTGGGGCGGCCCAGGCACGGTTTTCCTAACCCGGCCGCTTTAGGTTGGGAAGATAGCGGGCCTAGCGTGCCATGTGGCGCTCTGGCGGGCGGAGAAGCCACGCCCGCTTCGACCACATTGGCGCGCTCTCCCTTTAACAGACTCGTCGCACGTTCGGTGTTGGCGGGTCTAGCGTGCCATGTGGCGCTTCGGCGGGCGGAAAAACCACGCCCGCTTCGACCACATTGGCGCGCTCTCCCTTTAACACGTTCGTTGCACGTTCGGTGTTGGCGGGCCTAGCGTGCCATGTGGCGCTCCGGCGGGCGGAAAAACCACGCCCGCTTCGACCACATTGGCGCGCTCTCCCTTTAATATGCCCGTTCCAGCATCGGTAACAATGCAACGCGCATTTGACGTGACGAAGCTAATGCCCCTTTACTGCGGGGTACGCAAATCCTCCACGATTTCGCCGTACCGTACGGCTTCTTCCTCATGACTTTCATCGCGCCATTCTTCCGCCAGCGCCAGCCGATACCACTCCTCCAAGGCCGGCAGAGCCAGCATGGTCTGGCACCAGCGTTGGGCGGCGGCGGAGAGGGGCAGGCCGTAACTCTGAATGCGGAAAATCACCGGGGCGTAGAAGGCGTCCACGGCGCTGAAATCCGGGCCGGCCAGGAACGGACCGCCGAACTGTGTTAAGCCCTGTTGCCATAACGTATCCAGCCGGGTGAGATCGGCGTCTAATTCAGGCGGCGGCGCCGTCAGTTTTATCCGTATTCCGCAATTCATCGGGCAAATGGTCCGAAGCGCAGTAAACCCGGCATGCATTTCCGCCGCGGCGCATCGCGCCCAGGCCCGTGCCTGGTACTCCTCCGGCCAGATGCCGGCATGAATTTCCGCCAGATATTCGGCGATGGCCAGGGAATCCCAAATTGCCATTGCGCCGTCATAGAGCACCGGTACCCGACCGGTGGGAGAAAAATGCTGAAAAACACTGGCGTTGCTGTTGCCTTGAAACCGATGGGTGGTTTCAGTGAACGGGATATTCAGGGCCTTCATCAAAAGCCAGGGACGCAGCGACCATGAGGAGTAATTTTTATTGGCAATATGCAGTTCATACACGATTCAGGACTCCCTCGTATTCAGCATGGCGACGGGATTCCGTTCTAACGCGACGACTATTTCTCTGACGGTGAGCGGCAGGGGGATAGGGTCACTTTAAAACGGGGTATGCGGTAGCCGGGGACCGTACCGGAATCCACAATACCCTCTTCACGGGCGCCCATGCGCTGGAAAAACCCGGCGGTCTCCGGGTCGCAATCAATCAGTAAACGCTTGGCACCGGCCCGGTGTGCCGCTTTCAATGACCAGCCGAACAACGCTTTGCCGATACCGCGTTTGGTCCTGTCCGGCGACACGAACAGCCGCTGGAGGAAAGCGATTTCATCCTCAAAATAGAGTTGAGCCGCCCCCAGCAGCTTGCTGTCGGCTTCCGCCACGCAAATCGACGTCTTTTCCATATCCGCGGGACAAAACCTGAGCATCTCCCGGCAACTGCGCATAAATGCGTCGTCATAACCCAATAATGCTTTCGATTGCAAACAGAGCTCGGTGAGTTTTTCCAACTCATCAATACGGGCCGCTCTGAGCTGAAGCATCAATTTTTCCTCTCTTGGCAACGGTATATTTGCAGCACCAGGTCGGTGGTTCTACGCGCATCTTTACCTTCAGCCAGGGGAGCCGTTCCCTGTGACACCGCCCGTTCAAAATCCGCCAGTACCGCGGCATGGCGCGAAAAATCCGTTACGGTCGGGCTGCTGGCGCCGGGGTCCTCGGCCGGCGGGACAGGACTTGCGGGATTGTCGATGCCCTCGATATGCCAGTCGCTGATGCAATCGTTAAGCAGCGTAAACGTTCCTTTTTCGCAGCTGACTTCCAGCCGCGGCGGATATCCCGGAGGCGCGCAGGTGGACGCCACGATGGTGCCGATCATGCCGTTGTCATAGCGCAGCACCACCGCGCCGTGATCTTCGGCTTCCATCTTGTGGGCGAAGGTATCCAACTCGCCCTGTACACGCGTGGGCATACCGAACAGCCAGATATAGTTGTCGATATTGTGGCAGGCTTGCTGCATAAAGACGCCGCCGCCGTCGAGAGCGTAACCGCCGCGGTAATCGGCGCTGTCATAATATTGTTGGTCGCGCCAGAAACGGCAGCTGAGATCGGCGGAGTAAATCCGGCCGAATGCGCCGCTGTCCACCAGGGCTTTCACCGCCATGTTATCGGGGTTGGTCCGGCGCTGATAGCTTACCGCCAGGGTAATATTGTGCCGGGCCGCCGCGTCAATCATGCTGTCCATCGCCGTTTGGGTGATATCCAGCGGCTTTTCCACCAGCACATGCTTACCCAGGCGCGCGGCGTCGATGGCGCTTTGGTGGTGCAGGCCGTTCGGGGTGGTGATGATGACCGCGTCAAACGGACGATCGACCTCCGCCAGCGTCGGCCAGCAGGGTAAGTGGTAAGCATTGTCTCCGGAGGTTTTGCTGCGTGATATAAACCCGATCAGTTCAGTCGCCGGCATGGATTGCAAGGCACTGATATAGGTTTTACTGATGTTGCCCGTTCCAATAATGACATATTTCATAAGTGATTCGGTGCCTTGTAGAAAAAGAAGAACCGATCATCCCTGAAGACCATGATAACCGGCAGAAGACCCGGCATACTTCCTTGCGGGAGCGCGGCGCTTACCCCTTGGGCCAAGCGTCAGCTCCCGTATATACCCGTCATACTTCAAGTTGCAGGTTCGTTGGCTTTCCTCGCTCACCCCAGTCGCTTACTGTAGTAAGCTCCTAGGGATTCGATGCGTTGCCGCCTTCCTGCAACTAGGATTATTTAGGGTATAGACCGATCATGGCTTGTTACACTGCAAAGCAGTATTGCAAAGGTAATGACGCTTGCCAAGCCCCCCACCGCGACTAATAGATGAGACGCCGGAATTCTCCATAGCGCCTTACGGTTTCCCCTGCACGGGGATGATGGCCTTAGCCGTCATGTCAGGGTTGCTTACGCCCGGTTTCACCTTCGCCCCAATGCTTCAGTTTGCTGGTTTTACCAATGCCCGGATTGAAACTGTTGGTGGGATCGGTTTGCCGGTAAAACGCCGCCAGCGGCGGTTTGGCGTGGTAAAGGTGGCCGACGTTATGCTCGGCTGGATATTCGGCGTGCCGCTTATCCAGTTCCTCCAGCATGCGTTGCTTCAGGGCGTGGCTATCGACGCCCTTGGCGACAATATAATCCTGATGGAAGACATGGCACATGAAATGGCCGTAGTAAAGTTTTGCCACCAACTGCCGGTCGATATCCGGCGGCAGGGTTTCGAACCATTGAGTCTCGTTGCGGGGCAAGGCGATATCCAGCGCCAGGATGTCCTCCACCTTGTCGCTGTGGACGGCGTGATAGCGGACGGCGGCGCCGGCGGCGGCGAAACGGTGTAAAAAGGCTTTATCACCTTCCTCAGGCGTGCAGACGAAATAATCTCCCTCGGCCCGGGGGAAGAAAGCGGCCAGGTAATCGCGGGCTTCATCTATGCCGGCGCCGGACATTTTCAGCAACAGATGATGTTCGTAACGGTCCCGGTATTCTTTCATGCGCTTCGGCAGATGATTGGGCCAAAGCCGGCTCAGGGCCTGCAGGAAACGATCGCTCAGCTGCGGGGGCAGCCAGGACTGGGCGTTAAGGGTGGCGTCGACGCGTCCTTTGAGTTGAAACAGCCCCGGCATACGATCGGTACCCAGGCGGTTAATCATCACAAACGTGTCTTTACCGTAGGTCTCGGCGATATCAAAACAGTCCCGGTGCATGTATTCCCCCGCCACCGGCAGTTGGCTGAAGCCGGAGAGGATATCCCGTCTCATGGCGGTCAGTACCTGGGGGTCGTTGGTGCCGATATAAAAGACCTGTTGTTGCTCTTCCGCGGGGAAGGTATCCAGGCGTACGGCGAAGACCGCCAGTTTACCCGCGCTGCCGGCCGCCTCGAACAAACGGCGCTGGTCGGCATTGAACTGCGACGGGGTATCGGCATCCACTTCCCGTACCCGCTGCGCATAATCATGGTCCGAGCAGGCCCGATCGGGCCGGTGAATATCCCCCGGCGCGTATTGCCCGTTTTCCAGCCGGGTCAGGATTTGTTCCGCCGTGGCACCCAGTTCGATACCCAAGTGGTTAACCAGGGTCAGGTCGCCGTCGCTATTGATTTGCGCATACAGCGCCATTTCGGTGTATGCCGGCCCGCGTTTTACCAGCGAACCGCCGGAGTTATTGCAAATGCCGCCGATAACCGACGCGCCGAGGCAGGACGAGCCGATGACGGAATGAGGTTCCCTCGGGTAGGGTTTCAGCTGGTTTTCCAGTTGGTACAGCGTGCTGCCGGCCAGGGCGATGACCTGCCGACCTTCGTCGATGATTTGAACGCTACCCAGCCGCCGGGTGCTTATCACCACCACCTCGCGGTCGTAATCCGCACCGTTGGGGGTAGACCCTTCCGTCAGGCCGGTATTCGCCGATTGCATGATAATCACCTTATCGGCGGCGACGCAGGCTTCCAGCACCCGCCAAAGCGTGAGCAGTGAATCGGGCAGCACTACCGCCAGCGCCGGACCGCTGCCGGAGCGGAAACCGGTGCGGTAGCGCTGGGTCTGGCGCTCTCCGGTCAGCACGTTATGGCCGCCGGCCAGGGTTTTAAGCCGTTCGATAAAGATATGCGATGAATAAGGCGAACTTTGCGGCATGATGATGTCCCTTTGTTATGGTTTTACCGGTCGGTGTCGGCGCGTTGCCGCCGGTAGCCGATTAACAGTTTAATCACATACCGGCGCACCGTCTCGATTTGTTCGGGCTCAGGGTGGTTTTGCAACCGGGTTTCCGCTTATCCCGCCCTGCTGATAATCTACTCATTGGCACGCACAGACTATCCGGATCGGCGATCCGTACATCGAAAGCTCGCCCGGGTATTTTTCGAAAATCTTCATGGTAAACAGGATCGGCGGGATTTTCTGCCGCCGGCGCGGACGATTATTTCGCCACTCATCCGGAAACACCAGCTTTCAATAATTTAACCTTACCCTTTCGACTCTGTGATGGGCTACACTGACCCTGATAAATCTCAGTGGCATAGTGATAAAAAACATCCATGACCGGGCTTTATGCCCGGTTTGCTTTTGCGATTGTGAGAATAACGATATGAAATGGCTGTGTTCAATAAGCCTGTTTGTAGCATTAACGCTCAATCCCGCCCTGGCGGACAATACCCAGCTTCCTTCCCCCGATTTGCCCCGTGATGCTTATGTCAACGCATTGCTGCAAAAAATGACCCTGTCGGAAAAGATTGGTCAACTGCGCCTTATCAGCGTCGGACCGGATAATCCGAAAGAGGCTATCCGGGAAATGATCAGAAAAGGCCAGGTGGGGGCTATTTTCAATACGGTTACCCGTCCCGATATCCGGGCGATGCAAGATCAGGTCATGCAGCTGAGCCGCCTTAAAATTCCGTTATTCTTCGCTTATGACATCGTGCACGGCCAGCGCACCGTTTTCCCCATCAGCCTCGGGCTGGCCGCCAGTTGGAATCTTGACGCGGTTGCCACCAGCGCGCGTATCGCCGCCTTCGAAGGCAGCGAGGACGGTCTGAACATGACCTGGGCGCCGATGGTGGACATTACCCGCGATCCCCGCTGGGGCCGGGTCTCGGAAGGTTTGGGGGAAGATACCTTCCTGGCGAGTGAAATGGGCCGGGTGATGGTGGAATCGTTCCAGGGCAAGAATCCCGCCGGCCGGCACTCCCTGATGACCAGCGTCAAGCATTTCGCCCTGTACGGCGCGGCGGAAGGCGGGCGGGATTACAATACCGTCGATATGAGCCCGCAGCGGATGTTCCAGGATTATCTGCCGCCCTATAAAGCGGCGCTGGATGCCGGCAGCGGCGGCGTCATGGTGGCGCTGAATTCCATTAACGGCACCCCGGCCACCGCAAATACCTGGTTACTGAAAGACCTGCTGCGCAAGCAGTGGCATTTTTCCGGTATCGCCATCAGCGACCATGGCGCGGTAAAAGAATTGATTAACCATGGCGTCGCCAGCTCGCCGAAAGACGCGGTGAAAATCGCGCTGGATGCCGGTATCGATATGAGCATGGGCGACGTGTATTTCAGTCGCTATCTGCCGGAAATGGTAAAAAGCGGCGATATCCGCGAGGGGGAAATCGACGATGCCGTACGCCATGTCCTGAATGTAAAATACGATATGGGGCTGTTTCGCGATCCCTATAGTCATCTGGGACCGGTGGGCAGCGATCCCAAGGATACCAATGCCGAGAGCCGTCTCCATCGCGCCGAGGCGCGGGAGGTGGCACGGCAAAGTCTGGTACTGCTGAAAAACCGCCTGCAGACCCTACCGTTGAAAAAGCAGGGCACCATCGCGGTGATAGGTCCGCTGGCGGACAGCCAGCGCGATATTATCGGCAGTTGGTCGGCGGCCGGTCGCATCAACCAGGCCGTTACGCTGCTGGCGGGGATCCGCAACGCGGCGGCGGGCAAGGCCACCGTGGTCTACGCCAGGGGATCGAATATCACCGATCACAAGGATATGGTGGCTTTCCTCAACAGCTATGAAATGTCGGTGAAGCAGGATCCGCGCACCCCGCAGGCCATGCTGGACGAAGCGGTGAAAACCGCTGAACGGGCGGATGTGATCGTGGCGGCGGTGGGGGAATCCCAGGGCATGGCCCATGAGGCTTCCAGCCGCAGCAATATCACCATTCCGGACAGTCAGCGCCGGCTGATTGACGCGCTGAAGGCCACCGGTAAACCGCTGGTGCTGGTGCTGATGAACGGCCGTCCGCTGGCGCTGGTCCATGAGGATCAGCAGGCGGACGCCATCTTGGAAACCTGGTTCAGCGGCACCGAAGGCGGCAACGCCATCGCCGATGTGCTGTTCGGCGATTACAATCCCTCCGGTAAACTGCCGATGTCGTTCCCGCGTTCCGTGGGACAGATACCTATTTATTACAACCACTTGCCTACCGGTCGGCCTTATAATCCACAGGCGCCGGATAAATATACCTCTCACTATTTTGACGAGGCCAACGGTCCGCTTTATCCGTTCGGCTATGGCTTGAGTTACACCCGATTCAGCGTCTCGGATGTGAAGCTGTCCAGCCCCACCATGCCCCGCGACGGCAGTATCAGCGTCAGTGTCACCCTGACCAATACCGGCGATCGCGACGGAAGTACCGTGGCGCAGCTGTATATCCACGACGTCAAGGCCTCTATCAGCCGGCCGGTGCAAATGCTAAGAGGGTTTCGGCAGGTGTTCCTGAAAGCCGGCGAATCAAAGCAGGTGACCTTCAAGCTCGATGCCGAGGCGTTGAAATTCTATAATCAACAAATGCAATGGATGGCGGAGCCCGGCGCCTTCGATGTGATGGTCGGGCTGGATTCCGCCCGGGTCAAAACCGCCCGGTTCCAGTTATTATAATGCGCTTAGGGCGGCGGTAGGCCGAGTTGTCAGATGCGGAGATATCACTATCGGGGCTGACTCCGCCAGGTTTTATCCAGTCCAGGGCGGCGTCCCCGATGAGAGCGAGGATAGATGGAGCGGTTGCGACTGCTGATTGAAAAACAGGTGTTGGGGGTCAGCGGCGTGGCCCTGGGCAATATCGATTTTTCCCGTCCGGCGGGGGATGCGGGTCTCTATGGCCCTGATTCGGTGGTCTGGCGGGTTCACGGCGATTTTACCTCGATGATGTGCGGCGGCATTAGCGCCTTGCTGTTGCAAATGCTGCATCCGTCGGCATTGGCGGGCGTATGGGATCACTCTGATTTTCGCGAAGATATGCTGGGTCGTTTAAGGCGTACCGCGCAATTTATTTCCGGCACCAGCTTCGGTTCTTACGAGACAGCGTGGACGCTTATCGAAAAAGTGAAAGCAATCCATGAGCGCGTCAGCGGCGTGGATAGCCGCGGTGTGCCCTATCGGGCAAGCGATCCGGCACTGCTCACCTGGGTGCATGTTGCCGAAGCCCATAGCTTTCTCTCCGCCCACCTGCGCTGGTGCAATCCGGCCCTCGGCGCCGAGGAACAGGATAAGTATTACCAGGAAGCGGCGCGGGTTGCCGAGGCCCTGGGAGCAAGGGATATCCCCGACAATCGACGCGCCGTGGCGCAGTATCTGCAAAAAATGCGGCCGGTGCTGCGCTGCGACGAGCGTACCCGCGAGGTGACGCGTCTGTTATTGAACGCGCCTTTACCCGGCGGGATGGCGAAACCGATGGGGCGCCTGATGATGCGCGCCGGCATCGATCTCTTGCCGGATTGGGCCAGGGGCCAATTGCAGCTGTCCGGCACCCCCGGCGGCGCCTGGTCCATCAATCCCCCGCTGTATTTACTGGCGTGGGTGTTACGCTGGGCGGTGCGCAACGGCGCCCGACATCGCGCCATGGTCCGGGTCGGACGTACCTTATGACCGCCGTTTAGATTAAACAAAGATTAAATGAATCCGGTATGATTGCCCATGATGTTTACTTTTTGAACTATTTTACCGTTTAAGAGCAGATTTTTATTTTTTGCGTCGATAGACTCAATGTAGAAAAAGTTCACCGAGATATGAATATTATGGCGTTTACTGAAGTCATCCTGGTGGATGAGCGGGATCAACCCCTGGGCCGCATGGAAAAACTCAAGGCGCACCAGGAGGGGATGCTGCACCGGGCCGTGACGGTTTATGTATTTAACCCGGCGGGAGAGTTGCTGCTTCAGCAGCGGGCCGAAGGTAAATATCATTGCGGCGGATTATGGAGCAATACCTGCTGCGGTCATCCTGCGCCCCATGAGGAAACCGCCTCCGCGGCACAACGGCGGCTCTATGAAGAGATGGGGCTAAGTTGCGCCCTGACGCCGGCCTTTTCGTTGCAATACCGTCTGCCCTTGTCCAATGGATTGGTGGAACATGAATTCGGCCACGTCTTTTTCGGTATCAGCGGACAGGCACCGAAACTCAATCCCGCCGAGGCCATGGCCTACCGGTATCAGCCGTTAGAGGCGGTGCTGGCCGAAACCCGCTATAATCCGGCCCTGTTCACTCCGTGGTTTTTACTCACGCTTCCCGATATTCCCGCCCGGTTCCATGAGTTCCTGCGTTTGAGATATGCCGGGTAATCCCTAAGGTGCGGCGATGCATCAACAGGAAAGTTTGTGTGTCGGCGAAAGCCTTTTTTGTAACCGTCAAAAGGTTCTATTCATATAAATTCTTTTTGGGTGAATAAATTTACATATGAACTATTATTCCAGTTACATAATAAACTCATAGGAACCTTCTTTATGGCCCATCACTTTCATCAAGGACGTTTGTTAGGCCTCGCCGCTATTATGCTGGGCATGACCTTAGTCGTTCAGGCGGCGGAATCACCGGTGCGTGTCGGTTCCAAAATTGATACCGAAGGCTCTCTGCTGGGCAATATCATTGTTCAGGTATTGGAGTCCCATGGGGTCAAAACCATCAATAAATCGCAGTTGGGCACCACGCAAGTATTGCGGGGCGCCATAACGTCCGGGGAAATTGATATCTACCCGGAATATACCGGTAACGGTGCGTTCTTTTTTAATGATGAAAAGGATCCGGCCTGGAAAGACGCCGGCGCCGGTTATCAAAAAGTCAAAAAGCTCGACTATGATAAAAATCATATCGTCTGGCTGGACCCGTCGCCGGCCAATAACACCTGGACCATCGCCATTCGCGAGGATCTGGCGAAAGGCCAGCATATCGATTCCCTCCGTGATTTAAGCCGTTATCTCAAGAGCGGCGGCAAGTTCAAGCTGGCGGCTTCCGCTGAATTTATCGAGCGCCCGGATGCCTTGCCGGCGTTTGAAAAAACCTATGATTTCAAACTGCAGCAGGATCAGCTGTTGTCCCTGGCCGGCGGCGATACCGCGGTGACGCTGAAAGCCGCGGCGGAACAAACCTCCGGCGTCAACGCCGCCATGGCCTACGGCACCGACGGCCCGGTAGCCGCATTGGGGCTGCATACCCTGGCGGATCCCGACGGCGTGCAGCCGATCTACGCGCCGACCCCGATCATTCGCGAGTCGGTGCTTAAACAGCATCCCGATATACGGCAGTGGCTGAAACCGGTCTTCGCCTCGCTGGATACGCAGACACTGCAAAAACTGAATGCCAGTATTGCGGTGGAAGGGCAAAACGCCAGCAAAGTCGCGGCGGACTACCTCAAGCAAAAAGGACTGATAAAATAATCCGGTCCCGGCTAGCGGGGAGAATAGGGTATTTTGGTTAAAAATCCGGTACTGCTGACGCTGTTTATCTTGCTGCTGGCGGCGGGGCTGCTGTTGCCGTTTGTCAATTATGCCCCTAATCGGCTGATATCCGGCCGGGGCATCCCCTTGGATGAACTACTGACCGGCTTTTGGATCTGGCTGCCGGTGCCGGCGCTGATGGTCGGCGCCTTGTGTTTTATCACCCCGTCCCGATCGCTTTCAGTGACGGTAATGATACTGGCGGAACTGCTGCTGTTTTGCCTGGTGGCGCTGGCGGGCAGCACGGCGGCCCATTTGGCGGGTCAGGGTGGTTATCTGGTGCGAACTTCCTTCGGCAGCGGATTCTGGCTAATGGCTGCGCTGTGCCTGCTGATGGCGGCCGATGCCGTCGGCAGGGCTAGCGTCAGCCATACGCTGCGGGCAGTGGGCAACGCCCAAATCTGGCTGCCGCTGGTGGCGCTGTTATTGACCGGCCGTTTGGATGAACTGTCGCTGCTAAAAGAGTATGCCAATCGGCAGCAGGTCTTTCAGGCGGCCCTCGGTGAGCATCTGACGCTGCTGTTCGGTACCCTGGTGCCGGCGATACTCATCGGCATTCCCTTGGGTTTTATCTGCCATCATTCGGCCCGCTGGCGGCCGACGCTGTTCTCCACCCTGAATATTATCCAAACCATTCCCGCCATCGCGCTGTTCGGCCTGCTGATCGCCCCGCTAAGCGGACTGGCCGCCGCCTGGCCCTGGCTGCGGGACGCGGGCATCGGCGGTATAGGCCTGGCCCCGGCGCTGATTGCGCTGGTACTCTATGCATTATTGCCTCTGGTGCGCAGCGTGCATGCCGGTTTACAGCAGGTACCCGCCGAGGTGATCGAAACCGCCCTCGGCATGGGCATGACCCGCGGACAGATTTTCCTGCGGGTGGAAGTGCCCCTGGCTCTGCCGATGATTTTGTCCGGCGTGCGTATCATCGCGGTTCAGACGGTGGGTATGGGCATGGTGGCGGCGTTAATCGGCGCCGGCGGTTTTGGCGCCCTGATGTTCCAGGGACTGCTCAGCAGCGCCCTGGAACTGGTCTTGCTGGGCGTTATTCCGGCTATCGCCCTGGCGGTGGTGGTGGATCAACTTTTCAAACTGATCATTTCATTTCTTCACCAGGTGCACCAATGATTCAATTTCAACAGGTGAGCAAATTTTTTCACGGCAAGCCGGCGGTGGCAGATCTGAATCTGAATATTGCCGCCGGTGAATTCACCGTGCTGATCGGCACCTCCGGTTCGGGCAAATCCACCACGCTGAAAATGATCAACCGGCTGATTGAGCATGACCAGGGCAAAATCCTGTTTGCCGGCGATGAAATTCACAGTTTCAAACCGCAGGAGCTGCGCCGCCGCATGGGTTATGCCATTCAGTCCATCGGTTTGTTTCCTCACTGGACGGTGGAACAGAACATTGCCACCGTGCCTCAGTTGCTGAAATGGCCGCGGAAGAAAATCCGCGATCGGGTGACCGAATTGCTGGAACTGCTGCATCTGGACGCGGCGCAATTTCGCGGTCGTTATCCCCATCAGCTCTCCGGCGGCCAGCAGCAGCGGGTGGGAGTGGCCCGCGCCCTGGCCGCCGATCCGGAAGTCTTGCTGATGGATGAGCCATTCGGCGCCCTGGACCCGGTCACCCGCGGCGCGCTGCAAATGGAGATTTCCCGTATTCACCAGCTGTCGGGCCGTACCATCGTGCTGGTGACCCATGATATCGACGAAGCGCTGGCATTGGCGGATCGCATCGTATTGCTGGATCAAGGCAAAATTATCCAGCAGGGTTCCCCTCGCCATTTGCTGACACAACCTGCCAATGCCTTTGTGCGTGATTTTTTCGGCCAAAATGATATCGGTATCAAATTGCTTGCGCTGGGGGCGGCGGGGGAACGGGCCCATAAAGAGGAACGGCTGGAGGGGGAGGGGATACCCGCCGCCATGACCCTGCGGGAAGCACTGTCGGAATTCGTTGCCCGCCGAACCGAACGGTTGCCGGTGGTGGACGCGGCGGGCAACGCGGTGGGCGTGCTGCATATCGGCGATTTGATTAATCCCACCGGGGAGGAGGTGTCCGGTGCCGCGCCGGATATAGGCGATTTGAGTAATCCCACCGGGGAGGAGGCGTCCGATGCCGCGCCGGATAATCACTGATCCGTTGTTATGGTGTCTGCTGTTGCTGCTGGGCCTGATGTTCGGTATGCCGCGGCTGGGGGGAATGTTTGCCTGGCTCTTTCCTGCCCTGGACCGTCCGGTGTATCTGCAGGACAGCTTTGCCGCCCTGGCCTGGGCGCATCTGCAGTTGGTGCTGTTATCCAGTATTATCGCCGTGTTCATCGGCGTGGGGGCCGGTATCGGCGTAACGCGCCCGGCCGGTTTTGAATTCCGCTCGCTGGTGGAAACGGTGGTGGCGGTGGGGCAGACCTTTCCGCCGGTGGCGGTGCTGGCGGTAGCGGTGCCGGTGATGGGATTCAGCGAGCAGCCGGCCATCATCGCCCTGGTGCTGTACGGATTGTTGCCCATCGTGCAAGGCACCATTACCGGCATTGAATCGGTGCCGGATTCCATTCGTGAAACCGCCACCGGCTCCGGCATGACCCGCCGGCAAATATTAACCCGCGTGGAACTGCCGCTGGCGGCGCCGGTGATCATCACCGGCATCCGCACCTCGGTCATCATTAATATTGGTACCGCCGCCATCGCCTCCAGCGTCGGCACCAAGACCCTGGGCACGCCGATTATCATCGGCCTGAGCGGCTTTAATACCGCCTATGTGCTCCAAGGGGCGATATTGGTGGCCCTGCTGGCCATAATAAGCGATATGCTGTTTGAACGCGCCCTGACGGCTCTGCGCCGCCCCTAGCTGGCGCCTGTCAGCTATGGACGATGATGATATAACCCGCCAGCATCACGCCGCCGATACCGCCGAGGGCCAACAGGGATATAACGCTGAAAACGACGGCTCTTGTGAGATTCATACCATTCCTTAATGCGGACGCAGTGCTTATTATAAGGGCTGTCGCCCCCGATACAAGTGCCTCATGGCACGGTAGGCCCGCGATCATCGGTCGTGCAACGAGCCTGTTGAAAGGAGCGCGCGTCGATATGGCCCTCTAGATGTTATCGAATTGCGATGCCTCCTGAAGATATAACCAGTATCGGGCTGACGCCGCGGCCGGTCTGTGGGACAATACCCATCCATGCACTCGGAAAATAGTTATCCATGCCGCTGTCCGTCGCCACCAAAGCGCAAATCCACGATTGGTATAAAGCGCTGCAAAAATATATCCCGGATTTTATATCCCGTACCCCGCAACGCCAGATGATTGCCGAAGTGGCCAGGGCGCTGGGGGGGGATATTGAACGCCACCTGGTGATCGAGGCCCCCACCGGCGTGGGGAAAACCCTGTCCTACCTGATTCCCGGTATCGCCATCGGCCGCGCGGAAGAAAAACCGCTGGTGGTGAGTACCGCCAATGTGGCGCTGCAGGACCAAATTTTCAGTAAAGACCTGCCGCTGCTGAAAAAGCTGATTCCCGACCTGAAATTCACCGCCGCTTTCGGTCGCCGGCGTTATGTCTGCCCGCGCAATCTGGCGGCCATGGCCGCCGATGCGGTGTTCCAGGGCGATTTAAAACTGTTTCTCGACGATGAGCTGGTACCGGCCAACGGCGCGGAACAGGCGATATGCGTAAAAATGCAGCAGGCACTGGTGGGCTTCGCCTGGGACGGCCTGCGGGATCATTACTCCCGCTCGGTGGACGATCCTCTATGGAACAAACTAAGCACTGATAAAGCGAACTGTCTCGGACGTAATTGCCATTATTTTCGCGACTGTCCGTTTTTTATTGCCCGCAAGGAAATTGAACACGCCGACGTGGTGGTGGCCAATCACGCGCTGGTGATGGCGGCCCTGGACAGCGAATCGGTGCTGCCCGGCCCCAAGGATATGCTGCTGGTCCTGGATGAAGGCCATCATTTGCCCGATGTGGCGCGGGATGCGCTGGAAATGTCCGGCGAGATCAGCTCCGGTTTTATTGCCCATCAATTGGATCAGTTTACGCGCCAGACCGAACAGACGCTGGCGCAATTCAAACCCGCCAAACCGCCGCTCCTCAGCCAAAGCGAGCGGCTGAAAAACCATTGCGATGAAATTCGCGAACTGACGCTGCTGTTCGAACAGCAGGGGACGGCGTTCCTGCCTCGGGACAGCGTGGCGGGGGAGTATCGTTTCGCCATGGGCCAACTGCCGGACCAGATGAGAGAGGCCGCCGCTCGTCTGTATAAACTGGCGGATGCGCTGCGCATGCTGGCGGAGTTTTTCCTCAATGATTTAGGCGAAAAAACCGGCAAACAGGATATTGTCAGGCTGCATCAGGCGTTATTGCATACCAGCCGCATCCTGGGTTATTGGGAGTCCACCTGCCGGTTATGGAAATTGGCGGCCCAGGAAAAAGCCTCCAACGCCCCCATTTCCAAATGGCTGACCCGTGAGATGTATGACAACGGCGCCCATGTTTATCTGCACTGCGTCGGTATTCGGGTCAGCGATCAGCTGGAAAAATTGCTTTGGTCGAAGATCCCCCATGCGGTCGTGACCTCCGCCACCCTGCGATCCCTGAACAGTTTCGACCGGTTGCAGGAGCTTAGCGGCCTGCAGGAGCGGGCCGGCGATCGTTTTGTCACCCTGGCCTCGCCCTTTGATCATCGCCACCAAGGCAAGCTGGTGATCCCGCGGATGCTCACCGAACCGGTTATGGCGACGGAAGGGGAACATCTGGCGGAAATGGCGCGTTTTTTCCGCGGCGAGCTGGCCAAGGGGCAGCATCGCGGCATTCTGGTGCTGTTTGCCAGCCATCGCGCCATGCAGGCGTTCCTGACGCATGTGGTGGAGTTGCGCTTACTGTTATTGGTCCAGGGGGATCAGCCGCGCTATCGCCTGATAGAAGAACACCGCAAACGGGTTGAACAGGGCAAAACCAGCGTCCTGATGGGTTTGCAATCCTTTGCCGAAGGGCTGGATCTCAAAGGCGAACTTCTGACGCAGGTCCATATTCACAAGATAGCCTTTCCCCCCATTGACAGCCCGGTGATCCTCACCGAGGGTGAATGGCTTAAAAGCCAGAAACGGCACCCGTTTGAAGTACAAAGCCTGCCCAGCGCGTCATTCCAGCTGATCCAACAAGTGGGCCGCCTGATTCGCAGCCATGCCTGTACCGGCGAGATAGTGATATACGATCGGCGCCTGCTGACCAAATCCTATGGCGCACGACTACTGGCGGCACTACCGGTCTTTCCCATCGAGCAGCGGTCGATGCCGGAAGACCCCATTCCTGAAGAACCCATTCCTAAAGAACCGATTGAAAAAAAGCCCCTTCTGTGACTATCCTCGTCTTAACACGGATCTCATCGCCCGCCCGGCGCGAGTCGGATTTAAACCCAACGGCGTCGCGGCGAGAAAGGGATGAATCTACATATTAAGGGCGGTTAACCATCGGTTATGGATTTTAGCAAAGTCATCAAAGAAGTGGGGCGCGGGAAAAATCACGCCCGCGATCTGGACCGTCAAACGGCCTTTGAGCTTTACCGCGCCATACTGGCGGGCGAGGTGCCGGAACTGGAATTGGGCGGACTATTGATCGCCTTTCGCATCAAAGGCGAGGCCGAAGCGGAAATGCTGGGATTTTACCAGGCGATGGAAGAGCAGGTCATGGCCCTGCAGGCGCCGGCGGATATGCCGCCCCCCATCGTGATTCCCAGTTACAACGGCGCACGCAAGCAGGCCAACCTGACCCCCTTGTTGGCACTGGCGTTGTCCCGTCTTGATTTCCCGGTGGTGGTGCACGGCGTGACCGAGGATCCGGGCCGGGTCACCAGTGGGGAGATTTTCCAGGAGCTGGGCGTGTCCTGGCAGGATTCCCAAGCCGGGGCGCAAAGCGCGCTGGCGATGGAGCGGCGACCGGTTTTTATCCCGATAAGCCTGCTATGCCCGGCGTTGGACGGTCAGCTTAAACTGCGCTGGCGCATGGGGGTCAGGAACAGCGCCCATACCCTGGCGAAACTGGCCACCCCCTTTCATTATCACCTGCATTGGCGCCTGGCCAGCGTATCCCATCCCGAATACATCACCCGGGTGGGGGCCTTTTTCAACGCCATCAACAGCAGCGCCCTGCTGATGAACGGCACCGAGGGCGAGTCTTACGCCAACCCGCAGCGGCTGAGTAAAATCTTCAGTCTTTATCAGGGCGAGCAGCAATTATTGCTTGACCCGTTGTTGTACCCATTGCCGACGCTGGAAGCCCTGCCGGCCGATCGTGACGCCGTTACCACCGCCCGCTGGACCGAGGCCTGCCTGCGGGGCGAGTATCCGCTGCCTGAAGCGATCCGGCTGCAATTGGCCTGTTGTCTTGTGGCCACCGGGCGATTTTTATCCATGGCACAGGGCCTGGAATATGTGGACGACGTATTCAGCCGCGCACGGTAAACGTTTGTTCTCCGTGCCCTCTGATTGACCGCCATACGCCTTTCACAGTAGAGACCCCATTCGGCCAATGTTTGCCCACCATATGAGAGAAAAGTGTATGCAGCAGGTAATTGATTATTTTGACGCCCTGAATCGCGACTATCTGTCGGTCCATCAGACCAAAGAAGATCTGTTCTGGCAAAATTATATGGCCATCGGCGGGGAAGGGGTGTCCGAACGGTTCGAACGGGCGGAACAAGCCTATAAACGTTTTATCGCCGAGCCCAGCCGTCCGGCCCAGATAAGAGCACAGATCGCCTTGCTGGAGCGTGAACCGCAAAACCGCGAGAGGGATGAACTGCTGCACGGCCTGCAAGGCTGGGCGCGTTTTTTTGACTGCAATGTCATTGAGGATGCCCAGGCCCAATCCCTGATGGATGACATTGTCGCGGCGGAAAACGATTTGTATGCCCGGCGCAAAACCTTCCAATTGACCCACCTGAATGACCGTGGCGAGCGCGTGCCCGCCACACTGGGTGAATTGATGACCAACCAGGCCAACAACGCCGATGAAAGCTATCGCCAAAGCTCACAGCAGGCATTGCGCGAATTGGAACAGTGGCTGTTGCAAAACGGTTTTCCCAAACTGGTGCGGCTGCGCAACCGCTTTGCCCGGCAAATGGGCTATCGGAATTACTTCGATTATAAAGTGAATAAAACCGAGCAAATGACGCCGGAGCAACTGTTCGCCATTCTGGACGCGTTTGAACAGCAGACCCGGGAAGCCAACCTGCGCAGTCTGCGTCAATTGGCGGCGGATAAAGGACAGGATGCGTTACAGCCCTGGAATATCCGTTTTGCCACCGCCGGCGATGTCACCCGTCAACTGGACCCTTACCTGTCGTTTGCCGAGTCGCTGCGGCGCTGGGTCGATAGTTTCAAGCGGCTGCACATCGGATTTAACGGCGCCCAGATGCAGCTTGATCTGCTGGTGCGCAAAGACAAATACGAAAACGGGTTTATGCACGGTCCGGTGCCGCCGTTCCGGCAGCATGAAAAATGGATCCCGGCCCGCATCAATTTCACCAGCCTGGCCAAGCCCGATCAGGTGGGCAGCGGCATCAGCGGCATCAACACGCTATTTCATGAAGGGGGCCATGCAGCGCATTTCGCCAATATCCGGCAGAATGCCCCCTGTTTTTCCCAGGAATTTCCCCCGACTTCCATGGCCTATGCCGAAACGCAGTCCATGTTTTGCGACAGCCTGCTGGATGACGCCGACTGGTTGAAACGTTATGCCCTGAACGGAAACGGCGCACCGCCGCCGGATGAATTGATCCGGGCGTTAATCGCCGCCCGGCAGCCGATGCGGGCCTTTAATGAACGTCATATCCTGCTGGTGCCCTATTTTGAATGGGCCCTGTATCAATGGGACGACGAGCAGCTGACGCCGGAAGCCATTACCCGGCTGGCGCGTGAAAGCGAACAGCGTATTCTCGGCATTAGCGGCAGTCCGCGTCCTTTGCTGGCCATTCCTCATTTGTTATCCCAGGAATCGGCCTGTTCCTACCAGGGATACCTGCTGGCGCTGATGGCGGTGGAACAGACCCGGCATTATTTTCTGACGCGGGATGGCTACCTCACCGACAATCCCGCTATCGGTCCGGATCTGGCCCGCCATTACTGGCGGCCGGGCAACAGCTGGACGCATGATGAAACCCTCCGCAGCCTGACCGGCGAGGGTTTTAATCCGGAATATCTGGCGCGGGTATGCAATCAAACGGTGGAAGATGCCTGGCAGCAGGCGCAAATCAGCATTGAAGCGGGCGCTAAGCGGGCACAGCCAATGGCTGATTTCGCGCTGGATGCGCGGATAACCATCATCGATGGTGAGCGGGTGCTGGCATCCAATGCCCAGGGAGACGACGCTATGTGTGAACAGTTTGCCCTAGCGATCCACCGGGAATATGGCGCATAAAAGGCGTCTGAATAAAAGCGGGCGGAGACGGGATACTGTGATTCCGGCCGCCGGTGCGCCCGGCGAGAAAACGGGCGCATTAGCGGGACGGGGGGAGGGTCGTTCAGTCTTTATGATAGATCGGACTGTAACCTTCCATGGCCTGGCTTTTGCCGGGCACCAACACTTGGCGCGGGCAATTGCCGGCGGTGTCGGCGGTGGTTTTGCTGATACAGGCGCTGTCGGTACGCTGATCTCTCGGCATATCCGGCAGTCGGTAAGCCGGCGCGGCATAGGCGGCGGCGCTGGAAATCAGCAGTAAAGTTGCGAATAATCTTAGTTTCATAATAATCACGACGTAAATAATACCATAACGAATGCTTATACTACGCTAGTTAAGTATTTTTTACCGTGGCAATTATTGACGAAACGTGTCAGAAAATTTGAAGGACTATGACTACCGCCATAAAGGGCTTTATGCCCTTGGCCGCGCTTATTTCCTGTCGCCCGGTCGGATAAGATCAAAGCGCTGCTGGTCAGAGATGCCGTAATAGGCGCTCGGTCCGCCGCCGCGTAAAATCGGCTGGGCGGCGGTGGTTTGAAAGACGCCGTGCTCATCAATCAAAGACTTATCAATATGTACCGCCACCACTTCTCCCAACACCAGCCAGCTTTCCAACTGCAATCCGTCGGCGTCCAGCAGACGGATCATTTGCGATAACCGGCATTCAAAATTCACCGGGCTTTCCGCTACCCGATGGGCGGCGACCCGGGTGCCCTGGATCGGCGTCAAGCCGGAAAAGCCGAACTCATCCTCACCGGCGGGCAGCGATGCCGAGCTGTTGTTCATGGCTTCCGCCAGCGGGCGAGTTGCCAGATTCCAGACAAACTCGCCGGTGGCGTTAATATTGGCCACGCTGTCTTTCCAGCCCACGCTGCAAAAGCCGATAATCGGCGGATGGTAATTAAAACAGTTGAAAAAACTGTACGGCGCCAGGTTGCGCTGTCCCTGCAGATTAACGGAGGCAATCCAGCCGATAGGCCGGGGAGCGATGATGGAATTGAGCGGATCATGCGCCAAACCATGGCCATGGCGGGGTTCGTAATAATGATAAACCGGTTGATTCATTTTTACTCCAAACGTGCTGCTTGTTAAGTGTTGGGGGCGGGCGGCGGCAGGCCATCATTGGCGGCCGTATCGGCGTTGTCCCGTGCCGCGGCGGAAGCGGAACCCACTATTCGCACCGCCTGATAGGGCGGGCGGATGCCCGCCGCTTCAAACTGATTTTTCACCAGGCCGTCCAGGGTAAATCTCACTGTCCACTGTTTCAACGCCTGGGTGGTAAAAGATACCCGGACGGTAAAGGATTGGTTGGTTAAACCCACCACGCCGCCGAAATTGGGTTCGCCGATTACCATGGTACGGATATCGTCTTTGCTCATCAATTCGGTCACCGCGTCCCGCAGCGCCTGATTGACCCGATCGATATCTTCGTCGCGGTCCACATCATAATTGGCCACGAACGAACCGATGCCGCGCACAAAATTGGCGAAGGTGGTAATGGAAGAAAATGGAACGATAAAATAGGCGCCGGTATCCTGGCGTACGCCTACCGAACGTATGGTCATTCTTTCCACCACGCCGGTAATATCGCCGATAGTCACCAGATCGCCGGTATTCATGCCGTTTTCGAACTGGATAAATACCCCGGTGATGACGTCTTTCACCAGCGTCTGGGCGCCGAAGCTGATGGCCAGTCCCAGGGCGCCGGCGCCGGCCAGCAGCGGAGCGATATTCACGCCGATCTCCGAAAGGATGATCATGATGGTAATGGTGCTGATGATAACCGACAGGGCATTACGAAATAGCGTCAATAACGTGCGGGTCCGGGCGCTGGGCTGGGGCCGACCGTGGGCATCGGTAGTCAGCCGGTTTTCGATAATACTGGCCAATAGAGTCCAGCCCAAGGCTGAAAAAATCAGGATGATAAAAATTCTCAACAGCGCATCCACTAATCTGGCGCCGAAATTGCCTTTGAGCCAGTCGCCCAGGTTGAATAAATGCCAGGCGTCGAGCAACAGCAGCATCACTGAAAATACCACCAGCACCCGGCAAACTTTCAGGGCGCTGGAGACATAGACGTTAATGCGCTGCTGCAACTGCGGATAGTTACGCCGGGTGTCTGGCGAAAGGGTGATATGCCGTGAAATCCAGCGGGTCAATAAACCGGAAATCAAGGCGCCGACGCTGATAATCATCAGGCTTTTCACCGTGGCGGTCACCATGAATTTCAGACTATTGCCAGGGTCGAACTGAGTCAATAAAAACAGCATGATAAAATACACCACCGCCAGCCAATGCCAAATCAGGCTGAATGCGCGGATGAACACGCTGAAGAAAGCCAACGATCGATTGGCCAACTGCTCCAGCTCTTTTTGAATGTTGCGTTTATTGCGAACGACCAGCCACAGTACATAGGCGGTGATGGTCAGCATAATCACAAAATTGGCCAATGCCGCCGTTTGGGCATTGATTTGATTAGCGATAATCGGCACGATCACCATGGTGCCATAGCCGATAATGCCGCTCACCAGGCTCAGACGAATGTTCCAGTATCGTGCGCCTCCATCTGACATCGGCAATCGCCGCAGCTCGGGGTAGCGCGGACAGAAAATCATGCGCAGCAGTGCCTTGAACAGCTCCATCACCGCAAAAGCGTTTAAGAACAGACTCAGCTGGCGGGCGATGGTCCGGCTGTCCGCGTTCAGATATTCGGCAAGAAATTGTCCGAGCATGACCGCCGCCACCAGGATGATCATTTCAATGGCGAATGCGCCGAACACCACCAGTACGCGTTTGACGCCGTTTTTATATTTACCGTTGGCGGTACGTCCCCAGCGGCCCATCCGGTGCAACAGCGGGGTGACCAGCCAGCGGCAGAGAAAATAAAAGGCGAACGTGGCGACAGCCAACAGGCCAAACCGGCTTAAGGCCAGGATAAATACCGCCCGGTTAAACTGATGCTGCGGCGCGGAAGTGATATTTTTACTCAAGGTGTTCAATTTCGCCGCCATGGCGTGGCTGTAAACCCGCGTGAAGTCGGTTACGCTGTCCAATAATGTCGGCGTATCTTTTTCTTCGGCGGCGGGGGTCAGTAAGGGTGTGGTCTGGCTGGTTTGGCCTTGGGACGCGGCGCGCAGCTGCTTGATCAGTTCCGCCCGCGAGGCGTCGTTATTAAGGATATCCGCCAAGGCGGCGTAAGCCGCTTTTTCATCCGCCGGGCTGGAGGGATTGCCGTTGGCTGCGGCTGCGGCCGGTGCGGGCATCGTCGGGGCGGCGCTCGCGGTGAGTTTTGTAAGATAGGGCAAAGAGGCCGCATAGAGCGGCGGCATAATCAATAAACAGCTTAACAGCAGCAAAGCACCCGCTTTACACCACTTGTTCATCAGGCACGATAATGCCGACACGCGGGTATCAACCGGCATGATTTTCCCTCCTGGGCAAGCAACATCAAATAACACCCATCGGCGTCCCGCAAAAAAACTAAGTGTTAATTATAGCGTTGCCCGGCTTGTGAACAGCTAATACATTGGTGAAAATGTAAAAAAAATCAGCATGTAGGAGGTTGTTGATAACGGTATTACCGTAACTGACTGTCTTTACTGCCCCGTCGATTATAGCCGGCATGGGAGGACATTTTTTTATCCAGCTTTGCCTGACACGCCAGGCAGAGCTGTACCCCCGGAACCGCGAGGCGCCTGGCTTCCGGGATTGGTTCACCGCATTCCTGACAATAGTCGGCGCTCTCCCCGCGAGACAGCGAATGTCGCGCCCTTTTTACCGCATCCTCGATGGTGGAATCGATTTGGTCCTGCACTGCGCCGTCCGGCGCCCATCCGCTTGCCATAAATGTGCCCCCTTGGAACAGATATAGGGATATTGAAAAGGCCGACAACCTGCGTTGCCAGCCTTTTCTCTTGTCTGCACTATTTATCTTATCTAATTATCTTATCTAAAAAACTACACTATTTATCTACAAAAACCGCAATTTTATCTATAAAACCCGCAGGCATGTGCCGCAGGGGGTTTATTCAATATTAGATTCGATAAACCACAGGAATTTATCCAGATCACGTGAAGCGGCGGTAAAAATATCCGCGGTATCATCGTCATCTTCGGCTTCAGTAATCGCCTTGCGGGTATCGTTGGCAACGATAGCGTAACGTTCCGCCAGCGCTTTCAGGTGATCCTGAACGCTGTGGATATTGGTGGGATAGCTGGTCAACGGTGTTTTGTCGTTGGTTACCTGAACCGTGCCCAAAGCCACGCCACCCAATTGGACGACACGTTCAGCAATGGTGTCCTGATGATCTAGGATAGCGGTACGGAAACCATCCAACATTTCATGTACGGCGATAAAGTTTGAACCGCGCATGTTCCAATGAGCTTGCTTGGTAATCAATGCCAAATCGACATATTCCACCACCAGGCGATTAAGCAGGGCGATAGTGGAAACTTTCACATCTTCTTCAACATTGTTACGGGTATAAATTAACTCGGAAGATTTCGTTTTAACCAGTTTAGCGGTACTCATCATCAATCATCCTCTAATATTGATCGTTATTAATTCGTTCAGGCTTAAAAGTATAGCAGCATTTGCCGGATTTGCTCCCTATCACTCATATCGCCACTACCTTTCATCCCGCCCCTATCGGCCTGCATGAGATTACCGGCCAAGATCAATGGCGTTAACCTGGCCCTTGCGGGTCCCCTTTAACCACCCGCTACAAAGACCCCTAAATACAAATGGTTTTCATTTAAAATTAATGCTTTCTACACTTAATATACTACAACAAAATTTGACAATCGAAAGGATAAAGCGCTTATGAAAGCTAAAAAAATCACGCGCGCCAGTCGGCTCGGCCCGAATTAATTAACGGGGATTGCCTGGGGGGAATGTACCAAAATGTACCCTGTGCAAAATGTATCTACAGATAATTTCTCCAGGTGCGTTGCCGGTTATTACCCCTGATGTTTGCCACGAACCGTAATGCATTTTGCGTTCCATACCTGCTTATTTGCCTAACTAAATAATAAACGAAGCGGTAAAAAAAGTTAGAAAGGCAATGCCGATGAAATTGGCGACATGAGATGTGAACAGAAAATGCGGTAAATAGTGTTTTGGCGGGCTACTTTTTATTCATCCGGTTCGGAATTATCTTATTATCTTGTAAGAATACGTAAAGGCGAGTTTTGGCCAATGGGGATAAAACATAAGAAAAAAGAATAGGATAGATGCAACAGAAAAGTTATGTTACACGATACGTTCACTTGGACAACAATTATTAAGCAGAGTTTCGTGCTATTTTTTGTTATATTTTCGTGGTTAGGACGTAAATTTCACATTTGAGGTGGGTATGAAAAAAATTGCATGTCTTTCAGCTTTAGCTTGTGTTTTGGCCGTAACAGCAGGTTCAGCCACTGCAGGCGACAGTACCGTAACAGCAGGTTACGCCCAGGGCGATGCACAAGGCATCATCAACAAAGCCAGCGGCTTCAACTTGAAATATCGCTACGAATGGGATAATACCAATCCCTGGAGCGCCATCGGTTCATTCACGTACCTTGAAAAGAACCAGCTCAGTGACGGCAACTATCAGAAAGGCCAATACTACGGCTTTACCGCCGGTCCGGCATTCCGTATCAACGATTGGGCCAGCATCTACGGTGTCGTAGGTATCGGTGCGGGCAAGTTTACCAACAATGCCACCGAGGTACGTGATACCCATAGCAACAACGACGTGGGCGTATCTTACGGCGCGGGTCTTCAGTTCAACCCGATGGATAACGTTGCTTTAGACGTTTCTTATGAACAAAGCCGTATCCGCAGTGTTGATGTTGGCACCTGGATCGCAGGCGTAGGCTATCGCTTCTAATATTGGTTGTTCCGCGACATAAAAATTACCCGGCGGAGAACCATTCATCGGCATGGTTGATACGTTAGCCATGCCGTTTTAGTTTTGATAGCGCAATGGCCTTCTCTAATAAAAATCTATCTTCCCGCCTTGTGTCACCCTATCTGGTTCCTCCGTGTTATACAAATTTTGTCACGCTTTAAACGATGAATTTTTCATGACAGATCATGGTGGTTTTATTTGCTTGCCGACGGTTATCATTATGTATTGAAGAAAATTAATAAACTAAACGTTTATACCTGGATGCCTGATTTAATGTCTACGGTGTGGAATATCGGTTTTTTATAGGATTCATACGTATATAAGAGGTAACACAGATAAGCTGGTCGCCATAATATTGACCTATCTTTGAAATTTCATAAATTCTTTAATAAATACATCTTATATCTGTCTGTATTAACCCAGGCATTAAGATGGATGGGGCTTTTCCCTTGGCCTACGTTTCCGTCCGGTCTTCAACCCTGCCCGGGGACAAAATGATTAATATTTCTACTGGATGGCAAAGGTCTGTGTGCTTGTCGCAGGGCGGTTAAACCGCGTTCACCGGCAGCACTCTTACAGTACTTGCAGTACTTGCGCCTCCTCATGGAAATTCACCCGCGACCTCCCGCGGGATGCGGGGGTTACCTTGGATTGCCGTGCATTTCACGTATCGCTAGTGCAGACAGGGGGCGCAATTTAGCCGCGGATTGTGGCATAATGTGTTCAGTGTCACATTTCAATGAAGAGTACCTCTTTTGCTAATCAGTAATAACATCACCATGCAATTCGGCAGCAAGCCGCTATTCGAAAATATTTCCGTCAAGTTTGGCGGCGGCAACCGCTATGGTTTGATCGGGGCCAACGGCTGCGGTAAATCCACCCTGATGAAAATCCTCGGCGGCGATTTAGTGCCCAGCTCAGGCCATGTCGCCCTAGATCCCAATGAACGGCTTGGTAAATTACGCCAGGATCAGTTCGCTTTCGAGAATTTTACGGTGCTGGATACCGTCATCATGGGGCATGCGGAACTGTGGGCGGTGAAGGAAGAGCGCGACGGCATATACGCCCTGGCGGACATGAGCGAGCAGCAGGGATACCGGGTAGCCGATCTGGAAGTGCTTTACGGCGAAATGGACGGATACACCGCCGAGGCCCGCGCCGGTGAACTGCTGCTGGGTGCGGGTATACCGCTGGAGCAGCATTACGGTCCCATGAGCGAAGTGGCGCCGGGCTGGAAACTGCGGGTGTTGCTGGCGCAGGCCCTGTTCGCCAATCCGGATATCCTGTTGCTGGATGAGCCCACGAATAACCTGGATATCAATACCATCCGCTGGTTGGAGCAGGTGTTGAACGATCGCAACAGCACCATGGTTATCATCTCCCATGACCGTCACTTTCTGAATATGGTTTGTACCCATATGGCGGATTTGGATTATGGCGAGCTGCGCATTTATCCCGGCAATTACGACGATTATATGACCGCCTCCACCCAGGCCCGGGAACAGCTGGTGGCCGGTAACGCCAAGAAAAAGGCGCAGATTGCCGAGCTGCAGTCTTTCGTCAGCCGTTTCAGCGCCAACGCGTCCAAATCCCGTCAGGCCACCTCACGCGCCCGGCAAATCGAAAAAATCACGCTGGATGAAGTGAAGGTTTCCAGCCGGCAGAATCCGTTCATTCGTTTTGAGCAGGATAAAAAACTGTTCCGCAACGCGCTGACCCTACAGCAGCTTACCCAGGGTTATGAAGGCCAACCGCCGCTTATCAATGATATGAACCTGATGCTGGAAGTGGGTGAGAAGGTGGCGGTGCTGGGTGCCAACGGGATCGGTAAAACCACCCTGCTGAAAACCCTGGTGGGAGAACTGCCGCCGTCGGTGGGCGAAATCAAATGGTCTGAAAACGCCAAGCTTGGTTATTATGCCCAAGACCACGCCGGCGAATTTGCGGAGAATATTACGGTGTTTGACTGGATGAGCCAGTGGAAGCAGCCGAGCGATGACGAACAGGCGGTGCGCAGCATCCTTGGCCGGCTGCTGTTCAGCCAGGACGATATCAATAAACCGGTGGGAGTGTTATCCGGCGGGGAAAAAGGCCGTATGATGTTCGGCAAGCTGATGATGCAAAAACCGAATATTCTGCTGATGGACGAACCCACCAACCATCTTGATATGGAATCCATTGAATCGCTGAATATGGCGCTGGAACTGTATCAGGGTACGCTGATTTTCGTCTCCCATGACCGTGAGTTCGTCAGTTCGCTGGCCACCCGTATCCTTGAGCTGACGCCGGACGGCCTGGCGGATTTCACCGGCAATTATGAAGATTACCTGCGCAGCCAGGGAGTGAACTAACACCGCAGATCTCACAGTGTGGATCGCGGTGCAAGGCCATTTCGCGGAACTGCATGGTCATGGCGTCATACAGCAGCAGTTTGCCGCCGGAGGGTTTGCCAAAGGCGGTTAATACCTTGATGGCCTCCATGGCCTGTAGCGAACCAATAACGCCAACCAGCGGCGACATGACGCCTGATTCGGCGCAGGTCAGGCCTTCACTGCCGAACAGGCGGCTCAGGCAGCGATAGCAAGGCTCGTCGGGACGATAGGTAAACACGCTGACCTGTCCTTCCATACGGATGGCCGCGCCGGAAATCAGCGGTTTTCGCCGGTTGAAACAGAGCCGGTTCAACTGCTCCCGGGTGGCGACGTTATCGCTGCAATCCACCACCGCATCGCTGCCGTCGATTAACGCGCCGAGGGCGTCGTCGTCCAACGCGGCGTCATAGGTCGCCACCAGAACGTGGGGATTGATTTGCGCCAGGGCCTCGGCGGCGGATTCCACTTTCGCCATACCGATGCGCCGGTCGGTATGCAGAATTTGTCGTTGGAGATTGGATAACGCCACCTGGTCAAAATCCAGCAGGCTCAGACGGCCGACACCGGCGGCGGCCAGGTACATCGCCGCGGCACAGCCCAGACCCCCCAGGCCGACAATCAGCGCCCCTGAGGCCTTGAGCTTTTCCTGACCATCGAAATCAAAGCCGCGCAGGGTGATTTGCCGGTTATAGCGCAGCATTTCCTCGTGACTCAGTTCGTTTGACATGATCCTCCCTATATCCACGCCATGCAGCACTATGCCAGCAACAGATGATTAAACGGCTCTATTTCCACCCACTCGCCGGCTTGCTGCGGCCCCTGTTCGGCGGGCAGCACGATAAAACAGTTGGCGGCGCTGAAAGAGCTGAACACATGGGAACCCTGGTCGCCGGTGCTGCTCACCTCGATTTCGCCCTGGGCGTTGCTATGAAAATATCCGCGCTGGAAATCCATCCGGCCGGGGGATTTCTTCAACGGCGTCAGCAGCCGGGCACGCAGGCGGGCCGGGAACTGCCAGCCGACCCGGCCGGAGAGCCGGGAAATAAAAGGCTGCACCAGCTGATAAAACGTGGCCGCCGCCGAAACCGGGTTGCCAGGCAGTCCGCAGAACCAGGCATGGTCCAGCCGGCCGAAGGCAAAAGGTTTCCCGGGTTTGATGGCCAGGCGCCAAAAATTGATATGGCCTAACTCTTCCAGTACGGTTTTAGTGTAATCCGCTTCCCCCACCGACACGCCGCCGCTGGTGATCAGCAGATCCGCCTGGTTATCCGCCTGGCGGAATGCGTCGCGCAGGGCAGAGGCGTTATCGGCCACGATACCCAGGTCGATAACCTCGCAGCCCATTTGCCGCAGCATCAGGCGCACGGTAAACCGATTGGTATCATGAATTTGTCCGGCGGCAAGCGGTGCGCCGATGGGTCGTAATTCGTCGCCGGTGGAGAACAGCGCCACTTTAAGCCGACGCAGTACGGTGACCTCGGCGATGCCCAGGGAGGCCAGCAGCGGCAGTTCCGCCACCCCCAGCATCCGGCCGGCCGGCAGCACTTCTTTTCCCTGGCGAATATCGTCGCCGATACGCCGGATATTCTGACCCGCCTTCACCGGGGCGGTAAAACGAACACCGTGGTCGGTCACCTCGGCCTGTTCTTGCATGATGACCGCTTGCGCCGCCGCCGGCGTCGGTGCGCCGGTCATGATGCGAACCGTGGTACCCTCCGGCCATTCCCCGGTAAACGGGTCGCCGGCAAAGGCCTTACCGGCCAGAGGCAGCGGCAAACCGCTGTGGAGATCCGGCAGACGCACCGCATAACCGTCCATGGCGGAGTTATCAAACGGCGGAACGTTAACCGGTGAAATAATAGGTACGGCGGTTACCCGCCCGGCGGCGTCGGTTAATGACAGCGCTTCGCTGTCGGTCAGCGGATGCAGCACGGAAAACATTTTTTCCAGTGCTTGCTCCAACGTCAGCAGGGGAGAATGTGACTCGGCCATCTTGAATCCTGTGCCATCGGCCGGAGAGTGAGGCGGCCGTTAGGGGAAATAGTCGGCTATTATGGCAGAAAACCCGACCGGCGAGAATAAAAGCCTGTGGTTTCACTTTGCCGCCTTATGACTAACGAAATGCCGTTATCGCTTATGCAATCAACAATGTGCATTTCCCCTTTACACTGGCGGGCAGGGTTAATATAGTCAAAAATGATAACCTAATCGTTATATGCCACACTTATTAAAATAATATATCCAATAGATTTCGAGATGAAGGGTATAAACAAAACAAGGGGTGCCGGCATTGACCGGCGTAGCGACGGTTTTCCTATTTAGAACGTAGGCAAGGTAGTCCAACCAGTGAGCAGACCAGTGATAGTCATCCATGGCGGTGCCGGCGCCCTTGCGCGCCAAGCCATGAATGGGGAACGAGAACAGCAGTATCGCGACGCCCTGGGCCTTATCGTCCGGCGCGGACAGGGGATACTGGCCCAAGGCGGCAGCGCCCTTGACGCCGTTACCGAAGCGGTACGCCTGCTGGAAGAGTGCCCCTTGTTCAACGCCGGCAAAGGGGCGGTATACACCCACCAGGGCGGACATGAACTGGATGCCGCCATCATGGATGGCCACACCCTTGCCGCCGGCGCCGTTAGCGGCGTGACGCGCATCCGCAATCCCATTCTGGCCGCCCGCGGTGTGATGGAGCACAGTCCCCACGTCATGCTGATTGGCGCCGGCGCGGAATCTTTTGCTTTCGGCCTGGGTCTGGAGCAGGTGGCCGCGGATTATTTCTCCACCCCGGAACGTTATGCCCAGTGGCGGCGGGCACTGGACAATGACAGCGGGGCGGTGCTGGATCATGATTCGGCTTCCGATCCCATTGATGCGGATCGCAAGTTCGGCACCGTGGGCGCGGTGGCCTGCGATGAAGCAGGCCACGTTGCGGCGGCCACCTCCACCGGCGGCATGACCAACAAACAAGCCGGCCGGGTGGGGGATTCGCCGATTATCGGCGCCGGTTGTTATGCCGATGACGCCACCGCCGCGGTATCCTGCACCGGTACGGGGGAAATCTTTATGCGCCGGGTGGCCGCCTATGATGTCGCCGCGCAGATGGCCTACGGCGGCCACACGCTGATGGATGCGGCCCAGCGGGTGATTTTTGAGAAAATACAGCCGTTGGGGGGGACCGGCGGTCTTATCGCCGTGGATGCCGCCGGCAATGTGGCATTGCCCTTTAACTCCGAAGGCATGTATCGGGCTATCGGCTATGTGGGCAGCGACATTGACATCGGGATTTATCGTTGATGGCGCAGGAGCAGGCGGCAAGCCCGCAAAACGGGTCTGTAGCGGACGCCGGTTTGGTCCTGGGGGAACAGCAGGTGCTGTCGGTGCGCGACCTCAGCGTGCATTTCAGCCATGAAAACCAGGCTATCGACGCGGTGCGGGGTATTTCCTTTGAGGTCGGCCGGGGCGAAACGCTGGCGATCGTCGGGGAATCGGGTTCCGGCAAGTCGGTTACCGCGCTGTCGGTCATGCGGCTGGTGGAGCTGGGGGGAGGCCGTATCGACAGCGGAACGATGCTGTTTCGCCGCCGTAACCGCGAGGTACTGGATCTGGCGCAGGCCAAGGCGTCCACGCTGCGAACGCTACGGGGCGCCGACATGGCGATGATTTTTCAAGAACCGATGACCTCGCTGAACCCGGTGTTTCCTGTGGGGGAACAAATCGCTGAATCCATCCGCCTGCATCAGGGCATGGGTAGTCGCAGTGCGCGGGCCGAAGCGCTGCGCATGCTGGATCTGGTGCGTATCCCCAACGCGCGCAGTGCCCTGGACAGGTATCCGCACCAGTTATCCGGCGGTATGCGCCAGCGGGTGATGATTGCCATTGCCCTGTCCTGCAAACCGGCGCTGCTTATCGCCGATGAACCCACCACTGCGCTGGATGTGACCATTCAGGCGCAGATCCTGCAATTGATCCGCAGCCTGCAGCGGGAAATGCGGATGGGGGTGATTTTCATCACCCACGATATGGGTGTGGTGGCGGAAATGGCCGATCGGGTATTGGTAATGTATCGCGGCAACGATGTTGAATCGGCGCCGGTAAACCAGCTGTTTGCCGCGCCGGGCCACCCTTATACCCGGGCGTTATTGGCGGCGGTGCCTAAACTCGGTTCCATGGCCGGCCGCGATTTCCCGGCCAAATTTCCGCTGCTGAAAAGCTCGCCGGGGGGGCGGCTGTCTCCCGATATCCAGGCACGGAAGCCGGCTCGTCGCGATGAATCTCTGCCGGCACCGTTGCTTACAGGTCGCGAATCCCAAGAAATAACGCTGTTCGCCCATAGGGCTGAACAGGCATCTCTGGAAGAAGTTCCGCAAAATACCGTGCCGCCGGGTTCCGTTCCCATCCTTGAGGTGAAGGATCTGGTGGCGGGATTCGACCTGCGCGGCGGCATGTTTAACCGCGTCCGTAGCCGGGTGCATGCGGTGGAGAAGGTGAGTTTTTCCCTCTATCCCGGAGAAACCCTGGCGCTGGTGGGAGAATCCGGCTGCGGTAAATCCACCACCGGCCGCGCGTTGCTGCGCCTGGTGGAGAGCCAAAGCGGCGATATCCTTTTTAACGGACAATCCATCATCCCTTTGCAGGGTAACGCCTTGCAGCATTTGCGCCGTGATATCCAGTTTATCTTTCAGGATCCCTACGCCTCCCTCGATCCGCGGCTGACCGTCGGCTACTCCATTATGGAGCCGCTGCTGGTGCACGGCGTGGCGCAGGGCAAAGCGGCGCAGCAGCGGGTGGCGACCCTGTTGGAGCGGGTCGGCCTGCTGCCGGAACATGCCCAGCGTTATCCCCATGAATTCTCCGGCGGCCAGCGCCAGCGCATTTGCATCGCCCGGGCGCTGGCCCTGAATCCCAAGGTGGTGATTGCCGACGAATCGGTTTCCGCCCTGGATGTGTCGATACAGGCGCAAATCATCAACCTGATGCTGGATTTGCAGCGTGAATTCGGCATCGCGTTTTTATTTATTTCCCATGATATGGCGGTGGTTGAACGCATCAGCCACCGGGTCGCGGTGATGTATCTGGGACAAATCGTGGAGATTGGCCCGCGGCGGCAGGTCTTCGCCCACCCGCAGCATCCCTACACCCGCAAACTGATGTCCGCGGTGCCGGTGCCCGATCCTTCGCGCCGCCGGCCAGAAAGTGTTTTACTGGTAGATGAAATTCCCAGCCCCGTGCGGGCGCTGGGCGATGACCCCCTGGTTGCGCCGCTGGTGAAGGTGGGAGCGGGACATTATGTTGCCCGTCATCCTGTCGGCGGCGCCTACTGACAAGGATTTTTCATGGAGAACGAAACGTTATGACACAGCATAAAATCAAAGGTCACTGGCTGGCGGCGGCGGCGGTACTGGCGGCCCTCTCTTCAGCGCCGGCATGGGCCGCCAAAGACGCGGTGATAGCGGTAGGATCCAACTTCACCAGTCTCGACCCCTATGATGCCAACGATACGTTGTCCCAGGCGGTGGCCAAATCATTTTATGAAGGACTGTTCGGCTTCGATAAAGACATGAAGCAGGTGAATGTCCTGGCGACCAGTTATCAGGTCAGTCCCGACGGCATGACCTATATCATCAAGCTGCGTACCGGGGTGAAATTCCAGGACGGCACCGATTTCAACGCCGCCGCGGTGAAGGCCAACCTGGACCGCGCCAGTAACGCGGATAATCATCTGAAGCGTTATAACCTGTTCAAGATGATTGACAAGACCGAAGCGGTGGATGCCGATACGGTAAAAATCACCCTGAAAACTCCGTTCTCCCCGTTTATCAATAACCTGTCCCACCCGGCGGCGGCCATGATCTCCCCGGCGGCATTACAAAAATACGGCAAAGAGATCGGCTTCCATCCGGTGGGTACCGGCCCTTATGAATTCGTGGTCTGGAATCCCACGGACTTTGTGAAGGTAAAACGTTTCGATGGCTACTGGCAGAAGGGGGCGGCTAAGCTGGACAGCATTACCTGGCGTCCGGTGGTGGACAACAATACCCGCGCGGCCATGCTGCAAACCGGCGAAGCCACCTTCGCTTACCCGGTGCCCTACGAGCAGGCCGCCGTGCTGGCGAAAAACAGCAAGCTGGATCTGGTCTCGGCGCCCTCCATCCTGCAGCGTTATATCAGCCTGAACGTGACGCAAAAGCCCTTTGATAATGTCAAGGTGCGCCAGGCCATCAACTATGCCATCAATAAAGATGCCCTGATCAAGGTCGCCTATGCCGGTTATGCCGTGCCGGCGCAAGGGCCGCTGCCCACAGGCATAGACTATTCGGTGAAATACAAACCCTGGCCCTATGATCCGGCCAAGGCCCGCGAGCTGCTTAAAGAGGCGGGTTATCCCAACGGCTTCACCACCACCCTCTGGTCGTCCCATAATACCAGCACCTTCCAGAAAGCCCTGCAGTTCACGCAACAGCAGCTGGCCCAGGTGGGCATCAAAACCACGGTAACCGCCATGGATGCCGGCCAGCGCGCCGCCCAGGTGGAATCCAAAGGGGTGAATGAAACCGGCGTGCGCATGCTGTATACCGGCTGGTCGGCCTCCACCGGCGAGGCGGATTGGGCGCTGACGCCGCTGTTCGCCACCCAGTCCGCGCCGCCGGCCATTTTTAATACCGCCTTTTACAGTAATCTCCAGGTGGATAAAGATCTGATTGATGCGCTGAAAACCACCGATCGCGGCGAGAAAACCCGTTTGTATAAAGACGCGCAGGATAAGATCTGGGCCGATGCGCCTTGGGTATTCCTGCTCACCGAGAAATTGCTGTATGCGCACAGCAAAAACCTCACCGGTTTTTACGTGATGCCGGACAGCTCGTTTGATTTCACCCACGCCGACATGAAATAGCCCAGCCTATGCTGAACTATTTTATCAAGCGTCTACTGGGGCTGGTGCCGACACTGCTGATCGTGGCGGTGCTGGTATTCCTGTTCGTCCACCTGTTGCCCGGGGATCCGGCCAGGCTGGTGGCGGGCTCCAATGCCGACGCCTCGGTAGTGGCGCTGGTCCGGCAGGATTTAGGGCTGGATAAGCCTTTGCCGGAACAGTTTTACCGTTTTATGACCCACGCGGTACGCGGTGATTTCGGGCAGTCGCTGGTATCAAAACGCCCGGTACGTGAAGAGATCGCTTCCCGGTTTATGCCCACCTTTTGGCTGACCCTCACCAGCATGGTGTGGGCGGTGATTTTCGGTATGGCCTTGGGCATCGTTTCGGCGGTGTGGCGCAATCGCTGGCCGGATCGAATCGGCATGACCCTTGCGGTATCGGGCATCTCGTTTCCCGCCTTCGCGCTGGGCATCCTGCTGATGCAGGTTTTTTCGGTTTACCTCGGCTGGCTGCCCACGGTGGGAGCCGATAGCCTGAAGCATTATATTCTGCCTTCCATCACCCTGGGAGCGGCGGTGGCCTCCATCATGGCGCGCTTCACCCGCGCCTCCTTTGTGGAGGTCATGCAGGAGGATTATATGCGTACCGCCCGCGCCAAGGGGGTGCGGGAATTCTGGGTGATCGTGAAGCACGGTTTACGCAACGCCATGATCCCGGTTATCACCATGATGGGCTTGCAGTTTGGGTTTCTGCTGGGGGGCTCCATTGTGGTGGAAGCCGTCTTCAACTGGCCCGGTTTGGGCCGTTTATTGGTGGATTCGGTGGAAATGCGCGACTATCCGGTGATCCAGGCCGAAGTGCTGCTGTTTTCCCTGGAGTTTATTCTGATTAATTTATTGGTGGATATGTTATATGCCGCGATCAACCCGTCTATCCGGTACCGTTAAGGACCTGGGATGAAATTCTGGCGACGCGAGGCCGCTCTCGCGACCCTGCCGGTGATGTCTTCCCATCCCGTGCGCACACCCTGGCATGAATTCTGGCGCCGGTTCAAACAACAACCCCTGGCGCTGGCGGCGGGTATTTTTGTTGTGCTGCTGATTATCGTGGCGCTGCTCGCCCCCTGGATAGCACCCTTCGATGCGGAAAACTATTTTGACTACGATCGGCTGGATCAAGGCCCGACGCTGGTTCACTGGCTGGGGGTGGATTCCCTGGGGCGGGATATTTTCAGCCGGATCCTGATGGGCGCGCGCATCTCCCTGGCGGCGGGATTCTTTTCGGTATTGCTGGGTATGGCGGTGGGCACGGCTCTCGGCCTGGTGGCCGGTTATTACGAGGGCTGGTGGGATCGGCTGATTATGCGCATCTGCGATGTACTGTTCGCCTTTCCCGGGATTTTGTTGGCCATTGCGGTGGTGGCCATTATGGGCAGCGGCATGACCAATGTAATTATCGCGGTGGCGATTTTCAGTATCCCGGCCTTTGCCCGCCTGGTGCGCGGCAATACCCTGGTGTTAAAGCACCAAACCTTTATTGAATCCGCCCGCAGCATCGGCGCCCCGGATCGCACTATCATCCTTCGTCATATCCTGCCCGGCACCCTCTCGTCCATCGTGGTGTATTTTACCATGCGTATCGGCACCTCCATCATCACCGCCGCCAGCCTGTCGTTTCTCGGCCTCGGCGCGCAGCCGCCGATGCCGGAGTGGGGCGCCATGCTCAACGAGGCGCGTGCGGACATGGTGACCGCGCCCCATATCGCCATATTCCCCAGCCTGGCGATATTCCTGACGGTGTTGGCGTTCAATCTGCTGGGGGACGGACTGAGGGATGCCCTGGATCCGAAGCTGAAGAATTGACAAGGGATATCCGCCTGGCAGGCGCGGCTAATTATTCGTTGCCACAAGCCTATATAGCCATTACCATAAATATTTTATTAATTAATTTCCTATTTACCATCCCACGCATCAATCATCTTATCGCGGATCTTCAGCTTGTCCTGGTCGCTCGCTGCTGAATACGCTTTTGATAAACCATTCTCCCAATCGCCATAGCTGGGGTTGGGCAGCATGATATATTTGTGGCCGAATTCGTCCTGATGACGATTCACAAAATCCCGGCGCTGGATATTCAACTGGTGATAAGGCTCGCCGCTTAAATCATTGAGGTTATCCCCGACAAACACCGCGATATCATAACCCTGTTTTTCCACCGCGTCGAAACGATCGACTTTATTGGTATTGCCGCCGGCGGGTTTTAACAGCAGTGTCTGGGGCGTGACGTCGGCAAATCCCAATGCGTTGAGGTTGTCCACCGTGGCGCTGTAGTCCTTCTGGTCGCGATTGGAGACATAAAAAATCCGCCCGCCGTGCTCGTTAACATAATGGGAAAAGTCCACCGCTCCGGGCAGCGCTTTGGCTTTTCGGGCCTCGATCCAGCGACTCCAGCTGGCGTTAGTAAAGGGGTGATGATTTTTTATTTGCCAGCCGGCGTAGGCGCTGTTGTCAATCATGGTTTCGTCCAAATCCACCACCACGGCTTTTTTTAGACCCGGTTTTGGTCTGGCCTGGATAAAGGCCATTTCGGCGGCGTTGAATGCCTGGTATGACAATGCACTGTACTCGCCGGACTGCTGCATCCAATTGACGGCGAACACCGTCTGATTCGTTAGTTTCAGTTGCGCCGTGTCGGCAGCGGCAGGGGGCTGAGGGGAAACACATCCGCTGCCTAACAGGCTGAGGATGATAACGGCGAGACCGAATTTCGAGGTATGCATTGCCACTCCTTAACTCATCCCTACTGCCATGCAATATCTTTATGGAAATAATATTTATTATAATCATAAATTAATTAGCAATATTCAATTGATTAATTATAAAACAAAAATAATCGTCAGTGACGGCCTGGCTAAATCGCGAATTTCCATATGCAGCATTCGTTAAAGGCGGCATTCTTTTCAAGCCACTTTGTCAGTTAATGTAAAACCGGCGTCGCTTCGTCGCATAACCTGAACGTCATTTCTACGCTTAAACGGGAATGTTTTGAGGGAGACAATTAAATGCGACGGATATTCGCCTTACTGCTGTCTGGCGGCCTGCTTTTGACAAGCGGGCAGGGAGTAGCTGCCGAAACGCGGGTTACGCCGGTAGTGACGGGCCTGGACCATCCCTGGTCGCTGGCTTTTTTGCCCCAGGATAAAGGGATATTGATCACCGAACGACCGGGCAGGCTTCGTTATTGGTTGCCGGGACAGCCGTTATCGGCGCCTATCGAGGGGGTCCCCACTGTTTACGTACATGGTCAGGGAGGGCTGTTTGACGTGCTGCCGGCCCCGGATTTTGCCCAAACGCGACGTATTTATCTCAGTTATGCCGAACAGGGTAAAGATGATGCCGGAACGGCGGTGGGATATGGCCGTTTATCGGAAGACCATCGCCGGCTGGAGGATTTTAAGGTGATATTCCGCCAGCAGCCGAAACTCTCCAGCGGCGAGCATTTTGGCGGACGTCTGGTCTTTGATCGCCAAGGTTTTTTGTTTATCAGCCTGGGTGAAAATAACCGCCGCCCCACCGCGCAGGATCTCACCAAACATCAAGGTAAAATAGTACGATTGACCGGCGAAGGCGATGTGCCGCCGGACAATCCCTTGGTGCATGATGAAAATGCCAGGCCGGAGATATGGTCCCTGGGGCATCGCAATCCCCAGGGGTTGGCGCTGAATCCCTGGACCGACGAGGTCTGGGAAAACGAACACGGCCCAAAAGGCGGCGACGAAGTCAATATTATCGCCAAAGGCGCCAACTTCGGCTGGCCCATTGCCACCTACGGTATCAATTATTCCGGATTGAAAATCCCCGAGGCACAGGGCGGCGTGGTGGCGGGAACCGTACAGCCGGTGTGGTACTGGCAAAAGTCCCCCGCGGTCAGCGGTATGGCATTTTACGATGCGGCCCGTTTTCCCGCCTGGCAGCGCTCCTTGTTTATCGGGGCATTGAAACAGCAAGCGCTGATTCGGTTGACACTGGATGGTGACAAAGTGACATCAGAGGAGCGGTTGCTGGAGAGCCGGGGTAAACGCATTCGCGATGTGCGGGTCGGTCCGGACGGGTTTGTCTATGTACTGACGGATGAGCGCAAAGGAGAATTGTTAAAGCTGGAGCTGGAATAATCCTCCCCACGTGCCGGGGGGAATTGTTTAAGCCGTCACTGGAATAGTCCCCCGGTGCCGGGGCGTGTTGCTTAAGCAGTCACTGGAATTATCTTCCCCGGGCGCCGGTGCGCCCGGAGAAAGGTCATGCAAGGGGGATCATGACTCTGGATTGAAAGGCGGGTCTGGCTGAAACGGCGTCGTACCAATGCTGCAAATGCGTGCGTGGCTTACGGCGAATATCCATGTTGAACCAATGATAAGCATAACAGCCGATAGGTATATCGCCGATACCAAAGCCGTCACCGGAGAAATACGACTGTTTTGCCAGCGCGTTCTCGGCAATATCAAAAAGCAACTCGCAGCGTTTAATACCGGCATTGATGAGCTTCTGATCCCGCGGGTTGGCCTTCACCTGGGCAGCATTGATCAGTAAAGGCTCCAGAGCCGGCGCCAGGCTGGACAGGGTCCAGTCCATCCATTTTTCGGCGGTGGCTCGCACTGAGGCATCCGCCAGCAACCAGGTGCTCTGGCCGTATTTGGCCGCCATGTAACGCACTATGGTATTGGATTCCCATAATACCAGGTCATTTTCATCGTCCTGCAAGCAAGGAACCAACCCGTTGGGATTGAGGGAAAGAAATAAAGGCTCTTTGACTTTGCCATGGATGCCTCCGGCGGGAATGGCATTAAAGGTCAGATCAAGCTCTGCGGCACACCATAACACTTTTTTAACATTCACCGAGTTTTCATGTCCCCAAATCGTCAGCATTGCATCCTCATCGTGTTAATTTTAACTAAAAATAGCCATTATTTGCGGTCGATGCCATGCCGCGATGTCTCTTTCAATGCAGCAACCGATAAATATATCTTATATGCTTTGCCGATTTATGGATTCATTTCAGCATAAGCGATACGTCTTATTCTCCATGCCAGTGCGAGCCACTATTTTTAGGGTTGACTCCCGTATATTTGTCTAATAAATTCTCGTATAAAATAATGATATTTTCGGTTGGGGCAATTTCACGATATATTGTATCAAAGCAGCCCCTCTCGTGAAGAATACTCTATACCGTTATGATATTTATGATTTAATCGTCAAATCAAAGATCAAAGTCACATTTTCTTTATTCAGGATATTCATTGTCATGACATTCACAAAAATCGTACGGTCGCTATTGCTTCTGGGGCTATTCGCAATGGGGTCTCAGTCGGCCCAGGCAAACAGCGATCCTAAAACCATTGTGTTCGGTGTCGCCCCCGGTCCGTATGGGGACATGGTTAATCAGGCCATTAAGCCGGAGCTGATGAAAAAAGGCTATAAAGTGGTTGTGCGGGAATTCAGTGATTATGTGCAGCCGAATATGGCTTTGGCCAACGGCAGCATTGATGCCAATCTTTTCCAACATACCTTGTATCTGGAAAAATTTGCCGCCGATAAAAACCTTAAGGTGTCAGCCTTAATTGCGGTGCCTACCGCCAGTATGGGCTTTTACTCTCATACCCTGACCCATCTCGATCAATTGAAAAAAGGGGATATTGTGACCCTTTCCAATGACCCCACCAACCTGGCCCGTGGCTTACGGTTTTTGCAAAAGCTGGGTTTGATTACCATCAAGGAGAATATAGACCCCACCAAAGCCTCGGAACATGATATCGCCGAGAATCCCCGGGGGTTAATATTCAAGCCGCTGGAAGCCGCTCAATTACCTCGTACCCTGGACAGCGCTGCCGGGGCATTGGTTAACGGCAACTTCGCTTTTGCCGCCGGGCTAAAACTGTCCAGCGCCCTGGCCCTTGAGACCCTGGATGAAAATCTGAAAAATGTCATTGCCGTGCGTACCGACGATATGGATAAGCCTTTTGTAAAAGATATCAAGGCTGCCGTGTTATCCCCGGCATACGCTGCGGTAATCAACGATCCCTCATCGGTTTTCAGCCAATTCCAGAAGCCTGAATGGATGCAGGCCGCCGCCAAACCTTAAGCTTTGCGCAGGCGGACAATACGCCGCCGGGATATTTTTGCTTGAGCGGGATGTTTTTTTCCCCTGAAAGTTATCGTGGAGTCTGCGGATAATGATTTTTCTAGACCATGTCAGCGTCGATTTTTCCCGGCGGAAACAGCAGGCGGTTCGTGCGGTGGATGATGTCAGTTTGCATATCAAACGAGGGGAAGTTTTCGGCATTGTGGGCGCCAGCGGGGCGGGTAAAAGTACCGTCTTGCGTACCATCAATCTGCTTACTCGGCCCAGCTCCGGGTCGGTTATGGTCAATAACGCCAGGGTGGATGCCTTGAGTGGTCTGGCATTGCGGCGTCAGCGGCAAAAAATAGGTATGATTTTTCAGCATTTCAACTTGATGCATACCCGGACGGTCGCCGGCAATGTAGCCTTCAGCCTGCGCGCAGCGGGAAAATCGTCCGCTGAAATAGCACAGCGGGTGCCGGAAATCCTGGCGCTGGTGGGGCTGTCGGATAAAGCCGATGCTTTCCCGGCGCAATTAAGCGGCGGTCAGAAGCAGCGGGTCGGTATAGCCCGCGCCATCGTCAACCGGCCGGAAGTGCTGCTTTGCGACGAACCGACCTCGGCCCTGGACCTGGAAACCTCCGCCTCCATCCTGGCGCTGTTAAAAGAAATTAATACCCGCTTAGGGATCACCTTGGTGCTGATTTCCCATGAAATGACGGTGATCAAAAATATTTGCGATCGGGTCACTGTAATGACCGGCGGTAAAGTGGTTGAAGAGGGCGATGTGTTTGATATTTTCGCCGCCCCCAGGCATGAGTTCACCCGCCAGTTGGTCTCCCATAGCTTTAATTTGGAGCTGCCGCCACGCCTGATGCAGGATTTGCGCGGTACGTTGCTGAAAATCATGTTCGTCGGCGCATCCGCCGAGCAACCGGTACTGTCTCAGGCGACGGCCCGCTTCGGCGTGTCGGTGAATATTCTGCACGGCAAAATCGAATATATTGGTTATCGCGCCCTCGGATTGCTGGTGGCATTGCTGACCCATCCCGACCGGCCGGAGCAGGTAGCCGCCGCAGTGCAGTATATACGTGAGAATACCGCGCAAGTGGAGGTGCTACATGGCTGATTTATGGCTTGATCTTACCACCGCCTTCGGTGAGACATTTCTGATGGTGGGAATTGCCACGCTGTTTTCCATTATTGGCGGACTGCCGTTGGGGTTTCTGATGTATGTCACTGACCGCCATGTGTTCTGGCAAAACCGCTGGCTCTACCTGACCGGTACCGTGGCGGTTAATATCATCCGTTCCATCCCGTTCGTTATCCTGTTGGTTTTGTTATTACCGTTGACGCAGTTTTTGCTGGGGAATACCATTGGCCCCATTGCCGCATCCGTGCCGCTTTCGGTGGCGGCAATCGCTTTTTATGCGCGACTGGTGGACGGGGCATTGCGTGAGGTGGATCCGGGCATTGTCGAAGCCGCCGAGGCGTTTGGCGCCAGTCCGCTGCGCATCATTACCACGGTGTTGTTGCCTGAAGCCCTGGCCGGTTTGTTAAGGGGGTTGACGGTAACCCTGGTCAGTCTGATAGGCTACTCCGCCATGGCGGGCATTGTCGGCGGAGGAGGCGTGGGGGATTTAGCAATACGCTTCGGTTATTACCGTTATGAGACCAACGTGATGATTATCACCGTGATTGCGCTGATCATCCTGGTGCAGGTCGTGCAAGTTGTGGGCGACTATCTGGCGCGGCGAGCCGATCGGCGCGGAAGGCGTTGATACAACAAACCGGCCTTGGCGCTGAGGCGATGCCGGCCCAAGTCACATCAGGACACAAAATGCTGGAAATTTGTTCTTGATGCGGCAAAGTTAAAGGGTATTGAATAAACTCAATCAGCTGGAACATGATTCATACTCCCTGAAAGCTGTTTTATCAGGTTGCTACGCTCAATCCGCTACCGTGAGTAACGCGGTAACCATTTTATATTGAATGGATACTCTGGCCACGTCATGAAGAATTTCGCTCTCCCAAAAAAAAGTCATGCTCTAACCTTCGGTGCCTTGTTGGTGTTCACCGTCACAGCCGCTCAGGCCGAAACGGCGCCCGGTGTGCCGCAGATCAATGCCAAGGCCTATATCCTGATGGATTACCAAAGCGGCACCGTTTTGGCTGAATCCAACGCCGATCAGCGTTTGGATCCCGCCAGCCTGACCAAGATCATGGCGAGTTATGTCATCGGTCAGGCCATCAAGGCCGGGAAAATTACCGAGCAGGATAAAGTCACTATCGGTAAAGATGCCTGGGCCACCGGCAATCCGGAATTGCGCGGCTCCTCTTTGATGTTTCTCAAGCCCGGCGAGCAGGTCTCGGTGGCTGATTTGAACAACGGTGTGGTTATTCAATCCGGTAATGACGCCAGTATTGCATTGGCGGACTATGTCGCCGGCAGTCAGGATGCGTTCGTCAGCCTGATGAATAAATATGCCGATGCCCTTGGTCTGAAAAACACTCACTTTATGACCGTGCACGGCTTGGATGCCGAAGGACAATACAGCACCGCGCGGGATATGGCCTTGCTGAGCCAGGCGCTGATTCAGGACGTTCCGGATGAGTATGCCCTGCACAAACAAAAAGAATTTACCTATAATAAAATCAAACAGTTGAACCGGAATCGCCTGCTTTGGGATGGCAATCTGAATGTGGACGGTATCAAGACCGGCTATACCAATGGTGCCGGCCACAGCCTGGTGGCCTCGGCCTCCGACAGCGGTATGCGTTTGATTTCCGTGGTTCTGGGCGCCCCCACCGACAGCGTGCGCTTTCGCGAAAGTGAAAAGCTGCTGACCTGGGGATTCCGCTTTTATGAGACGGCGACGCCGATTACCGCGGCCCACGCCTTTACCCGTCAGCGGGTATGGTTCGGCGATCGCAGCGAAGTGGATCTCGGCGTTGCCAAAGATGCTTCCGTGACCTTGCCTAAAGGACAGATGAAAGGGTTGAAGGCATCCTTCACCCTCAACTCGCCTTATCTGGAAGCGCCATTAGCGCGACATCAGGTGGTGGGCACCATAGATTTCCAATTGGACGGCAAAGTTATTGAGCAACGTCCGCTGGTGGTGTTGGACGAGGTACAACGAGGCGGGTTTTTCCGTAATATCTGGGATTGGTTCCTGCAAAAACTGCATAGCTGGTTCGGGTTTGCAATGAACTGATCAATAAAAAACCTCCCCCCGGGGAGGTTTCAGGCTGCTGACCGGCATTTTACATCAACTTATAAATAATCGCCGCCAAGGCAATGAATCCCACTCCCCAGACAAAATAGTTGCTAACCGCGCCGCGGTAGCGGGCCATCGCCGGCACTTTTTGAATGGCATACATCGGCAGCAGGAACAATAGCACGGCGATGATGGGACCCCCTAGGGTTTCGATTATTCCAAGGATACTGGGGTTCTTGGTTGCCGTTAGCCAGGCGGTGATAAGCATGAAACCACCGGTCAGTTTATTCACCATGGCCGGGTGAACTGTTTTGCCGCACTTATGTATCGTTTTGGTGAGCAAGCCGGAAAACCCCTCGCTGGCGCCCAGATAATGGCCGAGGAAAGATTTGGTTATCGCCACGAAGGCCACCAGCGGCGCCAGCATTCCGATAAATGGATTATTAAAATGATTGGCCAGGAAAGTCAGTATTGAAATATTTTGCGCTTTGGCATCAGCTAGATGTGCCGGTGATAAGCTCAATACACAGCTAAAGACAAAAAAGATTACTGTCAGCACCATAAGAATATTGCTAAAGAATAATATCTTTGAACATTTCTGCTCGGCCTGGTCACCATATTCGTCACGTTTTGCCATGGCAAACGCCGATATAATAGGCGAATGATTAAAAGAAAAAACCAGCACGGGTATGGCAAGCCATAGGGTATTGATTAATCCACCCCGGCCCGCGTCGACGATTAACAGCGGCTGGCGGAATATATCGGCGTTCCAGTGAGGAATCAGGGAGATCGCCAGAAACAGCAATATCGCCACGAAGGGAAATACCAGTACGCTCATTACCTTGACGATAATGTATTTTCCCAAGCGAACAATGCTCATCAAACCGGCGATCAGAATGAGTGCCAATAATGCGCGTGGCGGAGCGGAAAGATGGAACTGGTGTGTGATGACATTTTCGACGGTATTGGTGATCGCCACGCCATAAACCAGCAAAATGGGATAGATGGCAAAAAAATAGAGCAGTGTAATAAGATTTCCCGCCCGGGAACCAAAATGCTGCTCCACCACATCGGTGATATCATTGCACTCCGGTTTGCCTGATAAGACGAGGCGGCACAGACCCCGATGGGCATAAAATGTCATGGGAAAGGCGAGTATGGACATAATCAGTAATGGTAATAAACCGCCAATGCCCGCGTTGATCGGCAGAAACAGTACTCCGGCACCAATGGCTGTGCCGTAGAGGCCCAGCATCCAGACCGAATCCGATTTGCGCCACTGCATGACCGTTCTGTGACGGACCACCGAGACAGAAGTCGCTTGCGTCGTATCCATTAATTCTCCGAAGTAAGACCAGGTACATGAGCCAAATAGCGCAGTTGAACCGCTGCTTAAATAACCCACTTCATATTATGGCAAAAGGGTAAAGGTACGGTATGTCAATAATCAAAACCGAATAGACGTTGAAAAACAGTCTGTATAATATAGGCTTTATGCCAGATATTCATGCAAAAAAGTGGCTTTTTTTGAGCTCGGTCGATTATTTAATAACGATAGTGAAACTTTCTGTTTAATATTTACCAGTAGCATTTACATTAATCGATAAGAGAAAGTTATTCTTCGGTGAGAATTAAATTTCTTCAATATAAATATAATGTGCTTTATAGTCTTATTATATTCAACAATTTCATAAGGTTAATGATGGAGTAATTGAACTAATGTTAACTGCATGTCATTTTAGTGGTTAACTATCCCCTGTAGATATTAATAAGAAAATAATGTACATAGCCGTGTTTAGTCGAAACCCATTTGATGCATAATCTTATTATAAGCTAGTAATTGACATAAATATTAATTTACCTGCGTTATCATATGATGTTGTTTATATAAAAAGAGGATCATCCGCTCTGATGCGATGCTATTAATGCAGTGATGTCCACGCTTTTACAGGGAAACAAATTGGACGCGGTAACTACCCTATCGGACAGAGTCACAATGAGCAAGGCGCCATGTAGGGGCTTACATGAAAGCGTTGCGCTAATCTGCGGAGAGGGGACGGTGTTTAGGGGTTTTGCGGGCAATAAAAAACCCGAAAGTCTTGAACCTAAGAAGGCGGGACAATCGGGCTCCTCAATTTGGGGACATCAAAGAAAAGCAGTGGCACTAATTCAGACTCTATGAGGTAAAGAAAGTTCTTGATCACGGAATTTTTTTTTTATCCATGAAGTATGCCCTTCTTAATCATTGGCTGAATTAGCCGTCATAAAGGATTTTCTGCTGGGTGAAGCAGAAATACCGCTATAGGCAGATGTTCCCGGCAGACGCGGAACGGGGCTCAAGGATTAGCCATAAAGCGCGGGCGCTTTCCCTTGTCATCGGTTGCGGTCTCTGGCAAGGCGGGATGAATGTTGATAATTTCTAATGTATGCCGTGGCCGCCGCCAGTAAGAAAAAACTGAATCTTTTATCCCTTTGACATGAACCGGGAGACCGTAATGCATAATTCGCCTTTTTGTCCGGCATTGTTCCCATGAAAAGAAGAAGGCGGCATAGGGATTTTTTCTGTTGAAAAATATCAGTGGAATGACACGTTTGTAGTAAATAACCGGATTTTTTTATCTTATCGGGAAGAATTATCTTCCATATTTAATAACAAAATGTCATTGCTCCTTAACATACCCGATACGTTAATATTCACGATCGGTAACCATATTGTTACCAGCAACTATTTGATATTAATGAATTTATCCGGTATATTCATTTTTATAAAATACGAGACGAATTCAAATATCCATATGAGTTATTAAGAGTAGGTTATTGCCTTCGGACTCATAAACGATATGGCGCACTTCATAAAGATCTCCCCTGCCGCATAACGCAGGGAAAAACCGATCTTTTATCTGATTGTGATTGTTTAGGCTATGCCGAAGATCATGATTTCTCTTTTTTCGTTGAACATCAGGTAATCATGGACTTTCCCACTGGGGCTGTGTAGCTGGAAAAACGATGGGGCGAAAAATGGCGATGAAACGGCTAAGGGTAGGAACCATAAGCAGTGCTGTACTGTTCCTTGTGGTCTTTGCCAGTCAAGAGAGCGGGTTCATTGTATTGAACGAAAAACACCACGGGGCGGCGCTGGGGTTCCTGCTGTATTTGTTGCCGGGGGCCATCGGCGGCCTGTTGTCCCGCGGCAGTAAAATCACCTGTCCGTTGCTGGGTGCCTTGCTGGTGTCACCCCTGTGCCTGTTACTGTTTAATGTGAGCAATACGCTGCATTATTCCCTGTGGTATCAGGTGACCTATTTATTAAGCGCGCTGTTCTGGTGTGCCTGCGGCGCGCTGGTGTGCTTTTTTGCCGGCGAGATCGTTAAACGTCGTCCTCTGCTGTGAGCGGTGTAAACCGGTCTTCAGACTGAAGACAAACGTCCTCGGAGTCACTTGAGGCGAGACAGGATGTTAGAAGGGTAAACCGGCCCATAACGCTACGATTGGGCATCCTTTCCCGGCCGGGCGCGTTGTCTATCAGCGCGCACCGGTAAAAACCGGCCCGCGGTATAATGTCGTTTATTGCTGCTGGTATAAACTGAGGTTTTCCTTGGCGTAGGCTTCAAAATCCGTACAGCCGCCGATATGAACCTGGTCGAGAAAAATTTGCGGCACGGTTTCTACGGTTTTACCTACGGTCTTGGACAGATCGGCTTTGGAAATCCCTTCGGCATGGATATCGACGTAACGGTAAGAGAAGTCATCCCGTTCAACAGTCAGTTTTTCAGCCAACTCTTTAGCGCGCACACAATAAGGGCAGCCCGGACGTCCGAAAATGACAGCAAACATATTCACTCCTTAACGTATAAATTGACAATCGAAACGAATCAATGAAAGTTAATTACGCTTCTTGTTGCCGTTTACTATGCCTGTGACCTGCGTCAAAAAAAAGCAGTAATTTCCTTTCAGTTTAATGCCCCTAACCTATCGAAAACGCCGCGACGCTGTTTTCAGCCGGTAGGCAAAACATTGCTCGACCGAAACCGGCCCGCGGATTATTATCAACCGGATTATGACCACAAAGCAGGGTACTGTGTGAAAATAGCCATTTTATCCCGGGACGGTTCTCTTTTTTCATGCAAGCGGTTACGGGAAACCGCCGAGGCTAACGGTCATAGCGTGGATATCATCGATCCGCTCTCCTGCTACATCAATATCAATTGTGCCGCGCCATCCATTCACTACCGCGGCAAGCGCCTGGCACCCTATGATGCGGTTATCCCCCGCATCGGTACCGCCATTACCTTTTATGGCACGGCGGTATTGCGTCAGTTTGAAATGCTGGGCAGCTATCCCCTTAATACTTCCGCCGCCATCACCCGGGCCAGGGATAAGCTGCACTCATTGCAATTACTGGCAAGAGAAGGAATAGATTTACCGGTAACCGGTTTTGCCGATTCACCCGACGATACCGGCGATCTGATTGCCATGGTCGGCGGCGCGCCTCTGGTGGTGAAATTGGTGGAAGGCACCCAGGGGATAGGCGTGGTCCTGGCGGAAACCGCTCAGGCCGCCAAAAGCGTTATCGACGCGTTTCGTGGTCTGAAAGCCCAGTTCCTGGTACAGGAATATGTGCATGAGGCGCAGGGCAGCGATATCCGTTGCCTGGTCATCGGCAATCAGGTTGTGGCGGCCATCGAGCGTCAGGCGCAGCCGGGAGACTTTCGCTCCAATCTGCATCGCGGCGGTTCGGCCCGCAACGTCACTATTACCCCCGCTGAACGGGCTATCGCGATCAAGGCGGCGGCTACCTTGGGACTGGCGATTGCCGGGGTGGATATCCTGCGCGCCAAGCGCGGTCCGCTGGTGATGGAGGTCAATGCGTCGCCGGGTCTGGAAGGGGTGGAAAAGGCCACCGGTATTGATATCGCCGCTATGATGATTCGCCATATCGAACAGCATGGACAACCTACGCTGTTATCAGCACCGTCTTGCTAAATGAAGCAACGGCACCTAAAGTCGGCATTTTCGGATTATGCCCTGTTTGCAGGCCGACAGCGGGATTTTAAGGTCTAATTATGCTTGCTAATCATTCAAAATCAATGTGATGTTATTGCATTATCGGTCGCTTATCCTGCCGCCGTGCTTTCGCTTTCGCCGCCGAGAGCGATATTTGATGTAAATTGCTGTGTTTGACCGTAGCGCCTTTGATTAATATTCCGTAAGCTATGCCCCGTTTCGGATTTATTACTTAGGGGTTGGCGTTATGGATTCACTTGTTATTCCGGATCTTGATATCCTTAGACGCTGGATGGAAAAAATGAGTCTCTCATTTTTCGAGTGTGACTCCTGTCAGGCGTTGCATCTGCCGCATATGCAAAATTTTGACGGCATATTCGATGCTAAAGTTGATCTGATTGAAAATGTCATCCTTTTTTCCGCGCTGGCGGAAGTCCGCCCCACGGCGCTGATTGCCCTGGTAGGGGATTTGAGCCAGATCAACGCCAGTTCCTTGACCGTTAAAGCCTTTATCGATATCCAGGACGATAACCTGCCGAAATTAGTGGCCTGTCAGTCCTTAAGCATCGAGGTGGGCATCACCTTCGGCCAATTCCGCCATTTTATGCAGCAGGCGGAAGAACAGGTCTCCATGCTCATTCTTGAAGCACGGGCCAATGATTTGTTATTTATCGAAGAGGAAGAATCCCCCGTCGATGATAAGCATACGGCGCCGGTTATCCATTGAAACGCGGTCCCGCTCTGTGGCTGCGTCACATTTTCATCCCATTGTTTTCCCATGTTTATGCTGCATTTTTCGGCGATCGGCCCTATTTACCTCTCCGGTTACGCCATAAATACCCTATTTGATAGACAAAAAGTGAATAATTAATCGATTAAAACCATTTTTTTTGCAGAGCGCTGGCATACCGTTATCGCTGCGGTTATGCTTGCGATACTGGTCTGGATTCAGGGTATTATCCGACGTTATCCCTGCGTATCCGATGAATAAAAAATATTCACGGTAGTTCCATCAGCCGCTGCACTTTAATGACGCATTGTGTCTCAAGAGAGGCGCATACACATTTTCTCTTTACTGGGATCGGGAGGAAGCAACGGATGTTCACCCAACGTAAGAAATGGCTGTCGGGTATTGCTGTCGGCCTGTTGATCGCGGCGTCCGCCACCGCGATGGCGGCGGAACAAAAAACATTGCATGTGTATAACTGGTCCGATTATATCGCGCCGAATACCGTACCGGATTTTGAAAAGCAGACCGGCATTAAAGTTGTCTATGATGTATTCGATTCCAATGAGGTGCTGGAAGGTAAATTGATGGCCGGCAGTACTGGCTTCGATATTGTCGTTCCTTCCGCCAGCTTCCTTGAGCGACAATTAACCGCCGGTGTATTCCAGCCGCTGGATAAAAGTAAATTACCAAATTATAAAAACCTGGATCCGGATTTGCTGAAATTAATCAGCCGGAACGATCCAGGGAATAAATACGCCATTCCTTACATGTGGGCCACCACCGGTATTGCTTACAACGTCGACAAAGTAAAAGCCATCCTGGGCAAGGACGCGCCGCTTAATAGCTGGGATTTGGTGCTGAAGCCGGAAAACCTGGCCAAACTGAAAAGTTGCGGCGTTTCATTCCTGGATGCCCCATCGGAAATCTTCGCCACCGTGCTCAACTATCTGGGCAAGGATCCCAACAGCGGTAACGCCGCCGATTACACCGGTCCGGCAACCGATTTGTTATTGAAGCTGCGGCCGAGCGTCCGTTATTTTCATTCATCGCAATATATCAATGATTTGGCGAACGGAGATATCTGTGTGGCCATCGGCTGGGCGGGGGATGTGATGCAGGCGGCGAACCGCGCCAAGGAAGCCAAAAACGGGGTGAATATCGGATACAGTATTCCTAAAGAAGGCGCCCTGGCTTTTTTTGATGTACTCGCCATTCCCGCCGATGCGAAAAATGTTGATGAGGCGTATCAGTTTCTCAATTACCTGATGGATCCCAAGGTCATCGCGCAGGTCAGCAACCAGATTTTTTATGCCAACGGTAATCTGGCGGCCACGCCTTTGGTGGACGAGTCGGTACGGAACAATCCCGGCATTTACCCGCCGCCGGATGTGCGCGCTAAACTTTTTACCCTGAAGGTACAGTCACCGGCAATCGATCGCGTGATTACCCGTGCCTGGACCAAGGTGAAGAGCGGCAAGTAATTCCGGGCTTCATAAGATGTTGATCTCACTCACAGGCGGCTTAATCTCCCGCCTGTTATGCTTTTAGGGACGGCAAGCCAACTGCGCCTCGCCGGTTCCTTTTGTTCCGGAGAGCCATGTCAGTTAACGATGCAACACCCCGCCCACAGCCCAAAACTCTGAAAATGGTTACCCCGTTGCTGGAAATCCGCAATTTGAGCAAGGCTTTTGACGGGCAACTCGCGGTGGATGACGTCAGTTTGACCATTTTCAAAGGAGAAATGTTTGCTCTGCTGGGGGCGTCCGGCTGTGGAAAATCCACCCTGTTGCGGATGCTGGCGGGTTTCGAACAGCCCACCCACGGGCAAATTGTACTGGACGGCCAGGATCTCTCCCACATGCCGCCTTATCAGCGGCCGATCAATATGATGTTCCAGTCCTATGCGCTTTTTCCTCATATGACGGTGGAACAAAATATCGCCTTCGGGTTGAAGCAGGACAAGCTGCCCCGAGGGGAGATCAAGCAGCGGGTGGAAGAGATGCTCGCCATGGTGCATATGCAGGAGTTTGTCTCCCGCAAACCTCACCAGCTTTCCGGCGGTCAGCGGCAGAGGGTGGCGCTGGCCCGCAGTCTGGCCAAACGACCCAAACTGCTGCTGCTGGATGAACCCATGGGGGCACTGGACAAAAAGCTGCGGGATCGAATGCAGCTTGAAGTAGTGGATATCCTCGAACGGGTCGGCGTCACCTGTGTCATGGTGACTCACGATCAGGAGGAGGCCATGACCATGGCGGGGCGGATTGCCATCATGAATCGAGGCAAATTCGTCCAGATTGGCGAGCCGGAAGAGATCTATGAGCACCCCAACAGCTGTTTCAGCGCCGAATTTATCGGTTCGGTGAACATGTTCGACGGCTTGCTTAAAGAGCGCCGCAGCGAGTCGCTGATATTGCAAAGCCCGGCTTTGGTGCATCCGCTGCAGGTGAACACCGATGTGTCGGTGATGGACGCGGTGCCGGTACACGTGGCGCTGCGGCCGGAAAAGATCATGCTGTGCGACGAAGTGCCGGCGGATGGGTTCAATTTTGCCGTGGGGGAGGTGGTGAATATCGCCTATCTTGGTGATTTGTCCATTTACCATGTGCGGTTGCAGAGCGGCCAGATAATCAGCGCCCAATTGCAAAATGCCCATCGTTTCCGTAAAGGGGCGCCCACCTGGGGCGACGAGGTCCGTCTCTGCTGGGATGCGGACAGTTGCGTCGTGCTGACGGTATAGTCCAAGGGGGAAAACATGTCTGTTCCGGTTGAAAAAACACCGCCCCGTTCTAAGCCGGGACCGATGGATACCCCCGGCTACTTAACGCGGCTGCAGATGAGACACGGCCGCAAGGGGGTGATATTTTTGCCCTACCTCTGGCTGCTGCTGCTGTTTATGCTGCCGTTTCTCATTGTCTTTAAAATCAGCCTGGCGGATATGGCCCGGGCGATTCCCCCCTATACCAGTCTGGTCACCTGGGTGGAAGGCAAGCTGGATATCTCGCTGAACCTGGCGAATTTCATGCAGCTGCTGGACGACCCGCTCTATATCGAAGCGTATTTGCAGTCATTGCAGGTGGCGGCCATCTCCACGTTTTTCTGCCTGCTGATAGGTTATCCCATGGCCTGGGCGGTGGCGCACAGCAAGCCTTCCACCCGCAATATTTTGCTGCTGCTGGTCATCCTGCCGTCATGGACCTCATTTTTGATTCGAGTCTATGCCTGGATGGGGATATTGAAAAACAATGGCGTGCTGAATAATTTTCTGATGTGGCTCGGGGTTATCGATCAGCCGCTGGTGATCCTCCATACCAATCTGGCGGTGTATATTGGCGTGGTTTACGCCTACCTGCCGTTCATGATATTGCCGATTTACACCGCCTTGACCCGCCTGGATTATTCCCTGGTGGAGGCCTCGCTGGATCTGGGTGCGCGGCCGCTGAAGACCTTCTTTCAGGTGATTGTCCCCTTGACCAAGGGCGGAATCATCGCCGGTTCGATGCTGGTATTTATTCCGGCGGTGGGTGAGTATGTCATCCCCGAATTGCTCGGCGGGCCGGACAGTATCATGATCGGTCGGATCTTGTGGCAGGAGTTCTTCAATAACCGCGACTGGCCTGTGGCGTCCGCGGTGGCGGTGGTCATGCTGGTGCTGCTCATCGTGCCGATTATGTGGTTCCATAAACATCAGAACAAGGCCCTGGGGGAACACGCGTGAATACTCTGCCGGTAGTGCGTTCCCCCTGGCGTATTGTAATCCTCATCTTGGGCTTTACGTTTTTGTACGCCCCGATGCTGATGCTGGTGATTTATTCGTTCAACAGTTCAAAGCTGGTGACCGTCTGGGCCGGCTGGTCGACTCAATGGTACGGGGTGTTGATGCGCGACGACGCCATGATAAGCGCGGTCACCCTCAGCCTGACCCTGGCGGCGGCCACCGCTACCATGGCGGTTATTCTCGGCACGCTGGCGGCGGTGGTGATTGTCCGCTTCGGCCGGTTTCGCGGTTCCGATACCTTTGCCTTTATGCTTACCGCGCCTCTGGTGATGCCGGACGTGATAACCGGGCTTTCGCTGTTATTGCTGTTTGTGGCAATGGGCCATGCCATCGGCTGGCCGGCGGAGCGGGGCATGTTTACCATCTGGCTGGCCCATGTGACCTTTTGCACCGCCTATGTCGCGGTGGTGGTTAACTCCCGGCTGCGGGAACTGGACCAATCCATCGAGGAAGCCGCGCTGGATTTAGGCGCCACGCCGATAAAAGTATTTTTTATCATTACGCTGCCGATGATTGCCCCAGCGATTATTTCCGGTTGGCTGCTGGCGTTTACCCTGTCGCTGGATGATTTGGTCATTGCCAGTTTTGTCGCCGGTCCGGGCTCCACCACCTTGCCGATGCTGGTGTTTTCCAGCGTGCGGATGGGCGTCAATCCGGAGATCAACGCCCTGGCCACCATTATTCTGGGCGTGGTGGGCATTATCGGTCTGATTGCCTGGTGGCTGATGGCGCGCTCGGACAAACAGCGCCGGTTGGACCGGCAGCGGGCGGTCCGCGGTTGATTAGGATATATACCCTACATAATTCGCGTCAGGAAGGCCAACGCACCTGCAACTTGAAGTAGGACGGGTAAGGCTGGCCCAGCAGCGGGCGGCCTCTAGCTGAATGTGGTTAAAACTGCTAGCCTTGGTTCGTGCGCCGCACCTGTATGGCCTCATCTGCACGGAGAAAGACCATGTCGGAGATCTTTAGAAACCGTTTTACGGACCAGCCGCGCGGGTCCGGCCATGCCCCGGTGGCGGTGGTATCCGCCGCTACGGCCATTATCGCCACCCGCTGTGTGGGGATGGTGATGCTGGCGGGTAATCTGGGCTTGGAGGGGATGCGGAGTTTTATCAGCACCAGCAGCGGTTCCTGGGATTTGACGCTGTTGTTTCTGGCCGCCCTGGCGATATTGTCTCTGGAGTTGCGCTGCGGATTCGCACTGCTGAGGGGGCGCTCCTGGGCACGCTGGTGCTTTCTGGGCTGTCAGCTCACCAGTGCCGGTTATCTGTTCATCGCCACCTGGCGGGGTTTTTATCCCGAGATGTTCGCGCTGGCGGGGGACAGTGCCGCAGAAATCCTCTATCAGCTGTCAATGCATAAATTACCCGATGTGCTAGTGGTGGGATTATTGTTCGTGCCGTTAACCAGCCGAGGTTTTTTTACCGGCAAACGATGATTTTTTTGCCCCGGCGGTGATACAATGCGCGCCCATTTCGCTTTCCTGTCTGCCCATGCACTGCGAATTATTTAACGCCGACCGTTGTCATTCCTGCCAGTGGCTGGGGATGCCTTATCCGCAGCAATTGGCGGAGAAGCAGACGCGTCTCACCGAACTCCTGTCTCCCTTGAAGGTAGAGCAATGGATGGCGCCGGTGGCTTCGCCGCAATCGGCCTTTCGTTATAAAGCCAAAATGGTGGTGGGAGGCAGCGTTGAACGGCCGCTGCTGGGCATATTGCCCCAAGGTGGCGATCCGGTTGATCTGTGCGATTGCCCGCTGTACCCCGCCGATTTTGCCCCGGTGTTCTCAGCACTGAAAGTCTTTATCGGCCGCGCCGGCCTGACGCCCTACAGTGTGGCCCGCAGGCGGGGTGAGCTGAAGTTTTTGCTGCTTACCGCCAGCAGCCACAGCGGCGATTTGATGCTGCGTTTCGTGCTGCGTTCCGAGACCAAGCTGGCGGCGCTAAAAGCGGCGTTGCCCTGGCTGCAGGCGCAACTGCCCCGGCTCAAAGTCATTTCCGTGAACATCCAGCCGGTGCATATGGCGATTCTGGAGGGCGACACTGAAATCGTGCTCACCCGGCAAGCCGCTCTGGAGGAGCGTCTCAATGACATCCCGCTGTTTATCCGTCCCCGCAGCTTTTTCCAGACCAATCCGGCTATTGCCGCCCGTTTGTATGCGACGGCCCGGGAGTGGGTGGCGGCGCTGAATATCACCAGCCTGTGGGATCTGTTTTGCGGGGTGGGGGGGTTTGGCTTGCATTGCACGACGGCGGAAATGCGCCTGACCGGCATTGAAATCAGCGCCGAGGCCATCGCCAGCGCCCGGCAGTCCGCCGAAGCGCTGGGGTTGCGCCTGGTTGATTTCCAGGCGCTGGACTCCACCCGCTTCGCCTTGGGGCATGAGACGCCGGACCTGGTGCTGGTGAATCCGCCGCGGCGCGGCATCGGCGCCGAATTGTGCGAATATCTGGACCGCATGGCAACCCCCTGGATCTTGTATTCCAGCTGCCAGGCGGAGAGTCTGGTGAAAGATTTGCAGGCGCTGCCGTCATACCGGCTTGTCACCGCGCAGTTATTCGATATGTTCCCGCACACCGCCCATTACGAGACGCTGGTATTGCTCAAACGGCGGAATTAGTTGCGCCGTTCGAACCGCAGCGCACGATACTCCACCAGGCGCATCAGCAGCGTCAACACGCCATTGACGCACAGATAAATAATTCCGGCGGCGCCGAAAACCATGACGTCATAAGTCCTGCCGTACATCAGCTGCCCGTGTCCCATCACATCCATTAGCGTGATGGTATAGGCCAGCGATGTGCTTTTAAACACCAGCACCACTTCATTGGAGTAGGAGGAGAGGGCGCGTTTAATGGCGTACGGCATCAACAGCCGCAGTGACTGGGCGCGGCTCATCCCCAGCGCCGAGCAGGATTGCCACTGGCCGGACGGAATGGCGCGCATGGCCCCGCAAAACAGCTGGGTGCTGTAGGCCGCGCTGTTCAATGCCAACGCGGTCATGGCGCACAGCCAGGGTTGGGACACCAGCGCCCATAACCAGGGTATGGCGCGCAATGCGGCAAATTGCCCCGGACCGTAATAAATCAAGAATATCTGTACCAGCAGCGGGGTGCCGGTAAACAAGGTGATGTAGATTTTCACCAGCGGCGTCAGCACCGGGAGTTTCAAGTTCACAATCACCGTAAACAGCAGCGCCAGAAACAGGGCGATCAGGATGGCGCACAGGGTCAGCGTAAGACTGACGGGCAATCCTTTCATCAACTCCGGCAGGTAAGCCATCATCACGAAGCCCTCGTTTCAAAACGCGTCGACCGGCGCTCAATGGCACGGAGAATAACCTGGCTCAACAGGGTAATCGCCAGGTACACCGACGCGGCAATCAAATACCAGGTAAACGGTTGCTGGGTAAAATTAACGATGCTTTTGGTTTGCAGCATAAGATCATTGACGCTTATCAGCGAGACCAGGGCGGTATCCTTCAGCAGCACCAGCCACTGATTGCCTAAGCCCGGTAACGCATGACGCCACATTTGCGGCAGAATCAGCCGGAAAAAAACGGCGCTGGTTTTCATACCCAATGCCTGCCCGGATTCCCATTGTCCCTGGGGAATAGCTTTAATCGCGCCGCGCAGGGTTTGCGAAGCGTAAGAGGCATAAAGCAGCGCCAGGGCCAGCACACCGCAGATAAAGGGACTGATGTTCAGGTCCGCCGGCAGGCTCAGGGGCAGATGATAGCCAACCATAGTCAGGGTGAAACCGTCCGACAGCGTCAACAGCAATTGCGAGGCGCCGAAATAGATAAACAGCACCACCAATATTTCCGGCAGGCCGCGCAGCACCGTGACCACGCCGGTGCCCAGCAGTCCAAGCCATTTCCAGCGCGCGGATTCCCAGGCGGCAAAACACATCGCCAGCACCAGGCCGACAACCAGCGCGCATAAAGCCAGCCCGAGGGTTGTCCCGGCGGCGCTGGCGATAGGATGAAGTTCATTCATGAAGGCGGATTACTTTTTGAACCATTTCTGGTAGATGGTCTGGTAAGTTCCGTTCTGCCTGACTTTGTTCAGCGCGGTGTTGAATTGATCCACCAAGGCGGTGTTGTTCTGACGCACCGCGATACCCAGCCCGGTGCCGAAATAGGCTTTGTCGGTAATCTTATCCCCCACGGTAGCCAGGTCGGCATCTTTCGTCAGCCACTCGTTGACCACCGCGCTGTCGCCGAATACCGCGTCCAAACGACCATTCTTCAGATCAAGCACGGCGTTCTGGTAGCTGTCATAAGGTACCGCGGTAATTTCCGGATGTTTATCCAGCAGGAATTTTTGATGGGTGGATCCGTTTTGCATACCTACGCGTTTACCCTTAAGCGAAGCCAAATCGGTAAACTTGCCTTTTTGCGCGATGAAAATCGCGGAATTTTCATAATAGGGCTGGGAAAAAGAGACCTGCTGCAAACGTTCCGGCGTGATATCCATCCCGGAAATCACCGCGTCGAAACGGCGGAATTTCAGGCTGGGAATCAAACTGTCAAAAGCCTGATTGGTAAAGGTGCATTGCGCCTGCATCTCCTTGCACAGGGCATTGGCCAGATCGATATCAAAACCTTGAATGGTATTATTGGCATCGACAAATTCAAACGGAGAGTAAGAGGCTTCAGTGGCGAAACGAATGGTTTGCGCCGCGCCCGCTGAAGCGGTCATGCCGGCCAATACGGCGGCGATAATTAATTTTTTCATTTTTTGTCCAAAATTTAATGCGATAAGTAATGAGCAAAGGCTTCGGTTTGTGGCTTGGCAAAATGCGTCGCATCCCCTTGTTCCACAATACGGCCGTTTTCCATATAGACAATGCGACTGGCAGTCTTACGTGCTACCTCGACTTCATGGGTTACAATGACCTGCGTGATGCCGGTTTGCGCCAGCTCACGGATAATACTGACAATTTGCGCGGTGATTTCCGGGTCCAGCGCCGCGGTGGGTTCGTCGAACAGCAATACCTGCGGTTCCATCATCAGGGCGCGGGCGATGGCCACCCGCTGCTGCTGGCCGCCGGATAAATGCAACGGAAAGCGATCGCTGAAGTCCGTCAGACGCAGGCGATCCAGCAGCTTATCGGCCCGTTCATTGGCTTTCGCCCGCGACAAGCCGAGCACCCGGCAGGGGGCCTCGATTAAATTCTGTCGCACCGTGAGATGGGGCCAGAGATTGTACTGCTGGAAGATCATACCGACATTTTGCCGCAACTCGCGTATGTCTTTCTCCCCCGGCTGATGCCGGAAATCGTAATGATTCCCGGCAATGGCCAACTCGCCGGCGCGCGGCATCTCCAGCAGATTAAGTACCCGCAGCAACGAACTTTTGCCCGCCCCGCTGGGACCGAGAAGCACCAGCGTTTCCCCGGCCGGGCATTCAAGGGTGATATCAAACAGCGCCTGATAGGCGCCATAAAAACAGTCGATACGGTTTAGTTGAATACTCATGCGTTGAAACTGAATAGCCATTGAGGCGGCAGATGTTAACGTTGACGGGCGATTGATGCAATCCGCCATGATCAAAATTTACATTTAGGGGGGTAATAATATCATGGACAGCACAAAACGTCTTTGTCCGGGGCGTTTTGCCGGTTATGTGCTTTGTTAGCTCATTATCCCGCTATGGACCGCTTACCCCTGCACCACAACGAGGCGCGGGCAGTAATAATTTGCCAGCGGCACGCTAGGCCCGCAATCACCAATGGTGAAACTGAGCCTGTCAAAAAGAGCGCGTGTTAAAGGGAGACCGTGCTGATGGGGTCGAAGCGGGCATGGTTTTTCTGCCCGATCGAGCGCCCCATAGCAGGGTAGGCCCGCTTACACCGAGCGTGCAACGAGCCTGTCAAAGTGGGCGCGTGTTAAAAAGAGCGCGTGTTAAAGGGAAACCATGCTGATGGGGTCGAAGCGGGCATGGTTTTTCTGCCCGACCGAGCGCCCCACAGCAGGGTAGGCCCGCTTACACCGAGCGTGCAACGAGCCTGTTAAAGGGAGACCGCAGGTTTATAGGTCCGCATTTTATCGCTTTTCCAAGGTCTCCCGCAGGGTACCGGCCGGCGCCGGCGACAGCATACCAAGATAACGCACGTCATCCATCGCCCAGCAGTGGCCTTCGCGGATCATCAGCACTTCATCCTGCCATTGGACCGATTGGCCGTTGGCGCCCTGCTGACGCGACATATCCACCCGTAACGGAATGTTCTTTGCATCGGTATTCAATATGCGCGAAGCGCTATGTACGCTGGCCGAGGTGGGGCCGGCGGCGTTGCTGCTGAAAATATCCCCGGCGGGTAATTTGGCCGCCTTGTAGTTGTCCCGCTGGCTATTGCTGAGCAGTTGGTACAACCCGTCGCTCAGGTAAGGCCGGTATTGCGCCAACCGAGAACTGTCGGGCCGGCCCTGAACGTCCTGCTTCATGCGAAGGTCATAAAATTGCTGCGCCACGTCGTCCGGCCCGCCTTCGGCGCAAGGTCCGCTGCGGGTGCCGATATCTTTATATGCCGGGTCAACCTGGGTACAGGCGCCTAACAGCAGCGCCAAGGGGAAGAGTACAAGCAAACTTTTTTTCATTTTTGACCTTGTTAATGGCAAAGGAAAGAGGGGAAATTACCTTTGAGTATAATGAAAAAACAGTCAGTTGTGACGTAACGGCCACTTTTGTTCATCCCCGCGGCCCGCATAACCTCAAGATTATCCGTGACGCGGCTTTTAAACCGGTTGCGGACAAGGCATAACCTGGTGAGAATACCCGCGGTTTAATTGAGATTTTCTAGACGAGGTAGAACGTGCTTGGATAGGGGAAAACGCCGCGGCAGACCGCGGGCAACAAGAATCACCTGGGCGTTTCGGCTCATTGTCGTGCTATGCTTGTGTTATATCGGCTATTTTCTGGTGGAAAAAGAGAAGGCGGCGCCGCTTTATTACCATATCAGCAGCGAGCAAAAGGCGCTGGGAGCGGATGAACGCGTTCAGTTTCTGGTGCTGCATTATACCGCGGAAGATTTTACCGGTTCCATGAAAACGCTTACCACCGGTCAGGTGAGCGCCCACTATTTGATTCCGCTTCATCCCGATAACGCCGCCGGCATCCCCACCGCTTTGCAACTGGTGGATGAATCGCGCCGTGCCTGGCATGCCGGGGAAAGTTACTGGCGCGGGCGCAGCAATCTTAACGATACTTCCATTGGCATTGAAATCGAAAACGGCGGCTACCACCGTACGCCGACGGGATATGATGCGGCGCCTTATCCTCCCCACCAGATAGCGCTGGTCATCGCCCTGAGCCGGGATATCATCAACCGCTATCATATTTTGCCGTCAAATGTGGTGGGACACAGCGATATCGCCTGGCGCCGCAAACAGGATCCCGGCCCGTTATTCCCCTGGCGCCAACTGGCGGCGGCGGGAGTGGGTATCTGGCCGGATCAAAATCGGGTGGACTACTACCTGAGGAATAGGGATCCCCATGACCGGGTGGCGATGGCGGCTATTTTGCAGCGCATGGCCCGCTATGGTTATGACGTGACGCCGGGGATGCCCGCGGTATTACAGCAAAAAGCGGTGGCGGCTTTCCAGATGCATTTTCGCCCCGGTGACTTCCGCGGCCTGCCGGACGCGGAAACCGAGGCGATTCTTGATGCGTTACTGGAAGTAGACGCCCGTGAGGGGAGCGCCGGTTAGTTCACCGTGATGATGCAGGAATTCACGCCAGATTTGGACGACTTTCTCCAAATCCTGGCGGCTGATATTTAAATGTGTCACCAGACGGGTTACGGTACCCGAGGCGATGTTGATATCATGGCCGAGCATCCAAGGACCCAGTTTAGCGGCCAGCTCCGGCGACTGCCGGATAAACAGCATATTGGTTTGGGCGCCGGGGGCCATCACTTCCACGCCCAGCGCGCTGAGCTGTTGCCCGAGCCACTGGGCGTTGTCGTGATCGTCCCGCAGGCGCTGTACGTTATGTTCCAGGGCATATCGGCCGGCCGCCGCCAGAATGCCGGACTGGCGCATGCCGCCGCCCACCATTTTCCGCCAGCGTTTCGCCTGCTGGATATAGGCTTCATCGCCGCATAGCAGCGATCCTACCGGCGTCCCCAGTCCCTTGGATAAACAGATGGTCAGCGTATCGCAATATTGGGTAATGTCGGTCAGTGGAACATTCAACGCCACCGCCGCGTTAAAAATACGCGCGCCGTCAATGTGCAGCGCCAGATTGTGGTCGCGGCTGAATTGCCAGGCCTGCTGTAAATAAGCCAGGGGAAGAACTTTACCGTTATGGGTGTTTTCCAGGCATAACAGGCGTGTACGGGCAAAATGAAAATCGTCCGGCTTGATGGCGGCGGCCACTTTATCCAGCGGCAGCGTGCCGTCGGCGTCCACGTCCAGCGGCTGGGGCTGAATGCTGCCCAGTACCGCGGCGCCACCGGCTTCAAAACGGTAATTATGCGCCTGCTGCCCGACGATATACTCTTCGCCGCGCTGGCAGTGGGTCATCAGCGCCACCAGGTTTGCCTGGGTGCCGCTGGGGAAAAACAGCGCCGCCGCTTTGCCGCTCAGGCGGGCGCCGTCAGCTTCCAGGGCCGCTACCGTGGGGTCATCTCCATAGACATCGTCGCCAACCTCGGCCTCGGCCATCTGCCTGCGCATTGCATCGCTCGGCAAGGTGACGGTATCACTGCGTAAATCAATCATGCTTACTCCGTTAGATTTTAAGGCTACCACACGCATGACATTACCGCCCGGGTACGGACCAACCTTGACCCGGACGGAAGCCGTCAGCCTTAACGCAGCCAGTTGGTTTTTGCCAATTCCACTATTTCGTCGCCGCGTCCGTTGATAATGGCCCGCAGCATATAAAGACTGAAGCCTTTTGCCTGTTCAAACTTGATTTGCGGCGGCATCGCCAGCTCTTCTTTCGCGGTAATGACATCCACCACCACCGGTCCGTCGGTCGCAAAGGCTTCTTCCAGCGCGGCGTCAAGATCGGCGGATTTTTCCACCCGGATGCCCTTGATACCCGCCGCCTGTGCAATAGCGGCAAAATTCGGGTTCTGCAAATCCGTGCCGTCGGTGAGATAGCCGCCGGCTTTCATTTCCATGGCGACGAATCCCAGCACGCTGTTATTAAAAATAACGATTTTCACCGGCAATTTCAGCTGAATCAAGGACAAAAAATCGCCCATCAGCATGGCAAATCCGCCGTCGCCGCACAAGGCCACCACCTGCCGGCCGGGAAAGGCCGACTGGGCTCCCAATGCCTGTGGCATGGCGTTGGCCATGGAACCGTGATTAAACGAGCCCAACAAGCGGCGTTGGCCGTTCATGGTCAGGTAACGAGCCGCCCACACCGTCGGCGTGCCCACATCACAGGTGAAGATGGCATCCGGTGCCGCCAGGCGGCTGATTTCCTGCGCCACGTATTGGGGATGAATCGCCTTGTTGCCGCTTGGCTTGGCAAGCGTGTCGAGGTCCTGGCGGGTCTCGTGGTAATGCTGCAGCGCCGCATCAAGATGATTGCGGTTGGTTTTTTCCTTCAGCCGCGGCAGCAACGCCGCCAGCGTGGATTTTATATCCCCCACCAGGGCCATGTTCAGCGGGCAGTGCGCGCCGAGGCTGCCGGATTCGATATCGATTTGAATGATTTTTGCATCCGTGGGGTAAAACGCGCGATAAGGAAACCGCGTGCCCAACAGGATCAGTGTGTCGGCGTTCATCATGGCGTGGTAACCGGAAGAGAAGCCTATCAGACCGGTCATGCCCACATCGTAGGGATTGTCGTACTCGAGATATTCCTTGCCGCGCAGGGCATGCACCACCGGTGCCTTCAACAGCCCGGCCAACTGCACCACTTCATCGTGGGCATGAGCGCAGCCGCTGCCGCACAGCAGGGTAATATTTTCCGATTGATTCAGCAGGGCGGCCAGCTTTTCCAATTCGCCCGCCTGCGGAACCGCCAGCGGTTGCTGCGGGGTATACCATAATGGGGTGCCCTCGACCGGGGCGGCTTTCAGGGCTACATCGCCAGGCAGAACGATAACCGATACCCCGCGATCAAGCACCGCTTTACGGATGGCGATACCCAGTACCTGGGTGAGTTGCTCGGGATTGGACACCAGTTCGCAATAATGACTGCACTCACGAAATAACTCTTCCGGATGGGTTTCCTGAAAGTAACCGCTGCCGATTTCGCTGGAAGGTATGTGCGCGGCGATAGCCAGCACCGGTACCCGGTTGCGGTGACAATCGTACAATCCGTTGATCAAATGCAGGTTGCCCGGACCGCAGGAGCCGGCGCATACCGCCAGTTGACCGGTGACATGGGCTTCGGCGCCGGCGGCGAAGGCCGCCACTTCTTCATGACGGGTACCCATCCATTTGATGGTGCCCATGCGGTTCAGACTGTCGCTTAAGCCGTTCAACGAGTCGCCGGTCACGCCCCAGATACGTTTGACGCCGGCCTGCTCGAGGGTTTTGGCAACCAATGATGCCACGGTTTGTTTCATAGCGTTCCCCTTGGTAAATGATAAAACTCATTTGGAGTGAACATTTTCGTGCCGCTAAAGCTTAGACCTTTTGGACGCGGATTGGCAGCGGTCGGCGGGTCATGGCTGGAGAAGTCGGGGCGCAAAACGACGGCCGGCAACACCGCCGCTGCCGGGAATCAGTATAAGGGAGTCCTCAGGAGGAGAACAGGGCGATAAGAATCGGCGCCAGCAGGCTCAGTAAAAAACCGTGGACGATAGCGGCCGGCACCACGTCCAGTCCGCCGCTGCGCTGGAGCACCGGCAAGGTGAAATCCATCGACGTGGCGCCGCATAAACCCAGCGCCATGCTGCGGCTGCGGCCGATCAATCCCGGGATTAACATAATCGCCAGCAATTCACGCACCAGGTCGTTGAAAAAAGCGGCGCTGCCCACCACCGGGCCGAAAGCGTCGGTCATCAGGATCCCCGATAAAGAATACCAGCCGTAAGCCGAAGCCATTGCCAGTCCGGTACGCAGTGGCAAACCCAATATCATGGCCGCCAGCGCGCCGCCGGCCAGAGCGCTGACCGCCACCACCAGAGCAACCGTGGCGCCGCGCCGGTTGAGCAATATCTGTCGCAGGGTCATGCCGCCGTTGCGTAACTGAATACCCACCAGCAGCAGCAGCAAAATCAAGGCGAACTCACTGGCTTTGGATGCCGCATTCAACCATTGCCACTGCGTCAGGCCGATAACAAATCCCCCCACCACCACCAGGCAAAGTTTCAACGAGTCCATGGCCATACGCAGCCGTGACGGCGCGGGAACGCCCTGGCGATGCGCACCCGGCCAGGGCTGGCGTTTTTCCAGCCACCACAGGGCGGCACTGTTGCACGCCAGAATGCATATCGCGCTTACCCCCGCATACCAGGCTATCAGACGCAGGTTGGCGGCAAGGTTATCCAGAAATGCCAAACTTATGCCCATGAAAAACAGGATGATATACACCATGGCACTAAGGATGCGGTCTACCCGGTGTGCCCAGTCGCGGGATAGCCGGGGCAACAGGTAGCCCGCCACCAGCGGGATGAGAATAATTAACAGGCCGGAATACATGGGGGACGCCACATCCTTTTGAACGGCGGGGGAAAATTCCGCCCTAAACTAACCAATATGGCTCAGGGTGTAAAGCCAATGCGGGACAGATTCCGAATATCCAGGGGAAAATTCTCCCCGCGTGAACGCAGGACGGCACGATTTATTGTTCTCCGCATCGCGCACATGGCCATCCAACCCGCGGGATCGTGGCACGCCGGCCCTCACGCCCGCTGAAAATGCCCGGTGACCTGTTCCGCCAATTGATCCAGCAGTCCATAACGGCGGCGGTATTCGGCGCGTTTTTTACTGGGTACGGCGGTGAGGGATTTGCGCGGTATACTCAGCGGCAGCCTGAAATAGCCCTGCTCTTGCGGCTGCCCGTGCATCGATAGCCAAAAATTGTCATAATCAGCATGCAGGAATCGCTTATTTTTATAAAAATATCGCCACTCCTGATACATATGGGTACGGTTGCCCACCGCTAAAATCTGGCTCACGCCCATTTGTTTCCCCAGCAGGGTCACCGCCTCCAACACCAGCCGTTTGGGGAACAGCCCGTGGCAGGCCTTGGTGGCCGAATGGATCGTGTCATGGGACAGCTGGCGGTGGCCGCCCTGCAAACCGCCGATAAAAAGCGTGGCCCCCCGTTCGGGAGTAATGACAAACGTCATCTCCGCCAGCATGACATTCTGGTCGTCGCAAAACAGCAGTGTTGCCTCGCCTTCGCGGTTCAACTGGTCCAGTGAACAAAGCCGCAGATGGAAAATCCGCTCGTTTTTGGTCAGGAGCGACGCCAGTGTAAAACCGTCTCGGCTCAGGTGCCCCTCAAGCAAGGGGCGGGGCAGGTGCGACTGGATATAATCATAATGATGCCCCAGGGCGGCCAGCTGTTTTTTCGCGCTCATGTTGGCGGCCAGGTAGGGGCGATGCAGCTTGCAGGGCAATCCGGGCTGGGACGCCAGCATTTGCGTCAGCAGGGGGCATTTGGCCAATTGTTCAAGCCAGGGGCCGGAGTAGGTGTGGGTGGTGAGATAGCGCAACATAAACTTATAGCGATAGAAACGGCGCCGCCAGGCATTGCCCGGCATCAGCCTGCCGCTAAACAAGGACAGCGCGAGTTGCCAGCCGGATAATCCGTCACGGGAATTTTCCCCGCTGGATACGAGTTGTGACATGGGTAGTCTGCCCTGGAAGCAAGAAAATACCTATTTCAACAAAAGCGGGTTAAACCGCGACATAATGAAGGTTGTCCGGCGGTATGGGTAAAAGGTGTGTTTAAACGCGGTTTACCAGGCGGTGGAAAATCATAAGCAACATAGTGATTGTGGCGGGCATAATTATGCTTGCGTCTTAAAATAAAAATGTTATACCTTGAGTAAGCGGGGATAAGCGGCACACCAGAAAAAATGCCAGCGATACGCACTGGCATTTCGTTAATATCATTATGCATTAATCGCGAGGCGTGTTATCAGGCGACAGTCTCGGTTTCGACAGGCACAATCAGACTCGCGTGGTTCCCTTTGGGGCCCTGATGAACATCGAATCTGACCACTTGACCTGCTTTGAGTGTTCGATAACCGTCCATCTGGATTGTTGAGTAATGCGCAAAGATATCCTCGCCGCCGCTTTCAGGACAGATAAACCCAAAACCTTTGGCGTTATTGAACCATTTAACTTTACCCGTCTCCATGTTTCTACATCCCTCGCAACAGAATCTTATATGTGATGAGGATTGTTGACGTCGTAAGCCTTATCAGTCAAAACCACAACAGCTTACGCAAGTACACTCTAGAGGATAGGAACAATAGGTCAAGGGGATGCGGAGGGAGTTGGTGGATGACATTACCAAACTTTGAAGCAGGTAACGCTATTGATGGTTTTTTGACAAAATCGCAATACGATTGCTGCGATCGAAATCCTATTATAGATATAGGTAACAGCAAGCGGCATTAACCAACATCCGATGTTAAACTTGTTAAGATGACGGGGTTGTGGCGAAAAGACACTACGCCGGCCACAGCTAACTTTCTAGGCTGAAAAGACGTTTTGATGGAAAGACGATGGGTAAGACAAGTGATAGACCGGGTGAACAACACCTAGCCGAAGAGCTGGTGAAAGAGACGGTAGTACCCCCGTCAATGTATAAAGTCATACTTATCAATGACGATTACACACCGATGGAATTTGTTATTGACGTACTGCAAAAGTTCTTTTCTTATGATGTTGAACGTGCAACGCAACTGATGCTTACGGTGCATTATCAGGGCAAGGCTGTCTGCGGGGTTTATACCGCCGAAGTCGCTGAAACCAAGGCCGCTCATGTTAACCGTTATGCCAAGGAAAACGAGCATCCGTTGCTTTGTACGCTGGAAAAGGCCTGAACAGGCAATCTATTTTGGGAGGTGCCAATGCTCAATCAAGAACTGGAACTCAGTTTAAATATGGCTTTCGCCAGAGCGCGTGAGCACCGGCATGAGTTTATGACCGTGGAACATTTATTGCTGGCGTTGCTCAGTAACCCTTCAGCGCGAGAAGCGCTCGAGGCCTGCACGGTCGATCTGGTGGCGCTACGCCAGGAACTCGAAGCTTTCATCGAACAAACCACGCCGACCTTACCGACCAGTGATGAAGAGCGTGACACGCAGCCCACGCTGAGTTTTCAGCGTGTCTTGCAGCGCGCGGTATTCCATGTGCAGTCCTCCGGACGCAGCGAGGTGTCAGGGGCCAATGTCCTGGTCGCCATCTTCAGCGAACAGGAATCCCAAGCGGCCTATTTGCTGCGTAAGCACGACGTCAGCCGCCTTGACGTGGTGAATTTCATTTCCCACGGTACGCGCAAAGATGAGACACAGGCACCCGGTCCTGAAAATCCGGTTAATGAAGAACAGGCAGGCGGGGAGGATCGTATGGAAAACTTCACTACCAATCTCAACCAACTCGCCCGGGTGGGCGGTATCGATCCCCTGATTGGGCGGGAGCGCGAACTGGAACGCGCCATTCAGGTACTGTGCCGCCGCCGTAAAAATAATCCTCTGTTGGTGGGAGAGTCAGGTGTGGGCAAAACCGCCATTGCCGAAGGCTTGGCATGGCGTATCGTGCAAGGTGACGTGCCTGAAGTCATTGCCGATTGCACCATCTATTCACTGGATATCGGTTCACTGCTGGCCGGCACCAAATACCGCGGCGATTTTGAAAAACGCTTTAAAGGCCTGCTCAAACAGCTGGAATCGGATCAGAACAGCATTTTGTTCATCGATGAAATTCATACCATCATCGGTGCCGGCGCGGCGTCCGGCGGACAGGTGGATGCGGCCAACCTGATCAAGCCGCTGCTCTCCAGCGGCAAAATCAGGGTGATGGGTTCCACCACTTATCAGGAATTCAGCAATATTTTTGAAAAAGATCGCGCCCTGGCGCGTCGTTTCCAGAAAATTGATATTACCGAGCCGTCAGTGGAAGAAACGGTTCAGATCCTGTTCGGCCTGAAAACCAAATACGAAGCCCACCACGATGTGCGTTATACCGCGAAAGCGGTGCGAGCGGCGGTGGAACTGGCGGTGAAATATATCAACGATCGCCATTTGCCCGATAAGGCCATTGACGTGATTGATGAGGCGGGGGCACGCAGCCGTTTGATGCCGGTAAGCAAACGCAAAAAAACCGTCAATGTTTCGGATATCGAGTCGGTGGTGGCGCGGATTGCCCGTATTCCTGAGAAGACCGTCTCCGCCAGCGATCGGGATGTCCTGAGAAACCTGGGGGATCGCCTCAAGATGCTGGTATTCGGACAGGATAAAGCCATCGATGCCTTGACCGAAGCTATCAAAATGAGCCGGGCCGGGTTGGGCCAGGATCATAAACCGGTGGGCTCGTTCCTGTTCGCCGGGCCTACCGGGGTGGGTAAAACCGAAGTTACGGTGCAGTTGGCGAAAGCGCTGGACATCGAATTGCTGCGCTTCGATATGTCGGAATACATGGAGCGGCATACGGTCAGCCGGCTGATTGGCGCGCCTCCGGGATATGTGGGTTACGATCAGGGCGGCCTGTTAACCGATGCGGTGCTGAAGCATCCTCATGCGGTGCTGTTGCTGGACGAAATCGAGAAGGCGCATCCGGATGTCTTTAATCTGCTGCTGCAGGTGATGGACAACGGTACGTTAACCGATAACAACGGGCGCAAGGCGGACTTTCGCAATGTGATCCTGGTGATGACCACCAATGCCGGCGTGCAGGAAACCCAGCGCCAGAGTATCGGTATGATTCAGCAGGATAACAGTACCGACGCCATGGGCGAAATCAAAAAAATCTTTACACCGGAGTTCCGTAACCGCTTGGATAACGTTATATGGTTCAACCATTTGTCGCCTGAAATAATTCAACTGGTGGTGGATAAATTCATCGTTGAATTGCAGGCTCAACTGGATGCCAAGGGCGTTTCGCTGGAAGTCAGCGACGAAGCGCGTGACTGGCTGGCCGCCAAGGGCTACGACAAATCCATGGGCGCACGTCCGATGGCCAGGGTGATGCAGGAAAACCTGAAAAAACCGCTGGCTAACGAGCTGCTGTTCGGTACCCTGGTGGACGGCGGGTCGGTGAAAGTCGAGCTGGATAAAGACAAAAAAGAGCTTAAATACGATTTCCTGAGTGCGCAAAAACACAAGACGGAAGGCGTGGTTCACTAAGCTGCCGCCATTTGGCGGGAAAGATAAAAAGGCGATGCCGGTCGGCATCGCCTTTTTTTTCATAAAACCAATATCATCAGGCATTGCATATAGCGGGCCTAGCGTGCCATGTGGCTCTCCCGCTATTAAGCCATGCCGGCCACGGGTTCGATTTGGCCAATGTGCATGGAATTCATGGGGAGGGACAGGGTGCTGGAAGAGTAAACCGTCCGCGCCAGGGACCAATATGCCGGGAGCGTATTGGAACAATGCCGGCAGGCGTTGGCCCGAAGGGTGACCCTCAGGGATGAGGGTCATAATCGCGCGGATCGAGCCTACATGGACGTATTCACGGCGTGTTTACGATCCGGCATCCTGTCCTGACCGGGCATCGTTTGGGCTTGAAGCGCTGAATAAATGGCCGCCATAGAATAAAGATATCGGGCGAAACCCCGTCAAAGTTGTTGACTTGAACGACGGCTACTCCGGCGGGCGAAAAAACCACGCCCGCTTCGACCACATCGGCGCGCTCTCCCTTTAACATGCTCGGTTGAACCTCCGTGAGAGCGGGTTTGGGCCGCCTTTATCGATTTGCGGGCAGACAGCATCATACCGGGCCGCTTGCGGGCGCCGGTATGAGTGTTATATTTTGTTGCAATTGCTTGGGCGGGATACCCGCGCGTTAATGGCGGATATCAGCGATAAGGAAGCCTATCAGCGGCTACGGAAGACAATGCGGCCTTTGCTCAGGTCGTACGGGGTCAGCTCAACTGTGACTTTGTCGCCCGTCAGGATGCGGATGTAATTTTTACGCATTTTACCGGAGATATGTGCGGTTACCACGTGCCCGTTTTCCAATTCCACGCGGAACATGGTGTTAGGCAATGTATCCAGTACCGTGCCTTGCATTTCAATATTGTCTTCTTTGGCCATCGAATCCTCTAGGTTTGAATACCATAGTTTTTAACCGGCAAGATAATGCCGAAAAACCCTCATTATGTAAAGAAGTGATGAAGAACAACGCGTCATTCACCGGAATCCGGTTCACTGTTTAAGGTGACGACAGAGAGGGTTTGTGGTTGCCAGCAATGGGGTGCCAGCGTTAAAGGTTGTAACTGACTCAGCAGGGCAAGATAGTCGCGGCGGGGAATATCCCTGGCGCCTAACGAGGCCGTATGTGAGTTCAATACCTGACAGTCTATCAGTTTTCCGCCCTGTTGCCTAAAGAAACGGCAAAAAGTCAGCAGGGCAATCTTCGAGGCATTATCCCGCCGGCTGAACATGGATTCGCCGCAAAATAACGCGCCCTGGGCGACGCCGTACATGCCGCCCACCAGGGTATCGCCTTCCCAGATCTCGATGGAATGCGCCTGGCCGAGATCGTGCAGACGCTGATAGGCGATTTCGACTTCCGGACCGATCCAGGTGCCTTCCAGGCCCCGCTCGGCACAGGCCGCCATCACCTCGCCAAAGGCGTGATTCAGGGTGATACGATAGGGGCAGCGTTGCATGACGCGCTTGAGACTCCGGCTGGCATGGAACTCTTCGGGAAACAGCACGGCGCGCGGGTCCGGCGACCACCATAAAATGACGTCCCCCGGGGAATACCAGGGAAAAATCCCCTGTTGATAGGCGATGAGCAACCGTTCCGGGGATAAGTCGCCGCCAAACGCCAGCAGCCCGTTGGGTTCATGCAGCGCCGATGTCGGGGCGGGGAACTGTAAAGAATTGGGAGACAGCCGGTATAATCGCATAATACTTCCCGTCATATTCGCCTATGCCGGATAGCGCGGGCTAACCGGGCAACTGTTTGCAGCGCCATTGATACGATTATACCCTTCATCTTTCAAGTTGCAGCTGTGTTGGCCGCGCCCTCTCACCCCAGTCACTTGGTTATCTAAGCTCCTGGGGTTAGTGGGCTTGCCGCCTTGCTGCAACTCGAAAGCTATTGGGTATCGACCTTCTCGGGGTGATGATAATGGAAGTAGCGGCCTCTCTTTTCCATTAATGCCGTATGAGTGCCTCGTTCACTGAAGTTGCCCTGGTTCATAACATAAATCCTGTCCATCAGCTCCAGGCCCTGCAGGCGGTGAGTGATGAGAATCAGCGTTTTTTGCCGTCCCAGCTGCTGCAACAATGCCAGAATATGCCGCTCGGTGGCGGCGTCAAGTCCTTCCGTGGGTTCATCCAGCAGCAGCAGCGGCGCATCATGGAGCAACGCGCGGGCAATGCCGAGACGGCGTTGCTCTCCACCGGACAATTGGCGTCCGCCTTCCCCCAGCCAGGCATCCAAACCCTCTTGCGCCAGTAATTTTTCCAGGCCCATGTGTGTCAGCATGTTCCGCAATCGGGTATCGTCCGCCGCCGGGGCGCCCAGCAGCAGATTATCACGCAGGGTGGCGCTGAACACATGCACCCGCTGCGGGACCACCGCCATCATGGACCGCAGGGCCGGTTCGCTCCACTGCCGGAGCCCTTGCCCGTTCAGCCGGATCTCGCCGGCATCCGGATCCCAGGCGCGGGTCAGCATTTGCACCAGGGTGGATTTGCCGCTGCCGGTATGGCCGAGGATGGCCACATGCTCACCCGGATTGATGCGCAGCGACAGGCCGGCAAGGGCCGGTTGCTTTTGTCCGGGATAGGTAAAGAGAATATTGTCCGCCGTCAGGGCGGCGCTGTCCGCGGGCTGCGGTCCGGAGGTGGGGAAAGTCACCGCCGGCTCGCGACGGATGATATCGGTAACGCGGACGGCGGACGCCATCACCTGACCAAGGTGCTGGAACGCGCCGGCGACCGGCCCGAGGGCTTCAAAGGCCGCCAGGGTGGTAAAAACCACCAGTGCAATCCATGCACCGTCGATGCCGGCCGCCGCCAGCCACAGCAGCAAGGTGACCGCCAGTCCGGTAATCAGGATGAGCAGAGCCTGGGACAGGGCGGCCAGTAAGGCCTGCCGCTGCTGCTGCCGCTGCCAAAGCCGCTCCGTCTCATCCAATTGCCGCCGATATTCCCCGGCGGCCCCATAGACGATGAGCTCGGCGTTGCCTTGCAGCCAGGCAACCAGATGCAGCCGGTAAGCGGCGCGCAGGCGGGTTAAATCCCGGCCGATGGTTTTACCGGCATGATAGAACAGCGGAGGGAACAAAACCAATAACGCCAGCATCATGGCGCCCAGCGTCAGCGCCAGCCTGACGTCCAGCCAGCATAAACCGAAGGTGACCGCCAGGATTACCACCAGCGCGCTCAGCAGCGGCGATAATACCCGCAGATACAGGTGATCGAGGGTATCCACGTCCGCCACCAGCCGGTTGAGCAATTCGGCCTGGCGGAAACCGGCAATCACGCCGGGTGAAAGCGGCAGGATTTTTATGAATATGTCGATTCGCAACTGCTGCAGCACGCGGAAGGTGGCGTCATGGCTCACCACCCGCTCCGCCCAGCGTCCCGCGGTGCGGGTGATTGCCGCGCCGCGAACGCCCGCCGCCGGCAGCATATAATTAAAGGTATATAATCCCGCCACCCCGGCCAGGGCCGAACCGGCCAGGAACCAGCCCGAGAGGCTCAGCAGGCCGATACTGGCCAACAGGGTCACAATCGCCAGCAGCATCCCCAGGGCGATGCGGCCGCCGTGACGACGGTAGAGGGCTAAAAAGGGCAGTAATACGCGCATAATCAGCACTCTCCGAGGCGATGGGACAGCAGGCTGGCAAACGGACCGGGTTGGGTCGCTAACCCGCTGTAGTGCCCCTGCTGAAGGATTTGGCCGTTGCCCATGACCCAGATGGCATCGAACTCGCGGATATCCGACAGTTGATGGGTTACCAGTACCGTGGTTTGCCGGCGGGACGCGTGATCCAGCGCCTGCATCACCAATCCTTCGCTGTGGGCATCCAGGCTGGCGGTGGGTTCGTCCAGCAGCAACAGCGCAGGCGTGCGCAGCAAAGCCCGCGCCAGGGCAACCCGCTGCGCCTGTCCGACGGACAACTGCCCGGCGTTTTCCCCCACCGGGCTGTCAATTCCCCGGGGCAGCAGCGCCAGAAATTCCCGCACATAAGCGCTGTCCACCGCCCGATCCAGCTCTTCGCCGCTCGCATCGGGTTTGCCGAGCAAAATGTTATCCCGCACGCTGTCGGCGGGCAAAAAGGGACTTTGACTTATCCAGCCGATTTGCCGGCGCCAATACTGGGGGGAAATATCCCGTAATTCATGGCCGTTAAGGCATAGAGAGCCCTCATAGGGGAGGAATCCCAGCAAGACGTTCAGCAAGGAGCTTTTACCGGCGCCGCTTTCCCCGACAATGGCGACCCGCCGGCCGGCTTCAAGGGTAAAATCCAACGGACCGGCCAACCGGGTTCCGTCCGGCGCCAGGATAATCAGCTGCTGCGCGATCAGGGCGACCGGGCCGGGATCCGGCTCCAGTTCGCCGCCGCCCAAGAAACGGGTGTCGGCCTCCAAAAAGCTCACCAGGGATTCCGCCGCGCCCACCGCCTGCGCCTTGGCATGATAAAACGTGCCCAGGTCGCGCAGCGGCTGGAAAAATTCCGGCGCCAGGATCAGCACCAGGAAACCGGCGAACAGCGTAACGCCCGCGCCATAGCTGCCGAAGTGCAATTCACCCAGGTAGGAGAAACCGAAATAAACCGCCACCACCGCGATGGAGATAGAGGCGAAAAACTCCAGCACGCCGGAGGAGAGGAAAGCCAGACGCAGCACTTCCATGGTTCGCAGGCGGAAATCGTCGCTGGCACGGCTGATATGCGCCGTTTCCGCCTGCGCCCGGTCGAACAGCCTCAGTGTGTCCAATCCCCGCAGGCGGTCGAGGAAATAACCGCTCAGCCGCGTCAGCGCCAGGAAATTGCGGCGATTGGCGTCGGCGGCGCCCATGCCCACCAGGGCCATAAACAGCGGGATCAACGGCGCGGTGCAAAACAGGATCAGCGCAGCCGTCCAGTTAATGGGGAACAGCACGGCCAATATCAGCAGCGGCACCAGTCCGGCCAGGTACATCTGCGGCAGATAGCGGGCATAATAGTCCTGCATATCCTCGATTTGCTCCAGCAGCAGACTGCTCCAACTGCCGGCGGGCTTGCCCTGTATCCAGGCCGGCCCCAATTGTTCCAGGCGATCCAGCACCTGGCGGCGTATTTCCCGGCGCAGGATCCGGCCGGCGATGAAACCGGCGCGTTCACGCAGCAGGCCGATGGCCGCCCGTAACAGAAATAGCCCGGCTAATGCGATAAATTCGTTTAGCAGCTCGCCGCGCGGCTGATGGTCGATAATCAGCGCCTGCAACAGATGAGCCAGCACCCAGGCCTGGGCGACGATAACCACTCCACTGAACAGACCCAGCAGCAGCGAGAGACGGAGCCAGCGCTTCACCAGCGCACTTTGTGATTTGAGCCAACGGACCAGCACATATTGTCGGGTTTTATTCATTGGAAAACGATTTCAGCCGCTGTGGTATGCGTTCAAGGCAACAATCCCGCTGAGGGATACGAAAGGCCGGGATAACCCTAGTCTATCCCGGCGAGACGACATATTACCCGGTTGGCGGGAAGGAGAAAATAAGAAGCGATAATTAAGATGGGCAGTGCCGGTGTGCACTCCCGCCGAAACGTTGGCGGGAGCTGTTGTTAACGATCGTTGACCGCCGCCAGGCCGTCCAGGTAGCGCTCGGCGTCCAGGGCCGCCATACAGCCGGTACCGGCGGAGGTGATGGCCTGACGGTAAATATGATCCATCACATCGCCGGCGGCAAACACGCCGGGGATGCTGGTCTGGGTCGCATTGCCGTGAATACCCGATTGCACGCGGATATAACCGTTCTCCAAAGCCAGCTGGTTGCCCAAAATCGCGGTATTGGGGCTATGGCCGATGGCGATAAATACCCCTGCCACCTCGAGAGTGTCGATATCGCCGCGAAGGACATTCTTCAGGCGCACGCCGGTCACCCCGCTCTCATCTCCCACCACTTCATCCAGCGTCCGGTCGGTGTGCAAAATAATATTGCCGTTTTTAACCTTCTCCATGAGCCGATCGATCAGGATTTTTTCTGAACGGAACGTATCGCGACGATGGATTAAATGGACTTCGGCGGCGATATTGGACAAATAAAGCGCTTCCTCCACCGCGGTGTTGCCGCCACCCACCACCGCCACTTTCTGGTTGCGGTAGAAAAAACCGTCGCACGTGGCGCAGGCCGACACGCCTTTACCCTTGAACGCCTCTTCCGACGGCAGACCCAGATAGCGCGCGGAGGCGCCGGTGGCGATAATCAAGGCATCACAGGTATAAACGCCATTGTCGCCGGTCAGGCGAAACGGCCGATCGTTCAGCTCCACCTGGCTGATATGGTCGAAGACGATTTCGGTATTAAACTTGGCTGCGTGGGCGTACATGCGTTCCATCAACAAGGGGCCGGTCAGTCCTTCCGGATCCCCCGGCCAGTTTTCCACCTCGGTGGTAGTGGTCAATTGACCGCCTTGCTCCATACCGGTGATAAGAACAGGATTAAGGTTGGCCCGCGCGGCGTAAACCGCAGCGGTATAACCCGCAGGACCCGATCCCAGGATAAGTAATTTACTGTGTTTCACCGTTGACATGGTTTCCTCATTTTAGCCGCACTGATTTTAGCTATCCGATTGTAAGAAAATTACCAGAATAAGAAAAGAATGCAAAAAGCCATTAACGATTATTATCATTGTTATGCTCTATGAATACGGCGTTTTAATGCTCCATCAGGGCATGATCGGGTAAATTAAGCTTTTTTATCCCCTGCCAAGGGTCCTACACCCGATTTTATCGGCATGTTGTTCTGATTTTTGTTGTTTTACTTTGACAATCCGCTGTGCTTTTGCGAAAACATCAGGGTAAGAAGAAATTATTCGATTGGTGTCGATTGGGTTAATCGTCATTGGGATGGTCTGCGGAGCCGTCAAAAGCCCGCAGGTTCAACCGGTAAATTTCTTCCAGGCAGAATTCTCTTCTGCCGCTGTCGCGGTGTGGACATGCAGCGTAGGCGGCAGCTGAAATGGCAGACCTTAGAATAAAACAGACAGCAGGTCTTAAAGCAAACCCTGAAACATTGAAGTCGGCAGGGGTATGGCAAGTGCAGGGAAGGAATGAAGAGAGACAATAATAATGGTAGACAATAAAAAACGTCCGGGAAAAGATCTCGACCGTATCGATCGCAACATCCTTAACGAATTGCAAAAGGATGGGCGGATCTCGAACGTCGAACTTTCGAAACGGGTAGGACTATCACCGACTCCTTGTCTGGAACGGGTGCGTCGTCTTGAGCGCCAAGGTTTCATTCAGGGTTACACCGCGTTGCTTAATCCGCATTATCTGGATGCGTCTTTACTGGTTTTCGTCGAGATAACCCTTAACCGGGGCGCGCCCGATGTGTTTGAGCAATTCAATACCGCTGTGCAAAAGCTGGAAGAAATTCAGGAATGCCATCTGGTATCCGGGGATTTCGACTATTTACTGAAAACCCGGGTACCCGATATGTCGGCGTACCGTAAGCTGTTGGGTGAAACGTTGCTGCGTTTGCCGGGGGTGAACGACACCCGAACCTACGTGGTCATGGAAGAAGTGAAACAAAGCAACAGATTGGTCATTAAAACGCGTTAAGGAACATCACAGGTGCAAAATCCGTCTTTTAAGGTTACACTCCTGTGGATTCATACAGTCTCAGCGCCGGGCGACATGTCGGCGCTGTCGTTATGTCGGTTGAAAGAAACCTGGAGAGCCTTTCTTGAGCCAGGAATATACAGAAGATAAAGATGTTACGTTAAAAAAAATGAGCAGCGGCCGCCGGTTACTCGAGGCCGTTCTCATCGTCATGGCTATTTTTGCCCTCTATTTGATGATTTCCCTGGTCAGCTTCGATCCTTCCGATCCCAGTTGGTCGCAAACGGCTTGGCACGGACCCATCCATAACCTGGGGGGCGGCGTCGGCGCATGGTTTGCCGATACGCTGTTTTTCACCTTCGGCGTCCTGGGGTACGCGCTGCCGCCGATTATGCTGATTTTCTGCTGGAACTCTTTCCGTCAACGTGAGGTTGAGGACTATGTGGATTATTTTGCCCTGGCGCTGCGCCTCATCGGCACCCTGGCGCTGATATTGACCTCCTGCGGCCTGGCGGCCCTCAATGTGGACGATCTCTACTACTTCGCCTCGGGCGGGGTGATCGGCAGCCTGCTGGACAATGCCATGTCCCCCTGGTTCAACGGCATCGGCGCCACGCTGACGCTGTTGTGCGTCTGGGCCGCGGGCCTGACCTTGTTCACCGGCTGGTCCTGGCTGACCATCGCTGAAAAAATCGGCGGCGTCATGTTGGGTTGCCTGACCTTTATGTCTAATCGTTCCCGTCGCGATGAAGAGTATTATGACGACGACTACGAGGAAGAGGATGAGGCGGGCGAAAATTCCGTCACGGTGGCCGACGATCTCACGGCTAATAAAGAAAACGCCATCGATCCGCTTTTCTCCGCGCCCGGCCTGACGGACGATGCCGCGACCGCGGCGGTGGCCGATCGGGTGGCCGGACCAGTTTCAGACGCGGGTCTCGCCGGAATACCGGCGGCTGGCGCGCAGGCTGATTCGGCGGATGCCGCGCTTCGGATACCGGACGCCCATGCCGCTCCCGTGGCGGCACAGGCGGCTATGGCGCAAGCTGACCCGATGAACGCCGCGCGTCTTACGCCGGATGTTAATGCCGCCGCCGTTCCGGCACCGGTGACGGCTGTGTCGGAAGCCGTGCCGCAATACCGCTTCGAGCTCCCCGGCGGGCAGTCCGCCACGTCGTCCGACAATGCCCCGGAGGAAGAGGATGACGGTCCGCGGATGGGCAACTGGCTGGCCGCCAGCCAGGACGGCACTCATCATACCCCCTATGATTTCAGCGTCGGACAGCAAAGCAGCGGGCAATTGAGCGGCGAGGGCGCCTCGTCGGTGGATCACAGTGCTGCGCTGACCTTTATGCCCGCCTTCAGCGCTATCGGCGACGATAATCCGCAGGTCAAGCAAGGTATTGGCCCTGAGCTGCCGCGTCCTAATCGCGTACGGATCCCGACGCGTCGCGAACTGGCGTCATACGGCATCAAATTGCCGTCGCACCGGGTCGCTAATCACGCCCATGATCAGACCCACGGCGATGTCGCCGATTCCCAGCCGGTACTGTCCGAAGGTGAACAGGCCCATCAGCAGGTGGAATTGCATCAGGAATTTAGGGAGCAACAGGTCCAGCGCTACGGCAATCCCGGTACCGATGCGGATGAAGAGGCCGAATGGGAGCAGCAGCGCCTAGCCGCCGAATTTCAGCGCCAGCAAGATCAGCGCTATGTCGATCAAACCGGTTCGCGACCGCCGGACCAACCGGTGGCCGCCTCGCCGTTGTCCCCACGGGCTGACATCGATATCCATCGACACGAGGACTTTAATTTTTCACCCGTAGCGGATTTGACGGACGATACCCCCGCGGCGCCGTTGTTCACGCTGCCTTCCCGCTATGCCGATCAACCCGCCTCGTCGGGAAATCTTCACGAAGGCCAGGTCCCGGATACCCATCACGCGGATGAAGAGGGCCCGGGATTGGCGGCGGAGCATCGGGAGGGGCACGGAATTCACGGTATGGCGGTAATTCCCGCGTCGCAGATATCGGGCGCGCCGTCCGCCTCGACCCCTTCCACGGCAATGGATAGCCTGATCCATCCGTTCCTGATGCGCAATGAGCAGCCGGTGCAAAAACCCACCACGCCGCTGCCGACGCTGGATTTACTGACCTCGCCGCCGCTGGAGGATGAACCGGTGGACATGTTCGCGCTGGAGCAGACCGCGCGGCTGGTAGAGGCGAGGCTGGCGGATTATCGAGTGAAAGCCGATGTGGTGGGCATATCACCCGGGCCGGTAATTACCCGTTTTGAGCTGGATCTGGCCCCCGGGGTGAAAGCGGCGCGGATATCCAATTTGTCGCGGGATTTGGCGCGCTCGCTGTCCGCGGTGGCGGTGCGGGTGGTGGAAGTCATTCCCGGCAAGCCGTATGTCGGCTTGGAATTACCGAATAAACGCCGTCAGACGGTGTATTTGCGTGAAGTGCTGGACTGTGACAAGTTCCGCGAAACGGCGTCCCCACTGGCCATCGTGCTGGGCAAGGATATCGCCGGTCAGCCGGTGATTGCCGATTTGGCGAAAATGCCGCATTTGCTGGTAGCCGGCACCACCGGCTCGGGTAAATCGGTGGGGATCAACGCCATGATCCTCAGCATGCTGTACAAAGCGACGCCGGAAGAGGTGCGCTTTATCATGATTGACCCGAAAATGCTGGAGCTGTCGGTTTATGAAGGTATACCGCACCTGCTGACCGAAGTGGTCACCGACATGAAAGACGCCGCCAATGCGTTGCGGTGGTGTGTCGGCGAGATGGAGCGCCGCTACAAACTCATGTCGGCGCTAGGGGTACGTAACCTGGCCGGCTATAACGAGCGCATCGAGCAGGCGGTGGCGATGGGCAGGCCGGTACCGGATCCGTTCTGGAAACCCGGCGACGGTATGGCGATGTCGCCGCCGATGTTGGAAAAACTGCCTTATATCGTGGTGCTGGTGGATGAGTTCGCCGATCTGATGATGGCGGTGGGCAAAAAAGTGGAAGAGCTGATTGCCCGTCTGGCGCAAAAGGCCCGGGCTGCCGGTATTCATTTGGTATTGGCCACCCAGCGCCCCTCTGTGGATGTGATTACCGGATTGATAAAAGCCAATATCCCCACCCGCATTGCGTTTACCGTTTCCAGTAAAATCGATTCGCGCACCATTCTCGATCAGTCAGGGGCGGAGTCGTTGCTGGGCATGGGGGATATGTTGTATATGGCGCCTAATTCATCCATTCCGGTGCGTGTCCATGGCGCATTTGTGCGCGACCAGGAAGTGCATGCGGTGGTCAGCGACTGGAAAGCGCGCGGTCGTCCGCAGTATATCGACAGTATCACCAGCGCCGGGGAAGAGGGTGAAGCCGGCCCCGGTGGTCTGGACGGTGACGAAGAGCTGGATCCGCTGTTCGATCAGGCGGTGGAGTTCGTGGTGGATAAACGCCGGGCCTCGATTTCCGGCGTGCAGCGCCAGTTCCGTATCGGCTATAACCGCGCCGCCCGGATTATTGAACAAATGGAATTACAGGGTATCGTCAGCTCACCGGGCCATAACGGCAACCGCGAAGTCCTGGCGCCGCCGTCAGGGGAATAACGGTATTTGCCGGCCCCAAAGCAAAGATGCGTAAACGGGGACACTTTCAGAGGATTATCCTATGTCCTCCCATCGTTTCTCCGATAGAGTTAAGGGTATCAGGCGGGAGGGGTTGAGAAGCCCCTGTCACGCCTTTCTTTTTTTAAGGGATATTTATAATGAAAATACGGTTGTTTGCCGCCTGTCTGTTGAGCGCCATTGTTTCCCTGCCGGCATTGGCCGACGATGCCCAGTCATTGCAAAGTCGCCTGAATCAGGTCAACAGCTTCCATGCCAGCTTTACCCAAACCGTCACCAGCGCCGAAGGCGGGGCGGTACAGCAAGGAGAAGGCGAACTTTGGGTTAAACGCCCTAATTTGTTTAACTGGCATATGACCTCGCCGGATGAGAGCGTACTGATTTCCGACGGCAAAACCTTATGGTTCTATAACCCGTTTGTCGAGCAGGTGACCGCCACCTGGCTTAAAAACAGCACCGGCAATACCCCGTTTATGCTGATAACGCGCAACAGCCCGGACGACTGGCGCCAATACAATGTTAAACAGCGTGGCGATCAGTTTGAGCTTACGCCGAAATCCGCTGCCGGCAATTTGAAGCAGTTCACCATCAATGTGAATCCCGGCGGCACCATTAACAGCTTTACCGCCGTCGAACAGGACGGGCAGCGCAGCGCCTATCAGCTTAAAAGCCAGATAAACGGCCAGATAGACACCGCTAAATTTCGATTCACACCCCCCAAAGGCGTGACGGTGGACGATCAGCGTCAGTGAGGTGAGCATGAGCAATCTGTCTCTTGATTTTTCTCGCAACGAATTCCAGCCACTGGCCGCGCGGATGCGTCCCGCCACCCTGGAGGAGTATGTCGGTCAGCAGCACCTGCTGGCGCCGGGCAAGCCGTTGCCGAGAGCCATCAAGAACGGGCAATTGCATTCCATGATCCTCTGGGGGCCGCCGGGCACCGGTAAAACCACGCTGGCGGAACTCATCGGCCGTTACGGCAACGCCGATGTGGAGCGCGTTTCGGCGGTCACGTCCGGCATCAAGGAAATTCGCGAGGCCATTGAGCGAGCCCGCCTGAACCGCGATGCCGGACGGCGTACCATCCTGTTTGTGGACGAAGTGCACCGTTTTAATAAAAGCCAGCAGGATGCCTTCCTGCCCCATGTGGAAGAGGGCACCATCACTTTTATCGGCGCCACCACCGAAAATCCTTCGTTCGAATTGAATTCCGCGTTGTTGTCCCGTGCCAAGGTCTATCTGCTCAAGGCCCTCACCGCCGACGATATCGAACTTGTGCTGAACCAGGCCATGACGGATCCCGCGCGGGGTTATGGCGGCCAGGATATCGTTTTACCGGATGAGACCCGGCATTTGCTGGCTGAGTGGGTTAATGGCGATGCCCGGAGGGCATTGAACAGCCTGGAAATGATGGCCGATATGGCCGAAATCGATGCCCAGGGCAATCGGGTATTAACGCCGGCGTTGCTAAAGGAAGTTTCCGGCGAACGAAGCGCTCGCTTTGATAACAAAGGCGATCGCTATTACGATTTGATCTCCGCGCTGCATAAATCCGTGCGCGGCTCGGCTCCGGATGCGGCGCTCTATTGGTATGCGCGCATCATTACCGCCGGTGGCGATCCTTTGTACGTGGCGCGCCGTCTGCTGGCCATCGCGTCCGAAGACGTGGGTAACGCCGATCCCCGCGGTATGCAGGTAGCCCTTGCCGCCTGGGATTGCTTCACCCGGGTCGGCCCGGCGGAAGGCGAACGGGCCATAGCCCAGGCCATCGTTTATCTGGCCTGCGCGCCGAAGAGCAATGCGGTATATACCGCCTTTAAGGCCGCCATGCAGGATGCGCGGGAGAATACCGATTTCGACGTGCCGGCGCATTTGCGCAACGCGCCCACCAAACTGATGAAAGAGATGGGGCTGGGCGCTGAATACCGATACGCCCATGACGAACCCAACGCTTATGCCGCCGGAGAGAACTACTTTCCGCCGGAAATGGCCGCCACGCGCTATTATCATCCCAGCACTCGCGGACTGGAGGCGAAAATTGCTGAAAAGCTTGCCTGGCTTGACGCGCAGGATCAAAATAGCCCAACAAAACGCTACCGATAAACAGCCTGTTGCGGTAAGGTGAGCGGGAATAAATGGGTTACCGCGACAGCCCAAAACGGCTGCCGGAAGTGTTAAACATCAATCTGATATGAATTTGACAACTATCACTTTGACTGCTGTCAATTTAACAACAACAAGCACAGGACTAGCATGCTCGATCCTAATCTACTGCGTAATGAGCTGGACGCGGTTGCCGAGAAACTGGCTCGCAGAAGTTTCAAGCTGGATGTCGATACTCTGCGTAAATATGAAGAACGCCGTAAGGTGTTGCAGGTAGAAACCGAAACGCTGCAGGCCGAACGCAACTCCCGATCCAAATCGATCGGCGCGGCGAAAGCCCGTGGAGAAGATATCGAGCCCTTGCGTCAGGAAGTCAACCTGCTGGGCGAACGCCTGGATGCCGCTAAAGCCGAACTGGATACGTTGCAAAACAATATCCGCGACATGGCGCTGTCCATACCCAACATCCCCGACGATGTTGTGCCCTTTGGCAAAGACGAAAATGATAACCTGGAAATCAGCCGCTGGGGTGAACCCAGGCAGTATGATTTCCCGGTGCGCGATCATGTGGCGCTGGGGGAAATGTCCGACGGGCTGGATTTTGCCGCCGCGGTGAAATTGACCGGCACGCGTTTTGTGGTCATGAAAGGACAAATTGCCCATCTGCACCGGGCGCTGTCGCAGTTCATGCTCGATCTGCATACCGAGCAGCACGGCTATCTGGAAACCTACGTGCCTTATCTGGTGAACCACGCCTCCCTGTACGGCACCAGCCAGTTACCGAAATTCGCCGGAGATTTATTCCATACCCAGCCCCTTAGCGAAGAAGCCGACACCAGTGCCTACGCATTGATTCCCACGGCGGAAGTGCCTCTGACCAATCTGGTGCGGGATGAAATTCTCGACGAAGACGTCCTGCCGCTCAAGATGACCGCCCATACCCCGTGTTTTCGCTCAGAGGCGGGTTCCTACGGTCGTGACACTCGCGGTCTCATACGCATGCACCAATTCGATAAAGTTGAGATGGTGCAGGTGGTGAAACCTGAAAATTCCATGCAGGCGCTGGAAGAACTGACCGGCCATGCGGAGAAAGTCCTGCAACTGCTGAACCTGCCGTACCGTAAAATTCTGCTGTGTACCGGCGATATGGGTTTCGCGTCCTGCAAGACCTACGATCTGGAGGTGTGGCTGCCGGCGCAGAATACCTACCGGGAAATTTCCTCCTGCTCCAATATCGGTGATTTTCAGGCCCGCCGCATGCAGGCCCGCTATCGCGGCAAAGAGGATAAAAAACCGCGCCTGGTCCACACCCTCAATGGCTCCGGCCTGGCTGTGGGGCGTACCCTGGTGGCGGTCATGGAGAACTATCAGCTTGCGGACGGCCGTATCGAAATTCCGGCGGTGCTGGTGCCCTATATGAAAGGCCTGACTCATATCGGTTGAAGTCTGAACGCCAGCTATCGGTCAGCAGCCATCGGTCATCGGTCATCAAGGATGATGGCCGTTTTCCGGCTTATAGGCTGCGTTAAGTCTTTACCAGGCGTTTCCCCTATTCTTCCGCGCGCCTTCCTCCATCCGCGAAACGTATACCTAAACTAATTCGAGTTGCAGGAAAGCCAACGCACCTGCAACTCGAAGTATGACGGGCATATCATCGCAATCTCATTTCTTATGTTCTTAAGCACAGCGAACCTCTAAGCTGAAAGATTGCAAAAAATGCTGACGTAAATTCAGCCCGATTGACTTTTAACGCCCTGGTGGCATGATGCGCGTAATTTCTGCATTTTGAGTCCGGTTTTTATCCTATGTCCGTCTATTCCCGCCCGGTGGTGATGCTGCTTACCGGGCTGTTGTCGTTGACCGTTTCCATTGCGGTGCTCAATACGTTGGTTCCTCTGTGGCTGTCCCATGAGTCGCTGCCTACCTGGCAAATCGGGCTGGTGGGGTCGTCCTATTTCACCGGTAACCTGGTGGGAACCCTGCTGGCCGGGGCGCTGATCAAACGGGTTGGCTTCAATCGCAGCTATCATTTCTCCTGCGTGCTGTTTGCCGTCGCTACCCTTGGGCTGGGTTTAACCATAGATTTCGGCAGTTGGCTGTTATGCCGGTTTGTGGCCGGCATCGCCTGCGCCCTGGTGTGGGTGGTGGTGGAAAGCGCCCTGATGCGGCGCGGTACGATACACACCCGCGGACAGCTGCTGGCCGCCTATATGATGGTTTATTACATGGGCACGGTTATCGGCCAGCTGTTACTGAGCGGCGTATCCACCGCGTTAATGGCGGTACTGCCCTGGGTGACCACGCTGATGATTGTGGCGGTGCTGCCGCTGCTGTTCAATCGCATTGACGGCCAGGGCACCGATGCCCCCAGAGTTCCCGTCTGGCCGATGTTGCTGCGTCGCAATGCCCGACTGGGTATCAACGGCTGCATCATCTCGGGCGTGGTGCTGGGATCGCTTTACGGCCTGATGCCGCTCTACCTGTCGCACCAGGGATTCAGCGACGGCAAGGTCGGTTACTGGATGGCGCTGCTGGTGAGCGCGGGTATCGTGGGGCAATGGCCGGTGGGCCGGTTGGCGGACCGCTTCGGGCGTTTAATGATACTGCGGGTACAGGTCTTCATGGTGATTATCGGCAGCCTATGGATGCTGAACGACGCCGCCATGGTTCCGGCGCTGTTCCTGCTGGGTTGTTCGGGGTTCACCCTTTATCCGGTGGCCATGTCCTGGGCCTGCGAGAAGGTGCCCAACCATGAACTGGTGGCGATGAACCAGGCCCTGCTGCTAAGCTACACCATCGGCAGCCTGGTGGGCCCAAGCATGACCGCCATGCTGATGCAACGCTACTCGGACCAATGGCTGTTTGTGATCATCGCGGCGGTGGCCCTGTTATATCTGGTGATGCTGCTGCGCAAAGCGAATAGGCATCATACCCCGGTCACCACCGCCTGACATCCACAAAAACACCCCACGGCCTCGGCCGCTATCACCCTGGCGTGAATCGGGCCTGTTAGGGGAGAGCGTGCCAATGTGGTCTAAGCGGGCGTGGTTTGTCCACCCGCCGGAGAACCACATGGCACGCTAGGCCCGCTATCACTGAAGCTTAAACCAGGCGTGTTAAAGGGAGAGCGCGCCAATGTGGTCGAAGCGGGCGTGGTTTTTCCGCCCCGCCGGAGCGCCACATGGCACGCTAGGCCCGCGATCACCGATTATGCAACGAACGTGTTAAAGATAGAGCGCGCCAGTGTGGTCAAAGCGGGCGTGTTTTTATGTCTGCCCGAGTCGCCACATGGCACGGTTAAGCGCTGGCGCTATGCAGCCGGCAACTGACTGAGATTGAGCACCGCACAGTCCTCTTCACTCTGACGTTCGAAACGCCAGCAGCGGGTATGATAGCGGGCAACGCTGTTGCGATGGGCCACGCTTACCAACGTCACGTCCGGCAGGGTCTCCGTCAGCAGCCGATACATCAACTGCTCGTTCTCATCGTCCAGCGCGCTGGTGGCCTCATCCAGAAACAGAATATCCGGCTTAATCAACAGCGCCCGGGCAAATGCCAGCCTCTGCTGCTCGCCGGGGGATAACCAATGACTCCAGTTAAGTTCTTTGTCCAACATGGGCTGCAAATGGGTCAGATGGCACTCATCCAGCATCAGGAGCATCTGCTCCCGGGTGAAATGATCCGGCGCTTCCGGATAACACAACGCCCCCTGCAAACTGCCGATAGGGATATAACTGCGCTGGGGTAAAAACAGTACTTTCATGCCGGTTTGCAACCCGATACCCCCCGAGCCATAGGGCCAAATACCGGCAATGGCGCGCAGCAGCGTGGATTTACCGCAGCCGGACGGACCGACTATCAACACCTTCTCACCCGGCGCAATGGACTGGGTCGCCCCATGGAACAGCGCCCGACCGGTGGGGATGGTGAGCGTCAAATCCGACAATACCAACGCATCGCCGTCAGTGGGCTGACGCACGATGTCGGTATTCTGGCTGCTGTGACGTTCCACCGCGGCATTAAATCCCGCCAGCCGGTTAATGCAGGCTTTCCAACTGGCCAACTGATTAAAGGCATCGATAAACCAGGACAACGCCCCTTGAATCTCGCCGAACGCCGAAGAGATTTGCATCAGGGTGCCGAGCTGGATGGCGCCCGAAAAATAACGAGGTGCCGCCACCAGAATTGGGAAGATAATGGCAAACTGGCCGTAAAAATTACTGGCCACATTCAGTCGCCGGCTAACCCGCATAATGGACCACCAATTGGCCCGAATGGATTCAAACCGGCCATCCAATTGCTTGGCTTCCCGCGGCTCACCCTGGTAAAGCGCAATGGCGTCATTATTTTCACGGATACGGATCAGGCCAAAACGAAAATTCGCCTCATATCTTTCCTGTTCAAAACCCAAACGCACCAGCGGCCTGCCCACCTTCCAAATCAATAACGATCCCAGTCCGGCATATAATATGGCAAACCACACCATATAACCGGGTATGGTAAAAAGATGCCCGCTCAGGGTAACGGATATGGGACCGCTCACCGACCAGAGAATGGAAATGAACGAGACAAACGTCACGACGCTTGAGAGCAAACCCAGCGACAGCGACAGCGTGCCGCTGGTGAGCGCGTTAAGATCTTCAGCAATACGCTGATCGGGGTTATCTACGGTCTGTTGCTGCTCGGTATGATAATAAACGTGGTGTTGTAACCACTTATCCATATATTGCCGGGTCATCCAGCGCCGCCAGTACATTTGCAGGCCCTGGGTCAGGTAGATTTTATAGATGGAGATAACGATGAATATCAGCGCCAGCCAGGTAAAATAGACCAGCTGGCTTTTAAACACCGGGAAATTTTTATTCTGCAACGCATCGTAAAATACCCGATTCCATTGGTTAAAGAGAACGCTGATATACACCGTGGTTAATGAGAGGAAAACGATCACCGCCAGCATTCCCCAGGCCCGCCACTTTTCCTCGGAACGCCAAAAGGGCTTTATCAACTGCCACACTTCCCGCCAGTGCGCGGTTTTAATTTCTGCTGCTTTCATAAGTTAGCGATCATATCATTTGCCAAAGCCATCATAATACGTCATCACTAAAAAGTTCTCTGGAAAAAATAGGTCAGTTTGGTAAGTAAACATGTAATAAAGGGGATGTTTGCTGACAATAGGGTTGACAATAGGCGAGGGGGAAAGGGACCGTCCCAGGCGGGACACCAGCCCCGCCGAAACAGGTCCCGGCAGGGTGAACGGAGGAATGGTTTGGGAAATAAGTTATTATAACGGACAGGGGGGCATAAATTAATACATCACTTTATGGCCGTAACCGGCCAAAATAGCTTTTACGTGCTCCATGTTTTCCGTGGTCGGGGGGTTTACCCCTTCGAGCTTGTATTCTTCACCCATGGCTATCCATTTATGTTTACCCAGCTCATGGTAGGGAAGCAATTCGATTTTTTCGATATTGGCCATATCCTTGGTGAATTCACCCAGCATATGTACCGATTTATCGTCATCGGACCAACCCGGCACCACTACATACCGCAGCCAGGTGCGCTTGTTGATTTTTTGCAGATAGCGGGCGAAATCCAGTACGCGGTGGTTGGATACACCCACCAGGTTCTGATGGATATCATCGTTCATTTCCTTGATATCGAGCATCACCAGGTCGGTCACATCCAGCAGTTGATCAATCACCTCGTCATAACGCCGCACGTAGCCGTTGGTGTCAAGGCAGGTATTGATGCCCTCGGCATGGCAGGCACGAAACCAGTCGCGAACGAATTCGGCCTGTAAAATCGCCTCACCGCCGGACGCGGTGACGCCGCCGCCGGAGGCATTCATAAAATGCCGGTAGGTCACTACCTCTTTCATGATCTCTTCAACGGAAATTTCGCGTCCGGCGTGCAAATCCCAAGTATCGCGATTGTGGCAGTAAAGGCAACGCAGCAGGCAGCCCTGGAAGAAAATGATAAAACGAATGCCCGGGCCATCGACGGTACCACAGGATTCAAACGAATGGATGCGACCAAGTACTGACATTGCGGGGTTTTCTCCATCTTTGCGGGAAGTGTGTTTTGGCTGAGCCTCTATGCTTAAAGGCTTCTATGCTTATAATCTGCCTATAGGCTTAAAATAACGCTTTCAGACAAAACATACTGACCTGAACGTGCTGACAATCAGCCGGTGCAGGTGATAAAAAGGCCCCACTTCCGTGGAGCCTTTATTTTACGCCTTTTCAGACGGTGAGGGAAATTACATCGACGCCGTGAAAGTACGGGTGATGACGTCCTTCTGCTGTTCTTTGGTCAATGAATTGAAGCGTACCGCATAACCAGACACACGGATGGTCAGGTTCGGGTAATCTTCCGGATGTTCCATGGCTGCCAGCAGCATTTCACGGTTCATCACGTTGACGTTCAGATGCTGACCGCCTTCCACACCGGCTTCATGATGGAAGTAACCGTCCATCAAACCTGCCAGGTTGGCTCTACGTACATCGTCATCCTTGCCCAGTGCTTTAGGCACGATGGAGAAGGTGTAAGAAATACCGTCTTTTGCATAGGCAAACGGCAGTTTGGCAACGGAGGTCAGAGAAGCGACAGCGCCTTTCTGGTCACGACCGTGCATCGGGTTGGCACCAGGTCCGAACGGTGCGCCTGAACGACGTCCGTCAGGGGTGTTACCGGTCTTCTTACCGTAAACCACGTTAGAGGTGATGGTAAGGATAGACTGGGTCGGTACCGCGCCACGGTAGGTCGGCAGCTTCTGAATTTTCTTCATGAAACGTTCAACCAGGTCGCAAGCGATATCATCGACGCGTGAGTCGTTGTTACCGAACTGCGGGTATTCGCCTTCAATGTCGAAATCGACAGCCATGCCTTCAGCATCACGTATCGGTTTAACCTTGGCATACTTGATGGCGGACAGGGAGTCGGCGGCGACGGACAAACCGGCGATGCCGCAAGCCATGGTGCGATATACATCACGGTCATGCAGCGCCATCAGCGATGCTTCGTAGCTGTATTTATCATGCATATAATGGATGATGTTCAGCGCAGTGACATACTGTTTGGCCAGCCAATCCATGAAGTGATCCATGCTCTTGAGCACGGTATCGTAGTCCAGAACCGCATCGGAAATCGGTGTGGTTTTAGGACCGACCTGGATTTTGGCTTTTTCATCCATGCCGCCGTTGATTGCGTACAGGACCATCTTAGCCAGGTTGGCGCGGGCGCCGAAGAACTGCATTTGTTTGCCGACAACCATCGGGCTTACGCAACAGGCAATGGCATAATCGTCATTGTTGAAATCGGGACGCATCAGGTCATCGTTTTCATACTGTACGGAAGAGGTATCGATGGAAACCTTGGCGGTGAATTTCTTCCAGCTGATCGGCAATCTTTCCGACCACAGGATAGTCATGTTCGGTTCCGGAGCTGGCCCCATGGTGTAAAGGGTGTTCAGGAAACGGAAGCTGTTTTTGGTCACCAGGGTACGGCCGTCTACGCCCATACCGCCCAGTGATTCAGTCGCCCAAATCGGGTCGCCGGAGAACAGTTCGTCATATTCAGGGGTACGCAGGAAACGGACCATACGCAGTTTCATGACCAGATGGTCAATCAATTCCTGAGCCTGTTCTTCGTTGATTTTGCCGGCTTTCAAATCACGTTCGATGAAGATATCCAGGAACGTGGAAGTACGACCGAAGGACATGGCGGCGCCGTTCTGGGATTTAACCGCGGCCAGGTAGCCGAAATAAGTCCATTGAACTGCTTCTTGCGCGCTGGTTGCCGGGACGGAAATATCGCAGCCGTATTTGGCGGCCATTTCTTTGATTTGCGCCAAAGCGCGATGCTGGTCGGCGATTTCTTCACGCAGACGGATGGTGGCTTCCAGATCTTCGCCGTTTTCCAGTTTGCTTTGCAAAGAGGTGAACTGGGCGAATTTGTCTTTCATCAGGTAGTCGATACCGTACAGCGCGATACGACGGTAATCGCCGATGATGCGGCCACGGCCATAGGCATCCGGCAGGCCGGTCAAGGCACCGGTCTTACGGCATTTCAGGATATCGGGAGTATAAACATCGAATACACCCTGGTTATGGGTTTTACGGTATTCGGTGAAGATTTTCTTCAGTTGCGGGTCCAACTCGCGATCGTATGCTTTGCAGGAGCTTTCAACCATCTTGATGCCGCCGAACGGGATAATGGCGCGTTTCAACGGTGCATCAGTTTGCAGGCCGACGATTTTTTCCTGGCTTTTATTGATATAGCCGGCGTCATGAGAAGTAATGGTAGCAGCAACGTCAGTATCAAAATCCACCGGCGCATGGGTGCGGTTTTCGGTTTTGATACCTTCCATTACTTTGGCCCAAAGGGCGGTAGTGGCGGGAGTAGCACCCGCCAGGAAGGCTTCGTTGCCTTCATAAGGAGTATAGTTTTTTTGGATAAAGTCACGAACATTGACTTCATTCTGCCAGTCGCCCTTGCTGAAACCTTCCCAAGCAGTGGCTAGTTTTGTGTTCAGATCGGTCATTTTATACCTACCTTCTAATGTGGATTTCTTAAAACCCGGCTTCACGGCGGACCAAATTAATGGTTATTTCCACCGCGCAGATAAATTACCCAATATGTTAACCCTACCAGTAACCCCCCACCGATGATGTTGCCAATCGTGACCGGAATCAGGTTGTCGATAATAAAGTTGCTTACGGTAAGGTGTGAAAACTGATCGGGCGCCATCCCGATGGCTTGCCAGAATTCCGGACCAGCAAAATTCTTGATGACAATACCCATGGGGATCATAAACATATTGGCGATGCTATGCTCAAAACCACTTGAAACAAACATCGCGACAGGGAATATCATGGCAAACATTTTATCCATCAGGCTACGGCCGGAATAACTCATCCACACCGCCAGACAGACCAGCAGATTCGCCAGAATCCCAAGACAAACCGCCTCGAGAAACGTATGGTGCACTTTATGGTCGGCAGTTTGTAAAACGTTCAAGCCCCAGCCGCCGTTGGCGACCATATGCTCCCCGGAGAACCAGATAAGGGCCACGAAGATCAACGCGCCGACAAAGTTGCCGATATAAACGTTGACCCAATTACGCGCCAATTGTCCCCAGGTGATGCGTCCGCTGGCCTTCGCCACCATAATCAGCACCGTTGAAGTAAACAGGTCGGCGCCGCAAACCACCACCAGCATTAAGCCTAAAGAGAAACACACCCCGCCAACCAATTTGGCAATGCCGTAAGGCATGGCGGAGGTACCGGTGGTAGCAGTTATATAAAAAGCGAAAGCTATGGAGATGAATACACCTGCGGTTATCGCCAGGAAAAACGTTTTTGCCGGTTGTTTGGTTGCTTTATAAACGCCGGCTTCTTCAGCGACTTTTGCCATGGCGGCAGGTAAGAGTAAATCAAATGGGTTGTCAGCTTTCACACTAACTCTCTCGGTGAATAAATAAACGTTGTAATTCTAACAAAGCAGTATAGAGCAAAAATTGACTTGGATCATAATGGGCCAAACTTAACGGCCTTTTAGGTAGGGGATATAGGCTAAAATAGTTCTAACTCATTGATAAAGAAGTTAAAAATAAATTTTAATAATTACATAAAGATTTGAAAACGGCATTTTTTGCACTATTCCGTACGTTAATGAATAACGCCGAATAAAGCCATATTGTTTCAGTGGCGCCGTCAAGCATATTATATTTTTACTTCACAGTAACAATAAACCATTTATTGGAACCTTGGCGAGCATTATATTTCTACCCTGGTGCTGAAATAATCGGCAAAATCTTCCGGGGCAAAATAAAGGCATGATTTTAGGAGGGTTATTGGACCCGATGTCCCATCATGATTGTTAAATTAATTTTACTGATACTCGTCATGCTTCAAGTTACAGATGCGTTGGCGATACTCGGCCCCGCCATGGGCCTCGCCCCTTTGGGCCAGCGCAAGCACAGTTCAAATCTGTTCCAGACAGATTTGTCGCTGCGTTGCCGCCTTGCTGAAACGCGAATTATTTAGGGTACATCCCCCCGCCTGACCGCAGCGGCGGGGGAGTAGCCTGCCCGTTCGGCTCCGGGATCCTACCGCCAGTAGCGGCGTTTTGCCAACTGCAATTTTTCATAAGCCGCCAGTAGGGCGCGATGAGCCGGCAGCGCATGGAGATCGTCATCAATAGTCATTAACCCGGCAAAGCACTGCTTGCCCTGTAGCGCGGTGGTGATGCTTTCGAGGGTGGCGGCGCCGTACATGCGCTCAAACGCGATTTGGTAATGTGCCGGATCCCGGCCGGATTCGCGGGCGAGCAGCAGCGTTTGCAGACAGCGGTAGTAATTTTCCCGCTGCGGTGAAAATACCGAGCTATTGAAATCCAATGTCCATTCTGTCCAGAGCAGAGCTTGCCCGTGATCGCCCCCCGCCAGAGCCAGCATGGCTTTTAACTCTCCCACCCGCAGAGTGAACCAGCCGTTGTCCCGACCGGTTGCCAGCCCCAGCAATTCGCGTACCCGGGTAAAATCGTCCAACCCCTCTTCATCCAGCCGCTCAATGAGGGCCAAATAGTCTTCCTGCGGCCATTGGCTGTCCGGCAGGTTGATCAACCTGCCGCGCAAGTGGGCGGCCATGGTGTTATTGGCGAACAATAAATCCTCCGCAGGATAGATATCGGACATGCCCGGCACCAATATCCGGCAGGCATACACGCCGAGATGTTCGTAATCCGCGATATAGACCTCTGCCTGCTTTTGCCGGAAAATGTCCATCATGGCGGTAAATTCGGCGCCGGTGGTGCCGCTGAAACTCCAGTCCACAAAGGGATAGTCGGCGTCTTGTCTAAACAGATCCCAGGAAATCAGGCCGCTGGAATCGATGAAATGGGTCTCCAGATTGGTCTGCTCCGCCACTTCCTCATCGTCAAATGTGGGTGGGGTAAAGACATCCAGGTCTTTCAGGCTGCGGCCTTGTAACAGCTCGGTCACGGTACGCTCCAGCGCCACGCCGAAATCCGGATGGGCGCCGAAAGAGGCAAAGCAGGTGCCGTTGGCGGGATTAAACAGCACCACGCAAATAACCGGATACTCCCCGCCCAGGGAGGCGTCGTAGGCGAAGATGGGAAAGCCTTCCTCTTCCAGGCGGCTAATGGCCGCCACTACGCCGGGATAGCGGTCCAGCACCGTCTGGGGTATGGGCGGCAGACTGATGGATTCGGCGATAATGCGGTTTTTGATATGGCGCTCAAAAACTTCCGACAATGCCTGCACCCGGGCTTCATTGGCGGTATTCCCCGCCGACATGCCGTTGGAAACATACAGATTGCCGATGATATTCATCGGGATATGAATAACGGCCTGATCCGATTGGCGGATAAACGGCAGGGCGCAGATACCTCGCTCGGTATTGCCGGACTGCAAATCCACCAGCGCGCCGGCGGTTAACGCCCGATCGGGATCGTAAAAATCCCGCAGCCTGTCGTCCAATATGCCGTTCGGCAGCGTATCGTCCGCGGGCAGGGGAAACCACTTTTCGTTGGGATAATGCACGAAATCGCCCTGGGCGATGCTGTGGCCGAGATAAAAATCGGCAAAGAAATAATTGGTGGAAAGCCGTTCGAAATATTCCCCCAAAGCGGAGGCCAGCGCGGCTTTTTTACTGGCGCCCTTGCCATTGGTGAAACACAGGGGACAGTCGCGATCGCGGATATGCACCGACCAGACATGGGGAACCGGGTTGAGCCAGGAGGCCTCTTCGATATTGAAACCCAGCGCCGACAATTGTTGATAAAACCGCTGGATGGAATCTTCGAGGGCGGCGTCTTTACCGGGAATAAATGTCTGGGTCATAAGGCTCACTTTAATCTCGTCGCTAAACCGGCATAATACGGTGTTTTGCCTCACGGCTCCATGTATTCTCTGTAAAGGCCGTGGCCGGACGTAACAGCCTTATGGTCGGTGTGGTTGATATTCCGGCCGCGAATGTGTGAGTGGCTAAAATGCGGAAGATAGTCAATAAACGTTGCGACCTCCGGAGGTGAGTGATAAAAACGATATACCCGTCATAATTCAAGTTGCAGGTGTGTTGGCACTACTCGACCCCTGCCTGCAACTCGAATTATTTAGGGTATGGCATCGGATGTTCAAACGGTTTTTGGTCAATGTGGTGAGGGGAAATGAATCAGGTCTTTAATTTTAGCGCCGGCCCGGCAATGATTCCGGTGGAAGTACTGCAGCGCGCGCAGCAGGAATTATGCAATTGGCATGGATTGGGTACGTCGGTCATGGAAATCAGCCATCGCAGCAAGGAATTCATCGAGGTGGCAAAAGAATCCGAACAGGATTTGCGCGAATTGCTGAGTATCCCCGATAACTACAAAGTGCTGTTCAGCCACGGCGGCGCTCGGGCGCAATTCGCCGCGGTACCGCTGAATCTTCTGGGGGAAGGGGTGAGCGCCGACTACATCGACGGCGGCTATTGGGCCCACAGCGCCGTGGCCGAAGCCCGCAAGTACTGCGATCCCCGGGTCATTGACGTTAAAACCCGCCTTGACGGTCAACGGGCCATCAAGCCCATGAACGAATGGGCACTGTCCGCCGACAGCGCGTATGTGCATTACTGCCCCAATGAAACCATCGACGGCCTGGCCATAGACGAGCTGCCCGATTTTGGCGACAAAGTGGTGGTGGCGGACTATTCGTCCACTATTCTTTCCCGCCCGCTGGATGTCAGCCGTTTTGGCGTGATTTACGCCGGCGCACAGAAAAATATCGGCCCGGCCGGGCTGACGCTGGTTATCGTGCGTGAAGATCTGTTGGGCAAAGCCCGGCGCGAACTCCCTTCGGTCCTGGATTACAAGGTGCTGGCGGAAAACGATTCCATGTTCAATACCCCGCCCACTTTTGCCTGGTATCTCTCCGGCCTGGTATTCAAGTGGCTGAAGGCGCAGGGCGGCCTGACGGCAATGGATCGGCGCAACCAGGCCAAAGCCGAGCTGCTGTATGGGTATATTGACCGCAGCGAATTTTATCGTAACGATGTGGCGCCGGCTAACCGTTCACGCATGAACGTTCCCTTCCTGTTGGCGGATGCCGCATTGGACAAGCTGTTCCTGGAAGAGTCGGTTGCCGCCGGATTGCACGCCCTGAAAGGTCACCGCGCGGTGGGCGGGATGCGCGCATCGCTTTATAATGCCATGCCGCTGGCGGGCGTTGAAGCTTTGGTGCACTTTATGACCGAATTCGCCCGGCGGCACGGCTGATTTAGACCGAGCCGGCAAGCTGATTTTTGCCGGAATATTCGCTGTTTTCGCTGTGCGAATAGGATGAATTAACCTGCGACCCCGACCTAACCGCCGGGGTCGCTGATTTTATCATTGTTGGAGAACGCGTTTCACATGCAGGAATCCCTGACCCTACAACCGGTAGCGCACGTCAACGGCACCGTTAACCTGCCCGGCTCCAAAAGCGTATCGAACCGCGCTTTGCTGCTGGCGGCCCTGGCCCACGGCACCACCCGGCTGACCAATCTGTTGGACAGTGACGATGTGCGCCATATGCTGGCGGCCCTGGCGGCGTTGGGCGTGACCTGCCGCCTGAGCGCCGACCGTCGGCAGTGCGAAATAGACGGGCAGGGGCACGCCCTGACCGCCGCCGCGCCCCTGGAGCTGTTCCTGGGTAACGCCGGTACCGCCATGCGGCCGTTGGCGGCCATATTATGCCTGGGCCGGCATGACATCACCCTCACCGGTGAACCGCGGATGAAAGAGCGCCCCATCGGTCATTTGGTGGATGCCCTGCGCCAGGGCGGCGCCGTTGTGGAATACCTGGAGCAAGAGAATTACCCGCCGCTGCGCCTTCGGGGCGGTTTTCGCGGCGGCGAAATTGAGGTGGACGGCACGGTTTCCAGCCAATTTCTCACCGCCCTGCTGATGGCGGCGCCCCTGGCGGCCGAAGATACGGTGATCCGCATTAAAGGGGAACTGGTTTCCCGTCCCTATATCGACATCACCCTGACGCTGATGAAAACCTTCGGTATCACCGTTCACCACGAAAATTACCGGGTTTTTTACCTCAAGGGCAACGATCGCTATCGTTCGCCGGGACATTACCTGGTGGAAGGTGATGCCTCATCGGCATCCTACTTCCTGGCGGCGGCGGCTATCCGGGGCGGCACCGTCCGGGTGACCGGCATCGGCAAAAACAGCGTACAGGGCGATATCCGCTTCGCCGACGTGCTGGAGCGCATGGGCGCGGTTATCCGCTGGGGCGACGATTTTATCGAGTGCACCCGGGGCGAGCTGCACGCGGTGGATATGGACATGAATCATATCCCCGACGCCGCCATGACCATCGCCACCACCGCGCTGTTCGCCGACGGCACCACCCGGCTGCGCAATATCTACAATTGGCGTGTGAAGGAGACGGACCGGCTGTCGGCAATGGCCGTCGAGCTGCGCAAGGTGGGTGCCGACGTGGTGGAGGGTGAGGATTTTATCGAGATAACGCCGCCCAAGTCGCTGAAATTCGCCGAAATCGGCACCTATAACGATCACCGGATGGCGATGTGTTTTTCACTGGTGGCCTTGTCCGATACGCCGGTCACCATACTGGATCCTAAATGCACCCATAAGACCTTCCCGGACTATTTCCAGCAATTGGCCGCCGTCAGCACGCTGAAATAATCGGCGGATAAATGCGCCGTCTCCTTACGCCCGATGGCTTTTTCGGAGCCTCTCCGGGCGCCTTTACGGGCGCCACGGGCCGCCGGACGTGGAACATAATGGAAGCGGGTTGGGAAATCGTCATATTGCCCGCTGGCGGTATCCCGCCGACGATTTTCGCCGATGCCGGATATTCCTTGCCGCCGGGCCGCGCAAAAATGGCCCGGGCGAACTACAATCGAGCCAATACACAAAAGATATTTCCATTTTAGATTAGCGCCACGCAGGGGTAACCTTTATTCCGTAATGATGCGTATAATGCCTCACAAGAGGTTTCGTTATTATGGAATGAAGTTTCCCGCTGAGAGGAGAAAACAACAATGGCAGCAGTCATCCCGGTGATCACCATCGACGGACCGAGTGGTGCGGGTAAAGGCACATTGTGTCAAGCATTGGCGGAAGCATTGCAATGGCATCTGCTCGATTCCGGGGCCATTTACCGGGTATTGGCGCTGGCGGCCCTGCATCATCAAGTGGATATCAGCGCCGAAGACGCCCTTGTCCCCTTGGCGGCGCACCTGGATGTGCATTTCAAGGTCGTGGACGGACAGTTGGAAATCGTGCTCGAAGGGGAAGACGTCGGCCAGGAAATCCGTACTGAAACCGTCGGAAATACCGCCTCGAAAATCGCTGCTTTCCCCCGGGTCCGCGAGGCGTTGCTGCGCCGCCAGCGCGCTTTCCGCGAGGCGCCGGGTCTTATCGCCGACGGTCGCGATATGGGCACGGTGGTGTTCGCCGACGCGCCGGTGAAGATTTTTCTTGACGCGTCGCCGGAAGAAAGAGCGCACCGACGCATGCGGCAGTTGCAGGAAAAGGGCTTTAGTGTTAACTTTGAACGCCTTTTATCCGAGATAAAAGAAAGGGACAGCCGCGACAGAAATCGTCCGGTGGCGCCGTTGATACCGGCGCCAGACGCGCTGGTACTGGATTCCACCAGTATGACTATCGAAGAAGTGATAGTCCAGGCGTTGGCCCATTCCCGGCGGATCCTGGCGTTAGCATAGCTGTATAAGAATCAAATACCCCGTTGCAAGGAACAGCAATGGGGCGTGTAAAACAACCCCATCAAGCAGGATGCCGGATGGACGTTAATCATAAACACCTGAAGATTATCCAATATGACAGAATCTTTTGCTCAACTCTTTGAAGAATCCCTGAAAGAAATCGAAACCCGTCCCGGTTCGATCGTACGCGGTACCGTGGTCTCCATCGATAAAGATGTCGTTCTGGTTGACGCCGGACTGAAATCCGAATCCGCCATTCCCATTGAACAGTTCAAAAATGCCCAGGGCGAACTGGAAATCAAGGTCGGCGATCAGGTTGATGTTGCCCTCGACGCGGTGGAAGACGGTTTTGGCGAGACATTGCTGTCCCGTGAAAAGGCCAAGCGTCACGAAGCCTGGCTGATGCTGGAAAAAGCCTATGAAGAAGCCGCGACCGTTACCGGCATCATCAACGGCAAGGTCAAAGGCGGCTTCACCGTCGAACTGAACGGCATCCGTGCGTTTTTGCCGGGTTCGTTGGTGGACGTGCGTCCGGTACGCGATACCCTGCATTTGGAAGGCAAAGAGCTTGAGTTTAAAGTGATCAAGCTGGACCAGAAACGTAACAATGTCGTGGTTTCCCGTCGTGCGGTCATCGAATCCGAAAACAGCGCGGAACGTGACCAACTGCTGGAAAACCTGCAGGAAGGCATGGAAGTAAAAGGTATCGTCAAGAACCTTACCGATTACGGCGCCTTCGTTGACTTGGGCGGCGTGGACGGCTTGCTGCACATTACCGATATGGCCTGGAAACGCGTTAAGCATCCGAGCGAAATCGTCAATGTCGGCGATGAAATCACCGTCAAGGTGCTGAAGTTCGATCGCGAACGTACCCGTGTTTCCCTGGGCCTGAAACAGCTCGGCGAAGATCCTTGGGTTGCAATTGCCAAACGTTACCCTGAAGGCACTCGCCTGACCGGTCGCGTGACCAATCTTACCGACTACGGCTGCTTCGTTGAAATCGAAGAAGGCGTTGAAGGTTTGGTGCACGTTTCGGAAATGGATTGGACCAACAAAAATATCCATCCGTCCAAGGTTGTTAACGTAGGCGACGTGGTTGAAGTGATGGTGCTGGATATCGACGAAGAACGTCGACGTATTTCCCTGGGCCTGAAACAGTGTAAAGCCAACCCGTGGCAGCAGTTCGCCGAAACCCACAACAAGGGCGACCGCGTTGAGGGCAAGATCAAGTCCATTACCGATTTCGGTATCTTTATCGGCCTGGACGGCGGTATCGACGGCCTGGTTCATCTGTCCGATATTTCCTGGAACGTGGCCGGTGAAGAAGCCGTGCGCGAATACAAGAAAGGCGACGAAATCGCCGCCGTTGTGCTGCAGGTTGACGCAGAACGCGAACGCATTTCCCTCGGCGTGAAGCAACTGGCTGAAGACCCGTTCAATAACTATTTGTCTTTGAACAAGAAAGGTACCATTGTTACCGGTAAAGTCACTGCAGTTGACGCAAAAGGTGCTACAGTTGAATTAGCAGGCGGCGTGGAAGGATATCTGCGTGCCTCTGAAGCCTCGCGTGACCGCATTGAAGACGCTACATTGGTTCTGAATGTGGGTGACGACGTTGAAGCAAAATTCACCGGCGTCGATCGTAAAAACCGCGTTGTGAGCCTGTCGGTACGTGCCAAGGATGAAGCTGACGAGAAAGAAGCTATCGCTACTGTGAACACTAAACAGGAAGATACCGGCAACTTCTCCAGCGCAATGGCCGAAGCGTTCAAAGCAGCTAAAGGCGAATAATAAGGGGGAGCGGTTTTATCGCCGCTCCTGGACGGTAGCTAAGTGAGTCGCGCGCCGCTTTGATGATAGTGGGTGCGCGAACTTGGAGGAACTATGACCAAGTCTGAACTTATTGAAAGACTTGCTGGCCAGCACGCTCATATACCGGCTAAAGTTGTTGAGGATGCGGTGAAAGAGATGCTTGAACATATGGCGACCACTCTCGCCAGCGGTGAGCGCATCGAAATCCGTGGTTTCGGCAGTTTTTCGCTTCACTACCGTGCACCGCGTGTCGGACGTAATCCAAAAACCGGCGATAAAGTGGAATTGGAGGGTAAATATGTCCCCCATTTCAAACCCGGCAAGGAACTTCGCGACCGCGCCAATATTTATGGTTCATAACGAAATGGTCATGTTGTAGCCACGTTAAAAAACCAATCTCGCATATAAGACACCCTAGGGTGTCTTTTTTTTGGCCGCAAGACAATGCCCCACGGCGGCAAAATTTGCATGCAAGCGCGCATCATTAACTGTATCGCTGCAAGCACAACATTCGTTGCCGAACAGGCTTCGATAACTGAAAATAGGGCGGTGGCACCGCGCATCAGGCTGTTTCACAATCGGTTCATGTTCCCCTCTCGGGGCCGACTGATTCATTTCCCTGACCGGATCACGGATGCCGTTATCACTTAATCACCTGGCCTTCTCCGCCATTCTCGGCGTGCTGCCGCTAACCTTATTGCCGCATTTACCGGGGCCAACCACACTTTACGGCGTGATGGCCGTCGCCTGGCTGTTGGTCCTGGTCCGGGGTTATTATCCGCTGATGGCGGCCGTTGCCCTGGCAAGTTTTGTCTGGGGGTGCTGGAGCGCCGGACACCTATTACAACAAACGACGGAGCTCTCCCGGCCCAAAATCACCGTGCGGGCAACTATTGCCAGCATTTCTTATGCAGATAGTCCGCGCTCGCGGGCGGTGGTCAAAATTACCCATTCCGGCGGACGGCGGGTTTTTCCGCCGATTTATGCCTCGGTAGGCTGGTCGGCGTTGCCGTCTCACTGGTGCGCAGGCCAGCAGTGGCGGATGACCCTAAAACTGCGCCCCCAGCACAGCCGGCTTAATGAGGGCGGTTTCGACAGCCAGCGCTGGGGAGTGGCCAACCATCAACCGCTGGTGGGTCGGGTCATCAAGGCCAAGCTTATCGATGACCGCTGCAACCTGCGCCAGCAGCTGATAGACGATGCATCCCGGCATATCAGTCGTCTTAAATGGTCGTCAATTTTGCTGGCATTGGCCTTCGGCGAAGGTAAAAGCATGCCGGAGGATATTCGACTGGAACTGCAGCAAACCGGCACCGCTCATTTAATGGCCATTTCCGGCCTGCACATCTCCCTTGCGGCCCTGTTCGGCTGGCTGGTGGGGCGGGGCGGGCAGTTTTTCCTGCCGATGCGCTGGATAACCCCGGCTATGCCCCTGATGGTGAGTTGGGGGACCGCGGCGGGTTATGTCTGGATTTCCGGCGTCAATTTCCCCGCGGTCAGGGCCTTGATTGCCTTATCCTTATGGATCCTGCTGCGTTTACGCGGGGCGCATTGCGGTGCCTGGCAAGTCTGGCTGTGGTGCGTTGCCCTGATACTGGTTACCGATCCCCTCAGCGTGCTGTCCACCAGCCTGTGGTTATCCTGCCTGGCGGTGTCGGCGCTGATTTTCTGGTTTCAATGGGCGCCGCTGCCGGTTTGCTGCCAGTCCGGCAGGCGATGGGTTGCCTTGCGCTGGCTGCACCTGCAAACCGGTATGACCTTATTGCTGCTGCCGCTGCAATGGGGTCTGTTCCACGGCGCCAATCCCTGGTCTTTACCCGCGAATCTCTGGGCCGTACCGCTGGTTTCATTTATCACTACCCCATTGATTCTGTCGGCCCTGTGTTTAGCCCTGTTGCCGGGCATCAGCGCTCTGTTATGGGGCTTGGCCAACCGCTCCCTGGATTGGGTATTCATGCCTTTATCCAGTCTGCGGCGAGGCTGGTTTGAACTGGCGGAAACCGGTATGGCAGTCAGTATCGGCGGCTGGCTGGCGGTAGTTATCTGGCGCTTCGGCTGGTGGAAGACCTACCGGTTGAATATGGTGGTGATAAGCGCCCTGCTATTGCTGCCGAAGGATAACCAGCGGCCCCGCTGGCGGCTGGATATGCTGGACGTGGGACACGGCCTGGCGGTGGCCGTAGAGCGCAACGGCCGGGTATTTTTATACGATACCGGCGTCAGCTGGCGCGGCGGCGACATCGGCAAAGCCGAAATCGTGCCTTATCTCGTCTGGCGCGGCCTGACGCCGGAGGCCATCTGGCTGAGCCACAGCCATCAGGATCATATCGGCGGTTTGGATACCCTCAAGAAGGTTTATCCTCTTGTCCCGGTGGCCAGTTCCTATCGCGCCGACGATCATCAACCTTGCATCAAGGGGCAGAGCTGGGTCTGGCAGGGGCTACGGTTCCAGGTGCTGTGGCCGCCGAAACAGGTGGCGAAAGCCAATAATAATGACTCTTGCGTGATTCGAATTGATGACGGCAAGTTCCGGGTGCTGTTAACCGGCGATATCGAAGCGCCGGCGGAACGGGCGCTTCTTCGGGCCGGCCGCGATTTGCTGCGGGCGGATATTTTGCAGGTGCCGCACCATGGCAGCAAAACCTCGTCAACCAAGCCGTTTTTAAGGGCGGTCCGCCCCCGGGCCGCGCTGGTATCGGCGGCTCGCTTCAATCCGTGGCGTCTGCCGGCGGAAAAGATCCGCCATCGCTACGGCCAAGAGGGCATCCCCTGGCACGATACCGCGCGGTCCGGACAGATTAGCGTTCAGTTTTACCAGGATAAATGGGTGATAAAAGGTTATCGGGAACAAATTATGCCTCGATGGTATCACCAGTGGTTTGGCGTCCAGGCGGATAATGGGTAGAATGGTCGGCTATTTAGTCTAAGCGCTGGTTAATTAAATGCTAAATGATAAAGATCTCTCCACGTGGCAGACGTTCCGTCGCCTCTGGCCGATGATCTCCCCTTTCAAGACCGGCTTGATCGCCGCGTCAATTGCGCTGATTCTTAATGCTGCCAGTGATACGTTAATGTTATCGCTGCTTAAGCCTCTTTTGGATGAAGGTTTTGGTAAGACCAACGCGAGAATCCTGGTGTGGATGCCCCTGGTGGTCATCGGTCTGATGATAGTACGCGGGGTGACGGGCTTTGTTTCCAGCTACTGCGTGGCATGGGTATCCGGCAAGGTGGTGATGCAGATGCGCCGGCGGCTGTTCAGCCATATGATGGGCATGCCGGTGTCCTTTTTTGATCAGCAATCCACCGGTACGCTCTTGTCGCGCATTACCTATGATTCGGAACAGGTGGCTTCGTCCTCATCCGGCGCGCTGATAACCGTCATCCGTGAAAGCGCCTCGATTATCGGCCTGTTTATCATGATGTTCTATTACAGCTGGCAGCTCTCCTTGATCCTGGTGGTTATCGCGCCCATTGTATCGATGTCCATTCGCCAGGTGTCCAAGCGTTTTCGCAACATCAGCAAAACCATGCAGAATACCATGGGCCAGGTCACCACCAGCGCCGAACAGATGCTCAAGGGGCATAAAGAAGTATTGATTTTCGGCGGCCAGAAAGTGGAAAGCGAACGCTTTGACCATGTCAGCAACCGCATGCGGCAGCAGGGCATGAAAATGGTGTCCGCCGCGTCGGTATCGGACCCGGTGATCCAGTTCATCGCTTCCCTGGCGCTGGCCTTCGTGCTGTATGCCGCCAGTTTCCCCAGCGTGATGCAAAACCTCACCGCCGGGACCATCACGGTGGTGTTTTCATCCATGATTGCCCTGATGCGCCCGCTGAAATCCCTCACCAACGTTAACGCGCAGTTCCAGCGCGGCATGGCGGCCTGCCAGACCCTGTTCGCCATTCTGGATATGGAAAAGGAAAAGGACGAAGGCACCCGGGTTGTCGAACGCGCCGAAGGAAATATTGAATTCCGCCATGTGACGTTCTCTTATCCGGGTACCGATGTACCCTCGCTGCGGGATATCAATCTGACCATCCCGGCGGGTAAAACCGTGGCGCTGGTAGGACGTTCCGGTTCCGGCAAATCCACAATCGCCAATTTGATGACCCGTTTTTATGACGTGCAGGAAGGGCAGGTGCTGCTGGACGGCTACGATTTGCGGGAATATACCCTGCCGTCGTTACGGGATCAGGTGGCGCTGGTGTCGCAGAATGTACACTTATTTAATGACACCATCGCCAATAATATTGCCTACGCCCGCAAAGACCGGTTCACGGCGGCGGAAATCGAAGATGCCGCCCGTATGGCCTATGCTATGGATTTTATTGAAAAAATGGAGAATGGGCTGAATACGGTAATTGGTGAAAACGGCGTATTGCTCTCGGGAGGGCAACGACAGCGTATCGCCATTGCCCGCGCATTGCTGCGGGACTGCCCGGTGCTGATCCTTGATGAAGCCACCTCGGCGCTGGATACCGAGTCGGAACGCGCCATACAGAAAGCGCTGGACGAGCTGCAGAAAAACCGCACCTCGCTGGTGATTGCCCATCGGCTGTCAACCATTGAAAAAGCGGATGAAATTCTGGTGGTGGAAGACGGCAGAATAGTGGAACGCGGGTCGCACGAGGATTTATTGGCTAAAAAAGGCGCCTATGCCCAACTCTACCGGCTGCAATTCCGCAATGATTGAACGCATCTGGTTCGGCGGGGAGCACTGGTACTGGCTTTTGTTGCCCTTTTCCTGGTTATACGGGCTGGTGAGCGCCGTGGTTAAAACCAGCTACCGCCTGGGTTGGCGCAAGACCTCGCGTTTTCCGTTGCCGGTGGTGGTGGTGGGTAACCTGACGGCGGGCGGAAATGGCAAAACACCGGTGGTATTGTGGCTGGTGACGCATTTACAGCAACGGGGATGGCGGGTCGGCGTCGTGTCCCGCGGCTATGGCGGCCGGGCCGCACGGTATCCGCTGCTGTTGAATGACAAAACACTTCCCGGGGAGGCGGGGGATGAACCGGTACTGATTTTCCAGCGAACCGGCGCACCCGTGGCGGTATCACCCCGCCGTGTGGACGCAGTGGCGGCCCTGCTGAAACAGCAGACCCTGGATGTGGTGATCACCGACGACGGATTGCAGCATTACGCGCTGGCCCGCGATATCGAATGGGTAGTCATTGACGGCGTGCGGCGATTCGGTAACGGCTGGTGGCTTCCCGCCGGCCCGATGCGCGAGCGTGCTCATAGACTAGACAGCGTTAGCGCGGTAATCACCAATGGCGGGCAGGCGTTGCCGGGTGAGGTGCCGATGCAATTGCAGACCGGGGAGGCTATCAATCTTTTGAGCGGACAGACCTGCAGCGTCGAAAGTCTTTCCCAGGTGGTGGCGATGGCGGGCATCGGCCATCCGCCGCGCTTTTTCGCCACTCTGCGTGCCAAGGGCGTCGCGCCGGTGAGGGAGGTGTCTTTTGCCGATCATCAGTCCTATCGGCACGAACAATTATCTGTCCTGACTTCGCCGGGACAGGTGCTGGTGATGACGGAAAAAGACGCGGTGAAATGCCGGGATTTTGCTCAGGAGAACTGGTGGTATATTCCGGTGAATGCCCGGTTGCCGGACGGGGATAAAGAACGGTTGCTGGCACCCATTGAACAGCTTATCAGGCAGTATCGCCGAGGGGTCGTGTCTAACAATTGACTGGCTCTGAAAAACAATCGGCCCAATCATCAGATGATCGGGCCGAGAGGCGATGTATTATTTGCTTAGCGGCTGAAATTAGCGAACAAAGCAATGATTTTATTTACTGTTTTCATGGCAGGTTGTCTCTTAAATTCTTAAACTGTGATGTGGCTCACAAAAAATAGTACGCTCTTCACCATGAGAGATCAATATCCTTTTTGCAAAATATGATAGATATGGCCTCCTGTTGTGATAGTTGTCAGTAAAATGTTAAAGCTTGTGATGTGCCGACACTGTTCAGCATTATTCCAGCGCTTTGCCATCACCATACCGGCGTCGACCGGGGCTGTTTTAGACACTCTCCCGACGCCACTCGACCGCTACTGCGGCACTATTCCGTTGCTATTCCGGCACTAGCCATTCCCGCCCGGCGGCGCATTATGCTATTCTCAGCCCCATCAACCCATAGCGGGTTATGTAAGCTGGAGGAAATATGGATCACCGTTTACTGGAAATCGTGGCGTGCCCGGTATGTAATGGAAAGCTCTATTTTAATAAAGAAAAACAAGAACTTATTTGCAAGTCGGATGCCCTGGCTTACCCGGTTCGCGACGGTATACCGGTCCTGCTGGAAAGCGAGGCCCGCGCAATGACCCTGGACGAGACAAATCAATGAGTTTTGTTGCTATTATCCCCGCACGGTTTGCATCCAGCCGTTTGCCGGGTAAACCGCTGGCGGATATCAACGGTAAGCCGATGGTAGTGCATGTCATGGAGCGTGCCCAGGAGTCCGGAGCGGAACGGGTTATCGTGGCGACCGATCATGCCGGTGTGTTTGACGCGGTCCGTCAGGCGGGTGGGGAAGTCTGCCTCACGCGGGCCGATCATCACTCCGGTACTGAACGTCTGGCGGAAGTGATTGAACGCTATCAATTCAAAGATTCCCAAATCGTGGTGAATGTGCAGGGTGACGAGCCCCTGATCCCGCCGGTCATTATCCGTCAGGTGGCGGACAATCTGGCGAACTGCGAGGCGGGTATGGCAACCCTGGCGGTGCCTATTCGCACGGCGGAAGAGGCTTTTAACCCAAATGCGGTTAAAGTGGTGATGGATGCCAAAGGGTACGCGCTCTATTTTTCCCGGGCGCCGATCCCCTGGGATCGTGAACGGTTTACGCATTCTCGTGAGCAGATTGGCGATACCTTCCTGCGCCATATCGGCATCTATGCGTATCGCGCCGGTTTTATCCGCCGCTACGTCGACTGGCAACCCAGCCGGCTGGAGCAAATAGAAATGCTCGAGCAGCTGCGGGTACTCTGGTACGGTGAAAAAATTCACGTGGCGGTGGCCAGAGAGGTGCCGGGTTTGGGCGTGGATACACAGGAAGAGTTGAACCTGGTGCGCCAGCTGATGCAACAGGCCACCCGCGGCTAACGGGGATTTGATTCTCGAAATATTGTCAACGATAAGCGGCGCTCAATGTCGCCGCACATCTCGCTTAATGCCGATGGCAAGCGGCGCTTAATGTCGCCGCAAGTGTTGCCCAATGCCGACGATAAGCGGTACTGTTAAGTCTTGTATGCCGCTATCGCCGGCCTTTTTCCGCTAAACCTTGATCTGAAACGAAGAATTTTCCCGGCGATGGCAGCATCATGGCGAATGTATATTATGCGTCCTTCCTTCTTATCTGGTTAAGGTTTTATCGGTCATGGAACAGTTGAAAGCGGAGTTAAGCGCTGTCTTGGGCGAGCCCCTGAGCCGCCTGGAACGAATTAGCGAACAGCCCTACGCACACCTTTACGCCATGTACGATAAAGAAGGGAATCCGCTGTCTTTGCTGGCTAAAAGTTATGTGTGCCAGGGCATCGCCCAACAGGAAGCCTATAAACTCTCCATGCTGGCCCGGGAAGGAGAGGTGCGGTTGCCTACCGTCTACGGACTGGTGGTTACCCAGCAGGCGCCTTATAAAGAACTGCTGCTGATGGAACGCTTGCGCGGGGTTTCAGTGGAAGCGCCTACCCGCACACCGCAGCGTTGGGAGTTGCTGAAAGATCATATCGTCGAATGCCTGCTGGCATGGCATCGCATTGACAGCCACGGCCTGGTGGGCACAGTGGACAGTACCCAGGATAATACCTGGTCGAAATGGTACGCGCAGCGTATTGAGGTGATTTGGTCAACCCTGCTGAAAGTCTCGGCCCCGTTGTTGACCCATGAAGATCGCAGTTTATTGTTTCGCACCCGTCAAAGCCGGGAAAAACTGTTCGCCGAGGATCCGGAGAATTGCGTGCTGGTGCATGGCAATCTCACTTTGCGCAGCATGCTGAAAGATCCCCGCACCGACCAGCTGTTGGCGATGCTCAACCCGGGCACCATGCTATGGGCGCCGAGGGAATATGATTTGTTCCGGCTGAGCGAAGACGGCATGACTAAAGATTTATTGTACCATTATCTCAGCAAGGCCCCGGTATCGGAGGCCTTTCTATATCGCCGCTGGATTTATGCGATTTGGGAAGCGGCGGCCCGCTATATCCACACCGGTTATCTGGATCGCGGCGTATTTGACCAGGCCGGCCCCGAACTGCGGCCCTGGCTAGATTGACCCCGTCCCGGTTATTCTCTGCCAGATAAGGCCGAGGGTTTCATACCAGGCGCGTTCGGTGTGCCCCAGCCAAAGCGCCGAAGGAAACACCCGCTCCCAGAGGTTCAACGGGCTGGTCACCGCCAGCTGGTTGGCCGGCACCGGTATCGGCGACAGACCTTGGGCCTGGAAAAAACGCATCGCCCGCGGCAAATGATTGGCTGAAGTCACCAAAAGAAAGGGTGACCTGCCCACCAGCGCGGCGACGCTGGTCGCTTCCTGCCCGGTATCCCGGGGTTTATCAAGTTTGACAATATCCCCGGTCGGTACCCCCAGGCTTTCCGCGACCCGCGCGGCGGTTTCAGCGCTGCTGACCGGATTACCCATCGCCGCACCGCCGGTGAAGACCATTTTTGCGCCGGGATGGTTTCGGTACTGTCTGATGCCTTCAACCACCCGCGGCAGGCTATTATTAACCAGATTTGAGCTCGGCGCCCAATGGGGGTTAAAAGTATATCCGCCTCCCAGCACCACCACATAAGAGATGCTGGTCCGCGTATCGTTGTAGGTGGGATAGGCGGCCTCCAGGGGAGCGAGCAATTTGTCCGCAATGGGTTGCAGGCTCAAAAGCAGTAGGCATAGCCAGCTCAGGGATACCAGGATTCGGCCGGTTTTCTGCCGGCGGCTGAACCAGAGTAGAATAAGGCCCGCCGCCATCAGCAGGATCAGCAGTGGTAATGGCGCCAGCAAGCCGCCGATTATTTTTTTTAGCGTGAAAAGCATCAAAAAACGCTCCGATTGGGTGAAATGTAATCAAGCAGGCGCGATCCGGCGCCATAAAGATTCATTCTAAGTCAGCCTGTGACAAAATAGTCGTTTCACGACGGGTTTATGGTAAAAACGCCTATCCCGAACGCCATGTCCGGAGCAGCGATGATGCAGGACCGCAATTTTGACGATATTGCCGAAAAATTCGTGGGTAATATTTACGGCACCACCAAGGGCCTGATCCGCCAGGCGGTGCTATGGCAGGATTTGCAGGGACTGTTGACGCGTTTGCCTCAGCGTCCGCTCTTTATTCTCGACGCCGGCGGCGGAGAGGGGCGCCTGTCCTGCCAATTGGCGGCTCTCGGCCACCGGGTACTGCTGTGCGATTTGTCCGCCGACATGATAGAACGGGCGCGGCAACAGGCGGAGCAACAAGGTGTGATCGATAACATGCAATTTGTACAAAGCGCCATTCAGACCGTCGCGCCCCATTTGGAAAGGCCGGTTGATCTGATATTGTTGCATGCGGTTCTGGAATGGGTGGCCGAGCCCAGGGATTTATTGCATAAACTCTATGAATATCTGGCCCCGGCTGGCGCCCTGTCATTAATGTTTTACAATAAGCACGGTCTGGTTATGCGGAATATGATCCTGGGGAATATTGAATTTGTGAAATCAGGGATGCCGAAACGAAAAAAACGCTCGTTAATGCCGGACCATCCCTGCGATCCCGAACAGGTGTACGGCTGGCTGGCCGACATGGGGATGACGTTCAGCGGCAAAAGCGGGGTTCGGGTGTTTCATGACTACCTGCAAAATAAGCAGCAGCAACAGGATGATTTTCCGGCATTATTGGCGATGGAACAACATTATTGCCGGCAGGAACCCTTTATCAGCATGGGGCGCTACATCCACGTCATGGCGCATAAACACCCTCTGAAGGATGAATTATGAGTGAATTTTCCCAGACTGTACCCGAACTGGTCGCCTGGGCGCGCAAAAATGATTTCTCGCTGTCGCTGCCCATTGAGCGACTGGCTTTTGTGCTGGCCATCGCTACCCTCAACAGCGAGCGCATGGACGGCGAAATGACCGAAGGGGAGCTGGTGGACGCGTTCCGCCATGTCAGCAAAGGCTTTGAACAAACCCATGAAACGGTAACGCTTCGCGCCAATAACGCCATTAATGACCTGGTGCGCCAGCGATTGCTCAACCGCTTTATCAGCGAACAGGTGGAAGGCAACGCCATCTATCGGCTGACGCCGCTGGGCATCGGCATCAGCGACTATTATATTCGCCAGCGCGAATTTTCCACGCTGCGCCTGTCGGTGCAATTATCCATCGTCGCCCAGGAACTGCAGCGGGCGGCGGAAGCGGCCGAAGAAGACGGCGATGAATTCCACTGGCACCGCAATGTGTTCGCTCCCTTGAAGTATTCGGTGGCGGAAATATTCGACAGTATCGATATGACGCAACGCATCATGGATGAACAGCAGCAATCGGTGAAGGACGATATCGCCGAGCTCCTGAACCAGGATTGGCGCGCCGCCATCGCCAGCTGCGAATCACTTCTGTCGGAAACCTCCGGCACCCTGCGGGAATTGCAGGATACCCTGGAAGCGGCGGGGGACAAATTGCAGGCCAATCTGCTGCGCATTCAGGACGCGACCCTGGGACATCAGCATCTCACCTTTATCGATAAGCTGGTGCTGGACCTGCAGAACAAGCTGGACCGCATTACCAACTGGGGTCAGCAGGCCATCGATCTGTGGATTGGTTATGACCGCCATGTGCACCGGTTTATACGCACCGCCATCGATATGGATAAAAATCGGGTATTCGCCCAGCGGCTGAGGCAATCGGTACAACACTATTTCGAGCAGCCCTGGACACTGACCTTTGCCAACGCCGAGCGCCTGCTGGATATGCGCGATGAGGAATTGATGCTGCGTACCGAAGAGGTCACCGGAGAATTGCCGCCGGATATGGAGTACGAAGAATTCAACGAAATCCGCGAGCAGCTGGCCGCAATGGTGGAAACCGCCCTGGCGGTATATAAGCAGCAGCGGCTGCCTCTTGATCTCGGTCAGGTAATGCGCGATTACCTGATACGCTTTCCCCGCGCGCGCCAGTTCGACGTCGCGCGTATTTTAGTTGATCAGGCCGTACGTCTGGGTGTGGCCGAATCAGATTTTTCCGGATTACCGCCACAATGGCAGGCAATCAACGATTACGGTGCTAAGGTACAGGCCCATGTCATCGATAAGTACTGAAGAAAACATGCCGGTTAAGCTGGTGAAAGCGCTAAGCAACGCGCTGTTCCCGGCACTCGACAGTCAACTGCGTTCCGGCCGCCATATCGGCGTCGAAGAGCTGGACAATCATGCTTTCCTGATGGATTTCCAAGAAGAGCTTGAGGGATTTTACCGTCGCTATAATGTGGAATTGGTTCGAGCGCCGGAGGGTTTTTTCTACCTTCGTCCACGCTCCACGACGCTTATCCCGCGTTCGGTATTGTCCGAATTGGATATGATGGTGGGCAAGATACTCTGCTACCTTTATCTCAGTCCCGAACGTCTGGCTCATGAGGGGATTTTTACCCAGCAGGAGCTGTATGACGAACTGCTCAGTCTGGCGGATGAAAATAAGTTGCTCAAGCTGGTTAACCAGCGTTCCACCGGCTCTGATTTTGACCGGCAAAAGCTGCAGGAAAAGGTCCGCACCTCCCTTAATCGCCTGAGGCGATTGGGCATGGTGTGGTTTATGGGCAACGATGCCGCCAAATTCCGTATCACGGAAGCGGTATTTCGTTTCGGTGCTGATGTGCGCAGCGGCGACGACCCGCGCGAGGCTCAGTTGCGGATGATCCGCGATGGTGAAGCGATGCCCATCGAGCAGGCATTATCCCTGAATGACGAGCAGGACGACAATGACGTAAACGGCATGATGAAGGACGGTATGTCGGATAGCGCCGAGGATGAACAGGCATGATTGAACGTGGTAAATTTCGCTCACTGACTCTGGTTAACTGGAACGGGTTCTTCGCCCGAACTTTCGATCTGGATGGGTTGGTCACCACCCTGTCCGGCGGTAACGGCGCGGGAAAATCCACCACCATGGCCGCCTTTATTACCGCGCTTATCCCGGATTTGACCTTGCTGCATTTCCGTAACACCACGGAAGCCGGGGCCACCAGCGGATCGCGCGATAAAGGCCTGCATGGGAAACTGCGCGCCGGCGTCTGTTACGCCGCCCTTGACGTGGTCAATTCCCGCCATCAGCGGGTGCTGGTGGGCGTCCGGTTGCAGCAAATCGCCGGACGGGATCGCAAGGTGGATATCAAGCCCTTCATGATCCAGGGTTTGCCCATCGCGGTGCAGCCCACGGAGATCCTGACGCAAATCGTCGGTGACCGTCAGGCGCGGGTGCTGAGCCTGCAGGAAGTCAAAGAGCGGGTGGAAGAGCACGAAGAGGTGCAATTCAAGATTTTCAATTCCATCACCGATTACCATTCCCTGATGTTCGATCTGGGAGTGATTCCCCGCCGCCTGCGATCCGCCGCCGATCGCAGCAAATATTACCGGCTGATTGAAGCATCGCTCTATGGCGGCATCTCCAGCGCCATTACCCGATCCCTGCGTGATTATCTGTTGCCGGAAAACAGCGGTGTGCGCAAGGCGTTCCAGGATATGGAAGCCGCGCTGCGGGAAAACCGCATGACCCTGGAAGCCATCAGGGTCACCCAATCGGATCGCGATCTCTTTAAACACCTGATTTCCGAGGCCACCTCTTATGTGGCGGCGGATTACATGCGCCACGCCAATGAACGGCGGGTGCATCTTGATCAGGCGCTGGCCCTGCGGCGCGATCTCTTCAGCAGCCGTAAACAGCTGGCGGCCGAGCAGTACCGTCATGTGGACATGGCGCGCGAACTGGCGGAAGCGGCGGGCAGCGAATCGGATCTGGAAACCGATTATCAGGCCGCCAGCGATCATTTGAATCTGGTGCAAACGGCTATGCGCCAGCAGGAGAAGGTTAACCGTTATCGCGACGACATCGATGAACTGACTTTCCGCCTGGAAGAGCAAACCGAAGTGGTGGCGGAAGCCAACGGGATACACCAGGATAACGAGGCCCGTCTGGAGGCTGCCGAGCTTGAAGTGGACGAACTCAAGAGCCAGCTTGCCGACTACCAGCAGGCCCTGGATGTGCAGCAAACCCGCGCCATTCAATATCAGCAGGCCTTGCAGGCGCTGGAGCGCGCTCGCGAACTTTGCCAGTCGCCGGACCTGTCCGCCGATAACGCCGAGCGCGAACTGGCGCTGTTCCAGGGTAAAGAGCAGGAAGCCACCGAGACCTTGCTGCAGTTGGAACAAAAGCTGAGCGTCGCCCAGGCGGCTCACAGCCAATTTGAACAAGCCTACGGGCTGGTGGTGCAGATTGCCGGCCAGACTCCCCGGGACGAAGCCTGGCAGGTTGCGCGGGAATTATTGCGCGACGCGGCCTCATTGCAACATCAGGCCGATCGGTTACAGCCGCTGCGCGGTCAGTTGAACGAGTTGGAACAGCGCCTGCGGGAACAGCAGGACGCACAGCGTCTCCTGACGGATTTCAGCAAACGTATGGGCACGGATTACCCGCCGGAGGAGCTGGACTCGGCACAGCAAGAGCTGGAAGCACAGGTGGAAACGCTGTCGGTTTCGGTGTCCGAAGCGGGTGAGCGCCGCATGGGACTGCGGCAGGAATTCGATCAGATTGCGCAGCGGCTGCAGTTGCTGACCCAGCGTGCCCCGGCTTGGCTGGCGGCACAGGATGCGCTGACCCTGCTGGAGGATCAAAGCGGCGAACGGCTTGAAAGCGGCGCCCAGGTCACCGAGTATATGCAGCAACTGCTGGAACGCGAGCGCGAGACGACGGTTGAGCGGGATGAAGCGGCCGGCGTGAAGCGGAGCATCGAAGAGCAAATCGAGCGCCTGAGCCATCCGGGGGGCAGCGAGGATTTACGCCTGGCTACCCTGGCGGAACGTTTCGGCGGCGTACTGCTTTCGGAAATTTATGACGATGTCACGTTCGACGACGCGCCGTACTTTTCCGCCCTGTACGGGCCCTCGCGCCATGCCATCGTCGTGACGGATTTATCCCGCATCCGCGACCAGCTCGATGGTCTGGACGACTGCCCTGACGATCTCTATTTGATTGAAGGCGATCCACAGTCGTTTGATGACAGCGTATTCGGTATTGAAGAACTTGAAAAAGCGGTACTGGTGAAGGTAGCGGATCGCCAATGGCGATACTCACGTTTCCCGGCGGTACCGCTGTTTGGCCGCGCCGCCCGCGAGAATCGCCTTGAAAGCCTGAACGCCGAGCGCGACGCCCTGGCGGAGCGCTATGCCACCCTGTCGTTTGACGTGCAAAAGCTGCAACGGCTTCATCAGTCTTTCGGCCGGTTTGTCGGCAGCCACCTGGCGGTGGCGTTTGAAAGCGATCCGGAAGCGGAAATCCGTGGATTGACCAGCCGTCGCGGCGAGCTCGAACGGCTGTTGAGCGATCATGAAAGCCAGCATCAGCAGCAGCGCCAGCAGTACGAATTGGCGCGGGAAGGATTAAGCCTGCTCAACCGGCTGATCCCCCGTATGAATGTCCTGCTGGACGATACCCTGGCGGATCGCCTGGAAACCATTCAGGCAGAGTGGGAAGAGGCGCAGGATGCGGTGCGTTATCTGCAAACCCACCGCACCGCCCTGGAACAGTTGGAACCGCTGGCTGCGGTACTGCAAAACGACCCCGAGCAGCATGAGCAGTTGCAGGCGGATTATCTCCAGGCGCAGCAAACGCAGCGCCAGGCCAAGCAGCAGGCGTTCGCGCTGACGGAAGTAGTGCAGCGCCGCGCGCATTTCGGTTATTCCGATTCAGCCGGCATGCTGACGGAAAATTCGGATCTCAACGATAAGCTGCGTCAACGGCTGGAACAGGCGGAAGCCGAACGCAGCCGGGCCCGGGACGGGCTGCGCCAGCATCAGGCTCAACTGACCCAGTTGAATCAGGTACTGGCCTCGCTGAAAAGCGCATTCGACGCCAAACGGGACATGTATCAGGAACTGACGCAGGAATTGCGGGATATCGGCGTACAGGCCGATGCCGAGGCGGAAGTGCGTGCCCGCGAGCGCCGCGATCGGCTGCACGCCTCTCTCGGTCAGAACCGCAGCCGCCGCAGTCAACTGGAAAAACAAATCACGTTCTGCGAGGCGGAAATGGACGGCCTGCAGAAAAAACTGAACAAACTGGAGCGGGATTATCACCAGATGCGCGAGCAGGTGGTGACGGCCAAAACCGGCTGGTGCGCCGTGATGCGGCTGGTGAAAGACAACGGCGTCGAACGGCGGCTGCACCGGCGCGAATTGGCTTATATGGAGGCGGACGATTTGCGTTCCATGTCGGACAAGGCTCTGGGCGCCCTGCGTCTGGCGGTGGCCGACAATGAGCATCTGCGGGATGTGCTGCGTTTGTCGGAAGATCCAAAACGGCCGGAGCGGAAGATCCAGTTCTTTATCGCGGTATATCAGCATCTGCGCGAACGTATCCGGCAGGATATCATCCGTACGGATGATCCGGTGGATGCCATCGAGCAAATGGAGATCGAACTCAGCCGGCTGACCGAAGAGCTCACCGCCCGTGAGCAAAAGCTCGCCATCAGTTCCCGCAGCGTGGCCAATATCATTCGTAAAACCATCCAGCGCGAGCAAAACCGTATCCGAATGCTGAATCAGGGTTTGCAGGCGGTCAGCTTCGGCCAGGTGAAAAGCGTACGGCTTAATGTCAACGTGCGCGAGGCCCATGCCACACTGCTGAGCGTGCTGAGCGAGCAGCAAGAGCAGCATCAGGACCTGTTCAGCAGTAATCGGCTGACCTTCTCCGAAGCCCTGGCGAAATTATACCAACGGCTCAATCCGCAAATCGACATGGGACAACGGACGCCGCAAACCATTGGCGAAGAGCTGCTGGATTACCGCAACTACCTGGAGATGGAGGTGGAGGTCAACCGCGGCGCCGACGGCTGGCTGAGAGCGGAGAGCGGGGCGCTTTCCACCGGCGAGGCCATCGGTACCGGCATGTCGATATTGGTGATGGTGGTGCAAAGCTGGGAAGAGGAGTCAAGCCGGCTGCGGGGCAAGGATATTTCGCCGTGCCGCCTGCTGTTCCTTGATGAAGCGGCGCGTCTGGACGCCAAATCCATCGCCACGCTGTTTGAGCTGTGCGACCGGTTGCAAATGCAGCTGATTATCGCCGCGCCGGAAAATATCAGTCCGGAAAAAGGCACCACCTACAAGCTGGTGAGAAAGGTCTTTAATAACCAGGAGCACGTTCATGTGGTGGGCCTGCGCGGATTCGCCAACGAACTTCCGGTGCCGGCCCCGGTTCCGACAAGGGAAGCATCCTAGACTGTCCCTCCTTGTTAACTGTGAGCACGTTTGTCAACAGTCCGAAGCCGCCGCGAGGCGGCTTTTCTCCTCCGGTTTCGCTCCGCTGAAAACTTTGTTAATTTCTTCGCAATATCCGTAACGCATATTTGGCTTTCTGCTTATATACTAAGGAAAAGTCCCATGCGAAAATAGGACGATAATAATTAACAATTCAGCATACAGGGGACAAAGGATGTTACTGACAAGTACTGTGGTATGGCGACGTACGGTGACCGGCTGCCTGCTGGTCTCGAGCCTGATTCCTCTTTTTGCCCCCCGTGCGCAGGTGGCAACCGCCCCCATACTGCCTGAAACCCATACGCTGGGTCACAGCGGCGCGGCGCTGGCGGCGATCCTGCCTGCCGGCATCAAACCTTTCTACGCCAGCCAGCTGGCGTCGATTTACACCGCCCACCACAACCAGCCCTTGTGGCAGGACCGCGACGCGGTTCAGCAGTTTCAACAGCAATTGGCGGAGCTGGCGTTATCCGGCGTTCAGCCTCAGTTTATTGTTTGGACGCAATGGTTAACCAATCCCCGCATCAACGCCATGGCACGGGATGTCATTCTTTCCGATGCGATGCTGGGATATTTGCAATATGTCTCCGGCGTCGATCAAAACGGCGAAAAGTGGCTGTTCAATGATGGCCCGTATGTGCTTACCCCACCGCCGGAGCTGGCGGTTCAACGTTGGATGCATGCGGTGCATGACGGCAGCATCGGTCGGTTTGTCGCCGGTCTGGAGCCGCAGAATCCTCAATATCTGAAAATGCACCAGGCATTAAAAACCATGCTGTCGGATAACCACCCCTGGCCGCGGCTGAACGGCAATGAAAGCCTGCGGCCGGGGCAACTCAGCGATGATATCCCGGCCCTGCGGGAAATATTGCGGCGCAGCGGCATGTTGACCGCGGTACAACCGCCGCCGGCCCCCACCGCGGATAATGCCCCCGCCGATCCCCGTACGCCGCCGCCGGTAACCGACGCGCAGCAAACAGTGGTGGTCAGCCCGGCCGCCGATTCACCTAAACCCTCCGCGTCCACGTCGGATCCCTCGGTCATCGCCACCGTCGATCCTCAGGATAAGGTTTTTGCGCCGGAACTGGTGGATGGCGTCAAACGCTTTCAAAGCTGGCAAGGATTAAATCCCGACGGTGTTATCGGCCGCCAGACCCGCGACTGGCTCAATGTATCCCCACAGGTTCGGGTCACCCTGTTGGCGCTGAATATCCAGCGTCTGAGGCTGCTGAACAATCGGTTTAACACCTTTATTCAGGTGAATATACCTAACTATTCACTGGTCTATTACCATCAAGGTACCGAGGTGCTGTCGTCCCGGGTCATCGTCGGCCGGCCAAGCCGAAAAACGCCGCTGATGCGCAGCGCGCTCAGCAGCGTGGTGCTTAATCCGCCGTGGAATGTCCCCACCTCTCTGGTACAAAAGGATATCGTGCCGAAGGCCATGCGCGACCCCGGTTATCTGCAACGCAACGGCTTTACCCTGCTATCGGGCTGGAGCAGCGATGCGGAGGTGGTTGATCCCGCCTCACTTGACTGGAACATGATATCGCCGACCCATTTCCCTTATCGCCTGCGTCAGGTGCCGGGGGCAAATAATGCCCTGGGGCGCTATAAATTCAACATGCCCAGTTCCGACGCCATTTATTTGCATGATACGCCGAACCATAACCTGTTCCTGAGCGATATGCGCGCCCTCAGTTCAGGCTGTGTCAGGGTGAACAAGGCCTCGGATCTGGCCAATATGCTGCTTCAGGATGCAGGCTGGGGCGATGCGCGGGTCAGCGCCACGCTTAAGCAGGGTAATACCACCTACGTCTCCATCCGCCATCAGATACCGGTCAACCTTTTCTACATGACCGCCTGGGTGGCGGAGGATGGTAAACCACAGTTCCGAACAGATATTTACAATTATGATAATGCCGTTAAAATCGGCGTGAAAAGCCTGCCCAATGCGGAACGGCTACTGCAATAAGCGGCTGAAGGAGTAAGAATTATTCCGGGGGGGGCAACCTCTGCCCCGACCGGTTAAAATGTGAGCCTTTGCAAACCTTGACAAACCGTGGGTTGACTGCTTCATTTTCTGCGGTTATGGTTCCGGACGGTGCGCTAATGTGCAATTCGTCTGTTTACCTATGCCAACTGGTTATTTTGCCCATGGATCCTATAAATCAACATCGCCGAAAATTATTGGCGCTAAGCTGCGCAACGATGGGTATCGCCCTCCTTCCCACAACCTCGTTCGCCATGCTATCCACCCCACGTCCACGCATTCTGCATCTCAATAATCTCAATACCGGCGAATCGTTAAAAACCGAATTTTTTAATGGTAAAGGGTATAATCCGGAAGAGTTGTCCCGGCTGAATCATTTTTTCCGTGATTATCGTGCCAATAAAATCACCAGCATCGACCCGCGTTTGTTTGACCATATCTACCGGCTGCAAATGATGCTTGATACCAGCAAGCCGGTACAATTGATTTCGGGGTATCGTTCCCGAGAAACCAACAACGAGCTGCGGGAACATAGTTCGGGTGTGGCAAAACACAGCTATCATACCCTGGGTAAAGCGATGGATTTCCATATTGAGGGTATCCAGCTCAGCAACGTCCGTAAAGCGGCTATGAAAATGCGCATGGGCGGAGTAGGTTATTACCCAAGCAGTAACTTTGTGCATATAGATACCGGTCCGGTAAGAACCTGGTAGGATGACAATGCTGTTATTCGCCCCGGTCCGTTGTCCGGGCCGTAACCAAGTTAAGGGTAGGCGTTTAATCGCATTTTCGGAGAGTTATGAAATACCATATTGTACCGGTGACGGCGTTTAGCCAAAACTGCTCGCTGATCTGGTGTGAAAAAACCGGGGAAGCGGCATTGGTGGATCCCGGCGGTGAGGCGGCAAAGATTGTCGCTGAAGTTTCCGCCAGGGGGGTGGCGGTAAAACAGATTCTACTGACCCACGGCCATCTGGATCATGTGGGCGCCGCGGCGGAGCTGGCCGCGCACTATGGCGTACCCATTATCGGCCCGCAGAGTGAGGACCGCTTTTTGCTGGATGCGCTGCCGGAGCAAAGCCAGATGTTCGGCTTGGAAGAGTGCCAGCCCCTTACGCCGGATCAATGGCTTGAGGAAGGGGAAGAAGTACGGGTAGGGGAAGAGCGTTTCGATATATTGCACTGCCCAGGCCACACGCCCGGCCATATTGTATTTTATAATCTCGATGCACATATCATCATGATGGGTGACGTGCTGTTCAAAGGCGGCGTGGGCCGCAGCGATTTCCCCCGCGGCAGCCATCAGGCGTTAATCAATTCAATCCGCACCAAACTCCTGCCGCTGGGCGACGACATTGCGTTTATTCCCGGCCATGGCGCCATGTCCACACTGGGTCATGAACGTTTAACCAATCCCTTTTTGTAATGTCGGCTCAGATCAGCTGAATTCGAGCAAAAAAACCGTCTTGCACAAGACGGTTTTCTTATCAAGGTTTAAGACAAGCTTATAATACGGCAACAATGGCTTCGCACAATTGCGCCATATTGTCCGTGGTCATGCCCGCCACGTTCACCCGGCCGGAATTCACCGCGTAAACACCGAACTCATCCCGCAGCCGCAGTACCTGTTCCTTGGTCAGACCGCTGAACGAGAACATGCCGTTTTGCTGATTGATAAAGTCGAAATCCTGCTGCGCGCCTTTTTCCCGCAGCGTGCTGACGAACAGCTGGCGCATACGCTTGATGCGTTCGCGCATTCCGGTCAATTCCTGCTCCCACAACGCCCGCAGCGCGTCATTGCTTAAAATGGTCGCCACAATGGCGGCGCCGTGGGACGGCGGGTTGGAGTAGTTGGCACGAATACAGGACTTCAACTGGCTTAATACGCGGTCCGCGGCTTCGGCATCCGCCGCCACCAGGGTACATGCCCCCACCCGTTCGTTATAGAGGCCGAAGTTTTTGGAATAGGAGCTGGCGATAATCATTTCGCTGTGGTTTTCGGTAAAAATGCGCAGGCCCTGCGCATCTTCTTCCAGACCGCGGGCGAAACCCTGATAGGCAAAATCGAACAGCGGCAGCCAGCCCTTTTCCCGGGATAAATCCGCCAGAATGCGCCACTGGGCCTCGGTGGGATCGATGCCGGTAGGATTATGGCAGCAGCCGTGAAAAAGCACCACATCGCCGGCCTGGGCATTTTGCAGGCCCTTCAGCATGCCGTCAAAATCCAGGGTATGATGAGTCGCGTCATAATAAGCATATTCAGCCACGCCCAGACCGGCGGAGGCGAAAACGCCTTTATGGTTCGGCCAGGTGGGGGTGCTGATCCAGATACGTTTCACGGCGGTGTTTTTTGCCAGGAAATCGGCGGCCACCCTCAGCCCGCCGGTGCCTCCCGGCGTTTGCGCGGTGCGGGCGCGTTTAGCGCTAATTATCGGGCTGTCGGCGCCGAATAACAGAACCTGGGTACATTGTCCGAAGGCCGCCAAGCCGTCGATACCGAGATAATTTTTGGTGGTTTCGCTGTCCAGCAATATTTGTTCGGCTTTTTTTACGCTGGTGAGCACCGGCGTTTGGCCGGTTTCGTCTTTATAGACGCCGATACCTAAATTGATTTTGTTCGGACGCGGGTCGGCACGGAAAAGATCAAGCAAGCCGAGAATCGGATCGGCAGGAGCTAAAGGAATATTATCAAACATTTTGAAGGGTTCCACGGGGTAACGAACAGTGAGCACAACGTGCTATCAGGTTACCGCCAGAAAATCCCTTTGCCAACAGTTTGCATGAAAAATCCCTCTGTTTATCCCCGGTATATCGGTAATCTGATAAAAAAGAAGGCAGGGGGAAACCCTGCCTTCGATATCTCAGCTCAGGACATCATATGCCCATGAGAAGTTGGCGTTAACTTAGAACTGGTACACTATACCCAGAGCAACGGTGTCGCCTGTGGAAATGCCCAGTTTGTTGTTGTCATCAAGGGCGTTGATGATGTAGTCAACGTAGGTGGACATGTTTTTATTGAAGTAGTAAGTCGCGCCAAGTTCGTAGTATTTGAGCACATCAACGTCGCCAATACCTTCAACATCTTTCGCTTTGGACTGGCCGTAAGCAATGGACGGACGCAGACCGAAATCGAACTGGTACTGGGCCACGATCAGGATGTCCTGGGTCTTGTTGGCAAAACCGGTCAGGTTATCGCCGGCGGCATCGGTCTGAAGGTTATTAGATATCCAGGTTGAGTTACGGGTTTCGCCGTAGGTGGCAGCCAGGTAGATATTGTTGGCGTCATATTTCAGAGAGGTCGCCCACTGTTCGGCACGGTCGCCGCCGCCATAAAAAGTGGAAGTCTGAGAATTGGTACGGTCGGAAGAGGCATAAGCACCTACGATACCCACGCCGATGGGGGAAACGTAAGAAATTGAACCGCCGTAGCCGTCGCCGTTGGAACGATGCGGGTCATCGGAACGATCGTTTTTACCCTGGTATTGCAGGGCGAAATCCAGGCCGTTGGCCAGACCAAAGAAATTGGTATTACGATAGGTAGCTACGCCGCCGGTACGGCCAACCATGAAGTTATCGGTGTATGCGGTATCCCCACCGAATTCCGGCAACATATCGGTCCAGCCCAGGGCGTCGTAAACCACACCGTAGTTACGGCCATAATCGATTGAACCCGCGTCGGCAAATTTCAAACCGGCAAAGCCCAAACGAGTCTTGGTACCGTTAAGATGGTCTGCGCCACCTTCACTGTCGTTTGCAGCGATCTGGTATTCCCATTGGCCGTAACCGGTCAATTGGTCATTGATTTGGGTTTCGCCCTTGAAGCCAAGACGGGCATAAGATTCGTCGCCGTCACCAGCGAAACCGCCATCGTTATCACTGGAGAAGTAGTGCAGGCCGTCCAAACGTCCGTACAGGTCCAGTTTGTTGCCATCTTTGTTATAGATCTCGGCCGCATTTACTGCGCCCGCGGCCAACAAAGCCGGAATTACAAATGCAAGAATAGTGCGCTTCATCATTATTACCCTCATGGTTTTATTTGGACACCTGCCACTGCCGCTAATATTTTCTTACAGAACTAATAGTTTCGACATGAACTATAAATTCTGGTGAAACATTAATGAGAGTTTGGTGTCTTTCTGTGTCTGCACGCAGTGTTCCATTCACAGACATGTTAATCCACACCGAATATGCTACAAAGGTCGCAATAATGTTTCAGTGGGCAACAGAGTATTGCAAAATGTAAATATGAGGGAACTTTGTGAGAGAACTCTAACTTTAAATTAAAAAGGCCAGCAATGCTGGCCTCGATGACTTTATATATATGTTTTTCTTATATTTAATGAAGAAATTTAGAAATTCGCATTACGCGGGCTGCGGGGGAACGGAATCACATCACGAATATTTTGCATTCCTGTGACATAAACAACCAATCGTTCGAAACCTAACCCGAAACCTGAATGTGGCACGGTGCCGTATCGGCGCAGATCACGATACCACCAATAATCTTCTTTGTTCAAATTCATTTCAGCCAAACGCTGGTCCAATCGATCGAGACGTTCTTCACGCTGCGAACCGCCGATGATTTCGCCGATGCCCGGCGCCAGGACATCCATGGCGGCCACCGTTTTGCCATCGTCGTTCATGCGCATATAAAAGGCTTTGATATCTTTCGGGTAATTTTTGACCACCACCGGCGCATGGAAATGTTTTTCCGCCAGATAACGTTCATGTTCCGACGAAAGATCGATGCCCCAGGAAACTGGATTTTCAAAACTCTGCCCGGATGCCTGAAGAATGCTAACCGCCTCGGTATAATCCACCTGGGCAAAATCAGAGGCGATAAACTGTTGCAGACGGGTAATGGCCTCTTTGTCCACGCGGTCGGCGAAAAATTGCATATCGTCGGCACGTTCGGTCAGTACCGCCTTGAAGACATATTTCAGCAGATCTTCGGCCAGCGCGGCGATATCATTCAGATTAGCGAAAGCCACTTCCGGTTCCATCATCCAAAATTCCGCCAGGTGGCGGGTGGTATTGGAATTCTCCGCCCGGAAAGTGGGGCCGAAGGTATAAACTTTGGACAACGCGCAGGCATAGGTTTCGGCATTCAATTGGCCGGAAACCGTCAGAAAGGCCTCTTTACCGAAAAAATCCTCGTCAAAATTGACTTTGCCCTGGGCATCGCGTGGCAAGTTTTCAACATCCAGCGTGGAAACCCGGAACATTTCACCCGCGCCTTCGGCATCCGAAGCGGTAATCAGGGGAGTGGACACCCAAAAAAATCCCCGTTCGTGCATGAAACGGTGAATGGCCTGTGCCAGGGTATTACGCACTCGGGCCACCGCCCCAATCATATTGGTGCGGGGACGCAGATGCGCCACCTCGCGCAGATATTCGACACTGTGCCGTTTCGCCGCCATCGGATAGGTATCCGGGTCGTCCACCCAGCCCAGCACCTCGACTTTTTCCGCCTGGATTTCAAAACGCTGTCCGCCGCCCAAAGATTCAACCACCCGGCCGGTTACCGCCACCGAGCAGCCGGTGGTCAGACGTAAAACATCGGTTTTATAATTCGGCAAAGTATTATTTATGACCGCCTGTAATGGATCAAAGCAGGAACCGTCGTAAACGGCAAGAAAGGAGATACCGGCTTTTGAATCTCTCCGGGTACGCACCCAACCCTGTACAGTGACTTCACTGTCAGCTGGCATGCGCCCATGCAGTACGTCGACTACAGGCACTACGCTCATAAAATACTCCCTTAACTTAGGTGATTTGAAATAGGTCATCATCGCCGATGCGAAGGGTTAATATGTTACTTGGCGGACGGAAGGACACAAGCGAAATACACCTTTTAGCCATAGAATTTGAATTCCGGCCTGTGGCTCGCGCCGGAAATAACCCCGGCGCAATCATTCAACTGGCTTTTTTAACCTGTGGTATATCGAATGCCTTACGCAGCGCCCTGACAAAGGCTTTATCGTGGCACATGGTTTTGCCGGGGCTATCGGACAATTTGGCGACGGGTTTGCCGTTGCACTCCACCAGTTTGATCACGATATTAAGGGGCTTGACGCCGGGGATGTCGCAGGTAAGACGGGTACCGATACCGAAGACCAGATTTACCCGCTGCCAGAAATGGCGATATAACTTCAGCGCCTGATCAAAGTCGAGGCTGTCGGAGAAAACAAGGGTTTTGGTCAGCGGATCGATGCCCAGCTTCTGGTAATGGACGATGGCTTTTTCGCCCCATTCCACGGGATCGCCCGAGTCGTGGCGAAGTCCCTGGTAACGCTTGGCGAATTCCGCGCCGAAATCGCGCAAAAAGGCATCCATGGTAATGCAATCGGTCAACGCGATGCCCAATTGATCCGGGTATTCATCCAGCCAGGCTTGCAATGCGGCGCGTTGGCTGGTGGCCAGCTCCGGGCTGATTTGCTGGTGGGCCTGGAACCATTCATGGGCCTGCGTCCCCACCGGCGTCAAGGATAAGCGTCTGGCCATATCGTAATTACTGGTGCCGATCAGATAGGGAAAATCCTGTTTCAATTCGCCGATCACATCATACTGCACCTGGCGTGAAAAGCGCCGGCGGGTGCCGAAATCCATCAGCTTGAAATGGGAGATATCCACATCCCGGCTGGCTTCACGAAAATGCTGCAGTTTTTGCCGCAGTTGCACCAGCGCCATGTCACGGAGATTACAGGGAGAACGATGGTGGTGCACCACTTCGCTTATCACCGCCAGTAACGGCACTTCCCACAAGATCACTTCCCGCCAGGGGCCGGTGATGCGGATGTCCAGTTTACCGTGATGATTTCGTATCCTGACCTGCCGGGGATCAAAACGAAACGATTGCAACCAGGTCAGATAATCCTGCTGGAAAAACGGCAGTCCGGCCAGATAGTTCAACTCCTGGTCGGTGAGGGCCAGGTCGCGCATCATTTCAATCTGCGCGCTGATATCGCCGGCATACTCACCCAATAAATCGTCCCCGCGGCAACGGAATTCAGCGGCGACGATGACATCATGGTATCGGTGATATACCGCCTGCTGCATATGCAGCTTATAGGCATCGGTATCGAGTATCGACGATAAAATCGGCTTAGTGGCTAAATTCATGGTGCGTTACAGCATCCTCTTACGACGCATAATCACAGTCGGCAAAATGGCGAAACGACTGAAGTGTACCCGGGGTTTCTTATAAGTGTAGGCACATCAAATCATAGATTGCGTAATAACGTCGAGGCTTAAACGTGCCGTTCCGGCGGAAAAGGCCAGTTTGGAAATCGGCAAAGTCCATGGTATTGCTTCCTTTTTACCCGTTCTAAGGCATTTTGATAAATGCGTTCGTTTACAATGGCAACATAGCCTTAACAGGAATAGACTTATTCGGAGAAATCTATGACGATGCCAAAAGGTTAATTATGACTCAGCAGCCGCAAGCAAAATACCGCCATGATTATCGTGCGCCGGATTATACCATTACCGATATCAGCCTGGAATTTGAACTCAATGCCGAAACCACCACGGTGACGGCGGTCAGTAAAGTGGTCCGTCACGGTCAACCGGGTGCGCCCCTGTTGTTGAACGGCGAAGATCTTCAACTGCTTGTCATCCGCGTCGACGGTCGCGAGTGGTCGCATTACCGCCAGGAATACCCGGGGCTTATCATTGAACAGTTGCCGGAGGCGTTTACATTGACCATTGTCAATGTCATCCATCCGGCGGAAAATTCCGCCCTGGAAGGACTCTATCTCTCGGGCGACGCCCTGTGTACCCAGTGCGAAGCGGAAGGTTTTCGCCATATTACCTATTATCTCGACCGCCCCGATGTATTGGCGCGTTTCACCACGCGAATCACGGCGGACAAAACCCGTTACCCCTTTTTATTGTCCAACGGCAATTTGATTGATAAAGGCGATAACGCCGATGGCCGCCATTGGGTGGTCTGGCAAGACCCTTTCCCTAAACCTTGTTATCTGTTTGCCCTGGTGGCCGGCGATTTCGACGTACTGCGCGACGCCTTTACCACCCGGTCGGGGCGGGAAGTGGCGCTGGAGCTGTTCGTGGATCGCGGCAACCTGGATCGCGCCGGCTGGGCCATGACCTCGTTGAAAAACGCTATGCGCTGGGACGAGACCCGCTTCGGCCTGGAATATGACCTTGACATCTATATGGTGGTCGCCGTCGATTTCTTCAACATGGGGGCGATGGAAAATAAAGGCCTGAACGTTTTCAATTCCAAATATGTCCTGGCCAGGGCGCAGACCGCCACCGATAACGATTATCTCAATATTGAGCGGGTTATCGGCCACGAGTATTTCCATAACTGGACCGGCAACCGCATTACCTGTCGCGACTGGTTCCAGCTCAGCCTTAAAGAGGGGCTGACGGTTTTCCGCGATCAGGAGTTCAGCGCCGATCTCGGTTCGCGCGCGGTGAATCGTATCGGCAATGTCCGGGTAATGCGCGGCTCGCAGTTCGCCGAGGATGCAAGCCCCATGGCCCATCCGATTCGTCCGGACAAGGTTATAGAGATGAATAACTTCTATACCCTGACCGTGTATGAGAAAGGGGCGGAAGTGATTCGTATGATGCATACGCTGCTGGGAGAGGAGAAATTCCAGGCGGGTATGCGGCTTTATGTTAAGCGTCATGACGGCAGCGCCGCCACCTGCGATGATTTCGTCGATTCCATGGAACAGGCGTCCGGTGTCGATCTGACCTTGTTCCGCCGCTGGTATGGTCAATCCGGCACCCCGGTGCTCACGGTGCGCGACGATTACAATCCCGAGCTGCGCCAATATCAACTGCATGTGAGCCAGATAACGCCGCCCACCGCCGAACAAAAGGAAAAGCTGCCGTTACATATTCCGCTGAATATTGAACTCTACGATGTGGAGGGCCGGGTCATTCCGCTTCAGCGCGAGGGCAGTCCGGTCAATAACGTGTTGAATGTGACCGAAGCGGTGCAGACCTTTATTTTCGACGACGTGCCGTCATTGCCGATTCCCTCGCTGCTGCGGGGTTTTTCCGCGCCGGTGAAGCTGGATTACCCCTATGGGGATCAGCAACTGGCGTCATTGATGCGTTTTGCCACCGACGAATTCTCCCGTTGGGATGCGGCGCAAAGCCTGCTTTCCATTTATATTCGCCTTAACGTGGCGCGCTTTAGCCAGGGGCAGCCGCTGACATTGCCCCTGCATGTCGCCGACGCCTTCCGGGGCATATTGCTCGATCCCGGACTCGATCCGGCCCTGGCCGCTCAAATTCTGACTCTGCCCGGTGAAAATGAGATGGCGGAGCTGTTTGATATCATCGATCCCACCGCCATCCACGCGGTGCATGAAGCCTTGATTCGCTGTCTGGCTACGGAGCTTTCTGACGAATTACTGGCGGTTTATCACGCCAACAAAACGCCGATATACCGGGTGGAGCAGCAGGATATCGGCAAGCGTGCGCTGCGTAATATTTGCCTGTTCTATCTGGCGTTCGGTGAACACGATCAGGCGGTGGTGCTGACCACCCAACAGTATCACCAGGCCGATAATATGACCGACATGCTGGCAGCCCTCGCCGCCGCCGTGGCGGCGCAACTGCCTTGTCAGGCAACGCTGCTGGCGGATTTTGACGAGCATTGGCATCATGACGGCCTGGTGATGGACAAGTGGTTTACCCTGCAGGCCACCAGCCCGGCCGGCGATGCCCTGAGCCAGGTCAAAATCCTGTTGACGCACCGTTCTTTCAGCCTGAACAATCCCAACCGCATACGCGCATTGGTAGGCGCCTTTAGCGCCGGAAACCCGTCGGCGTTCCATGCCGCCGACGGCAGCGGCTATCGGTTCCTGGCGGAGATCCTGATTGAACTGAATACCCGTAACCCGCAGGTGGCTTCCCGGCTTATCGAACCGCTGATTCGTTTGCAGCGTTACGACGCGTCGCGCCAGACGTTAATGCGCCAGGCGCTGGCCACATTGCAGGCGTTGCCGAATTTGTCCGGCGATCTCTACGAGAAAATCACCAAGGCTTTGGTTACGCAAAGTTAAAGAAGCAAGCGCCACATGGCGCGGTAAATCCCGCTATCACCGAGGCAAGAATCCGGCGTGTTAAGGGAAACCGTGCCAATGTGGCCGAATCGGCCATCCATGGCAGGTGTTGATCTTTTTTTGCGCAGCCTCTCCAATATTTCGCAGCCCTTTTTGCCTCGCGACGCTCTTTTCCCCCATGATACGAAAACGGGGCCGGCCCGGTATGCATCCCGTTTATTACACAGATTTCGTGAATATGACGGGTGGTCTCACATATCGCAAAATGGGGGGAAGCATGATGATTCCGGGTCATTACGAGCAACAGGCCATGCTTGAAATACAGCATTGGAAAAATCCTCCGGCAGGAAATTTTAGTATAATGCTGAACATTATTAACAAGCCGCTGGACTTGCTTGGGGATGCTATTTTACACACGCCTGGCATCGGTCGTGTATTGCAGGGCGTTATCTGCGCCCTTAGCGGCGTTTGCAACGATATCGCGCAATTAAGCGTCAGGCCGCAGGCCATTCTTGAAGAATTTCGCCACGACGGATGGCACGGCGTTGAATGCCTTGGGGATATTGGCGCCTTGCCGCTGGCAAGCATTGATAAAACGGTGGGCTGCCTGGCGGCCAAATATAAGGGACTGGCCTTGGCGGAAGGCATGGGGGCAGGGCTTGCCGGGATCGCGGGGCTGGCGCTGGATATTCCGTCGCTGATTACGCTCAATCTGCGGGCTGTCGGCGAATATGCCACTTATTACGGCTTCGATATTCATCAGCAGGAAGAGAAGTTATTTGCCTTACAGATTATAGGCCTGGTTTCTTCACCCACCGACGCCGCAAAAAATATCGCCATGGCGCAGCTGATGGCAATAGCCGGGGACGTCGCCAAAAAAAGAACCTGGCACCAATTGGAAAAGCATGCCCTGGTGAAAATTATCCAGGAAATAGCCAAAACGCTGGGTATCCGTTTAACCAAGGCCAAACTGGCGCAAACATTGCCGATTGTCGGGGCGGCAGTGGGCGGCGGTTACAACGTCTATTTCACTACCCGGGTGTGTGATGCAGCCTATTATTTATACCGGGAACGTTTTCTTTCACTTAAATTCAGGCCACGGATTATTGCTGTCGCCGTCAGGCCGGCCGAAAGGTTGCAAGGTCCCGCCGGGGAGCTCGCGCTGGTAAATTATAGCCCCGCAGACCCCTGCGATCGCGCATTCCGCCCCGACCGGGCACTTTGTCAACAAGCCCCTTTATTGATCTCTCGTGGATAATGTGCTTTTTTTTGCCCCGTTCAATTTCATTTCCCCCGGAGATGCCCGATAATACCGCCCCGGTTGCAACCGGGATATCAGGAGACGTTATGTTTTACCCCCTCATTAAACAGGCGCTGTTTCAGCTCGATCCGGAACGCGCTCACGAATTCACATTTCAGCAGCTGCGCCGCATTACCGGCACACCTTTGGTTCATTTGGTGCGCCAATCGGTACCGACTAAAACGGTTAATTGCATGGGCATCGCGTTTAAAAATCCGCTGGGTCTGGCAGCCGGACTGGATAAAGACGGCGACTGCATCGATGCGCTCGGCGCCATGGGGTTTGGTTTTATCGAGGTCGGCACGGTGACGCCGCGTCCGCAGCCCGGCAACGATAAACCGCGCCTGTTTCGCCTGGTGGCGGCCGAAGGTCTGATTAATCGGATGGGGTTTAACAATAAGGGCGTTGACTATCTGGTTGAAAACGTTAAAAAATCACATTATGACGGTGTGCTGGGCATTAATATCGGCAAAAATAAAGTCACGCCGGTAGAGCAGGGTAAAGATGATTATCTTTATTGTATGGAGAGAATATATCCCTACGCGGGATACATCGCGATTAATATCTCTTCCCCTAACACCCCTGGGCTGCGGACGTTACAATTCGGCGAGGCGCTGGACTCGCTATTGCTGGCCATAAAAAATAAACAGACTGAATTACACCAGTATCATCATAAATATGTACCGGTGGCGGTGAAAATAGCTCCCGACCTGACGGATGAAGAACTGGCACAAGTGGCCGATAGCTTGGTTCGCCATAATATCGACGGTGTGATTGCCACCAATACCACCGTCGGTCGGGATTTGGTCCAGGGTTTGGAACATTGCAACCAAACCGGCGGATTGAGCGGCCGGCCACTGCAATCACGCAGCACGGAAGTGATACGGCGCCTGGCTCTGGAATTAAATGGCAAATTACCGATTATCGGTGTGGGCGGCATTGACTCTTTGGTGGCGGCACGGGAAAAAATAGCAGCCGGCGCCTCCCTGATTCAAATATATTCTGGCTTCATTTTTCACGGTCCGCAGCTGATTAAAGATATTCTTACTCATATTTGACACTTTTTAGCGATTTAATGGCCTTTGGGGTTTATTTATTCCTTAGGCTCGTTTATCTTTTATCTAGTTGCTGTTCATGGTTTGGTGGATTTAATTTCCAAACCCCAAAGGATGACCAGATATTGCTTAAGCGATTGCGACGTGATGAAAGGATTGAATATGAAATTCACACCCGGCGATAATTGGCGTTGGTTCTTCGATGCCGAGCACGATCGGATGATGCTGGATCTCGCCGACGGTATGTTATTCCGTTCTCGCTTCTGCGCTAAAATGCTGATTCCCGATGCTTTCAGCGAGTCGGTATTTTGCGTGGATGACGCCGCCTTGTATTATACCTTCGCCGAAAAATGCCGCGGGCTGCCGTTAAAAGAAGATCAGCGCGCCGAGCTTGTTCTCAACGCGTTGGTGGCGCTGCGCTTCTTGAAACCCCTGATGCCGAAGAGCTGGCATTTTCTGCCGCAGTCAACGCCATCGGACTGGCAGCCGGTCACCGGTGAGGATGTCCTGGTGCGGCTGCAGGAAAACGGCGAATATGCCCGAATGCTGGTGGCTGAAGCGGGGGATAACGCCAGTTTGTGCGTGTTGGCCCAGCCGCAATTGAATGTGGCGTCGCGGCAAATGGTATTGGGCGACGTCATTAAAATCATGCATGACCGGCTGATGCCTTATCCGCAGCAGGATGAAATCCACTACGCCGCCGCGGTTTGATTCTCTTCAGGTCTTTAAGCCAGGCGGATATCGGTCTTGGGCATGCAGCTGCAGGTCAATATCTTGCCCGGCTCGCTCACCGCGCTGGCGGTCAACGGGGTCACTTCTCCCGCCAGCAGTTGGACTTTGCAGGTTCCACACAGACCGGCCCTGCAGGAATAGGGTATGCGTATGTTCTGCTGTTCCAATTGCTCCAGCAACACCTGCCGATTGTTACCGGTGAACGATTGTCCCCGGTAGTCAATGGTGATGCTGTGTTCTCCCTCCGCCGGGGCTGGGTAGGTTTCCATGGCCTGGCTGCCCTTGTAGGGTCGGGGCGGCTGTTCCGACAGTATCTCCACCTTGTCGCCCACCCGGATAATGCCGCTGCCGCGGGCCAATAGATTTTGACCGAAATCCACGTCGCCGTTATCGGCGGTCCGGTAACTTTGTAATGTGCGCAACGGTTCGGCGGCGGGATGCTTGCGGCCCTGCTCAACGCTGACGGTGGTCAATATGCAACGGCCGCAGGGTTTCGCCACCTCAAACTGCACGTCGCCGACCTTCAGGGTGCGCCAGCGATCTTCGGCATAGGGCTCGGCGCCGGTCACCACCAGGTTCGGCCGGAATTGCGAAAGCTTGATGCCGGCGGGGCAGCGCCGCTGTAAATCACCGAAAGAGGCTTCGCTTATCAACAGGTAAGGATAACCGTCGGCAAACGACAATGATACCTGTGGGTGGGTTTTTACCCGGCGGTGGCTACTGGCGCCGGTCCAGCGTAACTGGATCGGATGACCTATATATCCGCTCAGCCAGTTATTGATGGCCTCCGGGGCGATATAGGCGGTAAAATGATTGCCCCAGACCTCGGTTGGGTGCGGGTCGGCGGTAAAATCCTCATAACAGGCCATGGCGCTTTGCCCGTCCGGTGCGTTAATATGCAACCCGTTTTGTACCATCACCGGTGTGAACAGGACCATTTGCGGATATTGCCGGGCGGTAATAAAGGTGCCGTCCGTTTCGGTCAGCATGAATGTCCGGTCCCCCGCCAGTCCCTCAGCGCGCACCAGTGCGTGCGAGAGCTGCAAACCACGCATCGATTTAACCGGATGAATATATAATCGCGATACACTTACCATACTTTGCCTCCCTGCCGGACGACTCTGTTGGGCCAACTTTATGACAATGGGTCGGGATTAGCTATAATGCGCAACGAAATTCTTTTCTGATGATAAGCGACATGATGAATGCACTCTTTGCCAGTACGGCACAAGGTTTGGAAGAACTGTTAAAAAGCGAGCTGGAAGCACTGGGTGCCCTGGAATGTAAAATCGCCCTGGGGGGCGTGCATTTTCGCGGGGACCTCCGGCTGCTGTATCAGAGCCTTCTTTGGAGCCGTCTGGCTTCACGCATTTTATTGCCGCTTAACGAATTTGAGGTGAAAAGCGATGTCTCCCTCTATGAGGGCGTGCGGGATATTGACTGGACGGCGATTTTTCCGGTGGAGAAAAGCTTTGCGGTGCACTTTAGCGGTACCAACGACGCTATCCGCAACAGTCAGTACGGCACCTTAAAAGTCAAAGACGCCATTGTCGATCAGTTTACCGAGGCGATGCAGCGCCGGCCGGATGTGGCCAAACAACAGCCGGATATCCGGGTGCAGGTTTTCCTGCACCGGGATCGCGCCATTGTGTCGCTGGATCTCAGCGGCGGCGGGCTGCACCAGCGCGGTTATCGCGACGGCGCCGGGCAGGCGCCGCTGAAAGAAAACCTGGCCGCCGCCATCGTCCTGCGTTCAGGCTGGCAAGTGGGCACGCCGATGGCGGATCCCATGTGCGGTTCCGGTACGTTGCTGATTGAGGCGGCCCTGATGGCGGCGGATCACGCGCCCGGGCTGCTGCGTCGGCAGTGGGGGTTCGATGCGTGGCTCGCCCATGACGAAACGTTATGGCGGGAGGTGCTGGCGCAGGCACGGGAGCGCGCGCGTCTCGGCCTGGCGCAGGCGGCACCGGTCTTTTTTGGATCGGACAATGATGCCAGGGTGCTGGAAAAAGCCCGTGCCAATGCCCGCCACGCCGGCATCGCCGAGTTGATCTCGTTTTCGGTGAATGATGTCGCCAACCTGGTGAATCCCCTGCCGGAAGGTCCGGTGGGTACCCTGGTGAGCAATCCGCCTTATGGCGAGCGTCTGGAGAGTGAACCGGCGCTTATCGCCCTGTATAATCAGCTCGGCCGGGTAGCGAAAAGCCACTTCGGCGGCTGGCGCCTCTCGCTGTTCAGCGCCTCGCCGGCCTTGTTAAGCGCGCTGCAGCTTCGCGCGGAGCGGACTTTCAAAGCCAGGAACGGACCGCTGGAGTGCGAGCAGAAAAATTATTTGCTGGCCGAGGCGCCGAGCGTTATGGCTTCCCGCGGTATCGCGGAGGATTTTGCCAATCGGCTGCGTAAAAATATCCGCGGCCTTGAAAAATGGGCCGCCCGGGAGCATCTCGATTGCTACCGGCTCTACGATGCCGATCTGCCGGAATACAACGTGGCTATCGATCGCTACAGTTCCTGGGTAGTGATTCAGGAGTACGTGGCGCCGAAAACCATCGACCCGGAACGGGCGCGCCAGCGGTTGTACGACGCCATTTCCGCTACCCTTGCGGTAACCGGGATCCCCGCCGGACAGCTTGTTGTTAAAGCGCGCGAGCGGCAGAAGGGCAAAAACCAGTATGAGAAGCTGGCGCAAAAAGGCGAGTTTCTGCTGGTGGATGAATATGACGCCAGGCTATGGGTGAATCTTACCGACTATCTGGATACCGGCGTGTTCCTCGACCATCGCATCGCCCGTAAAATGCTGGGGGAAATGAGCCGCGGCAAAGATTTCCTCAACCTGTTCGCCTACACCGGCACCGCCAGCGTTCATGCCGGTATCGGCGGCGCCCGCAGCACCACCTCGGTGGATATGTCCCGCACCTATCTCGAGTGGGCGGAGAAAAATCTGCGCGGCAATGGTCTGACGGGCAAGCAGCATCGCCTGATCCAGGCGGATTGCCTTTCCTGGCTGCAACTCTCCCAGGAAACCTTCGATGTGATTTTTATCGATCCGCCGACATTTTCCAATTCCAAACGCATGTCGGAGAGCTTCGACGTGCAACGTGACCACCTGCTGTTAATGCAAGATCTGAAAAGATTGCTCAGGCCGGGCGGTACGATAATGTTTTCCAACAACAAACGCGGTTTCCAATTGGATGCCGAGGGTTTACAGGCTTTGGGTCTGGTCGCGGAGTCCATTACCGAGCGTACGCGTTCGCCGGACTTTGCCCGGAATCGCCATATACATAATTGCTGGCTGATAAGCCATGCCGATCGGGATCAATAAACACCATGTCATTAATCAGTCTTTCCGGCGCCTGGTTGTCCTTTAGCGACGCTCCGCTGCTGGATAATACCGAGCTACACGTTGAACGCAACGAACGCGTCTGCCTGGTGGGGCGCAACGGCGCCGGCAAATCCACCCTATTAAAAATTCTCAGCCGCGAAGTGCCGCTGGATGACGGGCAGCTTATTTTTGAACAGGATACGGTAGTTGCCCGCTTGCAGCAGGATCCGCCGCGCAATGTCACCGGCACCGTTTACGATTTTGTGGCCGAAGGGGTGCAGGCACAGGCGGAAATTCTCAAAGCCTATCACACCATATCCCATCTGGTGGAGCGGGATCCCAGCGATAAAAACCTGATGGAGATGGGCAGGCTGCAGGAAATGCTGGATCATCAAAATTTGTGGCATCTGGATAAACGCATCAGCGAGGTGCTCGAACAGCTGGGCCTGGTTGCCGATACCGAATTATCGGCGCTCTCCGGGGGCTGGCTGCGTAAAGCGGCGCTGGGAAGGGCCCTGGTCTGCGATCCGCACGTCCTGCTGCTGGATGAACCCACCAACCATTTGGATATCGAAACCATCGACTGGCTGGAAACGTTCCTGAAAAGTTTCTCCGGCAGCATCATCTTTATTTCCCATGACCGTTCGTTTATTCGCAGTATGGCGACGCGGATTGTCGATCTGGACCGCGGCAAGCTGGTTTCATGGCCGGGTAACTACGATAAATATCTGGCGGGAAAAGAGGACGAGCTGCGGGTGCAGGAACAGCAGAACGCTGAATTCGATCGTAAACTGGCGCAGGAGGAAGTCTGGATCCGCCAGGGCATCAAAGCTCGCCGCACCCGTAACGAAGGGCGCGTTCGGGCATTGAAAGCCTTGCGTCAGGAAAGAAACGAGCGGCGGGAAGTGCAGGGCACCGCCAAAATGCAGGTGGAAGAAGCCAACCGCTCCGGCAAGATTATCTTCGAGCTGGAGGATGTCAGCTACCGGCTGCCGGAAAAAGTCTTGGTCAGTCATTTCAGTACCCAGGTATTGCGCGGGGACAAGATTGCCCTGATTGGTCCGAACGGCTGCGGTAAAACCACCTTGCTCAAACTGATGCTCGGTCAGTTGGAAGCGGACAGCGGCCGTATCCAGCAGGGCACCAAGCTGGAAGTGGCCTATTTCGACCAGCATCGCGCCGAACTGGATCCCGAACGTACGGTCATGGACAACCTGGCTGAAGGTAAACAGGAAGTCATGGTTAACGGCCGTTCCCGCCATGTGCTGGGCTACCTGCAAGACTTTTTGTTTCATCCTAAACGCGCGATGACCCCGGTGAAAGCCTTGTCGGGCGGCGAGCGCAATCGGTTATTACTGGCTAAACTCTTTTTGAATCCCAGCAATCTGTTGATTCTCGATGAACCCACCAATGACCTGGATGTGGAAACGCTGGAGCTGCTCGAAGAGATGATTGACGGCTATCAGGGCACCGTTTTGCTGGTGAGCCATGACCGGCAGTTCGTGGATAATTCGGTTACCGAATGCTGGATATTCGAAGGCGACGGCGTGATAAGCAGCTATGTCGGCGGCTATTTCGATGCTCAGGAACAGCGTCGCAACCGGCGCGCGCTGCGTATCGCCCCCGCAGCGGCGATCGAGAAGGCCGCGGCTATAGCTCCGAAGAATCAGGGGCCGAAACAGATCAATAAATTGAGTTACAACCTGCAGCGCGAGCTTGAGGCATTACCGCAGCATATCGAGCGTTTGGAACAGGAAGTAGGAGATTTACAGGCGCAAATCGCCTCACCGGATTTTTTCAGCCAATCCCATGAGACCACCCAGGCGGTATTAGCCGCCATGGCCGCCGCGGAACAGGCGCAAGAGCAAGCGTTTGCCCGTTGGGAAGAGCTTGAGGCGCTGAAAAACAGCAAGGGTTAGGGCCAAGGGAGAATTCGAACAACGCCATCCAAGGGGGATTGCATGTGTTCTGCTGTTCATGAAACGCGATACGTTCTTTGCCCGCATTGTGATTTATTGATTACGCTGCCTGAACTGAAGGATGGACAAAAGAGCGTCTGTCCGCGCTGTAAAAATACACTGATGAGCCGTTGGGACAATCCCCGACTGCAGCCGGTGGTATTTGCCATCAGCGCCTTGATTATGCTGGTGTTGGCTAATCTGTTCCCGTTTGTGAATATGAAAGTGTCCGGCCTTGGCAATCAAATCTCCTTGCCGGTCATTCCCCAGGTCATGGTGGTGGATCACTTCTCCATCCTGGCATTTTTGTTCATGCTGTTTGTGCAGGTGATTCCCGCTCTATGCATGGTAAGCATTATTTTATTATGTTTGCAGGTCCATTTATCCTTCAGGACGCGGGCTTTTTTGGCGAAAATGCTTTTCGCCATGCGCACATGGGGAATGGCGGAAATCTTCCTGGCGGGGGTACTGGTCAGCTTCGTTAAATTGATGGCCTACGGCGATATCGGGGTTGGCCTCAGCTTTTTGCCGTTCTGTTTATTTTGCATGCTGCAGCAGCGGGCCTTTCAATGTATCGACCGGCGATGGTTATGGGACAATATCATGCCGATGGCCTCGCCGGTCACCACCTACAAAGTCGGCACCAGCGGCCTGTCGCAAAACATCCGCGCCTGCCCTTGTTGCACACTGATCGTTCCCGCCGAGCGACCGATCTGTCCGCGTTGCCGCACCCGCGGCCACCCGCGGCGGCTGAACAGCCTGCAATGGACCCTGGCACTGCTGATCACGTCGATACTGTTATATATTCCGGCTAATATCCTGCCGATCATGATAACCGAAGGCCTGGGCAGCAGGCTGAATTCGACGATCATCGCCGGGGTCATTTTGCTGTGGGACGACGGCTCCTATCCGGTGGCGCTGGTCATTTTCATCGCCAGTATCATGGTGCCGATCCTGAAAATGATTGCGCTTTGCTGGCTGTGTTGGGATGCCCGGGGACATGGCAAAACCGACAGCGAGCGGATGCATAAGATTTACGAAATGGTTGAGTTCGTCGGACGCTGGTCGATGATTGACGTCTTTGTTATCGCGGTACTGTCGGGCCTGGTGAGAATGGGCCAATTGATGAGTATCAGGCCGGGTATCGGGGTGGTGCTATTTGCCATGGTGGTAATGATAACCATGGTGGCCGCCCATACCTTCGATCCGCGCCTGCTTTGGGACCGAGTGGAGAAAAGCATGCAAAAGGAGTCTACCGTTGACTGAAAATAACTATAACGTCGCCGATATCGAGAAAATCAAACGCTGGTCGCCGGTGTGGATTATCCCCATCGTGACGATCCTTATCGGTGCCTGGATCCTATATTATCATTTCAGTCATCAAGGTAAGGTCATTACGCTTGTCACCACCAGCGCCGAAGGCATTGAAGCCGGTAAAACCGCGATTAAAAGCCGCAGCGTGGACGTGGGCACCGTGGAAAGCGTGATGCTAAGCGATAATTTGCAACAGGTTGAAATCAAAGCGCGCATCAACAACGGCATGGAAAAGCTCCTGCGCCGCGACTCCGCTTTCTGGGTGGTTAAACCACAAATCGGGCGGGAGGGCGTTTCGGGGCTGGGCACGTTGTTATCAGGCGCCTATATCCAGCTGCAGCCCGGAACCGGCGAGCAGAATGCCACTAAATTTACCCTGTTGGATACACCGCCCTTGGCCTCGCCGGATGCCAAGGGCATTCGCGTGGAATTAGACAGCCAGCAATCCGGACAGTTGACTGCCGGCGACCCGGTGCTGTTCCGGGGCTTTCGTGTCGGCACGGTTCAAACCAGTAATTTCGATCCCCAAAGCCGTAAAATGCGCTATCAGTTATTTATCGATGCGCCCTACGATAGCCTGGTGACGAACAATGTCCGTTTCTGGAAAGACAGCGGCGTGACCTTCGATATGTCGGCGCAGGGCATGCGGGTTGAAATGGGCTCTCTGACGACCCTATTCAGCGGCGGCGTCAGCTTTGATGTCCCCACCGGCTGGGATCTTGGTGATAAAGCCCATGAATATCAGGCGTTCCAGCTATTTGATAACAAAAATACCATTGCGGATTCCCTTTACACCGTACATAAGGACTACCTGCTGCTGTTCAACGATACCATCCGCGGCCTGCAACCGGGCGCACCGGTGGAATTCCGCGGCATACGTTTAGGTACCGTGGCCGAGGTGCCGTTCTTTACTACCGCCACCGATCAAACCATCAATGATAATTATCAGGTTCCGGTGTTGATCCGTATCGAACCGGATCGGTTTGTCAGCAAGCTGGGGGGGAATTTTGATATAAACGCGCGTTTGCAGCAGGCGGAAGGCCACGGCCTGCGCGCGGCGTTGAAAAGCGCCAATTTGCTCACCGGTTCGCTGTATGTTGATTTGGATTTTTATCCGCAGGCAAAACCCTGGACCGGAGTGAAACAGATCAACGGCTATCAGGTGTTACCCACCACCAGCGCCGGATTGGCGCAAATCCAGCAAAAGCTGATGACCACCTTGGATAAAATAAATAATCTGCCTCTCGACCCCATGATTAACGAGGCGACCCGGACTTTGGCGCAAAGCCAGTCAACACTGCGTGAACTGCAGCAGACGTTAAAATCGGTCAACACCCTGACTCAAAGCCCGGCTATGCAGCAGCTTCCACAGAATATGCAACAGACGTTGCGTGAGCTGAATACCAGCATGAAGGGCTTCCAGCCCGGCTCTGCGGCGTATAACAAGATGGTGGATAATCTGCAGCGCCTGGATCAAGTGCTGCGTGAGCTTCAGCCGGTGTTGCGTACGCTGAACAATAAGAGTAACGCATTGGTCTTCGAGGCCGATAAGGGCAACGATCCAACGCCTAAGAGGGCTAAGAAATGAGAAAAGGGATTCTAATGGCGGCGCTGCTTTTATTGGTGGCCTGCAGCAGCACCGGCGATAAACGTTACTACCAATTGCCGATAGGGACGGATGCCGCCCCCTTACTGGCGTCACCACGGGCTGCTACAAGCCATCTGTGGCTTTCCCGTATCAACCTTTCGGATTACCTGGCGGGTAATGGCGTGGTTTATCAAACCAGTGATGTACAGTATGTCACCGCCGGCAATAATTTATGGGCCAGCCCGCTGGAACAGCAATTGCAGCAAGCCATGTTGGCCAATTTAAATAACGCGCTGCCCGGCACGCTGGTATCCGCCAGTCAGGCTCCCGGGGAACAGGACCAATTGGAAGTGGATGTGACCGGCTTTCACGGTCGTTATGACGGCAAGGTGGTTATCCGCGGCGAATGGCGGCTCACCCATAACGGCACTGTGAGCCGGTTCCCCATTAATATGATACTGACACAGGATAAGGACGGCTACGACGCCTTGGTCAGGACGCTGGCGCAAGGATGGCAACAGGTGTGTCAACATATCGCAAAGCAAATAACCGCCATGGGGTAATAACGAATTGTTCTAAAGCATCGGCCCTTATGCCCCACCCGGACGAAGACATCTGAAAAAGGGCATGCTTCTTTTTTTTATCATAGGGTTACCCTACCGGTAGCCCGGCCTGACAGGCTAAAAATATCGTCATTATGCCTAATTGTCATGACGTTTATGTGAATTGTTGCATTGATCTCCAGCCCATTTATCGCTAAAGATAAAGTGTAACCACCTCCCAGTGGTTATCGTTTTCTTACCATTTTCTTTCCACCAGACAAGATGAGGAAAACATGGCATGAAGAGACAAAAACGAGATCGCCTCGAACGTGCACATTCGCGTGGCTATCAGGCAGGATTATCCGGACGATCCAGCGAAATATGTCCATATCAATCCTTGGATGCACGGTCTCACTGGTTGGGAGGTTGGCGAAAGGCCATGGAGGACAGGTCGGTTACCGTATGATCGGTTTGTCAGTAAAGGGATTGACCTCCGCATTCAGCGGAGGTTTGATTTCAAGCGGCATTAAAATGACGTGGTGTCTTTAAACAGTCCGACTTTCAAATCGCTGGCGGTATAAATAACCTGTCCGTCGCACAGCACTTCACCATCCGCCAGGCCCATCACTAAACGACGGTTCACCACACGGCGGAAGTGAATACGATAGGTGACTTTTTTTGCGGTAGGCAGGATCTGGCCGGTAAACTTCACTTCACCCACACCCAACGCGCGACCCTTACCCTCGCCGCCCAGCCAGCCGAGATAGAAGCCCACCAATTGCCACATGGCGTCCAATCCCAGGCAGCCCGGCATCACCGGGTCGCCAATAAAATGGCAGCCGAAGAACCACATATCCGGATGAATATCCAATTCGGCTTCCACATAGCCTTTATTATGGCTACCGCCGTCTTCGGTCATTTTAACCACCCGGTCCATCATCAGCATATTCGGCGCGGGCAGCTGCGGGCCCTCTTTACCGAAAAGTTCTCCGCGACTTGAGGCAAGCAGGTCTTCTCTTGTATAGGATTCGCGTTTATCTAGCATATTTATTCAAACCTTTATAAATGAATCACGCACGTTAACTCACCACCCGTACCCGGCACAACCCCGGCTAACTCTGGTTAAACCAGTTCAGCCAACGAAATCCCCAGGGTAAGCGTAGACGTTCGTGCTGATTGATATAAGCGATACGCTCGCGTATTGAAGCAATCAAATTGGGTTTCTGCTCGTGATCGTAAGGTATCCCGGTCAGCAATTCCAACGCCTCATCAATAGTCTCCACCGGCCAGATATGGAATTGTTCATCCCTTACCGCTTCGACCAACTCTTCATGCAGGCATAAATGGCGCACATTGGCGGCGGGCATAATCACGCCGTGGGTTCCTTCGAGCCCACGGTTTCGGCACAGGGCAAAAAAGCCCTCTATTTTTTCGTTTACACCGCCGATAGGTTGCACCCGGCCGAATTGATCCACCGAACCGGTAACCGCGATCCGCTGAACAATCGGCTTGCCGGACAATGCGCTGATAAGCGCGCTGAGCTCAGCCAGCGAGGCGCTGTCGCCATCCACTTCACCATAAGACTGCTCAAACACCAGCGACGCGGAGAAGGGCAGTTGCTGATCCAGCTCCAGCGACGCCATAAGAAACGCCTGCATGATCATCATGCCTTTGGCATGAAGATTTCCGCCCAATTCGGCTTTACGTTCCACATCGTTTACTTCCCCATCACCCAGATGCACCACGCAGCTGATACGCGAAGGCTCGCCGAACGGCAGCGGGTGGCCGGGGAAATCCATTACCGACAATGCATTCACCTGACCTATCATTGCGCCGTCGGTTTCCACCATGATTTGCCCTTCGGCAATCTCATCCTGCATGCGCTCCGTCAGGTAGCTTTCACGCCAGATGCGGGTGCGGTTGCTGTTATACAGCGCCTGATCGTTAATCGCATCCTGCTCGGCATACTGCGCCGCTTCTTTTATGCGTCGGGTTAACCATTGCGGACACAGGGGCAACTGGTACTGATCGCCGCTATAGCGGACCGCCTGGCGGATCAACTCCGGCCAGGCCTCCACGGCCAGCGGCGGCATCGATTGCGCTTGCACTAAACCATTTACGTAGTCACACCAGTTTTGCATATCTTCCGTTTGGGTGACCTTCAGCTCGGACTCGAACTCACCGTACAACGCCAGCTTGGTCAGACCGGGTTCGAGGTCGTTCAAATCCGCCAGCGATTCACGATCGCCGATGACGATTAAACGGAGATCCAACGGCATCGACGGGATCGAAACCGGCAACGGACGGGTTTCATCCAGCGCCAGCCAGTCAAAACGCTGCTGCAAAATCATCTGTTTAAGACGCAGCCACATAAGCGGCTGACTCACCAGGGCACTGGCGCCCAACATCAGCACTCCGCCATTGGCTTCGTGGATTTTACCCGGTTGCAAATCGATGATGTCGCGATAATTCCTGACACAGCCGAACAGCTGCTCGTTCTCAATCCATGGCTGGTAAACGCACTTGCCACGGCCGGCAAAATTATCGTCAGGCGTGGCGGCCGCCTGCATCTTCACTTCATGGCCGGCGATGGTATAGCGGCTGCCCACCAGCGGCTTATCTTCAGGCAACGCGTCGTCCACCATCCCCGAAATGAGCTGCAAATACTCTTCGTCCTCCTGCGCGGTGATCAGCATAAAACGGCTGGGGGTCTTGGGATGGCAAAATTGAATCAGGCCGTCCATCAAACGCATCTGCAACGATTCCAGGGGTGCAGAAAGGGGCTGGTAGGGCTGGGCAAATACCGCCGTAAAAGGCGAAAGATCTGGAACTAAATATTTCCATTCTAATTGTTTAATGGTCAAGGTATTCGGTAACGTCGCTATTCAGGGAAACGTAGATTATACAAGAATTTCAGTCTCTGGGCTTCATGCATCTTTCATTGAACGAATATTCTGAAGGGATCCCAATTTGACATGTCTGAAAATCAGTCAAAATATGACGTCCGTAGGGGAATTATGCGGAAAAACTGTTATTATCCAGGTAACGTTACACGGTCACGGGTGCATGTACCATGAAATATCAGCAACTCGAAAATCTGGAAAGCGGATGGAAGTGGACGTATCTCATCAAAAAACACCGTGAGGGCGAGCGCATTACCCGTCACGAAGAAAACAGCGCCGCCGAGGAAGCGGTGGACTCGCTGATGCAATTCGAGCATCAGCCCGAGAACATTCTCCTGTGGATTCGGGATAATATGAATCCAGCGCTTGAAAACCGGATGAAGCAAACCATCCGAGCACGCCGTAAGCGGCATTTCAATGCTGAACATCAGCATACCCGCAAAAAATCCATCGACCTTGAATATCTGGTTTGGCAACGTCTGGCTGCTTTGGCGCAACGGCGGGGTAATACCTTATCGGAAACCATCGTGAATCTGTTGGAAGATGCCGAGCGCAAAGAGAAATACGCCAGCCAGATGTCCTCCCTGAAGCAGGATCTGAAAGCTATCCTTGGTGAGGATCGTTAAGCTCCCGAAACGTGTTCTATCGCCTTTAAGTCGGGCGGTAAGTCAGAGTCCGTATGTTCATCCAGGCATAAAAAAACCCCGCATGGCGGGGTTTTTGCAATCGGTTAAGAATGGTTAAAAACTTAAGACTGCGGCTGTGTAACGACTTCTTTGTAGCCCTTCACTTCGATCTCTACGCGACGATCCGGTGCCAGGCAAGTAATCAAAGCAGCACGGCCCTTCACGTTATCGCAAGTATTGCCGGTGACAGGGTTGGATTTACCCATACCACGTGCGGAAATCTTGTCGGACGGGATACCCTTGGAAATCAGGTAAGTCACGACGCTTTGCGCACGAGCCTGAGACAGTTTCAAGTTATACTGTTCTGAACCGATACGGTCGGTATAGCCCAGGACAACAACGGAACCGTCTTTAGGATCCAAGGAGCTCAACTGGGAATACAGTTGATCCAGGGCCTGTTGACCTTCCGGCTTCAGAGTGGACTTGTTGAAGTTGAACAGTACGTCTGAACGCAGGGTGAAGTGCTTGGTCTGCACAACCGGAGCCGGTGCCGGAGCAGCCGGAGTCACGACTGGAGCCGGGGTACCCTGGCCGAAGCGGTAAGAAACGCCCACGCTCAGCATGCCGTTATCAGGACGCGCGCCAACAGTGCTGGCGTCACCGATATTGTTGACCCACTGATAATCAAGACGGGTTGCCCAGTCCTGGGTTATAGCGTATTCGAAACCGATGGCGGCCATCGGCGAAACACCGGTGTCGTTATCGCTCAGACGACCGTTAGAGCCGTTGTTGTAGTTGGCTTTGGCATCAGCACGCCAAACCATGCCACCCAAACGGGTGTAGATATCCAAATCATCGGTCAGCGGATAGCTCAATTTAGCAGCCAGGGAAACACCCTGTGCTTTGAACGCACCGTTGTTGACGCTGCCCTTATAAGGCATGCGGCCCAGCCAGTCATAGCCCAGTTCAAACCCTAAATACGGATTTGCCTGATAACCGAGAAAAGCACCAGCGCCCAATTGGCTGTTGTGGGTAGGACCGTTGCCGATACTGCTGTTATAACCGTTGCCGTAAAAACCGGTGTCATGGTACTGGGACCAACCCAATTTACCACCTGTGTACCAGGTGTTATCTTGAGGAGCGGCTTGCGCTACGGTTGCGAAACCCGCCAATGCCACTGCAAGTGCGATAGCTGTCTTTTTCATTCTTTGCGCCTCGTTATCATCCAAATAGGCAATGAGCTCTTAAAGCTAATTTAAAAATTCCATTGCCAGAGTCAGTGCTCCGCGTTTGTACACCGCCATTCAACAGGCGTTATAGAGCAACCCTGGCGAATTAAAGTCTACAACGAAGTGGGAAACTTACAAGTAAGATGTAGTAAGCCGCTAATAAAAAACAGCGTTTCGTGTATGTTTCATTGACCGAAAGCGTGACAAAGTGATAGCCGCTCACAACGGTGAAAAGGCTGGCGACCCGCATATCTACTGGATTGAGGCAAATTTTAAGGTGTTTAGTCTTCGGTGCCGACGCCCCGATTGAGATAAATCTTAAAATTCCTCAATGATAGCGGGAAGAATGAATTTTTAGGCCTGAAAACTGTCCAGAGGACCGGCTAGTCTCGTTTTGAGGATACATAATGAACCCGTAAGACCCCCCTAGTTGCGCGGCATCGCGCAGTCGGCGCTTCTCATTTTCCGTCAATTCTTCAGGAAACCAGCCCAGTATAACGCTGTAATTTCCCGTCAATAACGCTTTCTCCATCGCTGCAACGGTATCGAAAGCAGTAGGTTGACGTAATTGGACCATCTTTTCCAACGGCAGGCCCGACTGCATCAGCCAGGGGCGACTCAATTTGCGTGACGACGTCAACCACAGCAGCCAGCGCGATTGGGTACCCAATTGCCGCAACAACGGCAGGAGAATGTGTCCCACCATGGGTTGATCTTCAAAATAAACCACTTCGCTGATAATCCCGCGGGCCATGGAACCGGAAGTATTCTCCGATGGGTTTTCCTCATGGATCGTTTGGCCGAAATGAGGTGCGGCTTGAAGTTGAGTGTGCATAGTCTGTACGCCCCTGGTTAACTGTATATAAATACAGTATATGGGTTCAGGGTGAAAATCAACCAGAAATTTAAGCGGCTTCGCAAAAATCCTGTTGATCCGGCGCTCAGTGCGGATTAAGTTGAAAACCACATGGAAAATACAGTATTTTTAATAGGTTGGATGGAAAAAGAGTAGGGACTCTCAACACAATAACATGGAGAAATTGATGGAAACGGCATATAAGCAGCGGATTTCACAGACAGTACCTTTCTTCGCGCCGCTGGGGATTATTACCACCCGGTCGCAATTCGGCGGCTACAGTATCTGCGCCGACCAGGTGATGTTCGGGCTGATACTTGATGGCGAGCTTTATCTTCGCGGTACCCGGCAAAGCGAACATGTCTATCGCTCCGAGGGTATGCAAAAACTTATCTATACCAAGCGGGGTGTTCCGGTAACGTTGAATTATTATCATGTGAACGAAAAATTGTGGCTGAAGGGCGATCGTTTGCTGGCCCTGGCGGCTCAGGCCCTTGATGAGTCAAAACACGATCGGTGCGAAAGGACGTCCAGCCCAAGGTTGAAGGATTTACCCAATATCGGTCAGGGTATCGAGCGATTGTTATGGAAAGCCGGCATACAGGATATCGAGTCCTTGCGCTATTACGGTGCGAAGAGCAGCTACCTGAAACTGCGGGAGATTAAACAAAATCTGAGCGTCAAAGTGCTGTTCGCCCTGGAGGGGGCCCTGTCCGGCCACCATTCCGCCGCGCTGCCCCAGATGCAGCGCAGTGAATTGCTTGAGTGGTTCGAGCGGCAGTCCTGCCGCTAGCGCCACCGCGCTCAGCTAACGACGTCCGGGGGCCGCGACGGTAGCTGAGCCGATGTAAACCGGGTTTCGATCTCCTGTTTGCGCGCGATAAGTTCAGGCAACAGCTCAAGCAACAGGCCGATTTGTTGCAACACCAGCTGTTCCCTGGCTTCCGGTTCCGGTGCGATATGCTGGATACGCTCGATCAATTGATCTCGTTCCTGGTTCACTCGCAAGGTCAGTTTATCCTGATATTGCAAGGCATCGTCCACATAACAGGCGGCATCGTCCAGCACCTTCAGCAGCGCCTCCGATGACATCTTTTCTCGATGGGCGCCAAGGGTGGAAATATAACTGAGGAAGGTGTGATTCAGGCAAAGCAGCCGGAACGCCAAATCCATTACTTCGCCATGGGTCCTGGATTCCGCCGCCATATTTGACACCACCGAAGCCAGTTCAGCGTCCTTGTTATGGGCGTCACGTCGTGCGATACGGTAGTCCAGGCGATTATCCTTGCCCTGATGATACTGTACCAGGATGGCATCCAGATAACGGCAATTGGCGCAAAGGCTGTTATTCATCACCGCGGGCAGGCGGCGAAAACGCCAGTCCGGCCAGATAAAACTCACCGCCGCCCAGGCGATGGCGCAGCCGACAAAGGTATCAAATACCCTGGGCAACGCCACATCGAACCCTTCTCCCAGCAAATTGAAACATAACATGACCAGCAGGGTAATGAACATGGTTGCCTGGGCATATTGCCTATTGCGGAAAGCAAAGAACAGTGTGCCGCTGACCACAATGAGCACCATTTCTCCTTCGGTTGAAGGGACAAAATAGAGAATGGGCAGGCTGAGCAGAATGCCGCCCAGAGTGCCGATAATTCTCAGCGCCAATCGTCGCCTGGTGGCCTGGTAATTGGGCTGGCAGACAAACAGGCTGGTCAACATGATCCAATACCCATAATGTAACCCGCTCAGCTGAATAAAGGCATAACCGATACATAACACCACGGACATTCGCACCGCATGGCGGAACAGCGCCGATTCCGGACTGAGATGACTGCCGATGCGCGACCGGATATCACTTAATCCGGTCAGCTTGTCATCTGCGAGATTATTTTCCTCCGGACTGTTGCGGGCGATGGCCTGTTCAGATTCGATGGTGGACAATTGAGCGTCAATGGCGCGCAGATTATTCAACAGGCTTTTAAGTCCCTTGACCTGCCCTGGTCCGGCCACGCGATTGATTGCCGCGTCCAGATGGCTGAAGGCGCGTTCGAAACGCTGGTCATGCTCATATTTCTGATGCAGCAATATAGATTGCGAAAGGACATCGCAGGCGTGGGCCTGCATAACCAGCAGCCGTTGGAAACGAAACAAAACGTCGCTATAGCGCAGATGTTCCCTCAACTGTTGATATTGCACATGGGATGAGCTGGCGCGTTCGTGAATATCCTGCGCGACAAAATAATAATGCAGCGCGCGGCGGGTGCCGCGTTGCCCGCGATCGCCGCGCAAACGGGTCAATAACGACGCTTTGGTCTGGTTCAGCGCCTCCACCAACGCGCTGTTTGCCATGGCGACGTCTATCAGGGCGCGGTCGTCGGCATCCTCCAAATCCGGATCGAACAGATTGGCCTTGGCATCAAGATATCGGGCCAGCGTGTGGAAACCATGGGCGAGGTTATCCTGCAGCGGGCGGATGGGAAACAGCATATGCCCCAGCAGGGTAAGTATGTTGTACCAGATAGCTCCCGCCAACAACAACGCCGGTTGCAAATACCAGGTTTGGTACATGGCGGCGCCCAGCATGGTGTACACCGCTATCAGCAATGCGCCGAAAGCGATGGTGGCGTATCGCTGGCCCAGAGCCCCAAGCAAGATAAAACCGCATGTGGATGCCGCCAGGCCGATACCGAACAGCCATGGGTAGGGAAACAACAACTCGATAGATACCGCAGCAATGAAAAAGCTCACCAGGGTGATCAGCAAATTGCGCAATCTGCCGCTCAGCCGATCGTCCAAATCCGTTAACGCCGCGGCAACGACTCCCAGCGTCAGCGGAATGGTGAGGGTTGCCATGTTGAACCACCAGGGCAGGGCCGCCGCGCCCGCCAAGGCGATAAAAATCCGTACGTTATAGCGCCAGCGGCTGTCAAAAGCCAGGCGACGAAATCCGGGTGCCATACTTACCACAGAATGTCCTTATTTTGGCTTTACCGATAACGGCGTCTGTCCGGATTGATGTGCAACTCTTCCGCCAGCTCCACAGGCACCACACGCTGGCCCACCGGCCAAAGGGCGATGGCCGCCAGTTTGAAATGGGCGATGCCCGGGGGAATACCGATAAGGGTCAGACATTGGCCGATGCCGGTGAGAATATGCGATAAACACAGCCACCAGCCGAAGAGCACCAGCCATAACAGATTCAGCAACGTGCCGCCGGATGACAATACCGCATTGTGGTCCTCGGGATAGAGTATATCCACATGGACGGTGGTATTGCCGAACGGTACCAGGGAGTATTTGGTTATTTCCCAGCACGAACGGGTGAAAGGCCAGGTGATGATCAATATCACGCTCACGAGAGTCGCCAGCAGCCAGGCAAGGGTGGTAAAAAAGCCACCTAAAATAAAATTGAGAAAATTAAGTAATGTACGCATTGTTCCCATGGTCTGATTTTGCAGGTGTTGAGGTTGATTTGATAGGTTACCTCAGTAGAATGAGGGCTATTCTACCCTGATTTCCAGGCTGGAGCAGAACAAGTTACTCTGTAGCAGACCCCCTTGCGCCTTAACCATCAGGAATCGCGGCAACCCTATGGAACTGAAATCGACTTCCCTCGGCAAGCATCTGGCACAACATCCGTATAATCGGGTGCAATTGTTACATGCCGGCGTCGAGGTCAGCGGCGACAAACATCACTATATTATCCCCTTCAATGAAATCCTGGCCATTCGTTGCAAGCGGGGGATTGTCTGGGGCGAACTGGAGTTTGAATTGCCGGGGGCGCGGGTGGTCCGCCTCCACGGTACGGAGTGGCAGGAAACACAGCGGTTTTATCATCATCTGGAAAAAATCTGGCAGGATTGGAGCCGGGATATGAGCGATGTGTGCGCCGATGTGCTCGGCCAACAGGTGACCGCTATTGAACAGGCCGCGGCCCGGGATCAATGGTTCCAGGCGAGCCGGCTGGCGGCGCTGCAGGGGAGTATCCGCGAGGCGTTTGCGGCGCTGCCGCTGCCGCTGGCGCGCCTGCCCGAGTTTGATCACTGCCGCGATAATTATCGCTTTTGCCTGCGGTGGCTGGAGCAGGGCGCGGCAATGACGGAGCAATGCAATCGGCTATGGACGGATAAAATGCTGGAACAGCATCAAGACTATTTCAGCACCGTCGAGAGTTCGCCCCTTAATCCTTCCCAAAGCCGTGCGGTGGTGAACGGCGAAAACGCCCTGTTGGTGCTGGCGGGTGCCGGCAGCGGTAAGACCTCGGTACTGGTGGCCCGTGCCGGCTGGCTGATAAGACGCAGGGAGGCCGAACCGGAGCAAATCCTGATGTTGGCCTTCGGTCGGCAGGCGGCGGCGGAAATGGACGAACGCATCCGGCTGCGGTTGCAGGTAGAGGGGATTCGATCCTGGACTTTTCATGCCCTGGCCCTGTTTATTATCCGGCAAGGCAGTAAAAAGGCCCCCGCCATAAGCGCTCTTGAGAGTGACGGTCCGGCGCGGCGCGAATTATTGATAACGCAATGGCGTCAGCAATGCGCGGAGAAAAAGCCCCAGGCAAAAGGCTGGCGGCAATTGATGGTCGAGGAGTTGGGATGGGAAGTCCCCGAAGGGGATTACTGGCAGGATGAGGGGCTGGCGCAACGCCTGGCGCCGCGTATCGAGCGCTGGATCGGCTTGATGCGCATGCATGGCGGCACCCAGGCGGAAATGATCCACCAGGCCCCCGATGATTTACACGACGTGTTCCAAAAACGTATCCGTCTGCTGTCGCCGCTGTTAAAAGTCTGGAAGCAGGCCCTGAAAGAGGAAGGTGCGGTAGATTTTGCCGGACTGATGCACCAGGCGGTGGATATTCTGCAAAAAGGGCGATTTATCAGCCCGTGGAAACATATCCTGGTGGACGAATATCAGGATATCTCCCCCCAGCGCATGAGGTTATTGGAAGCGCTGATTCAACAAAATCGACGGACCTCGCTGTTTGCCGTCGGTGACGACTGGCAGGCGATTTATCGTTTCAGCGGCGCCGAGCTTTCCCTGACCACCGGCTTTACCGAACGTTTCGATGCCGGAGCACAGTGTGCCCTGGACACCACTTATCGATTCAATCAGCGCATCGGTGAAATCGCCACGGCGTTTGTGCTGCAAAATCCCTATCAGCTCAAAAAAAACCTCAACAGCCTGGTCAAGGGCAGCAAAAAATCCGTTTTGATCCTGCCCGACCACCAGTTGGAGGCGCTGCTGAATAAACTCAGCGGGTTCGCCCTGCCCGAAGAACGGATTCTGATATTGGCCCGTTACCATTATCTGCGTCCGTCCCCGCTGGATAAAGCGGCCACCCGCTGGCCGACCTTGAATATCGATTTTATGACCATGCACGGCAGCAAAGGGCAACAGGCGGATTATGTCATCATTGTCGGCATGAACGAGGGTAAGGACGGGTTCCCGGCAGCGGCGCGTGAAACGGTGTTTGAACAGGTTTTGCTGCCGCAGCCGGAGGATTTCCCTGATGCCGAGGAGCGGCGTCTATTGTATGTCGCGCTTACCAGGGCCAAACAGCAGGTCTGGCTGCTGCACGATCCTGAGCGGCCTTCGGTATTTATCGAGGCATTGGCGCAACTTGGCGTACCGGAGGCGCGCAAACCCTAAATGCGATTTAGATTCGGGCGGTGTTTTTCACCACCCGAGGTCGTTTATTGCAAACGTTCGGTGAGGTAGCGCTGGTAATCGGGGATTTCGATTTCAATCTCGCCGCTGAACAATGCAGAGCTTATCAATAAATCCGCGGTTGAACGATTTGTTGCCACAGGGATATTCCAGACGGTTGCCAGCCGTAGCAACGCTTTAACATCGGGATCGTGCGGCACGGCGTTCAATGGGTCCCAGAAGAAAATCAACACATCGATTTTACCTTCCGAAATCAGCGCTCCTACCTGCTGATCGCCGCCCATCGGTCCGCTTAACATACTGTGCACCGGCAGCCCGGTGCTTCTTTGCACCAGATTCCCGGTAGTCCCGGTGGCATAAAGGGTATGCTCCGCCAGTACAGCCTTATTGATCTCGACCCAGTTCAGCAACGATTGCTTGCAATGATCGTGAGCGACCAGGGCAATATGTTTGCGTATGGCGATGGTACGGGTGATTGACTCCATATACTTTCCTTTAATGAAATATAAGCTGTCTATAGACTACTGAAACCCCATTTCACTGCAAACCATAAAATGCTTAGCTTGATAATGACGCCGCGCCCTACCGTGCCATGAGGCACTCGGTCGGGCAGAAAAAACATGCCCGCTTCGACCTCATTGGCACGCTCTCCCTTTAACAGATTCGTTGCACGATCGGTGATCGCGGGCCTACCATTAACGCGCTCGATTACTCCGTCGGTACCGGCAGCGTTGCGCCATACTCGCCATCATGGTAACGCAGAGCCGCCATTACCCCTTCGCTCCCCACCGGTAAACGGCTAAAAGCCGCATTCATCGGCGCGTCATGTTCATCCACAAGTGCCAGTACCGGCAGGCTGATAAAATGGTCAATCTCATCCCGGGTGGTGAGCGTCGGCAGCTGAAAGCGCAAACGTCGTGCGTTCCAGGTATCGAACAGCACAATCAGGTAGAACGGACGAAAGCTCCCCAGCCTATCATGGCTGTCGTAAGTTTTTTTGCTCAAGGTCAATACCAGTTGGTGTTGCCCCTGAGTGAGTTCAAGGCTGTCGGCACCTCGTAATAGTATGCTATTCACGGGCGTACCGTCGACTATCAGTAATTCCATGGACGGGGGCAATTGCAGGCTAATCGCTGACGCGGGCAACGCAATAAACAGACTTACCCAGATAATAGAGACGCGCAAAAAATTCATTATGTTCCCCTTGCCGGACATTATCGGCTTTTTACCATCGTTATTGAGCGCATAATAATGTTTTTGTAGCATTTATTCACAAATATTTTTATTTTGAAATTATTTGATTTGTACTAATTACCTTGTTTTCTTACACGCTGGTATACACTTAACATTCAAGTATCAAACCGGAGATACGTCATGACCGATACCGACATTAGCGACATTTTGACGTCCGTGAAAACCATTGCCCTGGTGGGGGCCAGTGAAAAACCTTCACGCGCCAGCCACGATGTCATGGCGTATTTACTTGAACAGGGCTATCAGGTCTTCCCTGTTAACCCAATTCTGGCGGGGCGTGAGATTTTGGGTCAACGCGTTTACGCCGACCTGGCGGGTATTCCGGTCAAGGTGGATATGGTGGATATCTTCCGGCGTTCAGAAGCGGTGTATGACCTGACCCAGGAAGCCATTGCGATAGATGCCAAGGTATTATGGACGCAGCTGGGCGTGGTAAATGAACAGGCGGCGGTGTTGGCGAAAAATGTCGGTATGAAGGTCGTAATGGATCGCTGTCCGAAAATCGAGATCAGACGCTTGGGTCTGGCAAAATGAAACAATTACGCGGACGTTCTGTCCGCGTAATTTTCAATCAGTTTCTCAAGCGAGGTGCTTGCAGCTGCTGGCGAATCGACTCAGCCAAATCGTCCAGAGTCGGTTGCTCAGGATGAACCGGCGCCATTTCATAATTAAGCTGGACCTCGGCCAGATAGGTATGCACCGGCTTGCCATCATCGTCTTCCATCACAACATGATACCAAGGAGCGGCGCGCAGCTTGTCGTCGGCTGCAATTTCGTCCAGTGAGGGTTTTTCCAGGGAGTATTCAGGATCAACATCAATAACCACACCCAAATAACCCAGTAGCTTGTGACGGACCTGCTGCCCGATTCCAAATTTGCTGGCAATCATAAAGAGCTCCCGCGTAATAGTGCCTTATCCTAAATATGGGGGATAAGCGGACAATATCAAGTGAGGGCGGTCTTTTTTAAATTACCCGGCAAGCGAAACCTTTAAGATAGAGGCCTTCCGGGTAAGGGGACAGCACAGGATGATCCGCTGCCTGACGGAATTGTTCGATAAATTGTATATCCCTATGAGCATCCAGGGCGGCATCGGCGACGATCTTTTGAAAAAGATCGGTGGTCATCAGCCCGGAGCACGAGAAAGTCAACAAAATACCTTCGGGCGCCAGCAGTTGAAGTGCCAGCATATTAATATCTTTATAACCGCGACAGGCACTGGCCAGCTGGTTTTTGTTTTCCACGAATTTCGGCGGATCCATGACTACCATGTCGAACATCCGGCCCTGTTCCCGATATTGCCGCAACAATTGAAAAACGTCTTCCCGTACAAATTCGGCTTTACCTAAGTCCAGATGATTGCGTTCGACGTTTTGCCTCGCGATATCCAGCACATGCTGTGAGGTATCCACATTGGTTACCTGCAGGCAGTCGCCCAATAAGGTTGCGACGCTAAATGCCCCGGTGTAGGAAAAACAGTTCAAGACCCGGCGTCCGGCGGCATATCTACGCGCGGCCAGACGGCTGTCTCGCTGGTCCAGATAAAAACCGGTCTTATGGCCCTGGGTAATATCCACCAGCAGGGACATATCGTGCTCGCGTATCGCCAATAAATCGGGTGGCGCTTCGCCGGTTATTATCCCGCTGGTCAGCTCCAACCCTTCCTTTTTACGTACCGCTACGTCTGAGCGATCGTAAATGGAACAAGTCGGATAGCATTGCTGCAAAGCCAGTATCAGCGTGGCGCGATGGTATTCCGCCCCTGCGGAGAGCAGTTGCAATACCAGGAAAGCGCCGTAGCGATCGATGGTGATGCCCGGCAAGCCGTCTGATTCGCCGGCAATTAATCGGTAGGCGTCCAGATTATCGCGTGTTGCCAACAGATCCCGTAAACGTTGTGCGGTGGTCAGCCGACGAATAAAAAAGTCCACGTCAATGGATTCATCGGCTTGAAAAGTCCAGACGCGGGCACGGATTTGCGATTGGGGAGAATAGGCGCCGCGGGCTAACCAATTGCCCTTATCGTCGCAAATGTCGATAGTCTCACCGGATTGCGTTTTGCCTTCCACCCGCTGCACGGCGCCGGAAAAGATCCACGGATGGCGACGAAGCAAGGATTTTTCCCGGCCCTTGGCAAGAAATAAACGTTTTGTCATCTTGAATTATACTGAGTGAGATAAAGAGCGCCATTCTGCGAATAAGCGCGGACAATTGCAAACATTAGCCGTTTTCCAGGGGGAATCATGAGCAAAGTATGCACCTCAATCTATATCTACGGCGTGGTGCAAGGGGTGGGGTTTCGTTACCACGCTCAGCATCGGGCTCAAGAGCTGGGGTTAGTGGGCTATGTGCGTAATCTTGAGGATGGCGGCGTTGAGGTGGTGGCCTGCGGCGACGGGAAACAGCTAGACAAGTTCCAAGACTGGCTGAAGCAAGGCGGACCCCGCAGCGCTCGTATCGAGAAGATCCTGAGCGAACCGAAATCGGTTGACGAATTCGAATTTAACGGCTTCCAGGTTCGCTATTAACCATTAGCTCTTCACACTAAATGCATTTGACAGGTTTTGGTAAACCAGCGATTTTAGTGGCCTGTTTTGCCGGCCCCTGGGGAAACAACCGGTAGAGGTAACGACTGTTGCCTTTCTCCTCGCCGTATTTTTGTTTCATGGCTTTTACCAGCATGCGGATAGCGGGGGAGGTATTAAACTGCAGGTAGAAATCACGGACAAAATGAATCACCTGCCAATGTGCCTCCGTCAATGCAATCTGTTCTTGTTTGGCAATGGCTTCCGCCAGCGCTTCATGCCAATCCCCGCTGTTTTTCAGATAACCCTGCGCATCGGTTTCGATGTCTTTGCCGTTAAATTCCATCCTGCTCCCCATGACCCATCAACCTGGCGGGGTATGTTAGCAAATGTACCGATAAACGGCATCCTACAAAAAGGGCCTTCAAATCTGAAGGCCCTTTTTGTGTGCGTTGATAAAGTGCCTGTACCGCCTTATTGGCGTCGAGTACGTTTGTCAGCAGTCTGAAAGGTCGGCAATTAATTGTTGCGCATAAAGCCCAGTATGCTCAGCAGGCTGACGAATATATTATAGAGGGAGACGTAAAGACCTACGGTAGCGCGGATATAATTGGTTTCCCCGCCATGGATGATATTGCTGGTTTCCCATAAAATGGCGCCCGATGAAAACAGAATAAACAGGACGCTTATCGCCATTGACAGAGCCGGTATATGCAGGAACAGATTGGCGATGACCGCCACCAGTAAAACCACAAATCCCGCCATCATCATGCCCGACAGGAATGACATGTCTTTACGGGTGGTGAGAACATAGGCGGAACAGCAGAAAAACACCAGCGCGGTACCGCCCAGCGCCAGCATAATGATGTCACCGGCCCCTGAGGCGAGCAACATGCTCAGTAGCGGCCCCAGGCAGTATCCCAGAAAGCCGGTAAACGCGAAGGCCGCCAGAATGCCCGCCGGCTTATCGGCCAAACGGTATGTCAGGAACATCAAACCGTAAAAACCGACCATCATGAGGATCAGCCCTGGCGCGGGCAACTGCAGCAGGGTGCTGGCGGTGGCCGTCAGAGCGGAAAACCCCAGGGTCAGCGACAGCAGGAAATAAGTGTTGCGCAGCACCTTATGGGTACTTAGCAATGAGCGCTCGCGGGTGGATGATGTCGTAGCCAAACGATCCATGGGTCAATCTCCTGGTGAAAAATATTCATCGGTATTTGGCTGTCAGATTAATGGTTTGGTTACGCCCCTCCTAATCGTTTTACCCTTCTTTACGCATAAAATGGCCTATTTATAGGCCTGCTATGTACAGTGATCATCCATCCTCTGGACTAGCGGTGAAAATTCAAGCGATTAGAACATTTCTCCCTTTACAAGAGAAACGACTCTGTTTATAGTTCGCCTCGTTGCGGAGGAGTGGCCGAGCGGTTGAAGGCACCGGTCTTGAAAACCGGCGACGCGAAAGCGTTCGTGAGTTCGAATCTCACCTCCTCCGCCACTTATTTCAATAAGTTACTCACACAATCCCATGTAGCAAATGCGGTTTGATCCGTGACTTTGAGTATCGGGTTGGAGCTCTTCAAGTCACTCAATGACTGATTTTTCACGTATCCGGCATTGGGCTAATCTTGGTTTTCCGATCATAGGCAATGACTTGCCCCTCAGTTTGTATACAGCTAAAACGCTGCTTGTCCCGAGAAGTTCTTTCGTCATCAGATTTCCCAATTAAAAATAGGAAATATTCTATCGGATATAGCCCGCAGGCAATTACGGGCCAGGCGAAAGAGCGAGTCTAAATTGGCGCACCGGCTGTTAGTAACGTACCGCTGTCAGAAAACTGATTTTTTAGCCCGTTAGCAATGAATAGAGTGACGTGAAGGGGAGTGTCGCCCGGCGCCGGAGCGATGTTCAGTTCGAAAGCCAACAGGCTTGGCACTCTCATAGTGCAACCGTTTTGCCCGCTGCCAGGAAGAATACATGGCCTCATAAAAAACCAGGCGGCAGGTGATAACATCTACTTATAATTTAACGTCTAGAGATGTTTTGAATGATCGTCTAAGGAGAAACACCCAAGATCCAGGCATAGGCCGGTTTCGGCCGCTTCTTTTTGATTCGTTGGGATCGTTTCGGCACTATGCTCATCAGCATGCGTCTTTATGGTGCAGTTGTGGCTCATGGTATTGCATACCTTTTGTATATACCATATGAGCGAGACGAGGAAATAAGTCATAACTTATTCTTATTTAACTATAAAATCCATAAATTGTCATCATTAGGCAACGTCGTTATGTTTTTGGTCTGCTTTTTGCATTATTCCCAGCAATGATAATGGTGAAGCTGCGACGGAGGCAGAAATGAATTTAAGACGTCTCAAATACTTTGTAAAAATCGTCGATATCGGTAGCCTGACACAGGCGGCGGAAGTTCTGCATATTGCGCAACCCGCGCTAAGTCAGCAGGTTGCTACTCTGGAAAGTGAACTCGACCAAAAATTACTGGTTAGAACCAAACGCGGCGTGACGCCTACTGAAGCAGGCAAGATTCTATATTCTCATGCCCGTGCAATCCTGCAACAATGCGAACTTGCGCAAAAAGCCGTCTGCAATGTAGATCAAACCCTGGAAGGGCAAGTTTCGATTGGCCTGGCACCGGGAACCTCTTCCTGTCCGTTGATTATGCCGTTATTACAATCCGTGCGGGATCAGTATCCTCAATTAACGGTCTATCTTCATGAAAACAGTTCCGTCGTACTGAACGAAAAAGTGAGCAGCGGTCATCTGGATATGGCTATACATTATGATCCGACCATCTATGCGGGTATCAATAGCCTGCCGCTGTTGAAAGAGGATTTGTATCTCGTCGGGACCGAGAATAATCCCGGTAAAAATATAGAATTAAACGATGTCGCTTCCAGACAACTGTTTTTGCCCTGTGATTTTTCCGCTATCCGCAAGAGAGTGGATGAAGCTTTTTCCTTACGTCGTCTTAGCGCAAAAATCATTGGAGAAATCGACTCCCTTGCTACATTGACAGCCGCGGTCGCCAGCGGTATGGGAGCAGCGGTATTACCGGAATCCACCGCTTCTGCCGTGGTGAGTTCCGCCAATGCCTGGATGTCCCGCATTATCAGTCCCGGTCTTCCTCTGCCCTTAACGCTGAATATGTCCTCTCGGCTGCCTTTGTCTCCCTCCGCGACAGCGGTCAAAAATGTGTTGACGACACTGGCAACGTCTGCAAGACCGGCGCAGGAAAAACAGGCGTTGTTGTTGGCAAGCTAAGCTCTCCGCATCTGATCATTATCAATAATACGGCACCCAGATAACCAGGGGGCCGTTTTTTTTGATACAAATCATGGATCTGAAACTATTTATTTCCATTGAGTTAGAAATGTTTTTATCTTGATATTAATTATACTTATCAATTATGATGCAGGTTGAACAGACTGGATTCTGGCATCGCTAGATCGTTGGGTATCGAATTTTTGACCTATGGAGCCATAATGAACAGCTTACTCTCACAATTATTAATCAATCTGGCGCAAAAAGAGGCTGCGGAAAAGGAGCTTCATGCAACGGTTGAGTCGTTGGAACTTCTCGTGGCTGCGTTAATTGCGTCCTTAGGCCATAAAAAATCCGATGAGCTTATCAAAAGCATTGAACGTGCTTTAATGGAAATGCGCGACCGGAACGAAATTGAGTTTAAATCTGATATAGATTTGCTGAGCAGTAACATCGCACGTATTACCGCCGTGGCAAAAAGACGCTGATTTATCCACTTTCGTGTTGAGAAAATTTTTACTTTAGCTGTAATCCGTTGATTTTAAATTGACTTTTTTAACATGTATTTTTTAACTTTTCTAAGTGTCTTCAACTGTTAAGCTTAGTTAATTAATCAAAGCATTGTTGATTCATATTTAGGAGCCTGTCCTAGTTGAATGAATAATTTTTAAGCGATATTTAATGCAATAAATTTTATAAAGTAACGATAAAAGGGCTCCCGTTTGTTTCCGCTTATAGCTATGGTGCTAAGACTATAATGCATTGGGCTAAGTGCAGTATTAAATATTTATGACTAAAGATCGGATTTTTTTTAGAGAGATGTCATTAATTGCTTGGTTAGGCGAGCATTCCTGGCTCTAATGAATATACTGATTTTGAGCATAATTATTTTTAGGCCAAATGACAGCTGTGGTTTTTCATTAGTAGGCTAACCATCATGAAAACACTAGGGTTAATCCTTGAAAGTATTTTGGAAGAGATCTGCACGGGGAAAAAACTGTTTACTCCTGAAGCAGGCACTCAAGAAGCAATGGAAAAATTTCAAAAGGTAGCAAAGGCTATCAGCTATGCTGACAGCGAAGGGCTGTTGGAACACTGCCAATTCGGTATTGCGGATTTTACAGAGAGACTGACTTTTTCTCGCGTTTTAGTGACCGGAGGTGTGACAGAAAAGGGTCATGAGTTTTTACGACTGCGATTTTCTGACCACCAGCAAAAAGTGGGTTAGAAAAAGTCATCTCCACGAATAATTATAGCCGCCGACTCTTGGGGTAGAGGCGCACTGAGCGTATACGGTCATGAATAAAAAATCAGCCGTACCATTGTTTCCTCGCTATCAACCCATGTTTTTTTCTTGGCTACCTTTGCGTCGGTATGCTATTTCTATTTGACAAATTGCCACACTGTGGAAGGCACTTTGTCATAAAGCTTACCCATGGTGAGTTCTGCCAGTCGGTGGTCTGCCGCACCATAAAAGTCAACTAACTCCGCAGCCGGCAATCTATCTCTCATATGCTCAATCACCTTCTCCAGAGTTTCGATTGTACTGCATCGTCTTAATCTCATTAGGAAATCTACTTTACCCATACACTCACATTCATCCGCTTTAAAGTAATAAAAACCATTATCAATTGGTTATAATTGCCTCAATATCGGGGGAAACTCATCTTTTGAAATATTTACGATGTTAGGCGAAATAAGAAAACAGAGTCACTCAACTAAACCGATTGTATTAAAGAATCAGTTCACGTTTTTTCTAACACCCGGGCAAAGTATGGGTTTCCAACGTTCAGTACAAACAAATATCAATTACACGCCATTACAAATGATCTTATGCGTATGTTCAATGACTTGACACACCGATACCAGAGGTAGATATCATATCATTTAGGCGACACATATGAAAATGCTTAATGCCATAATTTCAATTTTGCGAGGCCGGTAGGGAAGTTGTATTAATTCCCTTAGTTGTTTGTATAAAAGCCATATACCATAAAAAATCATAAACGAAGATAGTACGGTTATAATTATTGTTAATAGATAATTAAATGTTTGATTTGTAAGGAGTGATTTGCCATGATTGTTTAACATTGTGTGATTGAAAAAGTGTGATTTACTGACATCATTTGATTTGCCGGCATAAATTGATTTAGGGGCATAATTTGGTTTAGGACACAGTTTGGTTTAGCGTCACAGTTTGGTTTCGGGACATAGTTAGGTTTAGAGGCACAGTTTGGTTTCGGGACTCACTTTGGTTAGGGACTTAGTTTGATTCACTGACAGCGCTTGATTTGCTAAAATGTTTTTGATTTTCGGACATGGTTTGGTTTAGGTGTTAGTTTGATTTAGGTACATAACTTGATTCACTGACGTAATTTGATTTATGGATATGGGCTGATGTACTGACATAATTTGATTAGCAGGCTTAGTTTGAAAGAAAGGTATAATTTGATTTACTAACATAGTTAACGTTTATGATATAGCTGAATTTTCTTCACTAAACTTACAGAATTACTTGGCTTATAGCGATAGATTTTTTTTGAAAGTCTGATTTATCCATGAAGACGCTCATTACACCCTCTATCAAATAAAGTATGAAATCTATAACCTCAAGGTGTCTTCATAATGCCGGTTGGACCCGCGACCGGGTATTTATGATCAATGCATGATTTATGGGATGCGTGTGATACTAGACATTTTTCCGTTCCACCATCTCCTCGCCCCAAAAAAATTTATTTTGATCTGTCTTGGCAAATGCGATCTTCAGTGCTTCATCGCTACCTTCCTCCCAAATTTTTTGTGCCATGGCTTCATCATTGTTGGCAATTTCAAAATGGCTTCGACAATTTCTAAAGATGTTTCGCGAATCTCGGCCCAAGACTGTATGTCTTTTGACATAAATATCTCCTAGCCAATAGCTTTCGAATAAACCTTGTCATAGGTTTATTCAATAATCTGAATGTTATTTTAGACCATCTTTGAGAAATGTGATCTGCCAAACGTCACCCCTGGGTATAAAGGCGTCGGCGGTAAGCCACCACCGTCGCCCTTTATCATGGTTAACGGTGCATTTTTAACGTTACACCGGCGACATATTCGCCTTGATAGCGTGCGATATCCAATTCCTGCTCCGAAGGTTGGCGTGATCCATCTCCCCCGGCTAACGTAGAGGCGCCATAAGGTGTACCTCCCCGTACCTGTGAGATATCAAATAACTGCTTGTTCCCATAACCTATGGGGACAAGGATCAAGCCATGATGAGCCAGAGTCGTCCAGGTTGAGGTAATGGTATGTTCCTGCCCACCGCCTGTTCCGGTGGATGTAAATACGCTGCCGATTTTACCGTATAATGCCCCTGAAGCCCATAAGGCTCCGGTTTGATCCAGAAAGGTTCTCATCTGTCCGCTCATGTTACCGAAACGGGTTGGGGTTCCCAGAATAATAGCGTCATAATCTGCCAATTCCTGGGGTTTCGCTTCCGGAACAGACGGGTCGGTTTTGCCGCCGGCCTGCGCAAATAGCGCCGGCGACATTGTTTCAGGCACGCGTTTGACGGTCACTTCGGCACCGCTGACTTTGCGTGCCCCCTCTGCTACCGCTTTAGCCATGGTGGCGATATGACCATACATTGAATAATACAGGATAAGAACCTTTGCCATAATGGTGTTCCTCATTGTGAGTAATCTAAACAGAGCGGAATGAATTACCGTAATTCGAAGTCGGGATGTATTAACCATAATATGTAATAATGGCTATGCAAAATTATTGTAATCAAAAATTTTAAGCTGAAGTAGGGCACTTCGTCGCAGACTGCTGTAAACGCTAAGGGCAAAATGATTAAAAATATTTCTAAATGAATATTTATCGACGAATGTAGGATTTATATTTTCTAATATAAAACAATATGTTTTATGAATGTGAATGATATAATCCTATTTTTATGCTTTGAATTTGTATCATAATATTAATATTTTCCCCGGTTTCCGGCCAGTACGTTATAATTGTAAACATGACGTTGGTAACGGCGTTTGCCGATGATTTTTAATGCTGACGTCATTGTGTAATCCTGGCTAGTTTCAGCAGGATGTTAAAGTGATGATCTCTTAAACCTTACTCGGAGGTTAACAATGGCCGAACATCGTGGCGGTTCAGGTAACTTTGCGGAAGATCGTGAAAGAGCATCAGAAGCAGGTAGAAAAGGTGGGCAGCACAGCGGGGGTAACTTCAAAAATGATCCCCAACGTGCGTCCAAAGCGGGGGAGAAAGGAGGCCGCAGCAGCAATAGCGGGCGAAGAAGCTTTTCTTAACGCTGGAAAGTGATGTGACTGGAAGGGTCTGGCCAGGCGAATAGTTTATATAACTTCTGCACCAATTATTTGTTTTTGCGTTCAGACTAATCGTTCAGACTAATGATTATTCGCGTTTGAGAGGCGATTTAATTGTGGCTCTCTGGCGATTGTTAACGGATATCAACAGTTAGCGATTTCGCCTAGCGTTTGAATAATCATCTTGTCACATCTTTACCACCTGGCCGCCGGCGTGAAATCCGGCGGCCTCATCATAGCGGTAATCGTTTATTGCTTTTATTTCGCTCCAAACAACGGACTTCAATTATGCGGGTAAGTAGCTTACGGAATGTTCCGGGCTCTCACTTTTAGCATCGATCACCACGCTCCATAATCCACTGTACGGAACGCCCAGGTAAGCGGTCGCCCGTCCACTGACACCCATCACATCGCCAAATCCCAACGATGGCTGGTTATCTTGTTGCTGATTTTCAGACAGCAAGTGTATATTGCATTTTTCCGAACAATGGACGACAACGGTGTCACCGCCGAACAACTTCAGTCGGGTGCGAATAACGGACATGGTACTAACTCCCCAATATCGATGATGAATTTTCTTTAGAATGACAGCATGAACGTGAAGCACATCACTGACAGTTCGAAAGAATGTCTACTGCTATACAATCATTGAGGGGCGTATAGATTTATGACTTTAATCAAATTTTATTGAGTTTAAAAAAAATAGTTGAACATCTCAACATATCTCTTGCTTTCTGTCTTGTGTAAAGCTCCTGTAACCATCTGAAATAACTATATCTTCCAGGTTTCTTTCGCGATTGGCTGCTAAGGCTCCCTCACAGTATCCACCAGGCAGGTAAAGACCGCCGTTATCCTTCTGTAATTTATCGGCGAGTCGGCGGGAATTCCTGTTGGACTTCTGGTCAAACGCCAGCAAAGTACAATACCAGTTGGGTGCGTATGGCAATCAGTATGTCTGGACACGTATCAGAAATTTTCATGCCCATGGCTTGATTTGCTTTTGGGTGAAGTGACATAACATATCCGCATGAAACCGGGTTCGGATAAAAAATGGTCATGGCGGATTAATTTATAGCTTATGTTTAGGAATCTTAATTACAAGTCGGTTTGATTATGCTGCGGTTGAATTGATCTAAGGTATTAATGAGTAAAATATCATGTGATAAAAATTTAGGGATATGGGAATAATAATGAATATCTTACAATTTATCCTCTTTAAAAAAAATGGCACATTGAGCCTTGATGGTAAAATCCATGCTATACCACAAAATCATATTGTTGTTGCAGATGAAAATGCGATACCCGTCAAAAAAAATAATGATGACTTTGTCTTTATAACCTGTTACCCCGTTAATCTTTTACCATTGCATCAAGATCTTATTTCCCAAGCTGCTATATTGTCATGTTGCAAGCCTTTTAAAAAAGATATTTACAAAACAGTGCCTGTTGATAATTCGGTCATTGAAAGCACTGAAAAACTGATGACCATGGAAAAAAGCTTACCCATCTGTTTTTTATATCTTTATTGCTTAGGCATAGACAAATATTACTTCGCTAGCCTATTGTGCCAGTTTGTTGGTGTTAATATAAACAATACACTGCTTGAGTTTTTTGAGCAAAATTACACCAATCAGTGGGCGGTATCTCGTTATGCCAAGGAGCTTGGGATATCCACTCACAAGCTGAATGTGATCTTCTATCAAAAATACGGTATGCCGGTTAAACAATGGCTCATGGAGAAGCGTCTTAAAAAGGGTGGCGAGTTGCTGTTAACCACCACAATGCGGGTCGCAGATATTGCCCTTGAATGTGGTTTTAGTAACCATGCGCATTTCACCGCCTTATTTCGCCGCCGATTTCAGATTTGCCCGTCGCTATTCCGCGCTGCTGCAAAACGTAGCTAAAAAAGACCTTTGCCTTAACCTAGCCTAAGCTGTAATCATGAATGTTAACGAGAAGTTAAAGCTGGTTAATATTCAATCAAATATAAAATCTACAGGGTATGAACTTATTTTTTTGGTAAAAAGATCAGGAAGTATTTGACAGAAGGGGTCAAGTAGAGAATAATTCACGGCGTTGGGTCGTTAGCTCAGTTGGTAGAGCAGTTGACTCTTAATCAATTGGTCGCAGGTTCGAACCCTGCACGACCCACCAACAATCCCTTTCCATGCCTTATTCTGTAATACTCCTTCCTGTTAAAATAACTACTAATAAAACGTAATGGCGACAGTATGTCTGCATATATGAAGTAGCACATATTTTACCCTATGCGTATTTTTTAATCATCTATACTGCCGCTTATATTGTGAGCGATTTTTACCTTTAGATGAAATAATGTATTAGAAATTCAATGTGGGTTGAGAATTATTTGATCTATGGGGTTGAGCTTTTTCAACTTTGCCCGGCGTCATAATGGAGCGAATATAGGTCTCCATGGTGATGAAAGTATGACCACAATGCAAATTAGTACACTGGTTATATCTTTCCTTGGTCTCTATGGATAGCTCACGACTTGAGCGGGCATGTGCGGACTGGCCGCAAAGGGGGCATTTCATCATGTTGGGACTTCTCACTGGTTTGAGCTGGTTAAAATAAGACAATGATTCAAATGCAATTTTTCTCGCCATTCTATATTGTCATATGAAAAAGTTTAGTCTATTTTATATTTCAAATCAGTGATTAGAACTTCCATGCTAATATTCGTTGTGTATCCGTTATTATTGAGGTTATGTTCCACTTTTCTGATGAGCCAGCCTTGTCGGTCGATAATACTTTTAAAACCGGTGACCTGAACCGGCGTTTCGGGATAGAGATCCGGACGACCCAGCGCCAGACAAAGCGAGAATTCCGCTACTCCTCTTTGTAACTGTTCCCACTTACTGAGTGCCGCACGCTTAGCCGCGCTTTGATTAGCATACGTTTGATTCATCACGTAAATATTCTCCGTACCTCCGGTTAAATATTCGCCTTCCCGCGCCTCAGCTTCTTTTTTTGATTTCACTTTTTTTTGCTTAGGATGTTGCAGCGCGCGTAAATGTTTTGGTTTGGTTTTTCTCTCCACCTTCACCTCATGGAGTTTTGCGCTACCGATGTGCAGCCATTTCGCCGCCACACCGGTATAGGCCTCTCGGTCGGCAATACTGAAGCAATGACGGTCACCATCCCGGCGCATTATCAGCATTGGCGGGATAGAGCGACCGGATACGGTCCTTCCGCCGCCGGGCTTAAGCAGCATTAAACGCCCCATTTTGATTGCCGCCACAGCGCCATTTCTTTCGGCCAAGCGGGTGATAAACGCCGCGTCGCTTTCCTGCGTCTGGTCGATGTGTGGGATAGGGATCGCCGCCAGTGCGTCGGACACCACGGGGTCCAAATTATTTCTGGCGGCGATTTGGTTGATAATCTCCCCGAGGGTAGTTTCATGATAAGAGGCCTCTCGGCGGGAATTCAGCGAGCCGCGAAAATCCGCGCTGCGACCGCGGATAGTCAAAATATCCGGTGCCCCGCGGTGCTCTATTTCATCCACGGTAAAACTGCCTTTGCCGATCAGCGCTTCACCCTGCCAGCCTAAAAACACCTTTATAATCGCGCCGCGTCCCGGAAGCTGAATTTGACCGTCGGCGTCGTCCAGCTCAATATCCAGTTGATCCGCCTCTAGCCCTCGATTATCGGTGAGCATCATTGATAACAACCGGGGCCGCACATTATGGCTAATGTCCTTTTCGTCTATTGTCAGTCGAAAATCAGGAGCCCGCGTATGTCCGGCGGAATAAGCTGGAGCAGTGGAGAAAGAATTTGACAGCAGTGTGCTGCCGGTGAAAATAGAGGAGGGGTTTATCATGAAAATACTCCGCCCATGCTGGTTTTAATTTTATCCGCCAGCGTTCCGGCCCGCTTTATGAACGT
>NZ_JAAVUT010000085.1 GCF_018449575.1 Sodalis sp. dw_96 | reverse complement strand
GTTAATCTTTTGAATTACCGTATGTCACTCTTCAAGACTTGTATTGTTGTGTTTCGATACGGTCTTGTGAGTGCCCACACAGATTGTCTGATAAATTGTTAAAGAGCATGGCCGGGGAGGACTAAAATCTCACCTGGCGCGGGTTGCGTATATTACGTTTTCCCGCTGAAGAGTCAAGCTTTTATTTGCTTTAGCGAAGCGCTTTT
>NZ_JAAVUT010000084.1 GCF_018449575.1 Sodalis sp. dw_96 | reverse complement strand
CTGGAGACCATGGCCGCCAAGGGAAAAGCGTGGCCGCTTATCGAGGGCACCGGCACGATTTACGGCATGTATGTCGTGACCGGCTATAACGAAACCCGCACGCTGTTTTTTGCCGACGGCGCGGCCCGGCGCATTGAATTTACGCTGAACCTGATGCGCGTGGATGAAAGTCTGTCGGCCATGTTGGGCGATCTACAAGAACAGGCGGGC
>NZ_JAAVUT010000083.1 GCF_018449575.1 Sodalis sp. dw_96 | reverse complement strand
GGCGTATCACTTAAAACGCTTAATCGCGTATCAGCGCGGGTTAAGGTGCCTGAAGACGCGAACGGCGTCAACGGGTGGGTTCAGGGTAACGAATGAGTAAACCGTCCGCGCCAGGGATGGCGTGGAACGAGCCTCCAGGGATGGATTCACGGCGTGTTTACGACTCGTTATCCTGTGCCCGCCGGGCACGGCAAGGCGTTTTAAGGATACGCCC
>NZ_JAAVUT010000082.1 GCF_018449575.1 Sodalis sp. dw_96 | reverse complement strand
CCATCACCAAAGCATTTGCTGTAAACGCGTTGACGGAGCGAAGCGACGTCAAACCGACAAAACAGCAGTGTGGCCAGACGGCCTGAATAGTCGTAGGGCGCTTTGCACGAAGTGCAAAGGCAGGCGATTTCGCGAAGCGAAAGCGAATGCTTTGGGATGGGGTGACTGCGTACCTTTTGTATAATGGGTCAGCGACTTATATTCTGTAGCAAGGTTAACCG
>NZ_JAAVUT010000081.1 GCF_018449575.1 Sodalis sp. dw_96 | reverse complement strand
AGTGTCTGCGGAATGGCTGCGAAAGGCCCCTGCCGGTGTTGCGCGGTGCTCGCCATGCTCATGGACATCTAGTCCACTCCGCTGGCTGCGCGCCGTGCGCCTTGGCCGGGGCTTTCTCGCTCATCCCTCAACAGGGTCATCATCGACACGATGACCTGTTAGGTTTGCTTACTTTGAGAGACTCGCATACTGATTTTGCTCAGCATGTTATTTCAAATTTT
>NZ_JAAVUT010000080.1 GCF_018449575.1 Sodalis sp. dw_96 | reverse complement strand
ACACGTGAAGCCTGGCTTCGCACGTGCAAGGCATCGTCCGATGATAGGAGAGCAACGCGATGCGTTGTTTGACTAGAAAGAGGTCGCTTACTTTCATTAATGAAAGTTTCGCCTTACACGGAAAAGCAACGCGGTAGGTTGCAAGCGTATGGTTAAGGTCGCTCACTTTCATTAATGAAAGTTTCGCCTTACAAAAATACGCGAAGCAGTGCTTCGCAAGCGTATT
>NZ_JAAVUT010000079.1 GCF_018449575.1 Sodalis sp. dw_96 | reverse complement strand
TTATTCTGTTAAAATTATTGGCGGCCTGAACTCATATCAATTAGTTAAAGACTCAGACAGTTCGGTAATCGCAACTTATTATGATGATGGCTCCGTGCTACAGAATGGAGTTTTTTCATACTATAATGACTCGTCTAAAATTTCGGATATATTACGGTCTTGGTCTGATAAATCTGGCAATACTGCCTTGGCTTTAATGTCAAACGGCTTGCTCCGCGCTGCCAGTATGATGTTTGG
>NZ_JAAVUT010000008.1 GCF_018449575.1 Sodalis sp. dw_96 | reverse complement strand
TTAGTTCTTGAAATACCAATAGCCGCTGTTAATAAGCGCGGTGAGCAGCGCCAGGAAAGAAGGGTCCTCCAGCGCGTTGCCCAACTGACTTGCCGTCACTTGATAATCGCTGGCCAGGGAGGCTAACGCCGTTTGATGCGTCGACACAATCTGTTCGCCGTTGACAAAAAATTCCGTGCCGACGTTTAATACCCGCAGGCCACCCAGCCGTTGCAGGCTGTCTCCTTGTTGCAGCAAGTCGTAAATTTCCCCCGCCTGGTATGGGGGTTCGGGCGGCGCCAGATCCAATTCATGACGGGATTGGGAAATAAACTCGCCAAACCAGTGGTTGAATTGCTCAGGCTGTTGTACCAAATCCGTCATCATCACGCGCAGCGCGTCGATCTCTTCCGGCAATACCGCCGCCGGATCCTTTCGCAGGGCGATGGCGGGATCGCTGTAACGTTCGCTGCCCAATTCCTGTGCCAGGACGTAATCCGCAAATCCGCTGACCAGTTCGCGCCCGCTCGGCGCACGGAAACCCACCGAATAATTCAGCGCGTTTTCCATGGAATAACCTTCATGGGGAAATCCCGGCGGAATATACAGCACGTCTCCAGCTTCCATTTCCTCGTCGATAATGGCCTCAAACGGCTCAACCTGGAGCAGGTCCGGATGCGGGGAGTGCTGCTTGAATACCCCTTTATCACCTACGCGCCAATGACGGCGGCCAGTGCCCTGAATGATAAAAACATCGTACTGATCGAGATGCGGGCCGACGCCGCCGCCGGGAACGGCAAACGAGATCATCAGGTCGTCGATGCGCCAGTCGGGAAGCTGCCTGAAAGGGCGCATCAGCGCGGCGGAGGGTTCGTGCCAGTGATCAACCGCCTGCACCAACAGGGACCAGTTGGTCTCGCCAAGGTGGTCAAAGCTTTCGAACGGGCCGTGGCTGACCTGCCAGCGGCCTTCATCATGGCTGACCAGGCGGCTATCGATTTCGGTTTCCATCGCCAGTCCGGCCAATTCGTCCGGAGAAAGGGGATCGACGAAATCTTTAAAACCACGCTTAATAATGACCGGCCGTTTTTGCCAGTAGCGCTGTAAAAAGTCTTTCCAGTCAATATCGAGTTGATAATCCATAGCCTATTCCACCATAAGGGACCCTGAATGGATTATAACGGATGTAGGCTGGATAAGGGGGGTAATTTATCTGATGGACTGCAAAAATTCGCTATAAAATAATCCGTTAGGGCATTTAAGCCTTGAAAAATTTTTTGGCGCGAAAGGGGTTAATCATCATCCTGATACCCCTGCTGACGTTTGAATATGACTTCTACCTTGACTCCGCCCCCGCCCAAGGCGCTCTCACCAACGATAATATCCCCCTCGTACTGTTCGAGAATTTCCGCCGCGACGGATAATCCCAGTCCTTGACCCGGCAGCAGGGTATCGGCGCGCTGGCCTCGTTGAAAAATCAGGGTGTGCAGTGAGTCGGGAATAGGCAGACCGTCATTTTCAACGATCAGATGCAGCTGAGATTCATTGGCGTGGGCAGTCACCTTGACGAATTCCAGGCAAAATTTGTAGGCATTATCGAGAATATTGCCCATGACCTCCATAAAATCATTTCTATCGCCGACAAAGGTCAACTCGGGGGTAATAACGAGGGAAATCGAAACGCCTTTCCATTGATAAACTTTGTTAAGCGCCGAACACAGGCTGTCGAGCAAAGCGGGAACCGAATGCAGCTCGCGGCTCAGCACGTTATGATCCGAATGCACGCTGGCGCGGTGCAGGTAATAGCCTATCTGCTGTGAAATTCGGCTGATTTGTTCGAGCATAATCGGCTCAGCCAGCTCAATATTGGTCTCTTGTCCGGTACGCAGCGATCGCAGGGTGGTTTGTAACACCGCCAGCGGGGTCTTCAGGCTGTGAGTGAGATCCGCGAGCGTGGAGCGATACTTCTGATAGCGCTGGCGTTCATTATTTAACAGGATATTAAGATTACGCACCAGGATGCCCAGCTCACGGGGCGGGTTTTCATCCAGACGATCCCGCTCGCCCCCTTCCAGTTCCCGCACCTGCTGCACCAGGTCCTTGATGGGCCGTAAGCTCCAGTGCGCGGCCAGCCAGAGCAGCGGCACCACCAGCAGCAGATTGGCCAGCAGCACATAGCTGAACCATTCCCATACCAGGTCGGTACGCTGCAACTCATGGGGTATGGTATCCACCACCACGATGGTCAGCGGCGGCAGCCGTTCGGTAGCCGGGTAGCGATTAACCGCAACGGAATGGGTCAGTGCATTGCTGTCGCTGCTGTCGAAGTCCTTCAGGCGATTCTGCGCGCTCGGATTGTCCCCCAGAACGGCGCTGCTGGTGCGGGTATCGGTATCCAGTTCAAAATAGCCGGTTTTTTGCAGCCAATCGGGTTTCAGCCTCGATTCCAGCGCCGGCACGTAGCGTTGACGCCAGAGAATATGCCCCTTCTCGTCGTAAATCAGTACCAGGGCGGCAAAATTGATATCGATATTCGGCGGCACGGCAATGGTGAGACGGCTGTCTTTCCATTGGGCCAGACTGAAAAAGAGATTACTTTCCCCTCGCAATAAACGAAACGAGGTTTTATCAAAGCTTACGCTGTAGCCGATGACCGCGACCATGCCATAACAGAGCGAAAGCGCCAGGACCACACAAGCTGTGGCTAATAGAAATCGGACACGAAGCGAAAAAGGCTTCTTATTATAATACGAGAAATGGGTCATAGAACTTAATTAACATCAAAACGATAGCCCTGCCCGCGAACCGTCGTAATGACCTCATACGGATAATCGGCCTGCATTTTTTTCCGCAAACGCCCCATAAGCACATCAATGGTATGGCTCTCGCGCAATTCAGCGTCGGGATAAAGTTGCAGCATCAGCGAATCCTTGCTGACGACTTTGCCGGCATTGCGAATTAATGTTTCTATGATGGTGTATTCGAAGGCCGTCAGCTTAATATGCTCGTTGTTGATCATCAGCTCGCGCCGGGAAAGGTCAATCTGGAAAGGCGGCAAAGTAATGACCTGCGATGCCAGACCGCTATTACGGCGCATCAGGGCCTGCATTCTGGCGACCACCTCTTCCAGGTGAAATGGCTTCGTCACGTAGTCATCCGCGCCGGCTTCAAGCACAGTTACCTTATCCTGCCAGCCTTCACGTGCGGTAAGGACCAGGATGGGTATCTTGACCTGATGCGAGCGCCAGCGGCGAATCAGGCTTAAGCCGTCCTCATCGGGCAGGCCGAGATCGACTATGGCGATATCGGGCGGGTGCTCATGTAAAAAATAATCCGCCTCTCTGGCATCGGCGGCGGCATCGACCTGATGTCCCATTTCACGCATTTGTACCGTCAGGTGATGACGAAGAAGAGAATTGTCTTCTATAACCAGAACTCGCATCGCAACTCCTAAGTTAAAGCGCCAGTAACGGATTATTAAAAATCCGCCTCTGTAAACCTGTAAAAACAATCCCCTGAGCAATCCGGACGTCTTTAACGAGAGTATCCCAGAGCATGGCTAAACTGTCCTTAAACGGAGCTTTAACCGGAGCGGGTAAAGCAGGTGAGGCCCTTCCCGCATCGGGTGAGCTATTTCAACTCGTCCACCAGGGTGATGGCACGGCCGATATAATTGGCCGGCGTCAGGGCCTTAAGCCGGTTTTTTTCCTCTTCGGGCAACGGCAGGCTGTCGATAAAAACCTGAAAGCCGGCGGCATCCACGCGTTTACCTCGGGTCAGCTCCTTGAGCTTTTCATAGGGTTTTTCAATGCCATACCGGCGCATCACTGTTTGAATCGGTTCAGCCAAGACTTCCCAGTTCTGGTCCAGCTCCGCCAGCAGGCGATCGCGATTCACTTCCAGTTTACTGACGCCCTTTAGGGTGGATTGATACGCGATGAGCGCGTAGCCGATACCGACCCCTAAATTGCGCAGCACGGTGGAATCGGTGAGATCCCGTTGCCAGCGGGACACCGGCAGTTTCCCAGCCAAATGCCCCATGATGGCGTTGGCCATGCCCAGGTTGCCTTCCGAATTTTCAAAATCAATGGGATTGACCTTATGGGGCATGGTGGAAGAGCCGATCTCGCCCGCGATGGTGCGCTGTTTAAAATGATTCAAGGCGATATAGCCCCAGACATCGCGATCGAAATCGATCAGGATGGTATTGAAACGCGCCATGCAATCGAATAGTTCGGCTATATAGTCATGGGGTTCGATCTGGGTGGTGTAGGGGTTCCAATCAATGCCCAGCGAGTTGACAAAGGTTTCGCTGAAACGGTGCCAATCCACCTCAGGGTAGGCCACCATATGGGCATTATAATTGCCCACCGCGCCGTTGATTTTACCCAGGATCTCCACCTGCGTCAGCTGCCTGTATTGACGCTCCATGCGGTAGGCCACGTTGGCCATCTCTTTGCCGACGGTGGAGGGCGTGGCCGGTTGGCCGTGGGTGCGGGACAATAGCGGAATATCGCGATACTGGGCCGCCAGCGTCTTGATGCCGTCGATAATCTTGCGCCAGTAGGGCAGGATGACATCCTGTCGGGCGCTTTGCAGCATCAGCGCATGGGACAGGTTATTGATGTCTTCCGAGGTGCAGGCGAAATGAATGAACTCGGTAACGGCATGGAGGGCCGGTATGGATGCAACGCGCTCTTTCAGGAAATATTCCACCGCTTTGACATCATGGTTGGTGGTGCGCTCGATGGTTTTTATCCGCGCGGCATCCTCTACGCTGAAATTGGCCGCCAGGGCGTCCAGAAATGCGTTAGCCTGTGGATCAAACGGCGGAACTTCCTTGATTTCGGCGCACGCGGCCAGTTTTTGCAACCAGCGTACTTCCACCTGTACGCGAAATCTCAGCAAGCCATATTCACTGAAAATGTCACGCAAGGCGCTGACTTTATCGCCGTAACGTCCGTCTATGGGGGAAACGGCGGTCAGTGAGGATAATTCCATCGATTGCGACTCCTGAAAAATGTTAACTTTGTGCAAGAATTTGCCGAGCCTGTTTAAACAGGCGGTTACGGCCGAACATCAATTGTAAACGGCCGCCTCCCACCTGTTGCCAGAGCACGGCGGAACGAATACCGGCCAATAGCGCGGCGCGTATTTTAGCCTGTATTTGCGTGTTTTGCAGCATGGCGGATGTGCCCGACACCTGTATCCTGGGCCCCAGCGGGCTGAGGATGTCCACATAGATAGCCGCCAAGGCGCTGATTAATGTCTCTGACAATAAATCAAAATGCGTTAATTGGCGTTCCAGCTGAACAATGCGTTTCGCCAGTTCATCAAGAGCCTTTTTATTGGCGTGCAGCTTTCGCTCAAGCACCATCAGGCTGAGAGTATAACGCGTCAACTCCGCGCCGGGCCCGGCCCGCGAAGCATTGAGCATCCCCAGCATCGACTCCAGCCCAAGCTTGAGATTTGCCGGCTGGTTACCGTACACCGCCAGGGTCGAGGACGGATTCAGATCAAGCGTGCTGCGCAGCGACACCTCAAACATTTCATCGTCGCACTGCCCTTTATGGGCCAGCTGCTGTACCAGCATGGCGCTTTGGCAAATCCCCGCCAATGCCAGCGTAATGTCAAAATAATTCTTAGCCAAAGTTGCTCCTATACACGTCCCTGAGTAGGCAACGGCAGCCGGGATTCGATGACGCCGCCGCCAAGACAATGCTCGCCGAGATAAAAAACCGCGGACTGGCCCGGTGTTACCGCCGCCACCGGCCGATCGAAGGTGACCTTGACCAGGCCGTCGGTACCGGATTCCACCAGGCAGGGAATATCCTGCTGGCGATAACGGGTTTTCACCACGCAACGCAGCGTGCCGGTGAAGGGAAGCCTGTCGACCCAGTTAAGCTGGCCGGCCAGCAAACCCACCGACATCAGGCGTGGATGCTCATGGCCCTGGGCCACCACCAGAATATTGTCGTCCATCAGCTTGTCCACCACATACCAGGGTTCCTCATTGCCGGCTTTGGTGCCGCCGATACCCAGCCCTTTGCGCTGTCCGAGGGTATGATACATCAAACCCTGATGTTCGCCGACCGGCTGTCCGTCCACGGTGATGATTTTACCCGGCCGGGCCGGTAAATAACGAGACAGAAATTCACGGAATTTACGTTCGCCGATAAAACAGATGCCGGTGGAGTCCTTTTTGCCGGCGGTGACCAGCCCCAGTTCGCCGGCAATCCGCCGCACTTCGGGTTTTTCCAGTTCCCCCACCGGGAACAGGCATTGCGCCAATTGACCGTGGCTCAGAGTGTATAAAAAATAGCTTTGATCTTTATTGTCATCCAGACCGCGCAGCAGGCGGCTTTTGCCGTCCACATCCTGGCGGCGGACATAATGGCCGGTGGCAATAAAATCCGCACCGAGATCTTCGGCGGCGAATTCAAGAAACGCCTTGAATTTGATCTCTTTGTTGCAAAGCACATCGGGATTAGGCGTACGACCCGCCTTGTATTCCGCCAGAAACAATTCAAACACATTATCCCAATATTCGGCGGCGAAGTTTACCGTATGCAGCGGAATGCCCAATTTATCGCATACCGCCTGCGCGTCGGCCAGGTCGGCGGCGGCGGTGCAATATTCCTCATTGTCGTCCTCCTCCCAATTTTTCATAAACAGCCCCTCCACCTGATAGCCCTGCTGTTGCAGCAGATAAGCGGAGACAGATGAATCGACGCCGCCGGACATGCCGACGATCACTTTGAGCTGGCTGTTTTCTGACATGGATTTCTCACGACCGGGAAACGCGCCGCCAAGGGCGCATTATTGCTGATAAACGCCGGATTTTATCACGACCGGGCATTGCCCCGCCACCTCAGTGTCGGTTGTTGCCGGCGGAAGGTGAGATGATTATAGCGGGAGAGGCCATTGGAAAGCGTGGAGGATATCCAACGGGTAACGCACACCCTGCTGATAACAAAGGATACTTTCCGCCACCAGGGGGGAGCGCAGCTGGTGCGAGGACAAAATTTCATCCGCTTCAAGCCACAAACAGCGGTCGATATCGTCGTCCCGGGGAATGGCGGTAATCCGTTTAGGCAACTCTATGGCAAACAGAAAGCGTATAAAGGGGGTTTTATCCGGCGCCATCCATTGATGGATGCGTAACAACGTTTGGGGCTGCGCATGGATACCCGCCTCCTCCCATAACTCCCTCGCCGCCGCCTGCACCACTGTTTCATCCGCTTCCAGATGTCCTGCCGGCTGATTCCAACGGGGATTGCCGTGTATCGTTTCCTCGACAATCAGAAAATGATTTTCCGCCTGTACCACGCAAGCGACGGTGACATGGGGTTTAAACACTCGCACTCCTTACCACGGGGGACGGCATTACGCCAGGTTGAGTCAAAGAACCCGGTGGCGCGGTTCAGGGGACGAGGATAGGGCGCTTAGGCTGAAACGTGTAAGGTTATGGCATTACATGGGACATGAATGTTAAAAAGGAATTGCGTCAGAGTCTAAACCACCGTCGTCCTGTAACCATTATACTGCAAATCGGCTTAAGTAGGATGGGTGGTTTTTACTCGGATACTCTCAATGCGCAGTGTTGTTCGACTTTTTGCGGGTCCCGAAGCCGGAACCCGCATTGTGATGATTAACCTCAGGCGGCATTCATACCCAGACTCAAGCCGCCGTCACAGATAACCATTTGCCCGTTGATAAATGTATTGGTTATCAGAAAGTAAATAGCGCCGGCGATATCGGCTGCCTCTCCCACTCTGCCAACGGGTGTTAGCTGCGCATACTCGGTAAAAAGACGGTTTTTCTGCTCTTCGGATAAAAAGTCCCACCAGGGGGTGTCGATAACGCCTGGCGCCACGGCATTGACCCGGCGGGGAGCCAGTTCCCGCGCGAGAATCGGTACCCAGGCGGCAATGGCGGCATTGGCTGCCGCAATACCGCTGGTTCCCGGCATTGACGCCCGCGCGGATACCGCCGAGACAAAGGTAATACCTCCTTTTTCACTCAGATAGGGGAGTATTGCCTGGGCGCAGACAAAGTGCGGGAACACCTTTTCCTCGAACCCCAGCCTGACATCCTCAACATTGAGCGTGGGAAAATTTCCCACCCCGCGACCGCTGCCGGATGCAAGCACCAGGTGGTCGATCTCTCCCGCCTGTTCGAACGCCTCTGTCACAGACGCCTTTTGCGACGCATCCATCACCAAAGTCTTCACGCCCGCGGGTAAGGCCTGTACGGCAAGCTGTAATTTTTCCTTATTGCGTCCGGCGATTATCACCGATGCGCCTGCTTGCGCCAGAATCAGGGCGGTGGCCAGACCGATACCGGATGAACCCCCGACGATTAATACACTATCGATTGATTTGCACGTTAATTTGCAAGATGATTCCGACATATTCCCTCCCGGATTATTTACGATAAAAGGGGGTAGATTCTGGATATTCAAATATCTTGTCATCCATCATTCCTCCCTCTACATTCATTTCAGGAAGACAATAAAGCCGGGACGGGAACGGAAACAGTTCTGAAAATATACGGGTATAAAAACTGCTATGAATGAGCTTGATATCAGCACCAGACGACTTTCTGAAAAACGCCGGACCCTCGGGCATTTCCTACGTACCCGGCGTGAAGCGCTGACACCCGAAAAGGCCGGACTGCCCTTTGGTTCCAGAAGACGCACGCCGGGACTGCGCCGGGAAGAGGTGGCCCTGCTGGCCAATGTCGGGATCACCTGGTACACCTGGCTTGAGCAGGGCAGAGATGTCAGGGCCTCAGAGGACGTGCTGGATGCCATTGCCGATGCCCTGCGGCTCGATGAAACCGAGCGCCGGCATTTATTTATCCTGAGCGGCCGTTCGGCGTCCTTGCCAAGACTCATGGACCAAAAGGTGAATCCTTCACTCCAGAGGATGCTGGATAGCCTTGATGGACAGCCGGCTTATTTGACCGGATACCGCTGGGACATCCTGGCCTGGAATCATGCCGCGGTCGCGGTTTTCGGTGATTATGCCGCCATGAAATCTGCAGAGAGAAATCTGATGTATCAGCTCTTCGCCAGCCGGCAACACCGCCGGCTGCTATGCGATTGGGAGGCGCTGGCCCGGACCGCATTGGGCGTATTCCGCAATGAAAGCGCGGAATACGCCGATGACGACGGTTTCGGCGAGTTGATAGATAAGCTCATTAATATCAGTGAAGAATTCCGCTTGTGGTGGCCGGAACACCGGGTGTTATCCAACAGTACGAATATCAAAAATATCGATCACCCCACGCAGGGGAAAATGGCCTTTGAATTTACCACCTTTGCCCTGACGGATGGCTCAGCGCAGAAACTGACGGTATTCACCCCTACGGACGAATATGATTCAAATAGCAAGCTAAAGATATTGCTGCTTAAGTATGTTAAATAAAACACCGTTGAACGGTTGATTTCCCTCGTCAATGTTAACCAGCCAAGGTAAACTGATTTTATAGTCATCAAGAATGGGGACGGAAAGTTTAACCAAGAAATATATTAGGATATGCGTTTATTTTTGATAAAAACATTTCTGCACGAGAATATATCAAGAAAATTGTAGATGAATTATTTTTATTATCAACTATCAGAGATTGATTAATATAAATTCGAATTATGGACAGTACGGTTTTTTTGAAACGCCGATGGGGTCGCTGTGATGAAAATCAAAAAATCGACCGCTTTGATTGTGATAATTAATCGAATCTTTAGCGGTTTTTGCAGTAATAAAGGACTATCTTGATAGAAAAAAAGTTCAGAGGAGAAAAAAATGAAGTTTATTCAATTGACTGACTTTCATCTTTTTTCAGATCCGGAAAAAACAATGCATGGTTATTGTACCTATGAATGTTTAAGAACAGTCATAAACGCAATTCTTCGAAATGTGAATTTGAAGGCAGATGCGATTTTCATCACGGGTGATATCTCGGAAGATAGAACTGTTGAATCATATGCACTTGCATTAAGCCAGGTTGAAAGGTTTAATCTGCCTATTTATTTTTTGGCGGGTAATCATGACAAGAAGGACTGTATGGAATCGATTTTTAGCAGATCCTTGCTTGTTATTGAAACCAACGCATTTACTTGCGGAGATTGGGTGTTTATCAAGGTGGATACTGTCCAGCAAGGCAAGGATAGCGGCTTTCTATCCTCTGATGAGAAAAGGGCAATTGCAGATAAAATCGCGACAGCGAAGAACAAAAAAATCGGGTTATTTATGCACCACCATCCTATTTCAGTCGGCATACCCCTGGTTGACAGCTGTATGTTATCAAACGGTGAAAGCGTGTTAGATCTTCTTGAGAGCCGAAGTGAAATTAAGAGTCTCGTCTGTGGCCATGCCCATACCCTTTTCACCACAAAACATAATAAATGTATAATTGATGTCTGTCCGGCAACGTGTTTTCAATGGAAGTCAGGCACCTATACTGTGCAAACTGATAATAGAAGAGGTTATAAGGTACTCGATTTTTCAAACGATTATCGTTCTGAGATATTTTTTGTGTAAAATCAATTACATAAGTACAAATATTTAAATTGCAATGGCGTTGAGACTGTCTGCAATCAAATGGGTCTTTATCTTAATGTTCTAGGATGATCTCGTCATATTTGCTTAACTGAGGTTTTCACCCGGAGGCAATAAGTAGTTCAGCATCAGTGATAAAGAGTTCACGCGGTGACGCCACAATGGCCGGGACACATAGGGGGATACGCGGCCCACAAGCTTACCCGACTCTGTTTGACTATCCGCTCAGGCGGCCCGTAGGCGCGTTGGCGCTATTGAATTTTTAATTTAAATTTGTTTAACTTCACGGAAAGCGGCCTCATCCGTGGTACAATAAGGCCTATGCACCGAATAGGCTGAATACGATGTCATTCTTCTCTGATGTGCTTCAAAAAATTCAAAAAATGCCGACAAATATCGAATGCCCTATTTGTCACCAATCCTCTAAACAAGATTACAATAAAATATCGAAAGACAAAGTCATGATATGTCCACATTGTCATTCCTATTTTTTGAAGAACCAAAAATCACCGCAAAAATCAGATGATTAAACGCTGTCCTCTTCGATCTTGAGCATGTTCAGGGTTTAGCTCGATCATGGCGTACAGGAAAAACCGGACATAGGGACTCGATGCTAACCAAGCGTCGTCCACCCGGCCGATGGAGGTGCAATAAATCTCATTTCCGTCCCCGTCCCAATTCGATGTGGGATGGGCGATTTTACACGAAATATATTAGCCAATATTATCTCTTGCATCTTTGCGGGCATGAAGTGGAAGCACGAGGTTATGCTGAATAATCTCTAACGGTTATTATCCCCTGACTTAAACCGCCGTCACAGATAATCATTTATCCGAGGGTAAAAGTATTGGTTATCAAAAACCAACTGGTATGGCCGACATCGGCGGCATTAGCCGCTCTGCCAACGGATGTTTGCCAGGCATACTCCGGGAAAAGACGGCATTCTGGCTGATGGATGATTTCTCGCGGAAACAGACGGTATTTTCCCCTTCGGAAAAATATGAGTAAAAATGCTAAGGAATGGCTGGATGAGTAATCTGAAAGCAATAATGTAATGGCTGCAACTATTAATAAAAATATGCTATCACTCCTTTACAGATTAGTGCAAAACTCACAAAACGCCGTTGCGCCGATTGCCGGTGGGCATGCATTGATTGTCAACGCATAGCCCGGCATATAGCCCAGCATTGGGCTGGGCTCGGCGTTATGCTGTCTTGCCCGCTAGCGAATATCTATTTTATGCACGCCATCGATGGCCAAGAGCTGGCTGTAAATATCGTTGGGTTTGTATTTGGCATGCAGCATGATTTCCATGGATAATTTGCAGTCCTTATTTTCATTTTCATTGCGGGTAACGCTTGAGCGCACCACCCGGACGCGAAGTTTACGCAGCGTTTGCATGGCCGTATCCATACTGCCGGGCGTTAATGAGATCATCAGCAGATAACGGTGCCCCATCAGGCGGGCACTTATCTGTCGGATACCTTCCAACACCAGCAGCGTCATGATGGTGCCGAATATGCCGATGGCATACATGCCGCTGCCGACAATCAAGCCGATTGCCGCCGTGACCCACAGACCCGCCGCCGTGGTGAGGCCCCTGACGAATTGCTTATTCAGCATGATGGTTCCGGCGCCGAGGAACCCGATGCCGCTGACCACCTGGGCGGAGATCCGGCTGGGGTCGAGGGCAATATTATGCTCCGCCAGAATATCGCCAAAACCATATTTAGACACGATCATAAACATCGTACTGCCGATACAGACCAATATATGGGTGCGCAAGCCCGCTTCTTTGGCCCTCAGCTGTCGCTCCACGCCGATTAACGCTCCCAGTGCGCCGGCCAGGGCAATACGCAGCAGTAATTCAGTGTTCATTTCTCCATCCCCTTAGGTCGGTTTTTTTATCCCGTGCCATATCCTGACCGGGTAGACGTCAGTATCGATTGTTTTGGCCGCATCTTCAATCATGGATGTTGATGATAAAATGTTACAGTGAGTGTTCCAAAGATAGTTTAAATTTGCAAAATTACTGTACATTGGATAATAATAATCCTATAGGATGCGGATTGGTTCGGCCGATAAAATACTATGTCATTTTAACTAAAATTATTTTTAAAATCGTAAGAATGTAAATAAATAGCGACTTATTGTATTTTATCTTTCATTCTGTCACCCCGCATGTCTGATAGAAATGATATATGGATTGATCGGTTAAAAAACAGCAATTTTTTGCTAAAAAAGTTCGGTTCTATAAATGGGATATGCCGATTTTGTCTGTCGGTTTTTAACATCGGTTGCAGTTCATAGAGCGGATAAAACGTTTTAGAAATACATCAATTCCATTTATCTATTTCTGTTGATAAAGCCGGTTACACAGGCAGGCTATTATACTACAGATTTTAAGCTAATTATTAACCTAACCGCTACGTTTCCTCCGCACCCGTGAAAATTGATTATTACGCGAGGGGAAGGGGTAATGACATAGCTATTATATGCAGTGTATTAGTTGGAGAATAACCATGAAAATATTACCCTATTTTTTAACAGCAATCGTTGGCACAGTGTCCTTTACCGCACTGGCATCCCAAGAGTTAAACTCCACCGAGGCCGCAAGCCATCAGGAGATTGGACGCATATCCGTTTCGGGCTTGGAGGGTTCTCCCGACGATGTGGTACATGCGTTGGCCCGTAAAGCCGCTGAACAGAACGCGCCCTATTTCCGGGTGATCGAGGTGGCCAATCCCGGTAAATCCAGCGACTGGATAGGCAACGCGGATCTCTATAGGTAAAAGACACCGATAAATAATGTCGATAAACTTCGGCAGCATTAAATGATGAAATCAGTGGGCAATCGCCGGCGCTTTTTAGCGCCGGCGATTCGTTGTGAAAATACCGTGCTTGCCTCTCTGTTACCCTACACACCCCGACGTCACGTCCATTTTGCCCTATGCCTTGGCGCGCTCCGGCTTCGTTAACATTAATCCGAATAACGTTTAGCCCATCCCTTGACCGCAGGCAGGCCGGTGGAAAGGTTCAAAAGAACGATAAAACTGTAGCAAAGTGTATGGAAGTATAATCAAATAGCATAACCATATTTCTAAAAGTCGTCTGTTCAGGTTATGTTTGCTTCACCTCTATACGGAAAATGCTGATAAAAATGCCTATCGCTTTGTTACTGCATGTGGATATTGCCCCGCCTTTTCGCGCCGGTTTTGAACGGGCCGGTTTTGTTCTGCGTCCGGCCCTGCGGGAAAACGATCGCAGTCCGATTTTGCCCGAGGGGGATGCCGACGAGATTCAGGCGCTGCTGACCATCGGCTCCATCGGTCTGCGGGCCGAGGATATGGCCGCGTTTCCTAACCTGCGGATTATCTGCTGCCAGGGGGTGGGATACGAAAAGGTTGATCTCGATGCCGCCCGCGCCAGAGGCATTATGGTGACCAACGGCGCCGGCACCAACGATACCTCGGTGGCGGATCACGGGGTGGCGCTCATCGCCGCCATCGCCCGCAATGTCGTCAGTCTCGATCGGGCGGTGCGGGGAGGGCAATGGCAACAGTTGCGCCAGATCCGACCGCAGCTTACCGGCAAGCGCCTGGGTATCCTGGGTTTGGGTAATATCGGCAAAAAAATCGCCGAACGCTGCTCCGCGGGATTCGGCATGCAGGTGGCCTACCATAATCGGCGGCCACGGGTTGACAGCGATCTGCTTTACTGCCGCACGGTGGAAGAACTGGCGAAATGGGCGGATTTCCTGGTGGTGGCCACCCCCGGCGGCGCGCAGACGCGGCATCTTATCAACGCACAGGTACTGGCGTCACTGGGTCCGGAGGGGTTTTTAATAAACATTTCACGGGGCAGCGTAGTGGATACCGATGCGCTGATTGAGAGCCTGCGGCAGCAAGCCATCGCCGGCGCCGCGCTGGATGTGCTGGAAGGCGAGCCGAAGGTGCCGCAGGCTCTCCTGCAGCTGGATAACGTTATTCTGACGCCCCATGTGGCGGCGCGTTCGCCGGAAGCACTGGCGGCCATGTTCCAGCGGGTGCTGGAGAACCTGTCCCGTTATTTCGCCGGGCAGCCTGTGCTGTCCCCGGTGCCGGGTATGGGTACAGAGTAAACCTAGGGAATCGACCGACGGCGGCCGTGATGCGCATCGTCGTTCAGCGGCGGATTCATTGCGTTCGGATGGCCCCTCGTTCAGCGGCGGATTCATTGGATGGCCCCTCGTTCTGCGACGGATTCGTTGCGTTCGGATGGGCTCGTTGTACGCCGGTGAAAGTATTGGCGAGCGGATGATGGCCTGTTCGTGCGTCAGCGGGATTGTTGGCGTAGGGATAACCTCGGTATCTCGCGGCGAAATCCCAGGCCGATGATGCGCCCGGCGATATGCGGCAACCAGGATTGACGGCGCAGCCATTTCTCCATGGCCGAGGGTGTGCGGGGCGGATTTTGCGGTTTATCGGCGCTACCGGTCATCATCAATTGCAGTTTCTGCGTGAACAGGGTGGGCAGATGCCTGCGTCGCTGCACCCGAGCCAGCTGCCGCAGGCTGACTTTTCCTTTCAACAGCGGTCCTGTGAGGATATTCGCCGCCGCCACCGCGTCCTGAATGGCCAGATTGACGCCGACCCCGCCGATGGGTGACATGGCGTGAGCGGCGTCGCCAATGCACAGTACGCCGGGAGCGGCCCAGCGGTCCAGTCGGTCGATACGGATTTCCAGCAGTTTTAACTGATGCCATTGGTTCACAGCCCGTGACAGGCGAGAAACGTCAAAAGGAGATACCTGCGCGACCTGCTGTAAAAAAGGCTCCAGTCCCGCCTGACGCAGGATCCCGAAGCTCCCTTTGGCGATGCTGTATCCGCACTGCCAGTATTCTCCCCGATCCAGCATGATAAAATTCTTTTTTGGTCCGCCGTGGCCGCTGTCCGTCTCGGGGTCTCCGAGCGCTTTCTCTACCCGAATCCAGACCACATCGCGTGGCGATCCGAATTCACGGCGGGGAAGGCCGGCGTCCTGGCGCACCATAGACTGCCGTCCGTCGGTGCCCACCACCAGTTTGGCCCGGATCCGCAGCGTTTCACCGTCGGGACCCTGGCATATGACTCCGCGGACAAAGCCGTCCTCCATCCATAATTGCCGTGCACAGGTGGACTGCCGCAGGGTAAATCCCGGCAGTTTTACCGCCCGCCGCGCCAGAAAATTTAAAAAATCCCACTGCGGCATAAACGCCATGAATTTGCAGCGGGTGGGCAGACGGGAAAAATCCGCCAGGGTGATGGATTCACCGTGAAATTCCCCTCTCAATCTTTCCACCCGCTGGTGGGGCAGGCGAAGAAAGTCCTCCAGCAGGCCGAGGTGATACATGATTTCCAGGGTCGAGGGATGAATGGTATCGCCGCGGAAATCCCGTAAAAAATCGGCGTGTTTCTCCAACACCGTGACGTTGACGCCGGCCCTGGCCAGTAAATAGCCCAGCATTAACCCGGCCGGGCCGCCGCCGACGATGCAGCAATCGGTTTTTATCGAGGGTGGAAGTCCCGCATTGTTCATCCCGAGATACTCGTGAAAAGGACGGATATAAATGATAATACTTATCATCTTCTGTCTTGCAAGACTATTTGCTTTTCATCATAAGAGCACCGGAAGAGCGCCGGGGAATCTTTTTGAACGTTGCCAGTAATGGCGTTGGCGTTCACCAACCGACATTGTAAAGGGTCAGGCAGGCACTGTCGGTCGAATCCACGGCACCGACAAAGCGTTTAAGTTCGGGCGTTATCCTGGCTGCCAGCTTGGCGATTAACGCGTCTGCCTGTTCGGTTGACAGCTCGTGATCTGCGCTTAGGTTGCACAAAGTGTGAACTTTTTTCTGCCCATCCACTAAAAATATATTATTGCCGGCTTTAATGATATTGCAGGCATGGCCGTCCACCCAGCGGAACATATTACGCCAAAGCGACGGGGGCCGTTTGATGGTCAGCACGATGTTAAGATCGCCGGAGTTTGCCAGGTGGGAAGCCAACCGAACCACCGAGTCCATCAGCGAGACCTTGCCGTCGTCGATAGTTTCTTGCAGTGTGTTAAAATCACTGGGTTTGCCGCCACGCTGGGTCGGGAAGGCTTGATACAATTTTCCTTGCTTCAGGGTGTCCGCGACCGAGGCGGCGCAGGACAGGCAATTGGTTTGCCCGACACCGTAATAACCAAACCATGAGGCGATGGCGGCCAGCGGCCGCAGCCATAGCGGTGCTTTGCCTTGCTGGTTGACAATGGGTATCAGCGTGTCGGGGATATACTTTTTCAGCTCATTGGAATAATCGGCCTTGCCATAACCTGGCGGGGGCGGCACGTTGGCGGTGGTGATATTCCCGGAGGGTTTTGCCGCTTTATTTTTATTTTCGGAAATGCGATCTGCGACGTCTGATACACTGGCACCATCGCAATGGTCGAACCCTTCTTCCGTTCCAGAGGCATCGTTGCGTGAGTCGGCCACATTTACCCCCTTGCTGGCGGCGTTTTGCTCGGAAAGATGCTGCGTTTGGCAACCCGTGCGGTTCGTGGCCGGGGCGATTGAATCAACGTTGCCACTGTTGGTAACGGGTAATACCGTGGAGAAAAGAGGTTTCTGCGCCTGAGAGTCAAAATTATTTAAAGCCGTAACAGGACTATTTTTCGCAAGATTTATTGAAGAAGCAATATTGAAGTGCTGGGTATAATCAGCATCGCGATGGTCAGGTACAGGCGGCATTTCCGAGAGCACCTTAATCCCGGAGGGTCTGTGAATGTCATTTTTAACATGCCGATCCGTATCATTAAATTGACCTGCATTTTCGAAACTATTTAAATCGGAATTAATGACTTTATTGCAAACTTTATTATCGGCTATGCCTGACGCGACAAAATCCCCGCCGATTAAACAGGTGGGCTTTTTTTGCGGGCAATTGTCAAGATTGCAGGCGTTATTTAAATTTTCCGACACCCGACCCATACCTGATGTTGCCTTCCACTCCGCTATAGACCCTTGTGAAGGACTCCATGGAACAATGGGTTTGGATCTCCTTGCAGAGGGATTTCCAGGCACCTTTAATACATTATAGAAGCGAGTCGATTTATTAATAGGATTATTATTTGTCAGAGAATATCTGTTTTTTTCAATTGTTGGTTCTTTGTAATTACAAAAGTTTAGCTGGAAAATTATTTTCGACATGACTTATCCCTTTTTCACCATAGACATGGATTCTTAAAAAGATATTTATCGACGTCAATTATTTTCTCAGTAGAGGGGACTTTATAAGTGAAATGTGAATACAACGTTTATTTTTCATAGGATAAAGGGGGGGAGAAGCGGGTATTGCCAACGGCGGCTGATAACCGACGCTGATAATGCCGCGCCGGTTATCAGTAAAAATCATGTCCTATTTGCCGTTTTTATCGTCCAGCCGGGGCAAGCCGGTGTCGTCGGCGGCTGAAAGCAAGCCGGTACTCATGTAGTTGATTAACTTTTCCCGCGTATCGGCAATATCCAGATTACGCATGGTCAACTGGCCGATGCGGTCTTCCGGCGAGAATACCGAATCGCCTTTTTCCATGGTCAGGCGTTGCGGCATATAGGTTAGGTTGTCCGATACGGTATTGAGAATGGAATAATCGTTGCCGCGGCGCAGCTCCAGCGTCACCTCGCCGGTGATTTCACTGGCAATCCAGCGTTGAGACGAGTCGCGCAGCATCAGAGCCTGCGGATCGAACCAGCGGCCCTGGTATAACAAGCGGCCCAATTGGCGGCCATTGGCATGGTATTGTGCAATGGTGTCCTCGTTGTGGATTCCGGTGACCAGGCGTTCGTAAGCGATATGCAGCAATGCCATGCCGGGGGCTTCATAAATGCCGCGGCTTTTAGCTTCGATAATGCGGTTTTCAATTTGATCGCTCATGCCCAGCCCGTGGCGTCCGCCGACCCGGTTCGCTTCCAGCATCAATTCAACCTGGTTGGCGAAGCTCACACCGTTGATGGACACCGGCAGGCCGCGTTCGAAACGCAGCGTCACTTCCTCGGCGGGGACCCGTACCGAATCATCCCAGAATTTTACGCCCATAATCGGGTTGACGATTTTAACGCTGGAATTGAGGAACTCGAGTTCTTTCGCTTCGTGGGTGGCGCCCAGGATATTGGAATCGGTGGAATAGGCTTTTTCCGCCGACATTTTGTAATCAAAACCGGCCTGGGTCATGAATTCGGACATTTCCTGCCGCCCCCCCAGTTCATCAATGAAATCGGTATCGAGCCAGGGTTTGTAAATTTTCAACTCGGCGTTGGTCAGCAGGCCGTAGCGATAAAACCGCTCGATATCATTGCCTTTATAAGTGCTGCCATCGCCCCAGATGTTGACGCCGTCTTCTTTCATGGCGGCCACCAGCATGGTGCCGGTCACGGCGCGGCCCAGCGGCGTGGTGTTGAAGTAGGTCACACCGGCGGTGGAGTTGTGGAAAGCGCCGCACTGCAGGGCGGCGATACCTTCCGCCACCAGCTGCGCCCGGCAATCGATCAGCCGGGCCTTTTCCGCGCCATACGCCAGCGCCTTGCGGGGAATGGCATCGTAGTCATCTTCATCCGGCTGCCCGAGATTGGCGGTATAGGCATAAGGCACTGCCCCCTTTTTACGCATCCAGAGCAGCGCGGCACTGGTATCCAGACCGCCGGAGAAGGCGATACCGACGCGTTGGTTGACGGGGAGGTGCCTGAGAATCGTTTCCATTAATGTGAGCCCTATAAGAAATATGTACAGCAAAATGTTCAATCGTCCGGCATTGCGTAGCCTCTGAAGCCATGCGGGTCAAACTTTTTTGCAGATCGGATGTTGCCGTTATCCGGCCGCCAGGTTCATCTTAAGGAAACTGGCGCAGGAACGCCACCCTGTCGAGCAAAGCATTTCTTGTCGCTGTCGGCGTGGGGGCGGCGTGATGGGTGGGAGTGGTGCCGGCGGCGCCGATATCCGGCTTTTGCGGCACATGGCAAAAGGCCTGCACGAAGGCAGGCCGATGGCCGAAAAAAAGCGTAATGGTTAACAGCTGTACAATCAATAACCCTGAGCTAAATTCGGGTAATCAATGAAACAGCCGCGTTCTTTTTTTATTTCTTAATTCGGTATATCTATTAGGTAATCTTGTTTTGTTTTTATTCCTATGATGCATTAATAATGAAAAAACCATTAATGCAACCAGCAAGACTAATCCAATAACCGGTAAAATGATTTGCATTTTATCACCTAGTTAAATAAAGAGCGGTTGTTACTATGCTGTGTGTAGTGTCTATTGTTGTACCACCAATCCCCAATGACAGATTGGCATTGCCGAGATCCCAAAAAGGGAAGCAAAAACGTCAATGATGCGAAGCTTACGCATTTTATACCGCCAACGCATACCCTGTTCAAGGTATTCGCATTCTCATTTTTGCCTTGACAAGCCCTGTGCCAATAAAGGCAGGAACAACGCAACCTCGGTGCCTTGCGACCCCCCCCGGATAAACAAACGGACCCCCAGTTTGTCGGCTCTGGTCTGCATGCCGTTAAGACCCCGAGAGCCCGGACGCCGGTCCTCCGGTATGACTCCATGGCCGTTGTCAGCCACCCGGATGATGACGGTGTTGTCCCGGGGTTGCACGGAAATGGTGATAAGCGTCGGTTGAGCATGCTGCAAGGCGTTATTGACCGCTTCCTGTACGATGCGCAGCACTGACAGCGCAGATTCCGGCGTCAGATAGGCGAGGGGAGGTATGGGCGAGACATCCCATGCCAGTCGGATACCCAGCGCTTGCAGGCGCGGTTCCAAACGAAAGCGCAGATTGCCCAATAACGGCAACAGGTCGTGCTCGGTCATATCCAGCGAGTCGATAATCAATCGGAGATCCTGGAGTGATTCTTCAATATGACGGGCCAGATCCTCCCGGTCGGCGTCTTCACGCCGCGCCAGACGCAGCGCGGTGATCAATTGCGCGCCCATGCCGTCGTGCATGTCCTGCAGGATGCGCATGCGCTCGGCGATAATCGCCGCCCGCTGTTCGCGGCGGCTCCCCTCGCGGCTGGCAATAAAGCGTTCGGCGAAATAAAAGATCATGACCAGACAGAACGGCAGCGCGCCGGCGATGCTTAAGCGGCAACTGTCCCAGGGCAGCCAATCCATAATGATAAAGTAGGATTGCGCAACGGTGGCGTTCCAGAAAAGCGCAGTCAGCCCCAGGGCGATGAATTTAACCCCGCGGCTTTGCCAGCCGCGAAAGATAAGCAGGCCGATGGGCACCAGGCGAATCAGCACATGGGGCCAGGTGACGAGCCAAATGCGGTCCGTTGCCTCGCCGAGCAGCAGGACAACCAGGACAAACGCCAGGGTGACGGCCGTCAGGCCATGCAGCAGCGGGAGAAACCCGCGCAGCCGGATGTCGGCAAGCCGGTAGCCCGCCACGCATAAGGCCCAATACATGATAGTGGTGGTTATCGTCCGCAGGGCCTGCTGAGCGCCCAGGGATAGTCTCATGTCCAGGATATAACTCAGCAGGGTGGCCACCGAGACCACCAGGGCAAATTGAATGATAAAAAGCCGCCGCTGTTGCCAGGTGTACGCCAGCAAAAAACACAGCGATCCGGCCACCAGTATAAGCAGAACATAGGGGGTAACCACCTGCAGCAGGTAGCGTTGAAAGTAGATGCGATGCAGACGCATGGCCGGGCCTAAGGTGATGGCGGACAGGCCGCTGCGTACCGAGCTGTCCCCCAACAGCCTGACGGCCAGTACGTTATCCCCGGGCCGGAATAAACCGGCGGGGAGCACGATAAAAACCGGTCGGTCGTTCATCGCCCGCACCTGTTTCCCGCCGGGAGAGCCGAAGCGTACGCCGGGATTGAGCAGCGAGCCGTTAAGCCAGATCTCGCCGGCGACGGAAAGATGCGGCAGATACAGGCCCAAAGGCCATTCAGGCGGTCGGGCCAGATTAAAATGCAGACGATACCAGACGATGCCGCTGAATTGAGGGTCGCGAATACGCCAGTTATCCGGTAATGAGACTTGGATGCCCGGTTGCAGCGGCGGCTGTTGCGGTTGGCGTATCGTGCCGACGATAAGTTCAGCCCGATCCAACCGGTTAATTTCATGGGGCAGCAACTGCACCGCGCCTGACGCCTTCGGCATCAGCCAGAACAGCGTAAACAGAATACCGAGGATAAAAAGGGGCACCGGTTTTTTCAGTGTGGCCCCCCTCATTATATCAGGCCTTTGTTCCTGGCCTGGATGATCGCCTCTACCCGGTTATGGACGGCTAATTTGCTGTAGATATTCTTGATATGCGTTGCCACGGTATGGCTCGACAGACTCAGCATGCGCGCTGACTCCGCCACGGAGAAACCCTGGGAAATATGTTTGAGGATATCCATTTCCCGCAGGGTGAGACTATCCGGCCCCGCCGGGGCAGCGGACTTTTCGGCGGGTTCGAAACGTTTAAGCAGATAGCGGGCAATCTGAGGCGACAAGGGTGCGCCGCCGGCGTGCACCAGCTCCACCGCCCGGGCGAAATCCTCGATGGAGGTATCTTTGAGCAGATAGCCCCGCGCGCCGGCCTCAATGGCCCGTATTACGTGGGCCTCATCGCCGAATATGGTGGCCACCAGTACCGCGGTGGGATAGATTTGCTGTTGTAGCGTTTTGATCAGTTCGATACCGTCGCCGTCGTGCAGGCCGAGGTCAATGATAGCGACATCGGGAACGGTGTGCCGCAACAAGGCTCTGGCTTCGGTCAGGGTAGCCACACTGCCCACCAAACTGAGATTAGGGTGGGTCGTTACCATCGACTCGAATTCCGAACGCATAGATTCATCGTCTTCAACCAATAATACCCTGATGCTGAATGTCTTCATGATGGCGCCATAAAAAAAAGAATTTTGCAACTCATCCGCTAAGCCTTACTATTCGCTCCGCTCACGGCGCGGCATGATTGATCACTGGATTTGCGCTGGTTTTTTCAATTTTTTCAGAAGATAGCGAGAAACCTGGCGCGGTGTAATTAGTTAGCATGATCAGTTACTAAAATCAGTTTTGCATGGAATGACTGAATTAGGAAGGTGAGATAGTGCTCAGCTCAGCGCCCTTTGCGTTCCGCTTGCTAAAACAGGGACTCTTCAGGCTAAATTTTCAGACTATTATCACCCCATTTACTTAGGGTCTCAGGCCGTTATGGGTTTTCTCATGACCTTGAATGCGCCCGCCAGGGCGACGAATATCACCAGTGTGCACAGCACAACAAACAGTTCACTGCCGATTTGTAATCCCCAGGTACTGGCGGCAACGCCCATGACGCCGACGGTTACCCCGGCGGTGATATAGCCGCCGAAAAAAAATGTGCCGGTGACCCCAGCAAGCTCGTCCGGCGGCGCGTATTGCTTGATAAGCGTGATACCGGCGAATTGCGACAGGCTTTGAGCGAAACCGGCGCTCAGAGCGGCGGCCAGCAGCAGGCCGATGGAGGCGTTATATTCGGCGCTTACCACCAGCACCACCGCCAGCAGGCCGAGCAGCTGGCTTGCAAGAAGCGTGGTGAACAGTCGCCAGCGGCGCAGGGTGAGCTGAGCCATGGCCCCGGCGCCGAACACCACAAAGGCGCAGGCGCCCGCCAGCAGACGGCTGTCATTGTGCAGCAATCCGGCCAGCAGGCTTGGTCCGAGGGAGATAAACAGCGCCGACAGGGCAAAGGGACCGGAAAATATCATGATGGCCAGCAGAATAATGCCCCGATTGTGCTCAGGCAGGCGGGGCAGTTGGAACCAGGATTTTCTCCTGGCGCCGGTGACCGGTTCCGGCGGCGGGATGCGTAATACCGATAACGACACCGCCGCCAGACAGGGGATCAGCAGCAGGAAAATCAAACGGGTGGGCAGCGGGGCGAATTGGGCAAAAGCGCCGGACAGCAAGGGACCGACGCCAAACGCCATCACCGTGGTAAAGCTGGCCACCAGCGGGGCGAATCGATAGCCGCGCCGCACCCCCGCTTCAATCACCGCGGCGGTGCCGGCGCTGGCGAAGGCGCCGCTGGCAAAGCCGATTAATAGCCGCCCGGCCATAAGCCACAGCATGTTCTGCGCAAAGGCAAAACAGACGCAGGCGGCGATGGCCACCAACAGCGCCGGCGTCAGCACCGCGCGCCGGCCATGGATATCCGACAGCCGGCCGGCAACCAGCAGCGATAACAACACGCCAAGGTTATAGCAGATGAAAATATAACTGATCCCGGAGGTAGGGAAACTCATTTGCCGTTGCCAGAGGATATAGAGCGGCACCGGGGCGTTGGCGGCAATGAAAACCAGTAACAGGCCCAGAGTGACCCCCACCAGCGGAGGATGCGGCCGAGGGTGGCCTAAGCGATGGTCTGACATCATAAATTATCCGTACGGCATATGACCCATGGCGTTGAAGGTAACCTGCCCGCCGGGATCCTTGCGAAAATTGAACCGGCGGCAACGGTCTTGGCCGTTGAAGGCCGGATAAGTAAGCACGCTATGACGTTTGACCGGGGTTGTCCAGCCTGGGGGAATCGGATACGCACAAACGGGTAATATCATCTCAAATGAAACTAAAAAATTTCATTTAGAAAAAAAATATAAAGATAAACTTTCATAATAAAAGATTAAACTTTTAAATTGTGATGTGCATCTGATAAATGAAAGAGCATCTTGGCTACCTTAAGCATCGAATTAACAACATAGCGCCTGGCTATCCTGTTGTTTTCCGCTTAAGTGAACCAAGGAGAAGATATGTTTGATGTCATAGCCCATGGAGCCGAGTGGTTTATCGGCCTGTTCCAAAAAGGAGGGTCGGTGTTCGTCGGGATGGTCACCGGCATACTCCCGCTGTTGATCAGCCTGCTGGTGATCATGAATGCCCTGATCGTGTTTGTCGGCCAAAGCAGAATAGAACGCCTGGCTCAGCGTTGCGCCGGCAATCCCGTATCCCGCTACCTCTTTTTACCGGTTATCGGCACTTTTGTGTTTTGCAATCCAATGACCTTGAGCCTGGGCCGCTTTATGCCTGAGAAATACAAACCCAGCTATTATGCCGCCGCGTCCTACAGCTGCCATTCGATGAACGGCCTGTTTCCCCATATCAATCCCGGCGAACTCTTTGTCTACCTGGGTATCGCCAACGGCCTGACCACCCTTAATTTACCCCTGGGACCGCTGGCGGTGAGCTATTTGCTGGTGGGTATGTTCACCAACTTTTTTCGCGGCTGGATTACCGATCTGACCACAACTGTCTTTGAACGCAAAATGCATATCCAACTCGATCAGCATGTCCGGCTTTGAAGCAAGGAGAATGGGATGAATAAGTTTATTCGTATAGAGAAAGGCGAAAGCGGCTGGGGCGGTCCTTTACTTATCGAGGCGGTACCGGGCAAAAAAGTGGTCTACATCACCGCCGGTACCCGGCCGGCGATAGTGGACAAGTTGAGTGAACTCACCGGCTGGCCGGCGATAGACGGTTTTAAAGAGGGCGAGCCGCCGGCGGATGAGATTGGCGTGGCCGTCATTGACTGCGGCGGTACTCTGCGCTGCGGCATCTATCCCAAACGCCGTATCCCGACGGTGAATATCCATTCCACCGGCCGTTCCGGTCCGCTAGCGCAATTTATCCATGAAGATATCTATGTCTCGGGGGTACGGGAGAAAAATATTCAATTATTGCGCGACGACCCGATGTCCTGTGCCGCCGTGCCGTTACCGGACGACGCGGCCGCCGTTCAGGCTGAGCACCGTTCGGCGCCGGCTGAAGATAACCGATCCTTCGCCGGTAAAGAGTATGACGCCAGTAAAAAAATCACCGAACAAAGCGACGGACTGTTGGCGAAAATCGGCATGGGCATGGGCTCGGTGGTGGCGGTATTTTTCCAGGCCGGACGTGAAACCATCGACACGGTGTTGAAAACCATCCTGCCGTTCATGGCGTTCGTTTCAGCGCTGATCGGCATCATCATCGCCTCGGGCCTGGGAGATTTCATTGCCCACGGCCTGACGCCCCTGGCCAATAGTCCCATCGGGTTGGTGACGCTGGCATTGATTTGCTCTTTCCCGCTGCTGTCGCCTTTCCTTGGCCCGGGGGCGGTGATTGCACAGGTTATCGGCGTGCTGGTGGGGGTGCAAATCGCCCAGGGACATATCCCCCCGCATCTGGCGCTGCCGGCGCTGTTTGCCATTAATGCACAGGCGGCCTGCGATTTCATTCCGGTGGGACTGTCTCTGGCCGAAGCCAAGCAGGATACGGTGCGGGTCGGGGTGCCTTCGGTGCTGGTGGGCCGATTTCTTACCGGCGCGCCCACGGTATTGCTGGCCTGGGCGGTATCGGGTTTTATCTATCACTGATTGAGCCGTTCAGGAGCCGTCATGAATATTATTTACCAAACCACGTTTACCCGCATCGGCGACTACGCCCGGGACTCCCTGGCGGAGGATATGGTGATCACCTTTCGCGAGGGCGCGCCGGAGGATATTGAATCTTTTTGTTTTATACACCGCCCAGGTGATAGCCAGGGTGACTTGCAGCCCGGCGAGACGCTGCAGCTTGGGGGCAGTCGATTCCCCATTACCGCGGTAGGGTCGGTGGCCGACCGGAACCTGCGCGAATTGGGGCATATCACGATCCGTTTCGACGGCGCCGAACAGGCGGAGTACCCGGGGACGGTGCATGTGTCCGGCCTTACCCCGGCGGATATTCCCGTCGGCAGCACGTTAATGATTTTGGCTTGAATACAGAGTGCAGGAGAAGTTTATGAAGCAGGTTGCGGTAGTCATTGGTGGTGGTCAGACCTTGGGGGCCTTTTTATCCGCGGGTTTAGCGGAGGCCGGTTACCGGGTGGCGGTGGCCGATTTGAATGCGCAGCATGCCCGACAGGTGGCGGCGGAAATCAATACCCATTTCGGGGCCGGGACGGCGGAGGGCTTTGAGGCCGACGCCACCAGCGAAGAGAGCGTGCTGCGGCTGGCGCGGGCGGTGGATGAGCAATTCAGTCAGGTAAACTTGCTGGTGTATAGCGCCGGTATCGCCAAGGCGGCTCCCATCACGGAGTTTAACCTGGATGATTTCGATTTGTCCCTGCAGGTGAATCTGGTGGGATACTTCCTTTGCGCACGGGAATTTACCAAATTAATGATCCGCGACGGCATCGCCGGTCGAATCATTCAGATAAACTCCAAATCCGGCAAGGTGGGCAGCAAGCATAACGCGGGTTACAGCGCCGCTAAGTTCGGCGGCGTGGGCTTGACCCAGTCCCTGGCGTTGGATCTGGCGGAATACGGCATTACCGTGCATTCGCTTATGTTGGGTAATTTGCTGAAATCGCCGATGTTTCAGTCGTTATTGCCGCAGTACGCCGAAAAACTCAGCATCCGCCCCGACCAGGTGGAGAAGTATTATATCGACAAGGTGCCTCTGAAAAGGGGCTGCGAATATCAGGATGTGCTGAATATGCTGCTGTTTTACGCCAGCGACAAGGCTTGTTACTGCACCGGTCAATCCATTAATATCACCGGCGGGCAGGTGATGTTCTGAGTTACGGTCTCCCGGAGCTCCCTGGCCGGGGATTTTGTGTTGGGACCCATGGAGAATGGATGACAAACGTGCCCCCTGCTGATGACCCTGGCCGGGAATCTTTTGTGGAGACCAACGGAGAACGGATAATGAACATGACCACCCTGCTGATTACCCTGGCCGCGCTGGCCTGGCTCGGTCAGATTGTACTGGGGGGCTGGCAGATCCACCGCTTCAATCGGGCTTATGATGCCTTATGCCGTCAAGGAGCGACGGTGGGAGTGGGCCGTTCCGCCGGTCGTTTCAAGGCGCGGGTAGTGCTGGCTTTGGCCTTTGATCGGCATGAGCGGGTCTGTGATGCCTTTATGCTGCGGGGCCTGACGGTGTTTGCCCGGCCGCGGCGATTGCCGGCGTTAATTGGTTTGCACATATCCCGGTTAAACCCGGATGTGATTTTTCCGAAAGATCGGACATGTCAAACTGCACTTTTATTAGCGATTAAACCGAAAACATGATATTTTCATTTTAAAAGATACTTCCTTTCATTTGAAATATTCAAAACCGGTTTCACGGTCTGTGGGGGAGTATTCACTCATGTAGGCGGGAAAATCGTTATGAAACCAAAGCAGCGTCATGCGGCGATTCTGGAGCATCTGCAAAGCCACGGTAAGACCTCGGTGGATGAGCTTGCCAGCCGCTTTGCCACCACCGGCACCACCATTCGCAAAGATTTGACCTTGCTGGAAGAAGAGGGCTCGGTTATCCGAACCTACGGCGGGGTAGTGTTAAGCAGGGAAGAGGGCGATCAGCCCATCGATCGCAAAACCCATATCAATACCGCTAAAAAGCGGCAGATTGCCCGTCGGGCCGCCGGTCTGATTAACGACGGCGACTCGCTGATCTTCGATGCCGGCAGCACCGTGCTGCAAATGGTGCCTTATCTGGCGCAATTCAATAATATCACCGTGATGACCAATAGCCTAACCATTGTCAACGAGCTGGTGGAGCTGGATAACGATCAGACCATCCTGATGCCCGGGGGAACTTATCGTAAAAACTCCGCTTCCTTTCACGGCAGCCTGGCGGAAGCGGCGTTTTCACATTTCAGCTTTGACAAGCTCTTTATCGGCGCCGACGGGGTCGATTTAGTCGCCGGCGTCACCACCTTCAATGAAGTGCATACGGTGAGCCAGGCGATGTGCCGGGCGGCCAAGCAATTAATTTTGCTGGTGGACTCGTCAAAGTTTGGCCGCAAAAGCCCCAATGTGGTGTGCGAATTGAGCGCGGTGGATTTACTGATTACCGATCGTGATATCAATGAGGTTTATCTATCGGCATTGCGGGAGAAGGGCATTAACGTCCTGTTGGTGGGAGAGACCGATGAGTGAAGACAGAGGAAACCGCGGTCAGGCGGCTGCTGTTCACGATGATTCGTCGGGTGCGGCTCAAGCGCCGGGCAGCGATGCCGATAATCTGTCGCGTATGGCGCAGGCGGTGGGTAGCGAAAACGATGAGCAGCCCTATGTCATACAGCCGGCGGGCAGCGATGCCGATTTGTTGTCCTATGCGCGGGAGACGCTGGATATCGAGCTGGCGGAAGCGCGGCGCATGCGGGATCGCCTGGACGGCGGTATCGTGCGTGCCTGCCGGTTGCTGTTGGCTTGCCGGGGCAAGGTGGTGGTTTCCGGCATGGGCAAATCAGGGCATATCGGCAAGAAAATCGCCGCCTCCCTGGCCAGCACCGGTACGCCGGCGTTTTTTGTGCACCCGGCCGAAGCGTTGCACGGCGATTTAGGCATGATCGGTGGGCAGGATGTGGTGGTCTTCATCTCTTACTCCGGCCGTGCCCGGGAGCTGGACCTGATTTTGCCGCTGCTGGCGGAAAGCGCGATCCCCCTGGTGGCCATCACCGGAGATAGCGGTTCGCCGCTGGCGCTGGCCGCCGCCTGTGTGCTGGATGTGGGCGTAGAGCGGGAAGCCTGCCCCATGGGGCTGGCGCCCACCTCGAGCGCGGTGAATACCCTGATGATGGGGGACGCGCTGGCCATGGCGCTGATGCGTTTTCGCGGGTTCAACGCCGAACAGTTTGCCCGTTCACACCCCGGCGGCAGCCTGGGGGCGCGGCTGCTGAATTGGGTTCATCACCTTATGCGCAGCGGTGAACGATTGCCGATGATTGCCCGGCAGGGCACGGTAATGGACGCCATGCTGGAGCTTAGCCGCACCGGTCTGGGTCTGGTGGCGATATGCGACGAACGACTGAGGGTGGATGGGGTCTTTACCGACGGCGATTTACGGCGCTGGCTGGTGAAAGGCCGTACGCTGGACGAACCCATCAGTGACGCCATGAGCCGGCCGGGGTATCTATTGCCGGCGCAATGGCGCGCCGGGTCCGCGCTGGAGGCGCTGCATCAGCAGCATATTTCCGCCGCGCCGGTGGTGGACGAGGAGGGACGCCTGGTGGGGGCGATAAATCTGCATGATTTACATCAGGCGGGCATTGGCTGAAACCGGTCTCTTCCCCTTGGGTCAGAAGGAGAGCACCAGCGCCAGCGAGGCCAGGGTGACGAACAGCACCGGCACCGTCATGATGATGCCGACCCGGAAATAATAGCTCCAGGTGACGGATAGGTTTTTCCGCGCCAGCACATGCAGCCATAACAAGGTGGCCAGGCTGCCGATGGGGGTTATTTTCGGCCCCAGATCGCAGCCCACCACGTTGGCGTAAATCATTCCCTGCCTTATGGCGCCGGTGGCGGCGCTGCCGTCGATGGACAAGGCCCCCACCAGCACCGAGGGCAGGTTATTCATTACCGACGATAAAAATGCCGTCAGGAAACCGGTACCGAGGGTGGCGACCCATAATCCGCGGCCGGCGAGGTCATTCAGCCAGCCGGATAATAAATGCGTCAGCCCCTCGTTGCGCAGGCCGTAGACCACCAGATACATGCCCAGCGAGAAAAAAACAATCTGCCAGGGTGCGCCGCGCAACACTTTGCCGGTATCGATCGCCGACCCCTTGCGCGCCGCCAGATAGAGCATAACCGCGCCGAGGGAGGAGATGAGGCTGACCGGTACGCCGAGCGGTTCCAGGCCAAAAAAACCGCATAAAAGCAGGACCAGCACCCACCAGCCGGTTTTAAAGGTGCGCAGGTCGCGGATGGCTTTTCTTGGCGCCGGTAGTAATCCTCCATCATAGGCCGCCGGAATGTCACGGCGAAAGAACAGATGCAGGGTCACCAGGGTGGCGAGCACCGACACGATATTCACCGGCACCATCACCGATGCGTAGCGATTGAAGCCCAGCTTGAAAAAATCCGCCGAGACGATGTTCACCAGATTGGATACCACCAGCGGCAGGCTGGCGGTATCGGCGATAAAACCCGCCGCCATGACAAAGGCCAGCGTGGCTTTGCGGCTAAAGCCCAGCTCCAGCAAAATGGCCATCACAATCGGCGTCAGTATCAGCGCCGCGCCGTCATTGGCAAACAGCGCCGCGACAACCGCCCCCAGCAGTATGATATAGCTGAAGAGGCGCCGGCCGCGTCCCTTGCCCCAGCGGGCCACATGCAGCGCCGACCAGGTGAAAAAGCCGGATTCGTCCAGGAACAGGCTGATGATAATCAGCGCGATAAAGGTGATGGTCGCATTCCAGACAATCTGCCAGACCACCGGAATATCGGCGATATGCACCACTCCGGCCAGCAGGGCCAGCAGCGCGCCCAGGCAGGCGCTCCAACCGATGCCCAGGCCGCGGGGCTGCCAAATCACCAACACAATGGTCAGGATAAATATCCCTACCGCCAGCGCCAAACCCATAACACTCTCATTTTTTATGATTATTCAGTACGTAGCTATAATAATAGCAATAGTGTGGGTGGTGGCGTTTAGGGATATAAAAAACAGGCGACCCGATGTTGCCGCCCTACCTGCCGTTCCGGCGGTGTCTGCTCATGGCATGCGGGCCTGGCATAAGGGCACCGGTCGCTGAAGACACAGCCTCCCTGTCGCCGCCGCGGGCCGCCGGTGTCGGTGATAACCGGCAGGGACCCGGTGTTTTTCAGCCGGGGATGGGTGGGGGGAATCGACGCCAGCAGGAATTGGGTGTAGGGATGCCGTGGAGAGGAAAACAGCGTTTCCGTCGGCGCCTCCTCGACGATGCGTCCCCGGTACATGACGCCGATGCGGTCGGCGATATGATGCACCACGCTGAGATCGTGGGCGATAAACAGATATGACAGCGCCTGCTCCCGTTGCAGCTCCATCAGCAGGTTGAGTATTTGCGACTGGATGGAGACATCCAGCGCCGATACCGGTTCGTCGCAAATAATCAGCCGGGGATTGAGGATCAGGGCTTTGGCGATCCCGATCCGCTGGCGCTGGCCGCCGGAAAATTCGTGCGGATAACGCCCGGCATCCGCCGCGGTGAACCCGACCCGGATCAATAATTGACGTACCCGCTCCAGCCGCTCGCGCCGGGTGCCGATACGGTGGATAATCAGGGGCTCTTCGATGCTGTAGCCGATACTGCGTTTGGGATCGAGGGAGGACAACGGATCCTGGAATATCATCTGGACCTCTTTACGCCATTCACGCAGTGGTTTTGCCCGCAGGGTGAAAACGTCTTTTCCGTCAAAACGCACTTGCCCGGCGCCGGCTTCCACCAGCCTTAACACTGTCCTGCCGGTGGTGCTTTTGCCGCTGCCGGATTCCCCCACCAGGGCGTAGGTCTCCCGCGCGCGGACATGAAAACTCACGTCATCCACCGCGTTGAACCAACGGGAAGCAAAACCCTGCCGGACGGGGAATCGTTTGGTCAGATGCCTGACCTCCAGCAAAGGATGGACGTCATGGTCTGAAGAGTTGAGGCTTTCCGGCAATGTGAGCGTGCCGTCGGCCGATGGGCTGTGGTTCATTCCGGCATTCCCCTTTGCATGTCGGCGGTTCGCCAGCAGCGGACCCCGTGCAGGCTGTTAGCGGACGCGCCGTCGTCGGTGTCGGCCTGCACCGATAACAGCGGCGGCGGTTGCCGGCGGCAAAGCGTCTTGACATAAGGACAGCGCGGAGCGAAACCACAGCCGGTGGCCGGCTCGGTGAGGGGCGGGACGCTGCCTTTGATTTCCGTCAGCGGGATTTTACGTTGTCCGCCCAGCGTCGGCATGGAGGCCATCAATCCGCGGGTATAGGGATGCAAGGGGCTATCAAATAACGTCATGACATCCGCCTCCTCGACAATTTCGCCGAGATACATCACCAGCACCCGCCGGCACATCAGCGCCACCACCGAGAGATCGTGGGTAATCAGGATGATACCCATGCCATGGTCCGCTTTAAGCTTATCCAGCAACGCCAGGATTTGCGCCTGGATCGTCACATCCAGGGCGGTGGTCGGCTCGTCGGCGATGAGCAGGGCGGGATCGCAGGCAATGGCCATGGCAATCATCACCCGCTGGCGCATGCCGCCGGAAATTTCATGGGGATACGCGGCGGCGCATGCCGCCGGATCCACAATTCCCACCTGATGCAACAAGGCGATAACCCGCTCTCTCAGCGGTTTGCCGCCAAGCCGCCTATGTACCCGCAGGCTCTCCCCGATTTGCCCGCCCACGGTCATCAACGGATTCAAACTGGACAGCGGATCCTGAAAAATCATGGCAATCTCGCTGCCCCGGGCGGCCCGGCGCCCCTTGGGGGATAATGACAGTAAATCCTTTCCTCTAAACAGGACTTCTCCCTGAACGTCGGATATGGCCGGCGTTAACAGCCCCATGATCGACTCGGCGGTTACGCTTTTGCCGCAGCCCGATTCGCCGATGATGCCCAGGGTTTCATTTTCAGCCAATTGAAACGTTACCCCGCGCACCGGCGCGACGATTCCCTCGCCGGTGGCGAAGCTCACCGTAAGATTATTCACCGCCAGCAGGGGCTGTTTGGTCATAACATACCTTTTGGATTAACGTTTTGCCTTGAGCCGCCGGATGACGCTTCGGGACAGGGGTTTGATATTCGGATCCAGCAGATCCCGCAAACCATCCCCCAGCAGATTCAGCGCCAGGATGAGAAAGATAATCGACATGCCCGGAAAAAAGGTCATCCACCAAGAGGTGAAGATCACCTTTTTCCCCTCCAGCAATAAATTGCCCAGGCTGGGCATCGGCGCGGGAACGCCGGAGCCGAGAAAGCTTAATGCCGCCTCGGTGAGTATCGCCACGGAGAAGATAAAAGTCATCTGCACGATAAAAGGCGGCAGGACGTTGGGCATGATATGCAGCCAGATGATGCGCCGATCGCTGGCCCCTTGCGCCCGTAATCCCTCGATGTAATTTTTCTCTTTTACCGACAGGGCCGCCGAGCGCACTACCCGGGCGACGGAGGGGATATAGACCAGCGATAACGCCAGCACGACATTAGCGGTATCCGGCCCCAGGATGCCCACGATGGCAATGGCCAATAATAATGACGGGAAGGCGAACAGGCCGTCGCAAATCCGCATGGCGACAAGATCCACCAGACGATAGCCGGCGGACAATAAGCCGATGACCATGCCCAGCGCGCCGGCGCAAAGCGTCACCGACAGCCCCACCGCCAGAGAAATCCGGATGGCGAAAGCCACCCGGATCAAGAGATCCCGGCCAAAGTTATCGGTGCCGAACCAGTGATGCACATCCGGCGCTTTTAGCCGGCTCAGGGGATCGAGAGCGTAGAGATCATAGGGACTGATGGCCAGGGTGAGCAGCGAAACCGCCAACATCGCCAGAACCACTGTGCCGCCGGTCAAAAGCAGCTTATTGCCGAGCCATCGTGCCATCGGTTCGCTCCCTATCGCCTGCCGACGTTGATACGCGGGTCGATAAAACCAAAGGACAGGTCGACAATCAGGTTGATCAGGACATAACTGACGGTGATCAGCAGCACCGATCCCTGTATCACGGTCAAGTCCCGGCGCTCGATGGAATCCACGATCAATAATCCAATCCCCGGGATGCCGAACACGCTTTCAATGACAATCGCCCCGGTGACCAGCGAGCCGAACGACTCGCCGCAGATATTCAGTACCGGAATCAGCGCGTTTTTGAAGCCGTGGCGCCACAACACCGTCCATTCGGACAGGCCTTTGGCGCGGGCGGTTTTGATGTAATGCTCGTTGAGCACTTCCAGCATCACCGTGCGCGTCATGCGCGCCAGCAGGGCGGCGATTCTGATGGCCAGGGCCAGCGCCGGCAACAGCAGATAATACAGATTCTGCCACAGACCGGCGCTGTCGGATTTGTAACCGATCACCGGGAACCAGCGCAGATGCACGGCGAAAAAGAAAATCAAAAACAACCCCAACAAAAAACCCGGGATCGACAAGCCGAACGTGGCCAGGGCCATAATAATGCGGTCGGCCCAGCGGCCGCGCCTGTAGGCGGCAAGGATGCCGCCGGAAATACCCAGCGCCATGGCAATGCTTTGCGCCAGCACGGCCAGGGCCAGGGTAGGTTTGAGATGCTGGGTAAACAGTGAAAACACGCTGTCCCCTAAAAACAGCGAGTGTCCCAGATTTCCCCGCAGCACCTGGGAAAACCAGTGCCAGAACTGTTCCGGTAACGGTTGATTCAGTCCCAGCTGTTGACGCAGAGCCAACAGGTCTGCCGGGGAGGCGTTATCCCCCAGGATCACCAGCGCCGGATCCCCCGGCGTCAAATGCACCAGGCAAAACACCACCACCGCCACCACCAGTAGCACTGGAATAAGCGCCAAAAGGCGGTGCAACGTATACCAAGCCATTGAGCATCCTCATAAACCAGGCCGCTTGATTGCCGGACCGGTGTTTGCCCGGGTTATTGCTTGTTGACCTTCACGTTCCACAATATCGGGCCGATCAGATCGTCATACCCCTGTACGCTGTTTTTGACGGCGATAATGTCCGGTTGGGTATGTCCAAGCACTATCACCGGCAGATATTGCCAGGTCAGGACATGCAGCTTGTCAATCAACGGCCTGGCGGCTTTCAGCGACGGGGCCTGTTTAATCTGGTCCAATACGCCGTCGATGTCCGGACTGTTAGACCAGCCGGGGAAATGTGCGCGGGAATCGAGAAACGGGTATTGATGCAATACCTGGCGCATGGAGAACTCCAGGGCGCACAGATCAAAATTCTTCGGATCCTGGCGCCGCTGCAATACGGTGGGCCAATCGTAAACGTCCAGGCGGGATTTTATGCCGATCTGCTTTAACACCTGCTGGGCGACAATCGCCAGATTATAGAGCTCCGCATACTCCTTGGTGGCGATAATCACCACTTCCTGGCCGTGATAACCGGACTCTTTCACCCATTTCCTGGCTTCGTCCAGCTTGTGCTGGTTATAAAACGGTTTTCCCGCCTCGCTGTACCAATCCACCTGCTGCGGGAATCCCAAAGAGGAGTCGGCGCTGAAGAATCGCGGGTCGCTGTAGCCGGCCACCAGGACGCTGTTGACATCCAATGCCAGATTAAAGGCCTGGCGCAATTTGATATCGGCGAACGGACCGGTTTGTTTGTTAAACAGATAGGTGATTAACGAACCGCCTGACGCCGGGGCGTACAGATGAATGCCCGGCGCCTGTTTCAGGGTGTCGATATTATCTTTCGGCAGATTGAATACCAGATCGTATTCGCCGGTCAAGGCGCCGGCCAGCCGGGTGGATTCATCGGTGATATAGCGGAAATAGATATCTTTCACATAGGCGTTTTTCTTGCCGGATAATCCGCTGGCCGGTTCCTGCCGCGGGGTATAACCATCGAACCGGGTGAGATGGAGGTATTCCCCCTGTTTAAACTCCGCCAGGCGATAAGGACCGGTGCCGATAAGCTCTGTTACCGGCTGTTTATCGCTCTCGGCCTGGTGGATAATGCCGGCCGGCATGATGGCCGCGATGTTTTTCACGTCCGCCAGAATATTCAGCGTAATCAGCGACGGCGTTTTCAGTGTCAGGGTAACGGTATCGGCATCAAGCTTATCGAACCGTGCCCCGGGTAAATTGGCTTTGCCCTGAGTCGATACCGCCAGCCAGCGATTCATCGACGCCACAACATCATCGGCGGTGAGGGGCTGGCCGTTATGAAAAACCAGTCCTTTGCGTAAAATGAAGGTATAGGTCAGTTTATCCCCGCTGATGTGGTAGCTCTCCGCCAATTCCGGCACCGGCTCGAACTTATCGTTGATGGTGAACAGCTCTTCAAAAATATGGCGATCCACATCCGAGGTGGCGTTATTGGTGGTGAGATAGGGATCAAGGGTTCCCGGCCGGTTTCCGTAAGCGATATTCAGGGTGGCATTGCGATCGATCTGCTCCGCCGCCGCCCTGGCCGCGCCGCCGGCCAACGGTCCCAGCAGGCACAGCAGCAGCGCGGCGGCGATGAACGGCGGTCTATTCATTAAACGACTCCGAGGTATTGAGCAAACCCGCCGTGTCGGCTGTATGGCCGGAACCCGCTTCGGACCGCCCGCCGGTGAATTCACGCTGAACCTGTCGGAGCAGCGGTCCGTCGGTTAACAAGCGATAGCCGGCTTTGGCCAGCACCCGGGCGCCGGTGACCAGCGCCCGGTAGCCCTGCTCGGAATTGGCGGCTTCGCGAAATTCCACCGTATGGCCTATCAGGGAATCCGGACCGATTTTGATATAGGGATGGGCAGTGGGCACCGCGTGGCTGATATCACCGGCATCGGTGGACCCTTTGCCTTCTTTGGGGCTTAAATCCACCTGCTCCCCATGGGCGGTCAACAGGTCCAGCAGCAGGCCGTTCAACGCGTGGTTGATATTAAAATCTCGCGGACCGACCTGGTGCTCAATTTCCAGCCGGGCGCCGGTGGCCAGCGCGGCGCCTTCCGCTATGGCTCGGATGCGGGGTTCCAGCGCAATGACCTCATCGCGGGTATCGGCGCGAATATAATAATGCGCCGAGGCGTACTCCGGGATCACATTCGGCGCCTGGCCGCCGTTGGTGATAATCCCGTGAACCCGCACACCGTCGGGCAACTGCTGGCGCAGAGCGCTGATGCCGTTATACAGCAATACCACGGCATCCAGGGCATTGATACCCAGATGGGGCGCACTGCCGGCATGGGAAGGTTTGCCGTAAAAATGGAAGTACAGGTGATTATTGGCCAGCGACGGCCCGGATAACCGGGTGCGCCCGGCGGGGTGAATCATCAGCGCCGCGTCGACACCGCGTAAGAAGCCATGTTCCACAAAGCGGGCCTTGACGTTACCGTTCAGTCCGCCAGGGCCTTTCAAACCGCCTTCTTCCGCCGGGGTACCCAATACCACCACTTTCCCACCGGTATGGGGCAGGGTTTCTGCCAGGGCAATGGCGGCGGCGACACTGGTCACGCCGATGATATTATGCCCGCAGGCATGGCCGATTTCGATCAGGGCGTCATATTCCGCCAGATAGGCGATGGTCGGTCCGGGCCGTCCGCTATCTTTCACCGCGTAAAAAGCGGTTTCATGACCGGCCACATTGGAAGTGACCTCAAAATCAGCCTGTTTTAACAGCTCCGTCAGCACTGTATTGGCATGATATTCATTATTGCCGGTTTCCGGATGCCCATGAATATCCTGGCTGACGGCGATATAATGTTGCCGATGGTGTTCTATGGAATCATCTATCAATGCAAGGTTGTTGTCGGTGGTCATCTTCAGCCTCATTATTGCAAACCGAATTGTTTAGGGTATATAGCAATTGGCGGTGAGAGATAAAAATTGTTTCCGGCGCCAAATACGTTTCATCTTTGTCCGGCGGAATAGTCTGGATATCCCTCATTCCGAGAGTATGGTCAGAACCATACACTAAAAGGGATGGGGGTTTAAAATGCAAAAAACGCATATTCTAAGTTGATTATCAGCCTATGGCAGTTCCTTGACGGGAGGCTTTTTTTCGCCTTTTCGCCGGCTGAATAATGGAGAGTCTTTTTGCTTTGCTATCAGTGACAATTTTTTTGTTATAATTAATATTAAAATATAAATACCTTAATTATCATATAATTATATATTTTTTGTGTATTTAATCACCTATTAGTGGGCATGGCAACGCACCAATAAGCACCTTCCTGTCATTATTTTAGGCATTTTATGTCTATTTTATAATCGAAAAATGGCAATGACGAAAAATCACTTATGACATCCATATTTTTGCTAAAGAAGCGTATTTCTCTCCCTTATACTGAGCGCCTTTAATAACACTAACGCGGCAAAGATTTGCCGGTATTAAACAAGGGTCATTATGCGTAAAACGTTAAGCCTGTTACTGGGCGCGGGAAGTTTGCTGATATCATTGTCGGCCGCCTATGGCGCGGCGGTACCGGATGAGGTGAGAGTCGCCTATAGCGGCGGTTCCCAGGTGCTGTTATTAGCCAAGGCCGACGGCACGCTGGAAAAAACGTTGGGCACAAAAGTTAAATGGGTTCAATTCGCCACCGGCGCCGATGCGCTGAATTATTTCGCCAGCAACGCCATCGATATCGCCAATTTCGGTTCCAGCCCGGCGGTGGCCGGTATCGTGCGCAAATTACCCATCGAGATTGTCGGCGTGTCCGGTGTGATTTCCACCTATGAACGTTTGATCGGCAAGAACGGTATCAACCAGTTGAAAGATATCGAAGGAAAGCGAGTGGCTTATCCCCCTAACTCCACTTCCCAATACGCGCTGGAGGCGGCCATAGCCGTACATAAGCTGGACCGGTCCAAAATTACCCTGATTCCCCTGCGGCCGGCGGACATGGTGGCGGCCTGGCAACGCGGCGATATCGACGCCGGTTATGTCTGGGCGCCGTTTGCCCAACAGCTGGAAGCCGACGGCGGCCATCAGGTTTTCGCTACCCGTGATCTGCAAAAGGACGGCTATCTGATTTACAACAACTATGTCGTTCGCAAGGCGTTCGCTCAGCAATATCCGGCAGTGGTGACCAATTTCCTCAAGGTTCATCAGCAAAAAGTGGATGAGTTTCGTCGCGATCCGGAGCGGGCCGCCGCCATTGTAGCGAAAGAGGTCGGCGCGCCGGTTTCCACCGCCACCAATACCCTGGCCGGGCTGACGTATCCGTCTCTGGCGGAGCAGGGCACCGCCGCCTGGCTGGGTAACGGCGAAAATACCGATAACAGCGGCATCGGCCAGGCGGTAAACAAAACCGCGCACTTCCTGGAAACTACCGGCGATGTCAGGCAGCGGGATATTCCGGCCAGTTGGAAAGAGGCCATAGATTCCCGTTTTGCGCGGCAGGCGGCGGAAAAGTGACCGGTTTATGAAAACTGTTCACCATGTTGCCATAAGCGTGACCTCGGTGGCGGTGTTTTTCCTGCTCTGGCAAGTGGCCGGACAGCGCCACTGGATCGACCCTTTATTACTGCCGCCCTTGTCCGATATCGGCGAAACCACGATAGAGCTGCTCCATGACGGCTATCGCCAGGTGCCGCTCTGGCAGCATGTGGCGGTCAGCCTGGCACGGGCGCTCAGCGCGTTTATCGCCGCCGTCGCGGTGGGGGTGCCGCTGGGCCTACTGATGGGATTGTCCGAGCCGGTGGCCGCCATACTGAATCCGTTCGTGCAATTTTTGCGGCCGCTGCCGAAAATCGCCCTGATCCCGCTGGCGGTGGTCTGGCTGGGGATTGGCGAATCGTCCAAATTTTTTCTGATTTTCATCGCCACCTTTCTCAGCGTGGTGGTGGGGGCCACCGCCGCCGTGGCCCGGGTCGGCAGGACGCGTATTCGGGTGGCGCAAACGCTGGGGGCGTCGCGCCAGCAGATCTTCTGGCGGGTGGTGCTGCCCGATACCCTGCCGGAGCTGTTTACCGCCGTGCGGCTGTCCATCGGCGTCGGCTGGACGTCGCTGATTGCCGCCGAGATGGTGGCGGCCACCTCCGGCCTCGGCTGGATGGTGATTAACGCCAGCGCCTACCTGCGTACCGATATCGTCATGCTCGGCATCCTGCTGCTGGGGATTATCGGCTATTTATTGGACTTATTGCTGGTGGGGCTGCAGAAATGGCTGGTGCCTTGGGCGGGGAAAGACGCATGAACCGATTTAAACGGCTGAAGCACCAGGCGGGGAAAGACGTATGACCGCGTATATCGATGTTGCGCATGTCACCCTGCGCTTTACGGAAAAAAACCGGCAGCTTACCGTGCTGGAGGATGTCTCGTTATCCCTGGATCGGGGGGAGTTCGTGGTGCTGCTGGGGCCGTCGGGGTGCGGTAAGTCCACCATCCTGAATATGATTGCCGGTTTCACTCCCACGCAACAAGGCCGGATCCTGTGCGATGGACTGACGTTCAGCGGGCCGCATCCCAGCCGGGGCATGATCTTTCAACAGCCCAACCTTTTCCCCTGGCTCTCGGTGCTGGATAATGTCACCTTCGGCCTGCGGATGCAGGGGCAGAGTAAGACCGAGGCCGATAAGCGCGCCTTGACCTGGTTAAAGCGGGTGGGGCTGGAGGGATTTGAACGCCATGCCCCCTGGCAGCTCTCGGGAGGGATGAAGCAGCGGGTAGCCATGGCGCGGGCCTGGCTGCCGGATCCGGCGGTATTGCTGTTGGATGAACCGTTCGGCGCCCTGGATGCGCAGACCCGCATGATGATGCAGGAACTGCTGCGCACCGCCTGGCGACAGACGGGCACCACCATTTTGTTCGTCACCCATGACGTGGAGGAAGCACTGTTCCTGGCCGACCGGATCCTGATTATGTCGGCGCGGCCGGGCAAAATCGTTGAGGAGGTCAAGCCGCCATTCGGTCCTGAACGGGATATCGAGACCCTGGCCCAGGCGCCCGGCTACAGCGAGATCAAGGGGCGGATATTGCATCGGGTGCGCACTGAAGCGCGGCGCACGCAGTTGGCCAATGGGTAATGTTTATATAGCCATCATGGCAGACAGCTGACAAATGTAATCGAAGTCAATAGGGCGGGGCAGGATGCTAGAAGAGTAAACCGTCCGCGCCAGGACGGCGCGGATCGAGCCTCCATGGATGGATTCACAGCGTGTTTACGATCTGGCATCCTGCCCCGACCGGGCGCTTTATCAATAAACTTTATGACGGCTATTAGTCATGATAGCCATGTTGAGTAGCCAAGGGAGGCCGGCTTTCCACAGCTAGACGGTTTTGGCCGCGCCCAGCCTGGAGGCCAGCTGAGACAGGCCGTAGCAGAGCAGATAATAGATGACGCCGACAAACACGAATATTTCGGTGGGATAAATCTGCTCCCGGTTATTCACCTGTCCGGCGACGGTGGTGAGCTCCGGCACATTAACGATAAACGCCAGCGAGGTATCCTTGATCAGGGCCACCATCAGGCCGATATAGGACGGCATCAGGTGGGGCATGGCCTGGGGCAGCAGGATAAACCGCAGGATGCGCCATTCACTGAAACCCGACGAAATGCCCGCTTCCGTTTGCCCCGCCGCCAGGGCGTTTAGGCCGGCCAGGGTGGTATGCATCACCGCCGCCGAGGTAAACCATGCCAGGGCCAGTATTACCGTCAGCGGACCGGGTATGGAACCGCCGAACACAATGGGCAGCAGGAAAAACATCCAGAAGATAACAAAGATCAGCGGAATGCCGCGGATAAATTCGGCCCAGATAAACAATATCCGTCGGGTCCAGCCCTTGTACCGCCAGGCCACGCAGGCCAGGGTTACCCCTCCCGCCCACGCCAGCACCCCGGCGCACAGCGCCATGATAAGCGTCAGCAGCACGCCACCCGGCTGACCGTCGGCCAAACGGCCCCACAGCAGATAGGTCAGATTATTTTCAATCACATCCACATTAAAGGTCATTCCGTCAATCCTTTCCCGGGTTATCCAGAGCCGAGAGGGACAAGGGCGCCGGATGCTGTTTATCTCGTCGTTTCGGGCCCAGCCACAGCATTAGCGAACCCATGACGATGCCCAGCAGAAGATAAAGTCCGGTACCCACGGCAAAGCCTTCCAGCGCATGGGCGTTGTAACTCTCGATTTGGCTGATTTGATAGGTGAGCTCGGCAAAACCGATGGCGCTGGCCAGGGAAGAAAGCTTCATCAAATTCAGATACTGACCGATAAGCGGCTGCCATGCGTTAACCAGCCCCTGAGGCAACAGCACGTAAGCCAATATCTGCCACTGGCTGAAACCCTGTGATATCGCCGCCTCCGCTTGTCCAACCGGCACCGAATTCAGCCCGGCCTGTACCTCTTCTATGAGAAAGGCCGCGGTGAACAGCGCCAGGCCCCAGGTCGCGCAGAGAAATTCCGGCGTCAGCCAGGGGATATTCATCGGCAACACCGCCCAGGGATGCATATCGCCGATATAAAACCGCCACCCCTGCGGCAACGCACCCCAGGCGGCAAAATACCAGAACAGCAGTTGCACCAGCAGCGGCGTATTGCGGAATATCGACACATACGCCGCCACCAGGCCGCGGCCGAGCCGGCCCGGCGCCAGACGCAGCGCCAGCATCAGCAAGGTCATCATCGTCGCCAGGATACCGCCCGCCAGGGTGACATACAGGGTGGTGAGAAAACCGGAAATGAGCCAGGTCAGCGGCTGGCCGCTCAGTACGCCGGCCCAATCCACATGCCAGCTCATCAGACATCCTCCACGCGGGCATGCAGCGGATTCAACACCTTTTGCAAAAAGCGCTGCGCCCGCGGATGCTGCGGCGCGGTAAAAAAGCGTTCCGGGGAGGCCTGCTCCAGGATGGCGCCGCCGTCCATAAACACCACCCGATCGGCTATTTCCCGTGCAAAGCTCATTTCATGGGTCACCACTATCATGGTGATGCCGCTGTGTGCCAGCTCCTGCATGACCTGCAACACTTCGCCGATCATTTCCGGGTCCAGCGCCGAAGTGGGTTCGTCAAACAGGATAAGGCTGGGATCGGTAACCAGCGCGCGGGCGATGGCCACCCGCTGCTGCTGGCCGCCGGACAGCTGGGCGGGATAATGCCCGGCCTTGTCGGCCAAACCCACCCGGGTCAGCAGCAGCGCGGCTTTTTGCCGTGCTTTGTCTTTGGGCCAGCCGTGAACCTTGGTTAACGCCAGACTGACGTTTTCCAGCGCGCTGAGATGGGCATAAAGATTAAATTGTTGAAATACGAATCCGATATGGGTGCGTAGCCGGCGTAATGCTTGCCCTCTCAGGCCGGAGGTGGGCTGTCCGTCGATGAGGATTTCGCCGCCGCTCAGGGTTTCCAACTGGTTAATCAGACGTATCAGGGTTGACTTTCCCGAACCCGAAGGCCCGCAAATAGCCACCACCTCGCCGCTGGCCACGCTGAAATCCACGTTATGAATGACTTGTTGGGATCCGAAATATTTATCCACGCGGCGAAATTCCACCGCGGCGGAGTGCGGAGCGGGAATTACCGCCGCATTGGCGGCGGAAGAGATGGGTTGCGGAAATGGCATGAATCCAGCCTGTTTATTTCGCGGTGATTTTGAACAAGCGCGGCTGCGGTGATTTGGTTTGCGGGCCGAACCAGGTGTTGTAAATCGATACCGCCTGTCCGTTGGCTTCCAGCTTGAGCAGTTCGTTATTGACGAAGGTCAGTAAGGTGGTTTCTCCTTTCTTCACCCCGACGCCTATCTCTTCTTTGCTCAGCAGCTCCGGCAGCACTTTGTATTTGGCTTTATCCGGCGCGCCGTCCAGCAGGCCGGTCAGGATAGTGCTGTCCTGGGTAATGGCCTGGACATTGCCGCTGCGCAATGCCGACAGCGCCAGGGGAATATCGTCATAAGAAAGCACGCGGGCGTTGGGGAAGCGGTTATGCAGTTCCTGTTCGCCGGTGGTGCCTTTCACCGCGCCGATACGGGCGTTGGCATAATCGTTCAGCTTGTCCGGGGACGCGGCCGGAACCAGGAATTGCTGGCCGGTGACAAAATAAGGAATGGAAAAATCAATGACCTTGGCCCGTTCCGGCGTAATGGTGATATCCGCCACGATAATGTCGGCCTTGCCGGACTGCAATAACGGAATACGGTTGGCGGGATTGGTGGGCACCAATTGCACCTTCACGCCGAGGGCTTTGGCCAGGGCGTTGGCGAAATCCACATCATAACCGACGATATTATGGGTTTTGGCATCAACCGAGCCGAACGGCGGGTTGGAATCAAAGGTCGCGACCCGGATAACGCCGGCTTTTTTAATATCGGCCAGCTGATCGGCATGGGCGGCAAACGAAGAGACACCACCCAGGGCCAACAGGGTGAGCAACGCCAATGCGGATTGACGATTAACAGCAGTAGATGCCATGAGGTTTTCCTTGAGATATTTGCTGAATAAATGAGCTGGGTCAGTGGGTTATTGGCTGAGGCCGGCTTTTAGGAGGGGAATATTACACAGCGTCTCTTAATACACCACGTATAAAAAAGCATATCTTTATCACCGCTAAGCATAAGTAAAACTTATGACCGGTTTATTGCGCTGGGATGGCCGCGTTTTACCGCTGAAATAATAGGCGTGAAATAGATAACAGCACGAAAATAAAAGCATTGTGGCGGGAAATAGCCTGCCGCGATTTTCCCGTTAAAAGAAGGAATATATAAGATGTGATTTGAATATCTATATTTTAATTATATCAATCGAGATTGATAATTATTTTGATTGTTTAGATAGTGTTTAATTTATTTTGCGAAATGGCATGTAAAAGTTAATGGATGATTAAGCGCGTTTTGTGCGGACTAATCCTGAAATCGTTCCTTTGGTTTGGTGGCCCGCGCCGTAGAATTGGATCACGATGATGTTTTAGCGGGACGGGAAATGAGCGTATTAACGCCGGTAGTGGACCATGTTGTGATAAATGTCGCGGATGATTTGGATAACGCGGCGCAGATTTACCAAAGCCTTGGCTTTCAACTGACGCCGCGTGGATACCATTCCCTTGGCACCAGCAACCATCTGGCGATTTTTGGCGAAAATTACCTGGAATTGCTCGGTCACAAGGGAGGATATACCGGAAAGCAAGGCAAGGGCTGGCCGGCGCAGCCCGGCTTAAGCGGGCTGGTCTGGAAAACCGGCGGCGCGGATGCCGATGAGATCTACCGGCATTTGCAGCGGGTGGGGTTGGCCGGCTCCGGGCCGGAATACTTTTATCGCCCGGTGACGTTGCCGGACGAAAGCGAAGGAGAGGCGCGGTTTCGCACCGTACGCCTGGCGCCGGAACGCATCAATAACGGCCGCAGCTTCTTTTGCCAGCATTTAACCCCTGAACTGGTGTGGCAGGCGCCCTGGCAGGCGCATCCCAACGGCGTGACGGATATCATCGGCGTGGTGATCGCCGCTCAGGATCCGTTTACCATCGCCGATTTGTATGGCCGGCTATTCGACGGGAACGCCCCGCTTCAATCCGATGGCGCGGGGGGATACCGGTTATCCGCCGGGAAAACCACCCTGTCGTTTGTCAATCCCGTCCGGGCGCGGGAAATTTACGGTCCGGCGGCTCGCGGGGATAACGGCGCCGAACGGATGGTGGCGCTGGAGTTCGCCGTGCCGTCGCTGGGGCAAACCGAACGCTATTTCCGGCGGGCCAAACTGGCTTTCCGGGCCGATGGAGAACGGCGGCGGCTGTTTATTGCCGCCGGGGAGGCGTTTAATGTTGCGCTTGCTTTTCGGGAAATATAATTTTCCGGCCGGTCTGCTGCAAGCCGGCCTGCGTCTGCTTTCGGGTGGACGGGCGAAGGTAAAATCCCCCGGGACCGCCGGCCGGCTGAGGCGGCGTCACCGTCCCTCTCGGGAAGAGCCGATGGCGCTGTTTGACGGCTGCGGTGGATTTATGCCGCTACCCGCCGGAAGCGCTTATGCGGATATCCCACGCTTTTGTGACTCACCTTCAGGGATATCGGCGGCGGTGGAAGCCTCTCCCCGCCGTTCGCCCAAATAGGCACGACGAACGCGCCCGTCGCCGGCAAGTTCGGCGGCGGTACCGTTCAGGGATATGCGTCCGCCCTCCACCACATAGGCCCGATCGGAAATTTTCAGCGCGGCGCGGGCGTTTTGTTCCACCAGCAAGATGGCGATGCCCTGGCGGCGTATCTGTTGCAACAAATCAAAAATCTGCCGCACCAGGCGGGGGGCCAGGCCCAGGGAGGGTTCATCCAACAGCAGGATGCGCGGACGGCCCATCAGCGCCCGGCCGATACACAGCATCTGCTGTTCACCGCCGGAAAGCGAGCCGGCTTTTTGTTTCAACCGATCTTTCAATAACGGAAATATGGACAACACCCGGTCCCGCTCGCTGGATTTTTTGCCCTGCTGTATGCCGCCGAGGATCAGGTTTTCCTCCACCGTCATGGTGGGAAAAATCTGTCGTCCTTCCGGCGCCTGAGCCAGGCCGAGCCGGACAATGGCGTGGGCCGGCAGACGGTGGATCGGGTGGCCGTCCAGCATTATCGTGCCTGCCGACGGATGATAAATTCCCGACAGGGTACGCATCAATGTGGTTTTGCCGACGCCGTTGGCGCCCAATACGCAGACAATCTCTCCTTTATCCACCTGCAGCGAGATGTCCTGCACGATGGTTAACCCGCCCAATTTCACCGCCAGGTGTTCTATTTCTAATAGACTCATGCCGCCTCTTCACTCCCCAGATAGACATCCTGCACCGCCGGGTTAGCCAGAATTTCCGCCGGTGTGCCCTGTGCCAGCAACCGGCCCGACGCCAGTACCAATACCCGCTGGCAGAGATTCATCACCAGGTTGAGATCGTGTTCCACCAGCAGCAATGTCAGGCCCTGGCGGTTTAACCGGTTCAGGAATGCCGACAGCTCACCGGTTTCGGTATCGTTGAGGCCCGCCGCCGGTTCGTCCAGGATCAGCAGTTGCGGATCGAATGCCAGCGCGCGGGCAATTTCCAGATACTTGCGTTTGCCGTAAGAGAGGTTGGCCGCCAGCTCATTGGCATAGGGCAGCAACCCGGTTTGATCCAGTGCCCGCCAGGTGGCCTCGCCCACCTGTTTGGCCCTGGCGGCGCGGTGCAATAAGGTATCCAGCAGGCCATAACGGTAACGGCCGATGGCGCCGACGCTGACATTATCAAACACCGTCAGGTTGGGGAATACCCGCAGATTTTGAAAGGTGCGGGTAATGCCCAGTCGGGCGATGCGGTGCACCGCCGCGCCGGTAATGATCTTTTGGCGCCAGCGGATCTCTCCGCTGCTGGGGGGCGTAAAGCCGGTTATCAGATTAAACAGGGTGGTTTTACCCGCGCCGTTGGGGCCGATAAGGCCCACCAGCTCGCCGGACGCCAGAGTGAAACTGACATCTTCCACCGCCACCAGACCGCCGAAACGGCGGCCGACGCCTTCCAGGCTCAGCAGGGGTTCCGTCGGGAACTGCCCATGTCCCGCGGACGCAACAACATTCAACCGTTGCCCGTTCATTTCCACCCCTCCCGCAATCCCCACCAGCCGCGCACCAGTTTCAGCGCCGCCGCTTCGGTCCATAGCCCTTTCGGCCGGAACAAGATGGTGAGAAACAGGATAAGCCCGACGGTGAACATTCGGTAATCGCCGATGGGGCGCAGCACCTCGGGCAGGGTGATCAATAAAATGGCGCCGACGATGGCCCCCGGTAAACTGCCGAGCCCGCCCACCACCACCATGGCCAGGATCAGTACCGATTGATCGAATTTAAACGAATCCGGCGCAATGTAGCCGGTAGTGTGGGCCCAAAGCGCGCCGGCGATGCCGGCGAAAAAATAACTCACCAGCAGCACCTGGCCTTTCAGGCGAAACGGCGACAGCCCCAGAGCCTGGATGCATTGATCGTCCTCCCTCAAGGCGCGCAGGGCGTTGCCATAATAAGAGTGCATGACCCGGTGGATCAGATAGAGACACACCAGGGTGATGGCCAGGGTTTCCCAAAAGATGCCGGCCTGTCCGCTGCCCCCCAGGGTGGGAATATCGGTAATGCCCATCGGACCTCGGGTCAAATCCACCCAGTTCAGCAGCGTGACATAAATGATTTCGCCGATGCCGAGCGTGGCGACGGCGAAATAGATGCTCACCAAACGCAGGGTGGGCAGGGTGACCAGAAAACCAATCAGCGATGCCGCCACGCCGGCCAGCGGAAGCGCTAACCACACTCCAAACCCGCACTTGGCGCTCAGCAGGGCGCTGGCATAGGCTCCCAAGCCGTAAATCGCGCCGTGCCCCAGGGACATCAGTCCGCTGACGCCGGTCAGTAGATTGGCGCTGGCGGCCAACAGGATAAAAATCAGCGCGGTGGTGGCGACCCGCCAGGCATAACCCGAATCGGCATAGGCCAGCACCGGCAAGGGCAGCAGTAACAGCAGGTAGCTATATTTAGTGAAAACGTTCATGTTCGCCTCCGCCTCGTCTTAAACCCGTTCACGCCGGCCTCCGAAGATGCCGTTGGGGAAGAACAGCAGCGTTAATAACAGCAGTCCATAGCTGATCAGATCCGCCCAGCCCTGGGGAATATATTCGGTGGCTATGGCTTCGCTCAGACCGAGGATCAGGGCGCAGATAATCGCGCCGGGAATGGAGTTCAGCCCCCCCATCACCATGGCGACAAACGCCTTGATGCCGGCGCCGAAACCCATGGCCGGAAAAATATTGCCGGTGTAGAGGCCCACCAGGAAACCGGATACCGCGCCCAGCGCCGCGCCGAGCATAAAGGTCAGGACAATGGTGCGCTGGATATCAATGCCCACATGCAGCGCGCCGGTGAGATTGCTGGCCACCGCCCGCACCGATAAGCCGCTGCGGGTATAAAACAGAAACCATTGCAGCGCCAGCAGCATGGCCAGGGCAAAACCGAAGATCACGAACTGCCCGCTGGCGAAGGTCAGCGGACCCAGGGTAATCGGGGTCATCAGCAGATATTGCTGCGGGATGGTTTGCATATTGGAACCGAACAGGTTGGAGACCAGTTCCCGCACCACGATGGAAATCGCCAGGGATGAGAGCAGGGTAGCCTCACGGATGGCCTTTGATTTCAGCGAAGCTTCGTCGGCGAACCGTCGCAGCGGCCGGAAGGCGATGCGCTCCAGCAGCACGCCGCTCACCAGTCCCACCGCCACCACCAGCAGCAATACCGCTATCAGCGGCGGGGCAAAAGCCTGGATAACCAGTAAACCGGCGAACGCCCCCAGCATGTACAGTTCGCCGTGGGCGAAGTTCACCACGTTCAGCACGCCAAAAATCAGCGTAAACCCGATGGCCATCAGGGCATAGACCAATCCCTGGGACAAGCCGTTAACCACCTGCTGGAAGAAAAAAGCGTCAAACATACCGCAAACCCTCGAAGCAAACCCTCTAAGCACATTTTTGAAGCAAACTCTCGAAGCCAACTTTGGAACCAGCTCCCGAAGCCAATTTTGGAACCAGCTCCCGAAGCCAATTTTGGAACCAGCTCCTGAAGCCAATTTTGGAGCCGGCTCTTGAAGCCAACTCTGGAACCCACTCAGGAAATCCAGGCCCGGCGCCACACCACCGCTCCGGGCCGACCGGTCAGGCTTTGGTGGCTACCGGCACGAACTGACCGTTCTGCACCACCAGCCGGGTCTGGGTCTTGGTGGGTTCGCGGGTCACCGGGTCAAAGGTGGTGATACCGGTTACCCCGGGGAAATCCTTGGTGGTTGCCAGGGCGTCGCGCACGCTCTGGCGGGTGGCGTCGGCGCCGCCGCCCTTAACGATGGCGTCCAGCAGGATATTGGTGGCGTCATAGGCTTGCGCCGCGAACTGGTTCGGTTCGGTGTGATACAGGGCGCGGTACTGTTCCACATAATGTTTGACGTTCGGCACCTGGCTGTTCAGATCGAAGGAGGTGGGCAGACGCAGCCCCTCGGCCGCCGGGCCGGCCAATTGGATCAGCTTCTGTTCGTCCAGCGAGCTGGCGCCGAACAGCGGCGCTTTCACCCCTAGCTGCCGGATCTGCTGTAAAAACGCCGCACCGTCTTCATAAAATTGCGCAAGATAGATCACATCGGGCTTTTGACGGGCAATCTTGGTAATAATGGCGCGAAAATCCCGGGTGCCGGGGTTGAAAAACTCGGTAGTGACCACTTGGCCGCCGTCGGCGGTAAAACCGCGGGCGAATTCCTGCGCGGCGGACTGGCCCCAGTCGTTCTGGATAGCGACGATGGCGGCGCGCTTGGCGCCGGTATCATGCACCCAGTTGGCGGTGTAGGGTCCTTCATAGGCCATGGTGGTAATATTACGGAACTGCCAAGGACTGATTTTCACGAAATCTGGATGGGACGCGGTTTGCGAAAGCTGCGGCACATGGGTTTCGGCATAGACCTTGCCGGCGGCAATGGACACCGTGGAGCTGAAATCGCCTATCACGCCGACAATGGACCGATCGTCGGAGAATTTGCGGGCGATATTGACCCCTTCCTTGGCATCGCCTTTACTGTCCTCGAATTTCACCTCAACCTTCACGCCGGGCAGGCGGTGCGATTGGTTAAATTCCGCCACCGCCTGGTTGGCGGAATTGCGGAATAATGTACCGTACTGAGCATATTCGCCGGTCAGCGGCGCTTGATAGCCGATGGACACGACTTTATCGGCGGCGGCGGCCCAGCCGGAAGAGAGAGCCAACACCAGCAGTGCGGCCCGGCCGCCCTGAAACCATGGATTGTTCATTTTTCAGTTCCTAATTGAATGGTGCGTTTCACCGAAGCCAATACGCTGCGCTGCAACCCGGCGGCGAAATCACTGTTATTAAGTTCATACAGACCGTGCATACCCACGCCCGCCGGCGAGTTATTGATATCCAGCAGCTGGCGCGGATGCAGGCCGCTGTGTTTCAGCATCGCGGCGGCACCCACCAGATTTTCCAGCACCACTTCCGTGGCCTGCGCCCGCGGCAAACCGGCCAATACGCCCGCATCGGTGAGGGATTCCACAAAGTAATAAACGTAATTGGGACCGGCGACGCCAAAACCGGTAAACACATCGATAAGGGATTCCGGCAAATAGAGGATTTTGCCGAAACTCTGTAAAAACGGTTCTACTTGGGAGGCGAGCACATGCCCATTGAGGGTAACGCCGCTGTAACCGTAGCCGGTGTCGGTAAGGGTATTGGGGATCACGCGCACGATGGGGCGTTCCGGTCCCAGCAACGCGGCGAGGCGCTGCAAGGTCACTCCCGCCACGATGGATATCACAATGGCCTGCGGCGCGGCCTGCCGGCGGATGTTTTCCGTGACGGCGTTGATATCATCCTGGGGACGAACGGCAATAACGATAAGCGCGGCGTCAGCCAGCGTCGTGCTTTCCGTTACGCGGTATTTTCCGGTGAGCCGCGTGATGCGCTGGGGATCAATATCCGATAGGGTTATCTCTCCGCCGGTAAATGCGCCGTGGCTGATTGCCGCACGAATAATAGCCTCAGCCATTTGTCCCGCACCGATAAAATGAATCCTGGCCATGTCACCCTCTGATAAAAACGATTGTATACCCGTGATACTTCAAGTTGCAGGCGCGTTGGCTTTCCTAGCTCACCCCAGTCACTTACTTGAGTAAGCTCCTGGGGACTCACTGCGTCGCCGCCTTCCTGCAATTTGAATTATTTAGGGTCTGGTTGCCGGTATTAGCGCATCCATTAAAGATCAAACTCGGGATTCGGCTAACAGACTATTTTCGCTAAGCATTGCTATTAACGTTGTTAGCCCAAGATTAGAATAAATTTTTTTTATAATATGCTGTTTTAAAACAATAATGAGTTACGAATGTCATTATAAACAACTATTATTTAACAAAAATTATCGGATAATTGGCCTTATTCCAGATTTATTAATGGCCATGATTTAATTAATCATAGGAAATGCGTATGCTATTTTTTTTGGTGAGATGTTAATACAGAGGCTAATATAATAATTATTTATGGCGTTTGTTAAATATCCAGCTATTAGATGATGTTTTTGCAAAAATCAGGTTAATTTATGATGTGATAAAATACGATGATCGCTTATGATGCTGATAATGGAGGACGCGCCCTTGCCGTCATATCAATCCCAATCTTCTTTGCAGAGCCATTACCGGGCGGGCTCATCAGTACCGCACCGGTCAGCGTAACGACAGGAGCAACAATGCAGGATAACGCCTTTGCTTTTATGCCTTACCCCCCGGCGGAGGTTCCCCATGCGCCCACAGGGCCGCTGGCCGGTTTTACCTTTGCCGTCAAGGATCTGTTTGATGTGGCCGGTTATCCCACGGGCGGCGGCAGCCCGCATATCCTGGCCATGTCCGGTATCAAAACCCGCACCGCGTCCGTGGTGCAGCATCTATTGGATGCCGGCGCCGAATTGATCGGTAAAACCCATACCAATGAACTGGCCTATTCCTTGACGGGTAAAAGCATTCATTACGGCACGCCGCGCAATGGCGCCGCGCCGGACCGGATCCCCGGCGGTTCCTCTTCCGGCTCGGCGTCGGCGGTATCCAACGGTCTGTGCGACTTCGCCCTGGGTACCGATACCGGTGGTTCGGTAAGGACTCCCGCAAGCTATTGCGGTTTGTTCGGCCTGCGTCCCGGCCATGGACGCGTCTCTCTGGAAGGCTGCCAGGAATTAAGCCGCAGCATGGACACCGCCGGCTATTTCACCCGCGACGCTCCGCTGTTTGAGCGGGTGGGGCAATGCCTGCTGGGAGAGGATCCGGCTCCGCTGTCGGCGGAGCCCTCGCTTACGGTGAGCGAGGAGCTATTCTCCCTGCTTTCCGGACCGGTCAGGCAGGCGTTGCAACCGGCCCTGGAACGTATTGCCGCAAGCGTCGGAGCACCGGCCCTTTTAAACGGCGCGCTGCCGGACCAAGCCGAGACCTACTGGGCTTTTCGTCATATCCAGGGTTATGAAGCCTGGCGGGCCCAAGGTGAGAATATCAGCCGATACGGCTTTGCCCTGGGTCCCGATGTGGCGGCGCGTTTTGCCTGGGCCGCCACCATAACCGAGGATCAGTACCGCCGAGCCTGCGGGGCGCGGGACGTTTTGCGCGACGCCTGGCACAAGCTGCTGGGCAATCAGGTGCTGGTGCTGCCCACCTTGCCGGATATCGCGCCCCTGGTGACCGCCGGCGAGGAGGAAGTCGAGCTGACCCGCCGCTTGTCACAGCAGTTGCTGGCGATTGCGGTTATTTGCGGCACCCCTCAGGTGACGCTGCCGCTGGCGCACAAGGACGGCGCGCCGCTGGGTATTTCACTGCTGGGACCCCGCGGCAGCGATCTCAGCCTGGTGCGGCTGGCGGCACGCATCGCCACGAGCTAATACCGGCCGATTTCCTCCGCAAATGCCTCATGGCGCGCGGTGGACCCGCGATCGCCGAACGTGCAGCAAACGTGCTAAAGGGAGAGCATGCCGAAGGGGTCGAAGCGGGCGTGGTTTTACCGCCCGCCCGAGCGCCCCTTGGCATGGTAGGCCCGCGACCACCGAACGTGCTGCGAACGTGTTAAAGGAAAACCCTGCCGAATGTCTGTCCAGCGGACTGATATTTTTTGTAGCGCGGAAAATAGGTATTATATTCAGCCACTCCCGCCGGAAGCGCCAAATAGAACGGTTGATAGAAATAAGCGGCTATACTTGAGCTAACTTAATCCCTGACGACAACGCAAAAATGAGCCGTTTTGTTTGTATTCCCCCATCAGATCCATGACCCGCCGCGCAAACATTTTTTTTAAACTCGCTATAATAAAACGACCGTATTCTAGAATGTACTGATTTATATTCCGTTATCCTGTAATGTCATTTTTTCGGTGTATTTTAGCGTTATTTAAATGCGGCAATGATAAAATTTGATATTGATCAAAGCCATTATACGTTATTCAGGTCTTGGCCAAAATAAAGGAGCAAAAAATGCGGTCTAAAATGCGGCTCTCGAGTCAAAATTTGACTGAATTGCTAAAGGGACCGCAATTTGACGGTTTTTTAGATAACTTTCGCAGCAAGAGCTTTCAAAAAGGGAACATGATCAGCATGCCCGGCGCTGCCGGCAACGACGTGCTGATCGTCTCCTCCGGCCGTTTGCGGGTATTCCTCTCTTACGAGGGGCGGGAATTCACCCTGTGCTTTCTTGAGGAAGGAGACATTTTCAGCACCCATACCCGGGCGTTTATCGAAGCGGCGAAAGACGCCGTAATATTATTATCCACCGCCCAGTCTTTTCGCCAACAGCTTGTAGAACATCCCGAAATATCGTTATTAATGACCGGTATATTGGGCGAAGTATTGGGAAGCTCCTGGGATGTTATTGAAGGGTTAATTTTTCATGACGCTAAATCACGCCTAACGGCGTTTATTGTTTCATTAGGGCGTGAACGGGGCGTATGTACGCCGTCCGGTATTGAATTCGAATGTGATTTAACCATGGAAGATATTTCCTTGATCATTGGCGCGACCCGGCAAACCACTTCATCTTTATTTAATATGTTAATAAAGGAAGGGGATTTATGTCGAACTGTAAAAAATAAATTTATTATCACTGATATTGAGGCTTTGGCATCAAGGCTGTCCGTATACAAGAAATGACAACGGTACTCGTATCTTCAAGCGTTGTAGGTCTGCATAAGGCCAATGCGTTCGCGTGTTAAAGGGAGACCGCGGCAATGGGGCCCGTGGCGACCCCCGCCGGGGAAAGAGATCAGCGCTCGGTGCAGGAGATGCAGGGATCGATGCTGTTAACGATAAGCGCCACATCGGAAATGGTATTGTCCTGCATCATCACATGCAGCGCATCCCAGTTAGGGTAGCTGGGAACCCGCCATTTCATGCGTTCGGGCATATCGGTACCGTTGGTGCGCAGATAATAAATCAATTCCCCGCGCGGCGCTTCGGTTTTGGCAATGGCTTCGCCTGCCGGGATATCCGGCATGCCGCTGATGGCGATGGGGCCGTCAGGCAACTTGGCCAGACATTGGCGGATAAGGGACAGCGCCATGCGCACTTCGTCCAGACGGACCATGGCGCGGGACCAGACGTCGCCGTCCGGCTGGGTCTGAATGGCGAAATCCAGCCGATCGTACATGGCGTAGGGTGAGTTCTTGCGCACGTCGTAAGCGACGCCTGAGCCACGCGCCACCGGCCCGATCAGGCCGAATTCCAGCGCGTCTTCCCTTGGCAGCACACCCACGCCGCGGGTGCGGGTCAGGATCGAATGATTGGTGGCGTAAATGCCGCGGATCTCTTCCACCGCCGGCTGCACTTCATCAAGCCGGCTCAGCAGGTAGGCGATACGTTCGCTGTCCAGATTGTACTTTACCCCGCCGATGCAGTTGGCGCCGAGATCCATCCGGTTGCCGTAGAGGGTTTCCTTGATGTCCTGCACGATTTCGCGGGTTTCCAGCACGTGCATAAACAGCGACGTAAAACCGATGATATGGGCCATGATGCCGACATTAAACAGGTTCGACGCCACCCGTTTAATCTCGTCGGCAATCATCCGCAAATACTGGCCCCGTTCCGGCACCTCCACCCCGGCGATATCCTCCAGCGCCATGCAAAAGGTGGTGGGATGGCTGTTGGAGCATAACGAACAGATACGTTCGGTGAGGGTGATATTCTGATAAAAGTTACGTTTCATCACCAGATATTCCACTCCCCGGTGCACATGCCCGGCGGAGATATGCAGCCCCTTGATGGTTTCCCCTTCCAGGTCGAGCTTGAAGTACATAGGTTCTTCCAGCGCCACATGCAGCGGGCCCACCGGTACCTGATATCGGGTCATTTTTTCTCTCCCCGTTGACTCATGATTTTTTCCCACAGGGACTTGGTGCTGGCGGCGTTGACCATGTCGGAAAACGGAATGAATTTTTGCAGCACGGCCGGATCGATATCGTCATCAATGAATAACCGGGTCGGGTTGGGATGTCCCACCACGTTCAGGTCGTACAGCTCCATAAACTCCCTTTCGTTCCAGTTGGCGTTGCGAAACAGCGGGGTAATGGAGGCAATGTCCCGCTCGCCTTCCGGCAGGTGAACCGTCAGGGTCAGGGTGTCGCCATCGATATCAAAGTGGTAGGCAATCTCATGGACGTCCGACGCCTCCTGGCGGGTGTGCTGGTAGGCGGTAATGGTGCTCAGCCGACTGCCCGCCTGTTTAACCACCGTGACGGCGGGCAGCAGCAGCGCCGGCGACGACAGGGTGCACCAGGCGGTAACCACCCCTTTGACATTGACATGGATAGCATAGGTAAAGGGGGCGTCCAGGGTCTCGGTAAACAGGGACTGGATGCGTTTAATTTTCTCAATCATAGTCCTGCTCCAGGAACATTCAGACGGGCGGCGGACCGGCTGCGGCGGCAGTCGGGACAAAGCCGGCTCAATTCCACCAGGGCGTCGGAGCCGCCGCCATAGACTTTCTCCAGCAGCGTCGCGCTGGGGGGAATAAAGCGCCCGCCGCAGGAGGCGCAGGCCCGGTAGGCTACGGTGCCTTGCTCAATCATTCGGTATTTGTCCTCCTGCTTGTGCGCCAGGTGCCAGTCCTCCGTCAGATGGATGGCCCGCGGGATACAGTAATGCTCACACAGGCCGCAAAACGTGCAGCTGTTATGCCAGAGGGTGAATTGCAGGCCCTCCGGGCTGTCATCGAAACGGATGGCGCCGCCGGCGCAGACGTGTTCACACATCCGGCAGCCGGAACATTTCGATTGATCAAAGTCAATGCGGCCGCGCAGCCCCTTGGGGGTAAAGGTCTCGCCGAAGGGGAACGGGTCGGTGGACGGGCCCTTGAGCAGATTACGAAACAGGATCCTGATAAAGTTCATGGTGCTTTCCTACAGGCGGCGCTGCCAAATGTCGATGGCCATGGCAATGCCTTCAATGATGGCCTGGGGCCGTGGCGGGCAGCCGGGAACGTTCACATCCACCGGCAGATAATTATCCACCGGCCCGGCAATGGCATAGCTATCCCGAAATACCCCGCCCGAAATGGGGCAGATGCCGATGGCCACCGTCACTTTCGGATCGGGGATCTCCTGGAAGACCCGCAATACCCGGTCCTTTACCCGCAGGGTCAGGGGACCGGTAATCAGTACAATATCCGCGTGTTTCGGACTGCCGCAGTACTGGCACCCCAGTCGCTCCACGTCATAGCGCGGTATAAGGGCGGTGGTGGCCAATTCCACATCGCAGCCGTTGCACGAACCGGCGTTGATGCGGTAGAGCCAGGGCGAACGTTTGGCGATAGCGGTTAAAAAACCCATAACTTTTTCCCTATGCCCGGACAATGACGGTGACGAGGCTTATCACACCGAGTAATTCGGGCCATTTCAGATAAAAAAGAAACGCCTGATCGATACGCATTCTTCCCACGGCGGTGCGCAACAGGGTTTTCCCCAGGATAAACAGCACCAGGCACTTCAGCATGAACACCGCCACGCCGGCGATGCCCGCCGGCCCGGTGGGGAAAAACAGCGTGATGCCGAGACCTATCACCACCACGGTTTTCAGGGCCGACATCATGCTGAACAGCGCCAGCGCGGGACCCGAGTACTCCAATAACGGCCCCTCCAGCACCTCCGATTCCGCTTCGGGGATATCAAACGGCGGAATGCCGAGATTGGCGGGGAAAAACAGTAAATAGGTCGCCACCGCCGGCCACATCCAGGGATCCAGCAAAAAGGCGCCGTGCTGCTGCTGATAGCGCACAATCTCCGGCAGGGAAAACGTCACCCAGCCCCCTTGGGCCATGCCGGTTTTCATGGCGACGCTGGCCAGCACCAGCAGCAGCGGACCTTCATAGGCCAGCACCAGCGCCATTTCCCGTGAAAAGCCGATGGCGCCATAAACCGATCCCGACGACGAACCCGCCAGCATCAATACCACGGCGGGAATAGTGAGCAGGTAGAGCAGCACCAATAAATCCCCCAGCATGGCGGCGGGATGATAGACCCCGGCTATGGGGATCAGTGCGGCGGCCAGCAGCATGCTGCCGGCGCCCGCCGCAGGCAAGGCCAGGAACAAAACGCGGGGGGCCCCTTCCGGCACCATGGTCTCTTTGCGCATTAATTTAATGATGTCGAAAAATGGCTGGAGCAGCGGCGGGCCGACCCGCCGCTGCAGACGGGCGGCGACGATGCGATCCACGCCTTTGAGCAACAGACCGAACAGCAGCGCCCCCAGTCCCAGGGGGAATATAACCAAAGGGGCAAACACTGTGCTGAAATCCCACATGATAAAAACCTTATTCCTTGTCTTTCGGCCGAAGCGCCAGTCGGATAAACCGTTCCGGCGCCTGGTACAAACCGGATGCCGGGACGTGGGCCTGGGACGGATTGATATCGGTGACGCCACCCTGGTGCAAATGGATAGACACCGACTGCCGGTTGCTCAGGCGGTAGAACAGCCAGCCCACCAGGGCGATACACGCCATCAGTATGGACAGCGTCAGCGGCTGCCAGCCCTCGATACCGGGTAATCCGCCGGTCCAGGAGACCGCCAGCTGTCCCAGTGACAGCTCGTTCATGACCCGGCTCACCGGCACCAGCAGCAGGCCCGGAAACAGGCCGACGGCGACGCAGCCGGCGGTGAGCAGCGACATGGGCAGCAGCATTGAAATTGGCGCTTCCCGCACGTTGCTCAACGCCTCGCGCGGCTGGCCCATAAAGGCGGCATGGGCGAATTTAAGCACCGCCGCCAGGGTAAACAGGCTGGACATCATGGCCGCCAGACCCAGCACATAATGACCCGACTGGAACGCCGCCTGGTAGATGAGCCATTTCGACGAAAAACCGTTCAGCGGCGGAATCCCGGACAGTGATAATCCGGCGAACAGGAACAGGCCGAAGGTTATCGGCATCTTGCGCCCGAGCCCCCCCAACTGATCCAGGCTGTCCACATGAATTTGCGCCATGATGCAGCCGGCCCCGAGGAACAGGATATCCTTCAGCATCATATGGTTCACCAGATGCATCAGGCCGCCGGCCACGCCAAGGGGCGAACTCAGGGCGAAACCCAGCAGGATGTAACCCAGCTGGCTGACGGTGCTATAGATAAGCAGACGTTTAATGCCGTTTTGGATCACCGCCATGGCCCCGGCATACAGCAGCGTCACGGCGGCGATGATGGCGATGCCGTACATCACATCACTCATGCCCCCCGCCGTGCCCAGCCGGGCGAACAGCAGCCCGGCCCCGCCGAGGGTGAAGAGTTTAATCACCCCGTAGACGCCGCTTTTCAGCAGCACCGCCGAAATATATCCGCTCACCGGCGTCGGGGCGGTGGGGGGGTGCATCTGGTAATCAATGCGCCACGGCAGCTGAGCCGCCTTCATCAGCAAACCCAGCAGGACAAGCAGCAGGGCGCCGCCGAACCAGGGCAGGGACATGGTCCGCGCCGCCAGGGCCAGGGTGGGGAAATCAAAGGCGCCGGCACGGGCCGTGAGCATGGCGACACCCAGGAACATGCAGGTGGCGCCGACGAAGTTAAAGATAAAATACTTGAACCCCTCGGTTAACGCCGCCTCGGTTTCATCATGGATAATGACAAAATAGAGCGTCCAGCTGCTCATGATTTCCCAAAAGGCGAAGAAGTTGAACAAATCTTTACTGGCGGCCAGGCCCAGCAGGCCGCCTATCATAAATACAAAGAAAAAGAAGAACCGGTGCCGGTGATGTCCGTGGGCCATATAGCCGACGGCATACAGCATATTCAGCAGGCCGACGCCGGCAATCAGCGCCGCGAACCAGTAAGACAGCAGGTCATATCGACCGGCGTTCATCAGAACCGCCCCGAGGGCGACCGCCATAACCGCCACCGCCACCGGTCCGGCATTGAATTTGCCGCTTTTGCCGACAATAAAGGTCAACAACGCGCCGCACACCGCAATCAGCGCCGCCGGCGTCCAGGCTAAATTGAGATGGGGCAGGGGCATAATGGCCAGCCCTTGCCTGCGGGCGATTTGATCCACCGCCGGGCGTACCAGGTGTTGCAGACCGAAATCGGGGAACAGGCCGCCAAGGATCACCAGCGCCGCCAGTATGCCCATGGCGATGCGCATGGACAGCGGCGCGTCGCGGGTCACCGTGCCGTTATAGGGCGTGAAAAACAGCACACGCAGAATGCGCATATAGTACATGGCGGCCAAAATGCTGCCCGCCAGAAACAGCACAGCGATGGTGAGATGCCCCGACTGCGCCGCCGCGTAGATCATCAGGAATTTGCTGAAAAAGCCGCTGAAGGGCGGCAATCCCATTACCGCCAGGGCGCCGACGGCGAAGCACAGGGCGGTAAACGGCATGACGCGGCCCAGTCCCGCGACATCGGACAGCCGCTTGCCGCCGGCTTTGGCGATGACGCCGCCCGCCGCCAGGAACAGCAGGTTTTTAAAGATGGCGTGATTAAGAACGTGCAGCAGGGCGCCGGCAAAACTCAAATAGGTGGCCAACCCCACCATGGTGAGGATTTCGCCTACCTGAGCCAGGGTGGAAAAGGCCAGGATCCGTTTCAGGTTTTGCTCCCTGAAGGCCATGACCTCGCCATAGATCACCGTAAGCGCCCCCAGCGCGCTTACCGCCAGGCCGATGGAGGAGAAGGAGAGCCACGGCAACATCCGGGCGACGATATCGGTACCCAGGATAACAAACAGCACTTTGATGATGCCGTACACGCCGGCTTTGGTGAGGATGCCCGACATCAGGGCGGAAACGGAGGACGGCGCCACCGGATGCGCGTCCGGCAGCCAGCTGTGCATGGGATAAAGACCGGCTTTCACTCCCAGGCCCGCCAGGAAGCACAGGCCGATCACCGCCGCGAACGCCGGCGTCAGCTGCGAGGCGTGGGCGGCGATCACCGCCATATCGAAACTGCCGAAGCGCGTATGGCACAAGAGGATGCCGAAGTGCATGACATAGGCGCCGGTGGTACACATCAGGAAATATTTGCGGCCGGCCTTGAAGGCCTCGGGGGTCTGTTCATGGACCACCAGGAAATAGGAACTCCAGGTCATCAATTCCCAGAACATATAGAAATTACCGAAATCATCGGCGGTAGCCACCCCCAGCAGGGAACCGGCCATCAGAAACAAAAAGAAATAGTAGCGGTTGGCGCGGCTGTTATCCCGCATATACCCCTGGGAATAAATCACGGCGACAAATATCAGCGCGGCAAAAATAAGCGTAAATAAGCGGGATATACTGTCTATCCCGCCCGCCTGCCAGGCAAAAAACAGGGTGGCGGCGGAAATCACCAGGGCGGCGCGGTCTCGGAGTCGGGCATTAATCCGTCCCAGCGCAAAAAGGATAAAACCGCCGATATAGGGGAATAACACCAAAAAGCGCCAGGGGACTTCAAATATCGGTACTTCACCTTTTAACGACGGCGTGGCGAAGCGTTCGGCCAAATGCATAAAAGGGCCAGGCACTAAACTCATATAAATAGTGATGGCGGTCAAGAAATACATTAACAACCAAATTGGCGAAAACCCATTAGCCGAGAACCGCATCGGCAATAAAGTGTTCTGTATATTTGATCCGGTTTCCGCAACGGGGCGGGCCGGCTCCAGACAGATGCGCTGAATAACGATAATATAATAAACCGCCGCCACCACCGTGGCCAGGGTGGCAATGGCGGCCAACAGCCATTCCCCCTGTTCCATCGCGCCGTATAAAATCAGGAATTTGCTGAACGAGCCTTTAAACGGGGACAGGCCCATCACGGAAAACAGGCCGAAGCCGAACAGCAGCGACGCCAGGGGCATACGGCTGCCGCTGCCCGCCAAATCGTCCAGGGAGCTGGATCCGGTGCGTTTGATAAGATAACCGGCGCTGACAAACACCAGCAGGCGCATGGTAATCTGGAAACCCAGATGCATCAGTGCGCCGGTAACCCCCGCCTGGTTATCGAGACCAAAACCCAGCAAGACAAAACCGATTTCCGCCAACGTGGAAAACAGCAGGAGTTTTACCAGATTCCGGATGTGCAATAATGCCAATATTTCGCCGGCAAGCAGAAGAAATGTTCCTGCCCATGCCAGTAATGGAATGCTGTAGAGTGAAACTCCCATTTATTCCTCGCTGTAAATCTGAGAGCGGATAAAAATCAAGCCAGGAATGAATTTATTAAAAATCGGCGGAAATGTCTGTCGGCTAGCTGACAGATATTATGGAAGGGAACTGACAATATGACGGCAGGGAACAAGCTCTGGGATTAATGATTGCCGGTTAATATCAAAAAATATGATCAAAGTCACTTTATGGTTGAGAATCATAATTAATACGGCCCGATAAAGACACAAATAAAAATAATTTTTTTATTTTAGCTGATCGGGAAAATATAATCAGCAGTTAAATTGATCTTAATCAATTAAATAGTCGAACGAGAATTGTTCCCATAAAAATATAATCTGGCGAACGTAAAAATTTATACCCAATAAATTACGAGTTGCACCAATCCACAGGGGGTTACGCATTATGTGTTTGGGGGTCCCGGGAAAAATTCTGACCATAAAGGATGCCGCCAATCTGCTGGCCACCGTGGAAGTGGCCGGGGTGAAGCGGGATATCAATATCGCCTTTATAGTCGATAAATCCCATGCCCCGGCCGACTGTATCGGCGATTGGGTGCTGGTCCACGTGGGGTTCGCCATGGCGCGCATCGATGAGCGGGAGGCGGCGGAAATGCTGACCATGCTCAGCGAACTGGGTGAACTGCCGGTATGAAAACCCTCCTCGTCCAAGCCGGTCGCAGAGCGGTATGTCCAGTGACCGGCGACAGTGAAGGGATGCCGGGCATAACGGGGTTGTCCACCGCATGCGGGCGAGGGGGAATCATCACGGCCGCATTGCATCGGACCGCCATCGTCCGCGGGAGAATCGGTGATGCATGAAGCGGCGTTAACCCAGGGGCTGGTGAAAATTCTGCTGAGGGAAGCGGAGCGCCACCAGGTTAGTTCCATCAAACGGGTGTGGCTAAAAGTAGGACGAATGAAGGCGGTAGAGCCGCAGGCGCTGGTCTTCTGCTTCGGGGCGTTTACCGAAGGCACGCTGGCGGAGGGCGCCGAACTGATTATCGACCCGGTGCCGGCGGTGGCGACATGCCATGGCTGCGGCGGTGATTTTGAGGTTATCAAATTCCATTTTCAATGTCCCCGTTGCCAAAGCCGGGATGTCGTGTTGATTCAGGGCGACGAACTCTACATTGAAAGTTTTGACGCTTGAAGCAGAAGGTAACGCCATGAAAGAACAGGAAAATGTCATTATTTACGCCAACGCGCTTAAATGCCTTGGCTGTCATAGCTGTGAAATGGCCTGCGCGGTGGCCCACGGCGGCGACGGCAGTCTGGTGGCCGCCGTAACGGACCAACTGCCTCTCCATCCGCGAATGAAGGTGGTGGCGTCCGGCGAGATAACCATGCCGATGCAGTGCCGCCAGTGTGAAAACGCCCCCTGCGCGCTGGTGTGCCCCACCGGCGCCTGCCGTCAGGCGGACGGCCAGGTGCAAATCAATGAGGATAATTGCGTCGGCTGCAAACTGTGCGTGATGGTCTGCCCGTTCGGCGCCATTACCGTCCGGCGCGCCGCGGCGAAAGACCATTTCAGCGCCACCAATCAGGGCGTGGCGCAAAAATGCGATCTGTGCGTGGACTGGCGTAAAAAACAGGGCAAAACCGAGACCGCCTGCGTTGAGTCCTGTCCCACCAAGGCCATCAGCCTGGTGGATATGAAAACCTACCGTCAGGCGCTGATCAAGGCCCGGGCCGGAGAATTGGCCCAATCTCAGAAGAATATCACTTTGGCATTAAGGGGACTGTAATGGATATCAAAATAAGATCGAGCGATCCCGCCGTTATCGCACTGTGCCCGGTTGCTGAACAAGAAGGGATTGCGACGGTCTTTGATCGGTATGAGATGCAACAGCCGCAGTGTGGTTTCGGCACGCTGGGATTATGTTGCCGTATCTGCTGGAAAGGGCCCTGCCGCGTGGATCCGTTTGGCGACGGTCCCCAGGCCGGTATTTGCGGCGCCAGTAAAGACACCATCGTGGCGCGCAATCTGATTCGCATGATGGCCGCCGGAGCGGCGGCGCATTCGGAACACGGCCGGCATATTGCCCTGGCCATGCAACGGGTGGGTAAAGGGGAGTTGCCCGATTATCATATCCGCGATGAAGGCAAGCTGAAAAATATCGCCGAGCGGCTGGATATCGCCGTCGCCGACCGGACCATAAACGACATCGCCTACGACGTGGCCACCAAGACCCTGGAGGATTATCAAAATCAGGACAGCAAGGTTCCCTGTCACTGGATAAGCGCCTCGCTGCCGGCAAAACGTCTGTCATTGCTGGGAAAACTGGGGGTATTGCCCCATAACATCGATGCCACGGTGGCGCAAATCATGTCGCGCACCCATATCGGATGCGATGCCGACCCGGAAAACCTGGTGCTGGGCGGGATGCGCGGCGCCCTGGCGGATTTCAACGGCATGGCCCTGGCGACGGAACTGTCGGACGCGATGTTCGGCACGCCGAAACCCGTGGTGACTCAGGCCAATATCGGCGTGATCAAGAAACACGCGGTGAATATTGCCGTTAACGGCCATAACCCGCTGCTCAGCGAAGTGATTTGCGATATCGCCGGCGAAATGAACAGCATTGCCCGCGACGCCGGAGCGTCGGAAGGCATCAATATCGTCGGTATCTGCTGCACCGGCAATGAAGTCATGATGCGACACGGTATCCCGCTGGCCACCAACTATCTGTCGCAGGAAATGGCCATTTTCACCGGCGCGCTGGACGCGATGGTGGTGGACGTACAGTGCATCATGCCGTCGCTGCCGCAAATCAGCGAGTGCTATCACACCGAATTCATCACCACCATGGATGAAAACAAGATGCCGGGCGCGCGCCATGTCAGTTTTCACGAAGACAAAGCCAAAGAAACCGCCCGCAAAATCGTGCAGTACGCCATTGACGCCTATGGCCGCCGCGACCCCAAGCGCATCAATATTCCGGATATAAAACAGACCGCCATCGTCGGTTTCAGCAGTGAGGCAGTGATGGCGGCCCTGGCGGCGCTGAACGCGGAAGATCCCCTGGCGCCGCTGGTGGAGAATATCGTGAACGGCAATATCCTCGGGGTGGCGCTGTTCGCCGGCTGTAACAGCACCCGCGCGATACAGGACGAAAATTTTCAAGTCATCGCCAAGATCCTGGCCCGCAATAACGTCCTGCTGCTGGCCACCGGCTGCGGCGCGGGCGCCTTCGCCAAACACGGCCTGATGAACCAGCAGGCTACCCAAGCCTGGGCGGGTGATTCGCTGAAAGCGGTATTAACCACCATCGGCGTGGCGGCGGGACTGGAAGGACCGTTGCCGCTGATACTGCATATGGGCTCCTGCGTGGACAACAGCCGGGCGGTGCAACTGGCCACGGCGCTGGCCAACAAGCTGAACGTAGACCTGAGCGATTTGCCGCTGGTGGCCTCCGCGCCGGAAGCCATGTCGGAAAAAGCCATCGCTATCGCCAGCTGGAGCGTCGCCATCGGTTTGCCTACCCATCTGGGCATCGTGCCCCAGGTCACCGGGTCGGCGGTGGTCACCGATTTGATTACCGAAGGGGCTAAGGGGCTGTTCGGCGGCTACTTCCTGGTGGAATCCGATCCGGCGCTGGCGGCGGAAAAACTGGTGGCGGTGATCCGTGAAAAACGCCACGCCTTGGGGATATAAGCATGAAAATAGCCATAGCGGGAAAAGGCGGCGTGGGAAAAACCACCCTGGCGGGATTGCTCGCCCGCTCTTTCGCCGCGGAAGGTAAACACGTATTGGCCATTGACGCGGATCCCGATGCCAACCTGGCGTCGGCATTGGGTATCCCCGCCGAGCGTTATGCCGATCTTCAGCCGTTTTCCCATATGAAAGACCTGGCAAAAGAGCGCACCGGCGCCGACAGCGGTTATGGCGGACTGTTTATCCTCAATCCGAAGGTGGACGATTTGCCGGATGCCTTTTGCGTGGAGCACGCCGGGGTCCGTTTGCTGTTGATGGGTACCGTCGAGCACGGCGGTACCGGCTGTGTCTGTCCGGAACACACCCTGCTGCGCAGCCTGATGAAGCATCTGCTGCTTGAACGCCGGGACCTGGTGATCATGGATATGGAGGCCGGTATCGAGCACCTCGGCAGGTCCACCGCCGAAGCGGTGGACCTGCTGATTGTGGTGGTGGAGCCCGGACAGCGCAGCATCCAGACCACCCGGCAAATTGAAAAACTGGCCGCCGATATCGGCATCAAAAAAATCGCCTACGTCGGCAGCAAAATCAAGAACCAGGAAGATAAAACCTTTCTGGCATCGGTCTTGCCGGCGGAAAAAATGCTGGGTTATCTCTCACTCAACGAGGCGATTCGCGATGCGGATCGCACCGGTGCCGCACCTTATGATATCGGCGGCGATTTTCTGGAGGAACTGCGGACCATCAAAACCCGGCTACTGGACTATGCGGGATAAGAATTACCGCGTATGAATGCCGAATAAGAACAGCCGGGTGAAAATGCCCGGTGGGAATGCCGATGTAAACATGGCCGGCGAGGGTGGTGGACAAAAAGCCGCCGCGCCGTCGCCCACAAGAGGTGATAGATGTGCCAGCTTAAAGTCAGATTGATCCTGGCGGACAACCGGGAAGAACGGGTGGACGATGTCGCCGCCATCGACGTGGGGCCGGATAAAATCACGTTATCGAGCCTGTTTGAGCCGCCCCGTGAGCTGTACGGCTTTCAGATTAAAGAAATTGACTGTCTGCGCAATTCCGTCTTGCTGGAATGGCGCGCCGCGTGATAACCGCCGAGGAACCCATCATGGCCGAGAAAACATTGACTGAAAAATTTACCGTTATGCTGCCGCACTGGCTGGAGCACAACGAAGAGCATATCGACGAAATGCGAAAATACCTCCACGCCCTGGAAACAGAAGGGCAGACCGAGCTGGCCGGGGGATGCGGCGCCGCCATCGCCCAGATGAACCGGGTGAGCGATGCGTTATCCGCTATGCTGGCGCAGCTTGATACGCCACCGCAGGCGCCGCGAGGGTAGATACCATTACCGTGGCCGCACGACGGCCGCTAGGGCAAGAGTATGTGCAACAACTGTGGCTGCAATATCACCACCGGCAGTCGCCTGTTATTAAAAAACGGCGCCATACGCGCCATCCGCCCGCTGAAACCGGTCGCTCCGCGCTCCATCGAAGTCCTGCAAAATTTACTGCAGGATAACGATCGGCAGGCGGAACAGAACGCCGCGCTGTTTAATGGCCAGGGCACCGTGGTATTCAATCTGATGTCCTCCCCGGGCAGCGGCAAAACCGCCCTGCTGGAGGCCACCATCGAGCGGCTGATGGCGCGGGGACTGAACATCGGCGTTATCGAAGGCGACCTGGAAACCGAAAACGATGCGGTGCGCCTGCGTAAAAAAGGCGTGCCGGTGGTGCAGATTACCACCGGTATGGCCTGCCATCTGGATGCGTCCATGATCCACTCCGCCTACCAACAGCTGGCCGGCACGGCGATGGATATTCTGTTCATCGAGAACGTCGGCAACCTGGTGTGCCCGGCCAGTTTTGCCCTGGGACAGCATTATGACGTGGTGCTGCTCTCGGTGCCGGAAGGGGACGACAAACCGGAAAAATACCCGGTAATGTTCCGCCTGGGGGACAAGATCCTCATCAGCAAAATCGATCTGCTGCCGTACTTCGACGACTTCAGCGTGGCGCGGGTGCGGGACGAAATCAGCATGCTGGCCAACCATTCAGAGGTGCTGGAAGTATCGTCCAAAACCGGACAAGGCATGGACAGCTGGCTGGACTGGCTGGCAGGGGCGGTCGCCAAAGCGGATAAGCGGGCGCGCTAGGCCCGCTATCACTGAAGCTTGAACCAAGCGAGCCAAAGTCAACGCATGTTAACGTGAGCGCGTGTTAAAGGGAGAGCGCGCCAATGCGGTCGAAGCGGGCGTGGTTTTCCCGCCCGCCGGAGCGCCGCATGGCACGCTAGGCCCGCCGGCATCAATCGTGCAACGAACGTGTTAAAGGGAGAGCGCGCCAATGCGGTCGAAGCGGGCGTGGTTTTCCCGCCCGCCGGAGCGCCGCATGGCACGCTAGGCCCGCCGGCACCAATCGTACAACAAGCCTGTTAAAGAGCGCGCGCGCCATCACTGTGGCATGGAATTGGCGGCATCCTCGGCAAGTTTGTTGACGGTATTTTGATAAATGGAATCAGGATCGTCTCCTTGCCGCGGCTGACTAAATTTCACCTTTCCATGGTAAACATCGCCATTGATTTTCACAATCTTGGGACGGGTATTCAGGGTACCGGTTGCCACGCAGGTATTACTCACCTGGTTCAATTGATCGTCCCAGACATTGGCCATCTTTGTACAATCATCCACCCAGACGAATTTTTCGTTGGCATCCAGCTTGGCTAATTGTTGATTCAGCGGAACCGACAAATACACATCAAACATGGGTTCGACCCGGTTCTTTTCCACCTTCAATATCAGCGGCGTCTTGAAACTCACACCGTTAAACTTAATGGTTTTTGAGGCAACGTCGATCTTATATTTAGAGATTTTACTCGGAAAATCCCATTGCCGTATGATGGCCGGAATCCAGCTGGTTATTTTTTCATTGATGTTCATAAAATAGGTGGACAAGGAAACGTTCGAGAGGCTGCTGCGGCCTAACCCGATAAAATTATCTCCCCCTAATACATCCAGCACCGTGGCGCCATTATCCAGAGTGCTTCTTTTAACATTGATTTGCTGTTTTTTATCCGTATCGCCACGAATAATAAAAAACAAATCTTTACGATCGTTTTTGGTTAAAATATCATAGGCGGTATTGTTCATGGCCAGATGATCCGATGACACCACAATAACCGTATTGCTAAAATAGGGCGACTGTTTTATTTTTTCAATCAGGTCCGCAATATGTTGTTGGCTACAGGCCACGGCGCTCAGGGAGCTGTTTTCAACATTATTAAAGTCATAGGTTTTTTTGGTACAGGTCTTGGAAATATACCCATCCGGATGATGGGTATCCACCGTTAAGGCAAATAAAGCAAACCGTTTATTTTCTTTGGATAACTCTATATATTTATTATAAACTATATTCAGCAGGGTATCGTCATACCAGCCCCACTCATTTTTATAATTCGGGTCGTCCACCTGATCCTGCAACTCCTGCAGCCCGTAGAGATGATCAATACCGTGGGACTTCAAAAACAGTCCCTTGCCGCCGAACGCCAGATCGGCGCCCTGGTAAAAAAAGGTATCGTAACCCGAAGCGTGCAAAACGTCCCCCAGGCAAACCGCATGAGGATAAAATGTCGATAAGGAACTGGATGCGTTGCCATCGAAAGGAGCAAATAACGGGATGCCGCACTGGGAGGCCACCATGCCGGCAATGGTATACCCGGTGCCGGGTAATTGAATAGTATTTTCAAAAGAAGTGGAATCGTCTTTATCCGAATTCAGCTCAGTAGTTAAACCCGGGAATTCATTTTGATCAAAATAGGTTTTTTCCAGGCTTTCGGCATAGATATAAATCAGGTTGGGTTTTTTGCCCGACATGGTTTTTTTTGGGGTTTTATAATAAGTATAAAAATCGGAATTATCATGACCAAGTTCAGATTTCATCAAACCGGCGATTTCACCGAATGCCGGAGTAACGACCACCGAGGCGCTGGCGAAAATCAGTGCCAGTATACTGTATAATACATTGGTATTTTTACCGCTGGTCCTGAGCAGAACCCATGACATCAAGCCGAACACCACCAGTGAAACGAGTAAAAAACCAGCAAACGGCAAGATATATTTACCGATGCCGGCGCCGGTCAGGTTGCTGGTAATGGTATACAAGACCGAATCGTTTATACCGTCGCCGGTAAAATAGTTACTGGCAACCCTGGCTAAATTAAGAACAATATAAAGCCCTAGTATAAATAATACTAATATAAACCATAGCTTATTTCTATCAGCCCGCAGCGAGTATATTATGATGGATGTCACAAATAACACAGCTGAAAGTATTTCTGCCGACATCTACATGCCTCCGCAACTGGTTACGGTATAGCCAGGTCCTGTCTTAAAGTAACGATTCAAAGGCGGTCATCCGTCCCGTTTCTACTAATAATAGCCATATATACCAATCAATGTTTGGCTGGGCTAGATTTTTTTACAGAATTATGACCACCGGAGCGGGACAAATATGTCGCTGCCGGCACCGCCATAGTGCGCCAGTGGTTTTTTTTAGGGAAGGGTGCTTTATAATATACTGATTTTCATGAATTATTGCCGTTGCAAGGACGCACCGTTGCCGGGAGCCGGCGACACCCGGGGACGCAAAATTTTACACACTTCTTTCTCCGCGCAGGTCAGGGTAGATTTTAGCACCTACCCCCGCAGGCATACCACCCTCTGGGTGATGACCGAATTCTTCGTGACGATCGTCAATGAATCGGCGTCCAATAATGGGAACGACAAATGGAAATCCTTGCACAGCGTGATGTGCACAATGCCATCCAGCGGGGCTGCAATCGCCGTACCGCTGATTCCAATCAGGGAATGGACAGCAAATCGGGAGGGGGTGAGGAGTTTGTGATTTAAATCGAAAAAATTAAAAAAAATTCACGACCCGCTTATCAATCTTATAAGAAAGGTTGAACCGCCATGGTCAGTAGTCAGGATAAAATAGTGAGGAAGAAACTCTCTGCGTTTATTAGTTTTATGAAAAATATATCTGATAAAACAAAGCTCTGAGACCAGTATTTTTTTTAATCACTAAGCGGGCCGGCAACGGCCGGCCCTAACCCTGGTGTCTTAAGTCACGTTATCTTTTGTTTAGCTATACTAAACAAAAACAATGTTAAAGGATGCTAAACAGATAAACAAGAGCTCATTGCTAATATATCGACATGATCCCAAAACGCCTGAAAGAAGCCCGTAAACGGGCAAGACTGACGCAAGAAAAGTTGGCGGTACTGGCGGGAATTGACGAGTCCACGGCTAGATCCCGCATCAGTCAATATGAAAACGGTATTTACCGGCCCAATTTTGAGACCTGCTGCGCCTTTGCTCGGGTGTTGGACGTGCCGGAATGTTATTTTTACACCGTGGATGACACCTTCGCTTCCGCGTTGCTGACTTTGTACAGCGTAAAATTTATTGAAAAAAAGAGCTAAGCGCTTCCTGGCGAACCTGGCCCCGTGTTGACATGAGCACAGGGCTATCAGAGCCACACGACGAACAAAGGCCAGCCTGAGCTGACCTTTGGTTTTTTATGCCGGCATATTGCCCTCTTATTCAGGGACTTTTTTCAGTTCAAGCCGCTGGATTTTACCTACCACCAGCAGATAGCAGAGCATGGACATCAGCGCCGAACAGCCGACGAAAATCAGTGCGGCATTAAACGAGTGCAAGCCTTTAACCAGATAACCGATTAATAACGGCGTCACGATGGATGCCACATTGCCGAACATATTAAAAATCGCGCCGCACAGGCCGATGACTTCTTTCGGCGCGGTATCGGCAATGACCGGCCAGCCCAACGCGCCGAAACCCTTACCGAAGAATGCCAGCGCCATCATTGCCACCACCAAAACGGTATTGTTGGTGTAATTGCACAAAATCATGGTTGACGCCAACAGCATGCCGAACACAATCGGCGCCTTGCGGGCAAAGGTCAGGGAACAGCCGCGTTTTAACAGTAGATCGGAAACCATGCCGCCGGATATCCCGCCCAAAAAGCCGCATATAGCCGGAATGGAGGCAACCAGACCCACCTTCATAATGGTCATGCCTTTGTCGTGCACCAGGTAAATCGGGAACCAGGTCAGGAAGAACCAGGTAATGGTATTCAAGAAATATTGGCCGAAAAATATGCCCAGCATCATACGGCTGGTTAGCAGCTGTTTGACATAATTCCATTTAGGACCCTGTTTGGCGCTTTTTTTCTGGTCCATATTCACCACGCCGCCGCCCTGTTCGATATAATCGAGCTCTTCCTTGGAAGCGTACGGGGAATCAAAGGGGTTATGAACGAATTTGGTCCAGACGAAAGTCAATATAAATCCGATGATGCCCATAACGATGAAGACGTGTTTCCAGCTCCAGGCATAGACCAGCCAGCCTAGAAATGGCGAGAAGATGGCCAGGGAGAAGTATTGCGCCGCATTGAATATGGATGAGGCGGTTGCGCGCTCCTTGGCGGGAAACCACGCGGCGACCACGCGCGCATTGGCGGGAAACGCCGGCGCTTCGGCAAAACCCAGCAGAAATTGCAGCATAAACAGGGATAACACGGCGGCGGAAATGGATAATCCGCCGACAAAACCCTGCAACAGGGTAAACAGCGACCAAAAAAACAGGCTGAAACTGTAAACCTTAATTGAGCCAAACTTATCCAGTAACCAGCCGCCCGGTATCTGCATCACCAGATAGGCGATACCGAAGGCGGAAAATATCTGGCCCAAATCCACCACATCCAGACCCAACTCTTTCGAGACCTGCGTACCGGCTATGGATAGGGTAACCCGATCGGCATAATTTACTGCTGTAATAATAAAAATAATGAGCAAAACATAAAAACGAACATGGGTTCGTTTTTTAGTTAATAAACTCGTCTCAACCGCCATGATATTTCTCCACGTTAATTTTGCTTTTGCGTGCGGCATGTACTGCGGAGCTGTTTAATAAGCCCGTTAGACATAAATATAATTGTGAAAAGGGTAGCTTTTATTAAAGGCGGGCATTTTCACAATGAAATTTCCTGAAGCGAAAATAGTAGCTTTATTGCTTCACTCTTTTGCCGTGAATTGCAGTATAAAAAGCGTGGGGGGGTAAGTCATTATGCAAATGACCAATCTTAAGGGGGGTTAAGGGGTATTTTTTGTGGTATCCCGTTGAATGTGCTGGCGGTCACATTATGGCAACGTCGTGTGGAAGAATGTTCAAAATATGACAATAATCACAATAGATTGGGCGGATGCCATACCCTCTCCGGCTATATGCCCAGCCATAAGGCAGCATATAAAACAGGACAAAAGATATGAACTGCCCGCAACGGTGAACGAGTCGTTTTACCCTTCCCGCCATCGGGCTTATCAATAACCGTTTAGCCCCTGGTCGGCGCCGGGTTTATACGCGTTCGTTTAACCCCTGGTCGGCGCCAGGATTATAGACGTTCGTTTAACCCTTTATCGGCGCCAGGCTCACCACCGGCGGCGGCGTGCCGAACAGAGCGGCTCCCATCACCACCAGATCACCCGGCAAATTCCTGAGCAGCCCGGCATGATGTCTTTGCATTTTGCCGTCGTGTACCACCGGTAATTCAACCGGCAGCCCGCGGGCTTTCGCCAGCATCTCCGGTATAAAGGCGCCGCCGCCCGGCGGAGTGCTTAATATCAGCACGCCGTCCGCTTCGTCCAGTAAATGGCGCACCGACGGCACGGTGACATGCGGGCTGAGGGCCAGGTAGGCGCGGGAGCCGTAGTCTCTGATGGAGCGCAGCAGCGCCAGCGGATTTTCGCAGGTTTCGGGATGAAAGGCTATCCAGCGCGCGCCCATCTCGGCAAAGCGCAGCGCCCAGGACTGCGGATGCCGTATCATCAAATGCACGTCGATGGGTAAATCAACGCTGTGGCGTAATTGGCGGAACAAGGTCTGGTTGAGGCCGAAGACCGGCGCGAAATGCCCGTCCATGACATCAAAATGCAAGGATTCGAGGTGTGGCAGCAGCGGGATCAATTGCGCCATAACACAGCGCTGATCGGCGGCATAGACGCTGGCGGAAATTTTCATGCCGCCGCCGTTTCGCTGACCCAGGCCGCTTTGCGCAACATGGCCGCCGTGATATTCCCGACGGGAAGGGCGATGCCGTCGCACTGTCCGTGGCGGAAAACGGTAATGACATCCGCCACTTCGAGCAGCTCTTCTTCTTCGCTGGAGACCATGATTACGCAGCAGCCGGCATCGGCCAATTGCCGAATGATCCGGTAGATATCCGCTTTGGCGCCGATATCCACCCCCTTGGTGGGTTCATCCAGCAAAATGAGCTTGGCCTGCTGGCCGATCACCCGCGCGAACAGCACTTTCTGCTGGTTGCCGCCGGATAGGGATTGGATGGGCCCGTCCAACGAACCGAGGGTATTCATACTGTGCAAAATGCCCCGCGCGTTCCGGTCCGCACTGCGATGATTAATCATGCCCCCCTGCCGGAAACGGCGCAAAATCGGCAGTACGGCATTGGTCAGGCTCGACATCCTCGGGATAAAACCGTCTTTTTTACGCTCCTCGGTGAGATAGGCGATGCCTTGCCTGATGGCAAAGGCCGGGTTGGTGGGGTGATAGGGGCGGCCGTCCAGAACGATCTGGCCGCCGGTAATGGTCTCCAGTCCGTACAGGGTACGGCAAAAGCGCGTCCGGCCGGCCCCCGCCAGGCCGTAGACCCCTAATATTTCACCGCGCCGGGCGCTCAGACGGATATTTTTCAGGCGCGGCGTGGAGAGTTGATTAATGCTCAGGAACGGCGTCCGTTGGTTATCCCTGTCGCCACGGTGCTGTGCCGACCCCTGGTAGACCGCGGCGTCCCCGACAATGGCATCCACAATCGCCTGTTTGCTGAGGCTCTGTTTGTCGGCATGATAAATCACCCGGCCGCCGCACATGACGGTGGCTTCGTCGCAGACCCCCAGCACTTCGTCCAGCTTGTGGGACACCAGCACCACGCCGATATTTTTTTCCCGGGCGATGTGCCGCACCGCCTGCAGCAATTCCTCTGCCTGGCCGCCCTCCAGGGCGGTGGTGGGCTCATCCAGGAATAAAAAGCGCGCATCGCGATCGAGATTGGCTATCACCTCCAGCATCTGTTTATCGGGATGGGACAAGTTTTTTACCAGGTCGCCGGCGCTGAAATGCAGTCCGTGCCCGGCGATAACCCGTTGGGTATGGCGCAACATCGCCGTCTTATCGAGGAAACCGCGCCGCCGGATTTCCCGGCCGAGAAACAGGTTCTGCCAAACGTACATATCGGGTATCAGCCGCAATTCCTGATAAACGCAGGCGATGCCCTGATTAAGGGCATCCCTCGGCGATGAGAGGCGGATGACGCGATCCCCCAGCAGCAGTTGCCCTTCGTCGTGGCTGTTCACGCCGGCCAGGACTTTCAGCAGGGTGGTTTTACCTGCGCCGTTATGACCGAACAGGCCATGGATTTTTCCGGGTTTGACGCAAAAATCCACCCCGTGCAGGACTCGTACCCCTGAAAACGCGATCTTGATGCCACGGGCAACATAGTTCATTTCCTCTCCCCTCCGGTTTTATACCTCAATATGCCGCGTCGATAACTTTGGGGGCATTGTCTTTATTCACCAGCAGCGGCGGACTGTTCAACAGCGGCGGCAAGGTTTCTCCGGCGAAATGTTTTTTCACGCTGCCCACCAGCAGGGCGGCCAGTTTCACCGGTTCCTGGATCGCGCCGGCTTTCAGGATGCTGTTGTCCTCGATGCGTTTGACGCCTTCTTTATCCACAAAGCTGTAAAGCTGCACATTGCCTTTCTTGCCCAATTGGTCGATGGCCGCCGCGGCGCCCAGCGCCGAAGGCTCGGTATCGGAAAACACGACGGTCATTCCCGGGTTGCCCTGCAGCATTTCCGTGGTGACCTTAAGGGAGGTGGTCTCTTCCACCTTGCCGTTCACCAGAGCCACGACCTTCAGGTTGGGGTTGGACGCAATGGCCTGTTTGAACCCGTCGTCCCGGGCATTGGCGGAAATGGATGTGGGTTCGCCGACGATACCGATAATCGCCTTGCCGTCGGGGCCGAGATCTTTCACCAGTTGTTCCCCGATGTAATGACCGCCTTCCGCCTGGTCGGTCTGCACGCCCTGCACTACGCTTACGCCCTGCTGCTTCATGCCGTCGGTATCGGGCAGCAGATTAATGGTAAAGGCCGGGATTTTGGCACGGTTCAATTCACCGATGACCGCGACGCAGGGGCCGGAGGAGACGCAGTTCACCGCCACGGCGTCGACTTTCTGCTGCACGAAGCTTTGCACCTGGGACAGCTGTTTAGCGTCGTCATTATCGGCAATGGAGATTTTCACGTTAAAACCCTGCGCCGCGCCGTTATCCTCAAAACTTTTTTTCATCGCCACATAATAGGGATTGGTGAGATTAGGCAGCGTGACGCCGAGGGTTTTTTTCGCCGGCGCGCCGGCGGTTTGACTGCTGTCTTCGCGGTTGCATCCCGCCAATGCGGTGCAGAGCATCACTGCCGTGCCGGCGACAACGAATTTATTACGGATTTGCATGGCCTTCTCCTGGCTGTTGGGTACGTTGGTTTTGACTTTTTGTTATGGACTTGCTTATGGGTTTACGGCGTTTGAGCCAGGGAATGGTGATTTTCCTGGCGGTTCTCAGGGTGTCGAAAGTGACGCCAAACAGAATGATCAGGCCGATAACCAGAGGTTGCCAGTAGGCGCTGACATTCATGACGTTCATCAGGTTGGAAATCGCCGCGATCAGCATGGCGCCTATCATGGCGCCGATAATGCTGCCGGTGCCGCCAAACAGGCTGACGCCGCCCACCACCGCGCCGGCGATGGAAAAAAACAGTTCGTCGCCCCGTCCGGCGGTGGGGTAGCCGGTCATCAGCCTGGAGCCGTAAATCAGTCCGCCGCAGGCGGCGCACAGGCCGGAAATGGCATACACCAGCAGGGTTATGCGGGGGATACTGATCCCCGCCAGGCGCGCCGCGTCGGCATTCCCCCCCACCGCGTAGATATGGGTGCCGGTGACGCTGCGACGCAGGAAAACCACCGCGATAATCACCGCAATCAGTAGCGCCAGCACCGGAAAAGGAATGCCCAGGGGTTTGGACTGGCCGATCAGGCTGTAGCCGATTTGGGTGACCCGAATGGACTCCGCGCCGGTAATGATCTGCGGTATGGAGGCCGCTACCCCCATCATGGCGAAGGTGACAATAAACGGCGGCACGCCGGTTCGCTCAATGATTAAACCGTTCACCAACCCGGTGAGGGCGCCCACCGCCAGGACAATCGGCACCGCCAACTGCCAGGGCAGGCCGAAGTTTTCCATCAGAAGCGCCGCCACCACACAGGTCATGGCGACGATGGAGCCGCAAGAGAGATCGATGCCGCCGGTGAGCAGTACAAAAGACTGGCCCAGGCAAAGGAAACCGATCACCGCGCCGTTAAGCAGCAACACCATCAGATTCGATACGGTAAGAAAGTTGGGGGAGGCAATAAACCCCCCCAGCATAACCAACAGGAATACCAAGGCAATGCCCGCTTCCGGCGGAATACGTATCGGCTGTTTTTGCACCCTCGCTTTATCGGGTTGACGCATGGTGACTCTCCTGGAATGAGTGAGCGCTATGGATATAGTTTTCCAGCACCGGACGGCCGTCCGCCCGAGGCTGCGCCACCGGTTGCAGCGGAACGCTCCAACGATCGGCCATCTCGGCATTGCCGCAACCCTTCGCCACCGCCGCCGCCTGAACCGCCGCGCCGGCCGCGGCGGTTTCCGCCACCGGGCTGACCCAGACTTCCTGCCCGCTGAGATCGGCCAGTATCTGCCGGTAGGCCCTTGAACGGGCGGCGCCGCCGGTGAGCAGTAACCGGCCCGACATGTTAAAACCGTAACCGAGCAGCGCTTCGCGGCCCATCAGTAAACCGCATAACACACCCTCCACGGCGGCGCGGGCCAGGTGTTCAGCGGTGGTGGTGTTGCGCAGGCCGTCGATCCGGCCATGGGCATCGGGCAGATTCGGCGTCCGTTCACCGTCCAGATAGGGCAGCAGCACCAGCCCTCCGGCCCCCGGTTCGCAAGACAGCGCCAGATTGTCAAACTCCTCGGTGGTGACATTCAACAGCCGGCGGAAGGTATCGGTGACCTTTGCCGCGTTGAGGGTGGTAATCATCGGCATATAGCGTCCGGCGGCATCGGCGTAGCCGTTCAGGGTACCGGTGGGATCGATTATCCCCTGCGGATTGATGCCGTACAAAGTGCCGCTGGTGCCGATAGAGATAGCCACATCGCCGGGTTGCACATTCATGCCCAGGGCCGCTGACATATTGTCGCCGGTGCCGACCCCCACCAGGGCGCCGGTGAGTTCGGGCAAACCCGCCGCCGGCGTGACTTCGCCCGCCAGCCCATGGGAGGGGATAATCTCCGGCCAGCGCGCCTGCCAATCGATATCGGCATTCACCAGAGCCGCCAATTGAGGCTGCCAGCTGTTGTCGAACGGGTTGAAATAACCGGTGCCCGACGCGCCGCCGCGTTCCGCCACGCAACGTCCGCACAGCCGGTATACCAGGTAATCGAAGGGCAGCATGATCCGTCGGCTGCGGGCCAACAGGCCGGGATGGTGCCGTTCGGTCCAGGCCAGCTTGGCGATGGTCATGGCCGGGCCGGGTACCGAACCGGTGGCGGCGGCCCATTCAAGGGGCGTCAGCTGCCGTGACAGCCAGCGGGCTTGCGGTGCGGACTCGGTATCGTTCCAAAGCTTGGCCGGCCGCAGCGGGCGGTCGTTTTCATCCAGTATCACCAGCCCGTGCCCTTGTCCGCCGACGGACAAGGCGGCGATGCGCGGCCAGTATTCCCTGAGTTCCCCCAGGGCGAGGCACAATGCCTGCCACCAGGCACGGGGATCTTGCTCGCTGCAGGGCGGCGTGGTGGGGGGATGCGGCGCCCGGGCCTGGGCTATCACCTCCCCGTCGGCGAGGCTGCGAAGCAGTACGGTGCAGGACTGGGTGGATGAATCAATGCCGGCGACGATATCCCTGGTCATGCTGCTACCTCTGTCCGCTTTTCTGCAACCGTTTGAGATTGTCCACGGCATGTTGCCCCACCGCGCCGGCGGGGTGAGTGAAGAAGAAGGATTCCCACTCATAGCCGCGCAGACGCCGGGAAATCTCCACCAGCACATCGGTCAGGGCTGAAAACGCCAATGTGCAGCCGGTGGCGATAACGCCGCCCAAATCGCAATCTTTTGCCAAGGGAATCGACAGCACCAGGTCCGCCATTTGGCTCAGCGGCGAGGCGGGGTCGGCGGTGATAACCACCAGGTGATTGGCCAGGGTTCGTCCGCGCTGGCAAAAATCATTCAATTCCAGTGAACTGCCGCCTTTGGAGAACGCCAGGATAATGTCATCCGCCGTCAGCGCGCCCAATCCGCCATGCAAACCGTCGCCGGGCGAAAGGAAGAACGCCGGCGTGCCGCTTACCGAGAGTAAATGCGCGGCCCGCCGCGCCACCGAACCGCTGGTGCCGCTGCCGGTGACCAATACTTTGCCTGTGCAAGCGGCGAGCAAAGTGGTGACCTGATCAAACACCGGCTGGTCAAACAGGCTTTTGATGGCGGCCACCGCCTGGATATCCGACTCGGTCACCTGCGCTGCCACACCGGCGGCGTCGAAAATGTCTTTATTGCTCATATGTGCATCTACTCCGCTCGATTGATTTACTGAATAAATTACTTTATTCAAACATCCGTGCAATTGCCGCCTGTTGTTTATCCGATATTTGTCACAATTTTCATCAATCAGAGTATGTCCACTCAATAAAACAGTGAATCAGGTCTGAGTTTTTTTACCATTGCCTTTTTTAGCATCGCTCAAATGAGCGTGTTAAAAAATAGCATTCCGCCCTGCTTTTTTCATCGGGATAGCCTTAAAAAGTGCGGCTTGCCCGTGAAAGCCGGGCAAGAAGATTTTATTCAGGAGGGGAAAGAAAATTTAGCGAGGGACGTTATCGAGTCATCCATAGGCCGGCGGTGAAAGGCGCCGACGGCGGCAAAAAAAGCGCCGAGCCACACTATTTCAGGACCGAGGGGGCCAGGGCCAGAAGGTAGCGCGCGGTACCGGCATCGGTAATAAGCGTCGTGACCCATTTGCCGATAAGCGTGGCCGCAATGGCGCCGTATTTTTCCTGGCCGCCGGCAATGGCCACCACTTCCGGCACGTTGCGCACCTGCTCGTCCCTCATGGACAGGCTGAGCTGATCCAATGGGGAGGGCACCACCCGGCCACGCTTGTCCACAATGGTGGTGCAGATATCGGCACAGACGCCGGCGGCTAAAACCTGCCGGCGCCAGTCATCCGGAAAAGTGGTGAACATGCATGACTCCGGTGGATTCCAGGAGCCGATGCCGGTTATCAGCACGTCCAGATGATTATAACGCTCGTGTACCGCCGCCACGCTGGGTTCCCGCAGCAGGTTGCGAGCCGTTTCCTGGTTGTCCACCCACATGGGAATATAAATAGGGTGCGCCTTGCCGCCGCTGATATTGGCAATGCGATGTACCAGTTCGATTGAATTGTGGGAAAACTCCATGCCGGGCTGCGCGCCGGTGGCCTGCACCACATCCAGCACCGGCAAATGGGTCAGGGCGTCGGCCACCGCCGACAAGACCCGCCCGGAGGCCACGCCGACGCTCATGCCCGGCCTGAGCAATTCTTCCACCACCGCCGCGCCGAGAATACCCAGCCGTTGGGTAATGGCGCTGGCGGGCAGCTCCGGTCCGGCCAGAACCACCGCCTGATGAAGACCGAATTTTTTTGTCAATTGATGGGAAAGGGCGGTGTCTATCTCTTCCTGTTCGGCGATGACAAATTTTACCAGGCCTCTCTCGATGGCGTCGTCCAGGATGCGCGCCACGCGAAACCGCGAGATAGCCATTTCATCGGCAATCTGGCTTTTGGTCTTACGGTCGAGAAAATAAGCGCGCGCCACGGTGATCGCCTGGATTTTTTGTAAGGGTTGAGTGGTCATCAATAGTTCTCCCGGCGTAAGGGACAGTTTTAACAAGGTCGGCATAATCCCAGCTGTCGGTGGCTTATGCTGCCGTCCGTCGCACCGATTCATTTGCTCATTTGAGCGTTATCTTAGCTCATTGTATCGGCACTGTCAGCTAACTTTACGCGCCCGGGCTCAGCAGCGAATTTGGTTGCCGAGGGTGAATATTCAGCGCATATCCTCACTTCCCGCCGCGAGTTCGACCAGACTTGACCGATAAACCCATGGATAATCTTTACACCCCCTGCTAGATGTCCGGAGAGAACCTAGTGCAATTTTACCGAGCCTACGCCAGGCTCCCCGCCGCCAACTGCGGCGAGGGGATCACAACCAGCGCCTCCCTGGGCGCGCCGGATGTTCAAAAGACCCAGGAACAATTTTTTGCCTATATAAACACGTTGGTAATGCTGGGTCTCAAGGTAATGGTGCTGCCGGCGCAGCCCGAGTATCCCGACGGGCATTTCATCGAGGATACGGCGGTTATCATGCCTGAAATGGCGGTGATCACCCCTATGGGCTCGCCCTCCCGCCGTGGGGAAGCCGACGGCATCGTCGCCGAATTGGACCGGGAGAGACCCCTGCGGCGCATGAGCCGCAGCGGCAACATGGACGGCGGCGATGTCCTGCTGGTGGAAAAGCGATTTTTTATCGGCCTGACCTCCCGCACCGACGAGGCGGCCATCAGTGAATTCGCCCGCTGGGTCGAACCGCTGGGCTATCGGGTGCGGGCCGTGGAAATCGCAGACGGACTGCATCTGAAATCCGTCATCAACTATATCGGCGGCAACCGGTTGTTATTAACCGAGGCCTATGGGAACCATCCCGCCTTTACCGGTTTCACGCCCATCATCATCCCCGGCGAGGAAGCCTATGCCGCCAATACCCTGTGGATCAATAACACCTTGATTACCCCCGCCGGTTATGGACATACCCTGCGGCAACTGCAAAAGCAGGAACTGCCGGTTATCGTGCTGGATACCGGCGAATTTAAGAAAATGGACGGCGGCCTGACCTGCCTGTCGCTGCGTTTCTGATTGAATGAACGACCGGAGGAAAATGCTATGCAAAGAAACATCCTGCTTTGTTTGATTGGCCTGGTGTTGGCCGCCCCGCTGTGGGCCAAGGATATTCACACTATCCGCTGGGGCGTGGACAGCGGTTTTCCGCCGTTTGACGAACTGGCGCCCAATGGAGAGATCGTGGGCTTCGACATTGATATCGCCAATGCGTTGTGCGAACAGCTGGGGGCCGAATGCGTATTCGTCAAACAGCCGTTCGAAAGTATGATTGCCGCGTTAAATGTCAATAAATTCGATGCGATTATCGGCTCGATGAATATTACCGAAGAGCGTAAAAAAGAGGTGGACTTCACCGAAAAATATTACTCCAGCGGTGAGCAGCTCGTCGCCCGTAAAGGCAGTGGATTGCGGCCGGATCCAGCGGTATTGAAGGGTAAAACCATCGGCGTTCAGCTGGGTTCGGTAGATGAGAGTTATGCCCGCAAACATTGGGCTGGTCAAGGCGTTAAGCTTGTGGCTTATCATAATCAGGACAGTGTCTATCTGGATTTGTTTTCCGGGCGTATCGATGCGGCATTACAGAATAATCTCCAGGCCGCCACCGGGTTTCTCAATACTGAAAAAGGAAAAAATTTTGGCTTTGCCGGTCCGGCAATCCAGGACGGCGCACTCTCTTCGGATGTCGGTATCGCGGTGGCGAAAAGTAATCCTGAATTACTGGAGGCGCTTAACCACGCCATCCGGGCTATTCGTGCCAACGGTACCTATGATCGGATTCAGCAGCGCTATTTTTCCTTTGATATCTACGGCAGCTGATGGTTATCCGGCGCCGGCCCGGAGGATATTCAAGGGGAAAGAACATGGCGGAAGAGTACCTGCATTTGATGGGCCGGGGGGCGCTTCTCTCCCTGCGCGTGATGCTGACGTCGCTGGCGGTGGCGTTGGTCCTCGGGTTTATCAACGGGGTCATTAAACTTTTCGGCCCGCGCTGGCTGCGGGCCATATCCTGGTCTTACACGACGATTGTCAGGGGCATTCCCGAGCTGGTAGTGATGCTGCTGATGTTTTTCGGCGGAGAAATGGTGTTGAACATGCTGCTGAACATGCTGGGTATCGGCGCGTTGCGATTCAATTCGTTTATCTCCGGCGTTTTGGCCCTGGGTTTCGTGTTCGGCGCCTACTTTACCGAAACCTTTCGCGGCGCTTTCCAGAACGTCGACAAAGGGCAATTGGAGGCGGCGGCGGCGTTCGGTATGTCCACCGGTCAAATGTGCCGCCGGATCCTGGCGCCGCAAATGCTGGCCTTCGCGATTCCGGGCATCAACAATAACTGGCTCGGCCTGATGAAGGCCTCGGCGCTGGTGTCCCTGCTGGGGCTTGAGGATATGGTCTGGCTGGCGGAGCAAACCGGCCGCGCCACCCATAAGCCGTTTTTATTCTATTTAATCGTTTCGCTGATTTTTCTCTCCATTACCGCCTGTTCCGGCTGGTTTTTTCGTTACCTGAGCCGGCGTTATGCCTTTTACGGAGCGGGCGGATGAATGCCGAGGCGCTGCTGGAATGTGCGCCGGCCTTTTTATGGCGCGATGATTTGGAAACCAGCGGATTGGCGCTGACCGCGCGGCTGTTCCTGCTGGCATTGATTCCGGGGTCGTTGCTGTCGATAGTGCTGGCGGTATTGCAGGCATTCGGCCCGCGCCCGGTGGCGTGGCTGATTAAAATCTACAGCTATTTTTTCCGGGGTACGCCGCTCTACCTGCAATTAATGCTGATTTATTACGGACTGTCGCAGTTCGGTGTGGTCCAGGAGGGGTGGTGCAATGCAAACTGTTTCTGGCTGATGTTCCGTAACGCCACGTTCTGCGCGGTACTGGCGCTGACCCTGAACATGGGGGCTTACGTGACCGAACTGATGGCCGGTATGATGGCCACCTTTCCCCGGCGGGAATGGGTCGCCGCCGAGGCATTCGGCATGTCCCGGTTCACCATCATCCGGCGGCTGGTGGTGCCCGCCACCTTGCGCCGCGGCATTCCGGCGCTGTGTAACGAGCTGGTTTTTTTGCTGCACGCCACGTCCCTGGCCAGCACCGTCACCCTGATGGATATCACCGGCGTCGCCCGTTCGGTGTACTCCTCCACCTTTTCTCCCTTTATCCCGTTTTTGATTGCGGCGGCTCTCTACCTGCTCTGCACTTTCCTGCTGCTCTATCTCTGTGCCCGTGCGGAGCACAAATGGCTGAGGTTTCAATCTCGGGTTTAGGCGCGCTTTATCGCCTGTAATTCCGTAATGGTGACAATTCTATCCACGCGGAATTTTTTGCTGGCCAGCCAGCTGTCCGCCAACCGGCGGTAATGGTCCACATCCCGGCAGCCGATACGCGCCAGAAAGTCAAAACTGCCGCTGACCAGCCAGCAGTCGAGCACCTCTTCGGTGTGCTGCACCTCCCGCACAAAGGCCGCCTGGGAACGGCCGTGATCCGCCAACGCCACTTGCGCCTGGATAATAAAAGCATGTTCCGGCTCCGGAAACTCGATAAGCGCGGTATAACCGCGGATGACGCCGGTTCTCTCCATATTGCGCACCCGTTCCAGACAGGGACGGGCGGTGAGATTGACCCGCTCCGATAGCTTCTGAAATGAGATCCTGCCGTCTTTTTGCAGCACTTCGATAATTTTTCTGTCGATTTTGTCGAGCCTGGTTTTTTTTTCCACCAACAAGACATCCCCTGCGAGTTGACAAGCCTAGCCTGCATCTTAAGAGATTCATGCATCCGACGGAACGGAGGGGAAAATGCGCTGGTAACGATTCATCCGGAGCGTAAAGGGGGAACGGTGCGCGTGCGGTAACAATTTATTTGCGGGGCGAGGGGGGACGGGCGGCGGTTATGGCGGGAGACTTTCCCTGGTCCCGCCATTGGGACGGGCGTCCTTGACTGCGCCGAAGGAGAAGATATGCCGGTAGAATAGCCGGCATCTTTAAGAGATTACCCGGTAAGCCATGACGATATCGCTGTCGTCGCCGATCAATGAACTACTGCCCGGGATAAATTTTTTTGGAAATTAATGGAAAATTAATCGGCAATTAATGGAAAAATCATAGGTAACGGGCGATGAATTTTTCCATATCACGAAAATCCGCCATCCGTTCCCGCAGGGTTTCGTGATCCCAGTGCCACCATTCGCTGCGTTCGATACGTTCAATCAGGGAATCGGAGAACCGGCTGCCGATCTGTTTCGCCGCCACGCCGGCGACAATGGCGTAAGGGGCGACGTCCTTGGTCACCACCGACGCGCTGCCCACGACCGCGCCGTTGCCGATGGTGACTCCCGGCATGATTACCGCGTTATGGCCGATCCAGACATCATGTCCAATGGTGACATGCTGGGCGCGGCGCCAGTCAAAAATGGCTTCGTCGTCCTCACCCAAATCATAGTCCGAGCCGCGGTAGGTAAAGTGATGCTGGGCGATACGCTGGTAGGTTGGATGGTTGCCGGGATTGATCCGGACATAGGTGGCGATGGAGACGAATTTGCCGATGGTGGCGTAGGAGATCTGGTTATGGCCGGCGGTATAGGAATAATCCCCCAGCTCCACTTCTTCCAGTACGGCGTCGTCGGACAGATGGACGTACTGTCCCAATCGGGCCTGGTTTAACGTCACGTTATTGCCTATCTTGGGTTGCGCTTTAATATTCATAATGATTCCTGTGGCGGATTAATCAGGGCCAGAAAGGCCGTCACGGTATCGGCGATGGGGCCGTTGTTATCAAGCCAGGCGCAATGGTCCGGCAGGGATTGCTGGTATTCCGCCGCCCGGGCCAGCCGGTCGGTAATTTCCCTGGAGGTTTCCCGTCCTCGCTGTCGCAGCCGCAGCCGCAGGTTGGCCGGCGAGACCCGCAGGCACACCGGCAGCAAACGATCGCCGTAGCGTTGCTGTGCCTGGGCCAGATGGGCGCGGGAACCATTGACGACCACATGGCTGTCCCGCAGCAGCCATAAATCGATTTCGATGCCCAGGCCGTAATGATAGTGGTGCGCCTGCCAGTGCAGCGCAAACAGCCCCGCGGCGCGGCGCTGCATAAATTCGCTTTCACTCAGGGCGATATGGTTCTCGCTGCCGTCGCCGGACGGGCGGGTAATGTAACGATGAGAGACCAGCAGGGACGGGAGCGATTGGCAACGCATCGCCGCCAGCAGGCTGTCTTTACCGGACCCCGAGGGGCCCATAAGATAAATAAGGCGGCTCATCAGTATACCTGCCGTCCCTGGCGCCAGACATTTTTGACATACATATGTTCGCCGTGGCGATTCACCAGTAGCAGATCCGCGCGCCTGCCCTCGTCAATCAGCCCGCGATCGCTGAGTCCCAGGGCGCGCGCCGGGTTTAGGCTCACCATTTTCACCGCCTGCGGCAGGGTGTAGGCATTGCCGGCGTCGTTCGCAATGCGGAACACCGCATCCATCAGGCTGGCGGGATAATAATCGGACGAGAGAATATCCAGCATCCCGAGCGCCGCCAGATGTTGGGCCGCCACATTGCCGGAATGCGACCCGCCGCGCACAATATTCGGCGCGCCCATTAGTACCTGCAAGCCGTGCCGGCGCGAGGCCAGGGCGGCGGTTTCGGTGGTGGGAAATTCCGCAATGGCGCTGCCCAGGGCGGCGGATTCCACCACGTGCTCCTCTGTGGCGTCGTCATGGCTGGCCAGGGAAATATTGCGCCGGCGGCAGTGCTCGGCGATGGCCGCACGGTTCGGCGCCGACCAGCGCCGCGCCAGGCCGGTTTGCTCCTCCTCGAAGGCGGCCAACTGGTCCAAATTGAGATGATATTTGCCCTGGTAATATTCGCGGTACTTTTCAAGGGAAGCGAACTGGCGCTGACCCGGCGAATGATCCATCAGCGATACCAGGGAAACGCCCGGTTTATCCACCAGTTGCTCAAACAGCGGCAGGGTGCTGCTATGGGGCAGCTCGCAGCGCAGGTGCAGCCGATGCTCGGCGCGATTGCGCCCCGCCTGCTGGCTGTTGATCACCGCGTCGATCATCTTTTGCAGGTTATCCAGCCGGTGGCCGCCGTCGCGGACATCGCCCACCGCCACCGCGTCCAGCACGGTGGTAATGCCGTTGGCAATCATCAGCGCGTCATGGCTGCTCATGGCTGAATGGGACGGCCAGTCCACCTTCGGCCGTGGGTTAAAATATTTGTCCAGGTTGTCGGTATGCAGCTCGATAAGACCGGGCAATAGCCAGCCCCCTTCACCGTCCACGGCCTGCGGCAACCGGCTGGCGCTTTCTCCGATCCGGCGGATGATGCCGTCTTCCGTCTCGATGGCGCCGTCCACCACCTCGTTTTCCAAAACCAGCTTAACGTTGTTGATAATCATCTTACAATCTCCAACCCATGGGGCGGCTGCATGTCGTACAAGCGGTCGGCCACTCGCCCGCGCACTCCGTCGTCGTGAAAGATGCCGACGATGGCGGCGCCGCGCTGTTTGGCCTGCTCAATCAATCCCACCACCGCCGCGCTGTTGCGGCTGTCCAGGGAGGCGGTGGGTTCGTCCAGCAACAGCACGGGATAGTCCACGATAAAACCGCGGGCGATATTGACCCGCTGCTGTTCACCGCCGGAAAAGGTTGACGGCGCCAGGGCCCATAGTCTGCGCGGCACGTTGAGCAGCGCCAGCAGCGCTTCGGCCCGTTCCCGGCAAACCTTTGGGTCGATACCCAGTTCCAACAGGGGCTGCATCACGACCTGCAGGGCGCTGATGCGCGGGATGACCCGCAAAAACTGGCTTACCCAGCCGAGGGTATGGCGGCGTACCGCCATAATCTGCCGGGCATCGGCGGGGACCATGTCCAGCCATTGATCCTGATGCCGTAGCCAGATATGGCCTCGGTCGGGAAGATAGTTCGCGTACAGGGAACGCAGCAGGGTGGATTTTCCGCTGCCGGAATGGCCGTTCAGCACCAGGCACTCCCCGGCGTTAACCTGCAGGTTGGCGTCCTCCAATACCGGCAGGCGCACGCCGTCCTGGTTATGCAGCACAAAAGTCTTGCTCAGGTTTTCCACCTGTAATCGCGTGTTGTATTGCGTGTTGTCGGGAAGATTTTTCATAGGTTCTCTCAATATGGCTTCTCTCGATATGGCTTCTCGCGTTCAAGACAAAATCGACGACACCAGCAGTTGGGTATAGGGATGATGGGGATCGTCCAGCACCCGATCGGTCAGACCGCTCTCCACCACTTCCCCGTGTTTCATCACCAACAGCCGGTGTGCCAGTAGGCGCGCCACGCCGAGATCGTGGGTCACGATCACCGCCGCCAGCTGCATCTCCACCACCAGGCCGCGCAGCAGATCCAGCAGCCGCGCCTGCACCGACACATCTAGGCCGCCGGTGGGCTCGTCCATAAACACCAGCTTCGGATGGGTCACCAGGTTGCGGGCGATTTGCAGCCGTTGCTGCATCCCGCCGGAAAAGGTGGTGGGGACGTCGTCCAGGCGCGCCAGGGGGATTTCCACGTCGGTGAGCCACTGTCCGGCCTGTGCGCGGATATTGCCGTAATGGCGCTCGCCCACCGCCATCAGCCGTTCGCCGATATTGCCGCCGGCGGAAACCCGCGCCCGCAGCCCGTCAAGGGGGTTTTGATGCACCACGCCCCATTCGGTGCGCAGCAGGCGGCGGCGATCGCTCTCCGCCATTTGATACAGATCGTGCTGCTCGCCGTCCCCGGGACGGTAAATAATCCGTCCCCGCTGAGGCGTCAGACGGGCGGAGATGGCTTTCAGCAGGGTGGTTTTGCCGGAGCCGGATTCGCCGACGATACCCAGCACCTCACCGGGATAAATCTCGAACGAGACATTGCCGAAGCCCTTGCCGGGGCTATAGAAGTAGGTCAGGTCTTCCACCGACAGCAGCGGTGTGGAGGAAAGCGTTGCAACAGTCATCAGCGGGACGCCTCATGTGGGGGTTGGGACAGCGCCAGTTGCTGCCGGCAATAATCGGTATCCGAGCAAATAAACATCCGGTTGCCCAGATCGTCCAGCACCACCTCGTCCAGATAGCTGTGGCGTGAGCCGCAGATGGCGCAGGGTTCATCCCATTTCTGGACGGTGAACGGATGGTCGTCGAAATCCAGGCTTTCCACCCGGGTAAACGGCGGCAGGGCGTAGATGCGTTTTTCACGTCCGGCGCCGAACAGCTGCAGCGCAGGCATCATGTTCATCTTCGGATTGTCAAACTTCGGGATCGGCGACGGGTCCATGACATAACGGCCATTGACCTTTACCGGATAGGCGTAGGTCGTGGCGATATGGCCGTAGCGGGCGATATCCTCGTACAGCTTCACCTGCATTACGCCGTACTCTTCCAGGGCGTGCATCTTGCGGGTCTCTGTTTCCCTGGGCTCGATAAAACGCAGGGGCTCGGGATTCGGCACCTGGTAAACCAGGATTTGATCTTCCGCCAGCGGCGTTTCCGGAATGCGGTGGCGGGTCTGGATAATCGTTGCTTCCACGGTGCGTTCGGTGGTGGCCGCGCCGGCCACCCGCTGGAAGAAGCGGCGGATGGAGACGGCGTTGGTGGTGTCATCCGCTCCCTGATCGATGACCTTCAGCACATCGGCCGTGCCGATGATGCTGGAGGTCACCTGGATACCGCCGGTGCCCCAGCCGTAAGGCATCGGCATTTCGCGGCCGCCGAACGGCACCTGATAACCGGGGATCGCCACGCCCTTTAAAATAGCCCGGCGGATCATGCGCTTGGTTTGTTCATCCAGATAACCCGGGTTGTAGCCGGTCAATATATCACTCATGGTTTTCCCCTCCGGCGGCGAATTCCCGGCGCAGGCGTTTAAGCAGCTCCAGCTCCGCCTGAAAATCCACGTAATGGGGCAGTTTCAGGTGGGAGACGAAACCCGATGCTTCGACATTGTCGGCATGGGCCAACACAAACTCTTCATCCTGGGCCGGGCTGGCGACCGGTTCGTCGTAGTCCCCGGCCTGCAGGGCGCGATCCACCAGCGACATTGCCATGGCCTTGCGTTCGGCGCGGCCGAATACCAGGCCGTAACCGCGGGTGAAGTGGGGCGGTTCATCGCCGGGATCGACAAATCCATTCACCATTTCGCATTCGGTCAATAGGATCTCCCCGAGGTCAACGGCAAAACCCAGCTCTTCCGGCACCCACTGCACCTGGAGGTAACCGCTGCGGATCTCGCCGGCAAACGGATGGCTGCGACCGTAACCGCGCTGGGACGAGTAGCCCAGGGCCAGCAGGAACCCCTCGTCGCCGCGCACCAGCCGTTGCAGCCGCGCCGAACGGGAGCCGGGATACACCGGCGGATGGCGGGTGATATCATCCGGTTCGCTGCCGTCGTCCTGCTCCGCCCGCGCCAGCCCTTCCCGGTTCAGCAAATCAAACACATGGGCGCAGCTCTCCGGCAGCGGATCGTCCGCCTGGGGCGCCGTCGGGGCTTCCCCCTCCGCCAGCAGGGCAAAATCCAGCAGGCGGTGGGTGTAATCGTAAGTGGGGCCCAGTACCTGACCGCCGGGCAAATCCTTGTACACCGCCGAAATCCGGCGCTCCAGGCGCATGGTTTCGGTGCTTAGCGGTTCGCTGACCCCCAGGCGCGGCAGGGTGGTGCGGTAGGCGCGCAGCAGAAAAATCGCCTCCACCAGATCGCCGCCGGCCTGTTTTATCGCCAGGGACGCCAGCTGACGGTCGTAGATGCCCCCTTCGGTCATGACCCTATCCACCGCCAGGCCAAGCTGCTGGTCGATCTGTTCGCAATCAATGGCCGGCAGGGCGGTATCCCCGCGACGCAGATGCTCTTGTAGTTGATGGGCGGCATCAATGGCCTTCTCGCCCCCTTTCACTGCGACATACATCAGCACACCTCCACATGGGCAGTTCGCGGGATTGCCAGCAACTGGTCGTCACACAGCAGGATAAAATCAAGACCTGCCGGGAAACGCCGGGACGGGGTCAATAAATAGTCCTTCACCGCCACGGGCAGCGCCGGGGCGATATCGCGCCGATCCTTGATGCCCGGCCCCCTAAGGCGCAGCGGGATTCCCGCATCCAGGGAGTCTACCTGCACCAGCACCGTGGCCCCCGATTCGGGCGAGGTTTCATCGCCACAGGGCAAGGCCTGCAAATCCGCGCCGGTGAGCTGCCCGTCGAACAGCGCGAACCCGGCGCTCGTCAATGCCTGCACCAGCGGCGCGCCGGTATGAAAACGCAGCGTGGCCCGCACGCTGTCGCTGCATAACGACGGCGTGATATATAAGGGTGTTTCACCATCCGCCAGGGTCAGCAATACGCCGGCGGCGGCGGGGACGACGTCGTCCCAACGGGGACAGTCCTCAAGGGTGATACGGTGGCCCGGTTCGCTTAATGCTTTCAGAAGCAGCCGGAACGACCGCTGCGCCTGGGAAACGGGATGGGTAAAGCCGGCCAGAAGTGTCATCAGTTGTCCCCTCGTACCAGGGTAAAGAAATCCACCCGGCTGGCGGCAACGGCGCGGGCGCGCAGCTGCTGCTGTTCCAGGCGGCGGGCGGCCAGCGGCTCAATCAGCTGTCGCTGCAAACGCTCCTGGAACTCGGTTTGCTGCATCAGGGCATCAATCAGCGCGCACAGTTCGGCGTGGGCCTTGTCGCGCCCGGCGATATAGCCGTAGCCATAGGCGCCGTTATCCAGTTGAACAACCGCCCGGGTGACCGTCATGTCCCCCAGGACGAAGCGGCGGCCGGTGGCGCCCATGCGGGCCTGTAGCTGAGTGAGCCCGATTTCCGGCGCCCGTACGGCGCGATAGGCGGGATGCAGTTCCAGCCCCTGCCAATGGTCCCGCAGCAGGGTGGCGGGACTGGACGCTAAAACCGACATCCAGCGTTGTCTGGCCTCTAAGGTATGCATTCAGTGCTCCATGGTCAGTTCAATCATATCGGCGCGCGTCAGGGTGACGGAGTATTCCGCCACCTTGTCGCTGCCGGCGCAGGTGTTGAGGGTGCGAACGCACAACAACGGAGTTTGGTTGGCCGCTTCCAGCAATTGGCTCTCTTTGGACTGGGCTCGGCGGGCGCTGATGCGCGTCTGGCGGCGTACCAATGGCTGGTTTAATTCCCGCCGGATAAAATCGTGCAGCGAGCCGCTGCGAAACTGCCGCAGCGCCGGCCACCAGAGCAGATCCGGCAAATAGTGATCGATGACGCTCAGCGGAACGTTATTGACCCGCCGCAGGGTGCGCAGGTGAATGACGTTTTCCCCCTCTTCGCAGCACAGCGCGGCGGCGATGGGGCCGCTGGCGGGACGCAGCACCGCCAGCAGCAGTTCGCTGGTGGGGTGGCTGCCTTGGTCCAGCAGGTTCTGGCTGAAGTGGGCGCGGGCATGCAGGGGATAATCGTAAGGCCGCATCAGCACCAGGGTACCGATGCCCTGGCGGCGCTGCAGCCAGCCGCGATCCACCAGTTGATCCACCGCCCGGCGCAGGGTATGGCGATTGACCTCATACCGCTGCGCCAGCTGCTGTTCGGACGGCAAATAATCGCCGCAGCGGTAGTGGGAACGCAGCTCCTGCTCAAGCAGCGCGGCAATTTGCTCGTAGCGGGTGGAATAACTGGTCGGATGTCTAGACAAGTGCAGCATAATTAACATCTCCGCTGACCGGATCATTCAGGTTAATCAACATTAGCAAGCCAGATGTGCTCGGATTAAAAACCGACATAATGCTCATCTCGTTGTTAAATTCTCGCCTTGAAACTGGCGTTATCATGCAGACGTTAAATGACAGCCGGGTTAATGGAATATGACGGAAAGATGAACTATTTAATGAAAACGGTTTATATTTAGGGAAGGGCCTTGAAGATAAACGGAATTTTTTAATCATTTTAAAAAATTTTCACGTTTATTTAATGATTGACGGTTTTGGAATGATATTTCGTTGAGCCATCGAGGGAGGAATCCTTTCTCGGCAACTATTAAAGACTTTTCTCTTGCTTACTCACCGCGTTTGGCGTTAAATTTTTATCTCGAAATCCCTGCATTCAAACGATATATTTCTTATTGCCAATCGGTAATAGTCATTATTGTGTCACCGGCAGGTCATCATATCATCATTAAGTTGTCATAATTTAATCCGTTAATACCAACCATATCGCTGACCTCCGGAGAAATAATATGGCACAGCCACTCCTCAAGCTCGCGCAGACATCCATTTCCAGCCAACTGCCGGCGCGGCAACAGCAAGTCCTGGCGGTAAAAGGATTATATAAGCATTATAAATCCCAACAGCCGGTACTGTCTGATATCAATTTTAATCTTCATGCCGGTGAATTTGTGGCGGTTATCGGCCGATCCGGTGCCGGCAAATCAACGCTGCTGCACATATTAAACGGCACGATTCCTTCCTCTGGCGGCGAGCTGCTGCATTATCGCGAAGAAGGGGATATTCTGGATATCGCGCGCCTGACCCCTCGGCAGATGCGGCGCTGGCGGGCGCAATGCGGTATGATTTTTCAGGATTTTTGTCTGGTTCCCCGTCTTGATGTATTAACCAATGTGTTATTGGGACGCCTGAGTCACACCTCAACGTTCAAATCTTTTTTTAAAGTTTTTAGCGACGGCGATCGAGCCAGGGCGATTGAATTATTGCAATGGCTGAATATTTTACCCCATGCCTTGCAACGGGCGGAAAATCTCTCCGGCGGACAGATGCAGCGGGTGGCGATTTGCCGGGCGTTAATGCAAAACCCGAAAATTCTGCTGGCGGACGAACCTGTGGCCTCCCTGGATCCCAAAAATACCCGCCGCATTATGGATGCTTTGCAGAGCGTGACCGAAAGAAATATTGCCGTGGTGGTGAACCTGCATTCTGTGGAACTGGTAAAAGAGTATTGCAGCCGCGTTATTGGTATTACCCAGGGGCAGATTGTTTTTGATAATCATCCCTCTTTATTAACTGACGGAATACTGCACCGCTTATACGGCGAAGAAAAAGATCAGATACATTAAATATTAATTATTCTCCCTCTCTTTAAATATAAAGGCTATTTTAATGAAAAAGATATCTACTCTGGCTGCCCTTGTGGTCGGCTCCACCATGATGTTCAACGTGGCGGCGGCGGATGCGCCTAAAGAGCTGAATTTAGGCATTTTGGGTGGGCAAAACGCCACACAGCAAATTGGCGATAATCAATGCGTAAAAGATTTTTTTGATAAAAAATTACATGTGGATACCAAATTACGTAATTCTTCCGACTATGCCGGCGTTATTCAGGGTTTATTGGGGGACAAAGTCGATATGGTATTAAGTATGTCCCCGTCGTCCTACGCTTCGGTTTATCTGAATAAACCCAATGCCGTCGATCTGGTGGGGATCGTGGTGGATGATAACGACCAATCCCGCGGCTACCATTCTGTGGTGATTGTGAAAGCCGACAGTCCCTATAAAAAATTGGAAGACCTGAAGGGCAAATCCTTCGGTTTCGCCGATCCGGATTCCACCTCAGGCTATTTGATCCCGGATTTTGTGTTCAAGAAACAGTTCGGCGGCAATACGGATAATAAATATAACAACACCTTCTCCAGCGTCACGTTTTCCGGCGGTCATGAACAGGATATTCTCGGCGTGCTGAACGGCCAGTTCGAAGGGGCGGTGACCTGGGCTTCCATGACCGGCGATTACAATGCGGGTTATAACTCCGGCGCTTTCGGTCGCTTGATTAGAATGGATCATCCGGATTTGATGAAGCAGATTCGTATTATCTGGCAATCGCCGGTCATTCCCAACGGTCCGATCCTGGTACGTCATTCGCTGCCGGCGGACTTTAAGGCCAAGGTGGTGGACACCATCAAACAGCTGGATAAAGAAGATCACGCCTGCTTTGTCAAGGCGGTGGGCGGCAAACAGCATATCGAACCCACCTCTATCGCCGAATTCCAGAACATTATCGACCTGAAAAAGGCTCTGACGCAGAATCGTTAATCCCTGTTCAGGTTCAGCACTTTGTCAACCAGCCCCAGCCGGTCCCCTTGTATGGGACCGGCGTTTTACCGGTGACGCATATTGAATACCGATTTTAACCATTATTACCAGCAGGTGCGGCGCAAGCAAAAACGCGACACCCTGTTATGGTCGCTGACGCTGGTGGCGCTGTATCTGGCCGCCGGCAACATTGCCGAATTCAATCTGCATACGGTATGGACCGCCATGCCGCACTTTTTCGATTATCTGGTCCAAACCGTTCCCATACTGCACTGGCGGCAGCTGTTCGACAATGTGCATACCGCAGGCTCTCTGGCCTATTGGGGCTATCGGCTGCCCATCCAGCTGCCCTTGATTTGGGACACGCTGCACATGGCGCTGGCCTCCACCATTTTATCGGTGCTGGTGGCCGCCGTCCTGGCGTTTCTGGCGGCGAACAATACCCAAAGCCCGATGTTCCTGCGCTGGTCCATTCGTACGCTGGTGGCGTTCCTGCGTACCATGCCCGAACTGGCCTGGGCGGTGATGTTCGTCATGGCGTTCGGTATCGGCACCTTCCCCGGCTTTCTCACGCTGGCCCTGCATACCGTCGGCAGTTTGACCAAACTGTTTTACGAAGCGGTGGAAACCGCCTCGGACAAACCGGTTCGCGGTCTGGCCGCCTGCGGCGCCGGGCCGATATCCTGTATGCGTTTCGGCCTGTGGCCCCAGGTCAAGCCGGTGTTTTTATCCTATAGCTTTATGCGGCTGGAGGTAAACTTCCGGCTGTCCACCATTCTTGGGCTGGTGGGGGCGGGGGGAATCGGCCAGGAGCTGATGGTTAATATCAAGCTCGATCATTACGATCAGGTCAGTATCACCCTGCTGTTAATCGTATTGGTGGTGTCGGCGCTGGATTACATTTCCGGCAAATTGCGCAAGTGGGTCGTCGAGGGGAATAACTGATGCTGACCGATACGCTGTCGCCACAGGCGGTGCGGGACATCAAGCAGCAAAACCGGCAGATTTTCGCCCGGCAGAAGCGGGATGTGTTCAAGCTGGGCCTGATAGCGGCGGTGATTGCCCTGTATTACGTTTTTTTCTTTTACCAATACGGTATTCCCTGGCCGCGCCTGCTGAGCGGCTGCCGGGAGATTGGCCATTATTTTTTGCGCATGTTTGTCTGGCACGATTTCGCCCAATGGCCGTTCGGCTATTATCTGCAGCAAATTTTCATCACCCTGGCCATTGTCTGGGTGGGGACCTTGACCGCGTCGGTTGTGGCCCTCGGCGTCTCGTTTCTGGCGGCGCGCAACGTGATGGTATCCATACCGCTGCGACTGGTGGCTATCGTGGTCCGTCGTTTGCTGGATATTTTCCGCGGGGTGGATATGGCCATCTGGGGCATGGTATTTGTACGCGCGCTGGGGATGGGGCCGCTGGCCGGCGTATTGGCGATTTTCATGCAGGATGTCGGGCTGCTGGGAAAACTGTACGCCGAAGGCCACGAAGCGGTGGATAAGTCTCCCGGCCGGGGTTTGACCGCCTTGGGCGCCAATAGTCTGCAAAAACACCGTTACGGTATCTTTACCCAATCATTTCCGGTTTTCCTGGCGCTGAGCTTATATCAGATTGAATCCAATACCCGTTCCGCGGCGGTACTGGGATTTGTCGGCGCCGGCGGGGTCGGCCTGGTATATGCGGAAAATATGCGGTTGTGGAATTGGGATGTGGTGATGTTTATCACCCTGATACTGGTGGCCATCGTAATGGGCATGGATAAAATTTCAGCCATACTGCGCAAAAAATACATTGTCGGGGAAGATATTCCGCTGTTCGACCAGCAAGCCCGAAACAGATCCGGCCATGGCTAAATTCATGGCCGATATCAATGATACGATGAGAAGGGCGGCGGCGTCTTAACGCATCGCCAGATAGGCGTTGTTCACCTTCCAGAGATAACGTGTCGCCTGGGGGGCGGGGTGCCGGCTTTGCACATGCCGGGAGAATTGATCCGGCGTCATGTCGTTAATCAGGGCAATCGCCCGCCCGCGATCGCTGGAGAAAGACCGCAGCAATGCGCCGGCGCCGTTAACGTAAGCCACGGTCAGTGCGTAACGCAGGGTCTGGGGGTTGGATATACCGGAGAGCTGGCGCTGCAAAATGCCGAGATAAGCGGTGCCCAAATCGATGTTAATCGCCGGATCTTTCAATTCATAGGTACTGGGCTGGCCGTAGCGGCCCTTGAACCGGTATGCATCGCGTCCGGCGGTTTCCGCTTTAAGCTGCATCAAGCCAATGGCGTTGGACCGGCTGACGGCGGAAGGGTTGAAACCGGATTCCACCTGGATAATGGCTTTCACCAGATTTTCATCTACGCCATAAACACTGGCTGAATCATGAATATAGTCGCCATAGGAGCCGGTTTTCGGCGCCGGAGCGGGCAGCATCGTCATCGGTGTGCTGGTCACCAGGCTTATCGTCCGCGGGGGGGGTTGTTTGGCACAACCCGCCAATATTAGCGCGGCCATGAGAAGTATTATTTTTGGCTTCACTGGGGTCTCTCGCGACGGGAACGTTCGCCAGCATATACAACATTTCAAGCCAGCAGAATAATTTTATTGATTTCTAGGATTATTCCGTAAAAAAATCAGAGCTCTGTCACAGTTTATTTCTTCATCAATCCCTAACGTCAGCCGCTGGCTTTTTAGCGACCGAGGTAACCGATCCGCACGATCCGGATAGCCGCCGGTGGATAACAAAAAACGTTATGTTATAATGTACCGCCTAGCCGGGATTATTTATTGCTGTTGGGAAGAAAACATATGACCGATTCAATCCAGATACCTGAAATAGACGAAAAGACACTCTTGTCCATGGATGAGCGGGAGTACATGAACGCGGCCCAGCTCGGTTTTTTCAAACAGCGGCTGGTGACTGAACGCCGTGAATTGTTAGACCATATCGATGGACTGAAAACCGAGATCAAGAAAAATGACGACGCCAGCGGCGACGAGGCGGACAAAGCCATGCGGGAAGAGGAGTTACGCTTCCTTTTTCGGCAAATCGACCGGGAAAGCCGCTTATTGCCTAAATATGACGCCGCCCTGCGCCGCATTGAAAACGGCACCTATGGTTATTGTATCGAAACCGACGAACCCATAGGGCTGCAACGGCTGCTGCTGCGTCCTATAGCGGAAAGAAGCATTGATGCCAAAGTGACGCAGGAAATGCGGGAACCCTTATATCGCCGTGGCGACTGAAATATATCCCCGCGGCGACTGACCGCCGCCGGGATGCCGGCCTTTTTGACGAGGCCCGCATCCGGCGGCGCCGGCTGTCTTACGCGATATGGGACAGCCAGTTCTTGATACTAATGGCGTCGGTGTAGTGGGTATATGAACCGGTACCGCCCAGTATGACAATCAGGTAGGTATGCCGGCCGCTGGTGGTCCTGATCAGCAGGCAATGACCGGCCTCATCGGTAAAACCGGTTTTCTGCAGTTCGATATGCCAGGAAGGGTTATTGATTAACCCGTTGGAGCTGCGGTAGACCAGCGGCCTTTCACCCGGATAGACGGTATAGGTCTTATCCACGGAAAATTGCCTGATCAGCGGAAACTGATAGGCGTAGTTAAACATCCGCGAGAGGTCATAGGCGGATGAAGTATTGTGGGGCGTCAATCCGGTGGGATCGTTAAAATGCGTTTGCCGCATGCCCAACTGCCTGGCTTTTTGGTTCATATGTTTGACAAAAGCGGTGCGGCCGCCGGGATAGGTCCGGCTTAACGCCGACGCGGCACGGTTTTCCGACGACATCAGGGCGATGTGCAGCATATCCCGCCGCGTCAGCACCGACCCGATGGTCAGTCTGGAATGGGTGCGCTTAAGCACATCGCGATCGTCCGGCCTGACCTCTATTCTCTGCTCGAGCTTCGGTTTGCTTTCCATGACCACGATAGCGGTCATCAGCTTGCTCAGGGACGCAATGGGGTAAGCCTGGCGAGCATTTTTTTCAAACAGTATTTTGCCTGTCTTCTGATCAATGACCAAAGCGGAACGGGATTGCACCGAAGGTCGGCTTATCATTTGGGCCTGAGACGGCAAATTTGTCACTAAACCCAACAACAGCAGGGATAGCTGGAGATATCCCCGATAAATAGCGTTGATCCTTAACATCGTAATTCTTAACCTGACTATTTCAAATGAGAATGTCATACCCAACGCGTTGGATAAACAACGTATTAGACATCTGCTCGCCGTCACAAGGCCGGCGGAAAGCAAGGGTACAGATCCCGTAGTGACTTGTATAGTAACGTTATAACGTACAAAACGATTTAATATGTAACGTAGTATTAGCAATCGTCTTTATTAAGGCTTAACGCTGATGCGTCACTCCCGGCTGTTATGATTCTAGCGGTGGGTTGCACTCCCCGCCACAGTCGGTAATGGAGAAAGCCTCTACCTCAAAAATTTTAACCGGCTGATGTGTCTTGGCAAAAAGTCTTTTGGGTGTTATGTTATATTATATCATTATTACTTCGGCTTATTTATGAATCCCATTACTCTCCTTTTCCGCCGCCAGGGAAGCTTTAACCTGCTTACCGCTTCCGGCGTAACGCGCATGCTGGTCGCCTGTGGGGTGCTGGCCGTTCTGTGGGCCGTTATTTATTGGGCATCGCTACTGCCATGATTACGCTGTCAAATCTCATTTTGGGCTATCAGGGCCTACGTATCGCCGCCCCGATTAGCGGCACCTTTCAAACCGGCAGTCTGACCGCCATTATCGGCGCTAACGGCACCGGTAAATCCACTCTGCTTAAGACCATTGCCGGCTTGTTGCCGCCGGTGGGCGGCCATCTGGCCTTCGCCAGCGAACCGCGGCCGCGTATCGCCTATCTGCCGCAACAGTCGGAGCTGGACCGACAGTTCCCGGTGAATGTTTTCGACGTGGTGTCTATGGGCTGCTGGCCGGCCACCGGATTATTACGCCGCATCGGCGGGGCGGACAAGGCCATAATCCGCCAGGCGCTGGAGCGGGTGGGGTTGGATTCCATGCCGGGCCGCTCCATCGATGCGCTATCGGGGGGACAGTTTCAGCGCATGCTGTTTGCCCGGTTGCTGGTACAGCAGGCGCCGCTGGTGCTGTTGGACGAGCCATTCACCGGCATAGACCGGCAGACCTGCGATCTTCTGCTGGAGGTTATCGCACAACTCCACCGGGCGGGACAAACCATCATCGTGGTGCTGCACGATCACGGCCAGGTAGCCCGGCATTTCCCGCAAACATTGTTGCTCACCCCCGAACAAAACCGGTGGGGACCTTCCGCCGACATCCTGTCCCGGCGGGCGACACAATCGGAATCCTGTTTCTGCTTTCAATCCTTAGATCGGGTCGGCTGATAATGCTGCATTTTTTTATTGATCCCTTTAACGCCTATGGTTTTATGCGCAGGGCGCTGGCGGCCTGTTTCGCCCTGTCGTTAAGCACCGCGCCCCTGGGGGTATTTCTGCTGCTGCGGCGCATGAGCCTGGTGGGAGACGCTTTATCCCACGCCATATTGCCCGGGGTGGCCATCGGCTACCTGATCTCCGGCATGTCGCTGATGGCCATGGGCATCGGCGGTTTCGCCGCCGGCCTGCTGGTGGCCTTGCTCTCCGGCTGGGTGAGTTCGATGACCCAGTTGAAAGAAGACGCCACCTTTGCCGGTTTTTACCTTGGTTCATTGGCCTTGGGCGTGACGCTGGTGTCCCTGCGGGGTTCCAGCGTCGACTTATTGCATCTGCTGTTCGGATCGATTCTGGCGGTGGATCTCGATGCCATCAAATTTGTCGGGGTGATTGCCGGTTTCACCTTTCTTTGTCTGGCGCTGCTGTATCGCGCGCTGGTGATTGAAGCCTTTGATGTGGCCTTTCTGCGGGTTAACCGCCAAGGCTATCCCCGGGTGATTCACGGCATATTTCTGGCGCTGGTGGTGTTGAATCTGGTGGCCGGGTTTCAGATTCTCGGCACCTTGATGTCGGTGGGCCTGATGATGTTGCCCGCCGTGGCCGCCCGCTGCTGGTCCGGACATCTACCGGCAACCCTGCTGATTGCCGCGGCTATCGGCTTGTTAAGTTCCTGGGTGGGGCTGATGTGGTCGTTTTACGCCTCGTTGCCGGCAGGGCCGGCCATTGTCCTCTCCGCCAGCGTGATATTTTTTATCTCGGTATTATTGGGTCCGCGCGGCGGATGTGCGCTGATGCTGCGGCGGCGCAGATTATTCATCAATGAGGAGAAAGAATGAAACGTTTACCGGCATCCCTGGCTGTGGTGATGATTATAGCGAGTCCGGCGGCCTTGGCTAAAACCGTGGATACCGTGGCCAGCTTTTCCGTACTGGCGGATATCGTAAAAGAGGTGGGTGGCGCTCACGTGAAGGTGACCAGCCTGGTGGGACCGGACGGCGATCCGCATAGCTTTGAACCGTCGCCGAAGGACAGCCAGGCGTTGAGCCGGGCCGATGTGGTGTTTGTCAGCGGCCTGGGCCTGGAAGGCTGGATGGGACGCCTGGTGACCGCCTCCGGTTATAAAGGCACCATCATCACGGCGTCTGACGGCGTGTCCACGCGCCATATGGATGAGGACGGCAAAACCATCACCGATCCCCATGCCTGGAATAGCGCCAAAAATGGGGCTATTTATGCACGAAACGTCATGAATGCGCTGATTATGGCAGATCCGGAAGATGCGGACTATTTCCGTCAACAGGGCGACGCCTATATCCAGCAATTGGAAAAACTTGATGGCTGGGCCAAAGGGGAATTCGCCGCTATCCCGCAGGCCAAGCGTAAAGTCATTACCAGCCATGATGCCTTCGGCTATTTTGGCGCGGAATATGGCGTGGAATTTCTGGCGCCGGTGGGGTTTTCCACTGAATCGGAAGCCAGCGCCAGCGATGTGGCCGGGCTGATTAATCAAATTAAGCAGCAGCACATTAAAACCTATTTTTTTGAAAATCAGACCGACCCGCGCCTGGTGAAACAAATTGCCGCCGCCAGCGGTGCAAAACCGGGCGGCGAATTATATCCCGAGGCGTTATCCAAGGCGGACGGTCCCGCCCCCACTTATATCGCGGCATTTAAACATAACGTGGAGACTATTGCCGACAGCATGAAATAAATTTTCATCCCGTATATACCCCCTGCGGCTTAATGTAAATTCATGACCCTTTACATTCGGGCGGGATAATTAATCCGTAACGGAAGCTGTTTTTTGGTATATGACACTATATGTTGCGTTTTATTAGTCCGTTCGGGCTACTATCTTGTGCGTCACCGCATTGTCGGCGGGAGCCATTCGGGGGCGTTTGGCATCCCGCCGACGGCTTTTGACCGGCTGAAGAAAATCTTAGCCGTTAAAACTGTGGGAATGGCTCTTTTTGGGACGCGGTTCGAGGCTGCGTTCGGTCATGATGCCGAACGCCAGGCCGAGCACGCACCACAAAATCAGCTGAATACCCAATGACGCGACCCTGAACTGCCAGAGCACCACCGCCGGGAAGTCAGCGGGAACCTCATTGATGGCGGGCAAGACGGATTGCACGATGCCCATGACCACAATGTAGAATAATCCCGCCAGCAGCGAGGCGCTCCAGGCGCCATGACGAGCGGCCAAGCCGCGGCCCAGTTTTATCGCCAGCACCAGCCCGGCGATGGACAGCACTATCATGAAGAAATAAAGCTCGGTGCGATAACCGATGGTATCCGGGTTGCCCACCGACGGGGGATTGGCCGGGTATTTCAGTTCAGGTACGATGATAATGGACAAAAAGCCCGCGGCGGCAATCAGTACCGCCAGCATCCGAGGGGAAATACGCCCCGCGCGGCCGTAGCAATAGGCAAATACCAGCGAGAACAGGCCGCCGATGCCGACGCCGTAGCCGATGATGCCGGTAAGTAGGCCGACGCTGCTTTGTACTCCGCGGCTCACCAGCACCGGTTCCGGCGCTTCACCCTTCGCCGCGTTCATTTTCTCTTCGAAAGCGATGGCGCGATTCACCTGAGGTTCGCCAAATACCCTGGCGAAGCCGAATGCGAGCAACGCGGCCACCAGCCCTATCAGCATGCCGCGCATAAGCATATTTCCTACCATAATCAAAACCTCTTGTGGTTAATGGCAGGGAAATCCCAGCAGATGGCGGCCGTCATGGACGAATTCATGGATGTACATTCCGGAAAACATCGAAGTGGCCCCCTGTTCCGCGCCAACAAAATAGATGAGCAGCATCATCATCACGCCGCCGAAAATGAGCCAGGGAAGCAGTTCTTTTAAGGGAATCGGGATCGGTGTTGCACCAATAATAGCTGTGGTCATTGCTGTTTCTCCTCCGGGATGTATCCTTCCCGTTTAGCTGATAAGCCAGTGTCATAGCTGCTTTCGCAGCGTCATTGTCATACACGCGGGCGAGTGTTATCGCCTTTGCCACTATCTGTTAGCGCAAAGCGATTTTTTCTGCCGGGAGGAAACCACGGACTCAAGAGGGGACGGTGCCATTGGGACGGTCAGTCGTCGGATTAAGAGGCGACAAAGGTTCAATGACAGCTCTCTTCCCACCGAAGGAGTTGGTGACGAGCCTCAGGGCTCTTGCATTCAGACAGGTCTTCTGGCTTAGCTTCATCCTCTCCCGAACCTTCCCAATCAATCGATCAGTGGTCATTTCGGGATCGTCAGCATCACAGCAGCGGGGGCTGCGGAGGATTTCAACCTCCTTCCCTAACGGGCCAACGGCACGTTAATCTGGACGCAATATCGCTTATTTTATATTTTCGTACACATCATGTAGCGATGGATTACACCATAAGCTTTGCAAACCAACGGTATTACCCTGTCGTACCATATAGTACCGTGTAGGTAGTACCGCGCAGGCTTAAGGCATATCAAAGATATCGGATCGGCTACATCACGCGACTATAACCCCTTTCCAAAAAATAAAAAACCGGGACCTGAAAAATTATCTGACATTTTTATTGGGCGGAAAAATGTATTTAGATAATGGGTTAAGATAGAACACAATAGAGCCAAAATCCTTTGAATTATAAGACTATTTATTTGCGTCCGGTGAAAGTGATAAATAGGCTCTGATGATATTTTAAAGAAGATTATTTGATTAGGATCAATATAGGCAGATTAAAAATGTGATGAAGGTTATAACATGCATATTTATAACGTGCGTGGCATTGTTACGCTTATTCAATATAAAGCAGATATGTTGAAAAACTTCCATTTCAAGGCAATGTTATTTTACAGCATGGCACAGAGGAAATGACAACCGGCATCTCCGGCGCGCCAAGGTCTTTACCTCGCGCATCTCGCCTATAAAAAAACCACGGACGAGATGCCGGCCGTTTGACCTCTCCCCTAGCGGGCGACGGCGGGTTTTAACGTGTCCTCGCACCATTGGCGAAAGGGGGTGGGGCTGCTGCCTTCCGGGGTGCGCGGCACTGTGTTGTCCAGGCCTTCGTTCTTGGCCACCATCATGTCGGCCATGCCTTGGGCCATGGCTTCCGACATACCGGATCCGGTCAGTCTGGCCTTAAAGGCATCGATAGGGATTTGCTGGAAACGCACGGGTTTCCCCAATACCTCGGTCATGATATCCGCCATGTCGTTGAAGGAGAGATCCTCGGGGCCGAGTACCGGGACGCCGCCCTGTCCGCTCCATGAGGAATCGAGCAGCAGTCCGGCGGCAACGGCGGCGATATCGCGGGTGGCGCAGGTGGGAGATTTACGGTCCCCGTCGATGGGGGAGAAGAACATGCCCTGATGTTTGATGGACTCAACTTGCATGAGCATGTTATCCATAAAGGAGGGCATGGTCAGCGCACGGAGGCTCACGCCGGTGGCCGCGATCAGGTCGTCCATTGCCAGCGATGCCGAGACAAATCCAGCGTGGCGGGGCCAGCCGCGGCCCAGGGCCGAAACCACCACCACCCGTTTGACGCCATGGCGCTTAAGGGCGTCGCACGCGGGCCGGGTGAAATCCACGTAGGCGGCCTCGAGGCTCACGGCTTGAAAATTCGGCGGCACCAGCCAGAACACCGAATCGGCGCCTGCGAACGCCTGATTGACGATGGCGCTGTCCCCATGGGATCCCGTGATGACCTCCACGCTTTTGCGGATATGGGCGGGAAGGCGGGAGGGATCGCGGGCGATAACGCGAACAGGCTCGCCGCTGTTCAGGATATTTTCAAGAACCTGTGCGCCAATGTTGCCGGTGGGTGTCGTGACGACAATCATAATGAAAATCCTCTGCTAGCGTATAAAGTAAACTATACCGTACCGTTTACTTTTTTGTTTGTCAAGGCAGTGAGAGGTACGTTACAATCAGCTATGGCAAGAAGAGGCGATGAATTACGTGAGCATATACTTTGGGTAGCAAAGGATGTGTTCCTGGAAATGGGGTTCGAGAGGGCGTCAATGGACGTTGTCGCGCGTCGCGGAGAAACCTCGAAACGTTCACTGTACGCTCACTTTGAGAGCAAGGAGAAACTGTACCTCGCGGTCATAGACCTGGTGCGTGGGCTTTTTCTCGGCAGGCTGAGAATGCCCGGCGACTATTCGGATGACCCGGCGCAAGCGCTGGCGATGTTCTGCGGCCGCTATCTTGAAGCCTTGCTTTATCAGCCCTCGATACAAATGTGCCGCGTAAGCATGGCGGAAACCGGCCGTTTCCCGCAGGGGGCGGCGCAGCATTACGACGTCATGTTTACCGAGGTTGAAGCACGTCTGGGGGCGTATCTGCAGACGGCGTTCGGCGTGTCGGGCGAGGCCGGAACCGCGGCGGCGCACCGGCTTATCGGCCAGGTTATCTATCCGCGATACGTGCGGGCTCTGTTCGGTATTGATGAGTTGGCAAAAAGCTTCAATAACGATGCCTTGCCGGCGGATTTCGATTTGGCGCCGATTCGTGGCGCCGTCGTGGATTTGATTCAATCATTGCGGAAAAAGTAGACTGCCGCGGCCGGGTCAATTCAGTGAGATATTTGCCCGGCTTCCGGATGGCAATCCAATAGGAATCTCATCATTTCGGTGGCATCTTTACCGAGATAAAAACGCGCCATTTTTTCATTGAATTCGTGGGCTTTTGTTGCGGGCACGCTGATGGCATCGATCCCGTGTGACATTAAAATACCGTTCATCATAAAACGAGAAGTCCGCTTATTGCCGTCAAAAAAGAACTGCTGCAACGCGCCGAATAAAAAGAAAGCGGCGCCCTTTTCGAAAGGCCGGCATTCATTCAACGCGGCAACACCTCGTTCAAAAATAGGATTCAGCTCGGGCGCGCCAGGCGCGGTAAGCGGTGGAGTATGGCGGCCATATTCCCCCAGGCTGACATCCGGGGTGTAATGAGTTTCATGTCCTTCTCCACGAAAGACTCCCCACTCTAAAGCTTCATTGCGGGCCACGATGGCATGAAGCTGTGTGAAGATCGTTTTGGACAAGGTGAATTGACCGGCCTTGACCCATTTCAGTAATTGTCTGGCGCTTTCCGCCAGGTTAAGAACCTGCTCCTGATCTGATACCTTGCGGCCGCCGACGGTGATACCTTCCAGCAGTGTTTTGACTTCCGGGAAAGTGAAAGGATTGCCTTCAAGTACGCTGGCATCCCAGACGAATTCGGGAAGCATGCGATGAAACCGGAAACAAACCCGTTCAAGGGAATAGGTCGGGATAACGAACGGAATGATCGATCTGTCCCAGCAAAACCCCAGTGCGTCAAAAAGTGCCATATTCATTCATCCTGTTTTGCATTACTTACCGGATGGAACCCCACATGTCATCCCATCCGGGGTGGATCATATCATTGATGCTGAAGCCCATGACGGCATTTCTAATGCCGTCATCAATCAACGCTAGGCGACCTGAGTGAGCCGGCCTGAAGTATCGCGAAGCAGATTATGAATGATGCGGCCGAGCATAAAACGCTGCTTAGGCTAATAAGCTTAGCAAGAGATGAGTTCACTCATCTGAGCTTGTTGACAAAGTGCCCGGTCGGGACAGACCGCCAGATCGTAAACACGCCGTGAATCCATCCATGGAGGCTCGATCCGCGCCATCCCTGGCGCGGACGGTTTACTCTTCTGGCAGCCTGTCCCGACTCATAGACTCCGAGTACGTTTGTCAGCAGTCTGAGATGAGTTCACTCATCCTTATGCAGCGCGCTGAACTGGATATTGCGCTCGGTGGGCAAGACATCAAACTTGACCGCGTAATAGGCATCCTGTTCATGTACGCTGATAATCACCCCGCCGCCGAACACCGGATGATCCACCCGATCGCTGATATCATAGCGCGCCGTCATGTTCCTGAGCTGTTCATCCCCGGCGGAAATAGCCCGCAGCAGCCCGGCCTTTAAGTCCTGTTCGAGGGGAACGACATACTCGATATTCTCCTCGCCGGCGTCAAAGATAAACCGGGAGGGATATTTCACCAGATTATCATTGGCGACCCCCTCCGCATCGCTCAGGTACAATCGGTCCATGGCGCGGGTCATCGCCACATAGGCCAGGCGGCGCTCCTCCTCCATTTCTTCCAGCGAGCTTATCCGCCGGCTGGGGAAGACCCCTTCGTTCAAGCCGCAGATAAACACATAGGGATATTCCATGCCTTTGGCGCTGTGGATGGTCATCAGCTTCACCGTATCGGGCTTCTCTTCGTTATCAAGATTGCTGAACAGGGCGATTTGCCCCAGGAAATCTTCCAGGGTGGCGTCATCATCTTCGGCGGCGCGCTGCACCGCGCGTTTGAGTTCCGCCACGTTATCCAGCCGGTCCTGATCTCCCTGTAACCGCAGATAGGCTTCATAACCGCTTTGATCCAGCAGGGTTTGCAGGGCGGTATCCAAGGCCAGTGACTGACGGTGTTGCCGCAGAGAGTCGATGGCGGCAACGTAGCTATTGGCCCGGGTGCCTTTAAGCATATCGGTATCGAGGTTTTCCCGCAGGGACTGGTAGAGGGTCAGGTGATGCTGTTCCCCATACCGTTCCAGCGCCTCAAGCTTCTTTCTGCCGATTTTACGCGGCGGCACATTGACCGTGCGCAGAAACGCCAGGTCGTCACCGGCGGTGACCATGCGCAGATAGCAGATGATATCCTTGATTTCCCGCCGCTCATAAAAGGCGATGCCGCTGAAGATTTTGTAGGGCAGCTTATTTTCCACAAACCGCTCTTCCAGCATCCGGGTCAGGTAATGGGCGCGGTAAAGCACGCCGATGCCGCCGGCGGCAACACCCGCGGCGCGTAATGTTTGTATCTCGGCCACCACCCAGTCCGCTTCATCTTTATCGCTTTTGGCATGGAAATAGCGCGCCCGCGGGCCGCTGGCTTTCATCGCGTGCAGGGATTTGGGAAACCGAACCTGGTTTTTTTCAATCAGCGTATTGGATGCGGTAAGGATTTCCGGCGTGGAACGGTAATTGGTGGTCAGCGCAACGGTAACCGCATCCGGATAGATTGTGTGGAAATCAAGAAACAGCCGCAGATGCGAGCCGCGCCAGGAGTAGATGGTCTGATCGGGGTCGCCGACGATAAACAGATTGCCGTGTTTGCCCGACAGCAGCTGCGCCAGCTTGTACTGTCGTTTGCTGACATCCTGGAATTCATCCACCATCACGTATTGCATGCGATTCTGCCATTTTTGGCGCACCTCGGGGAAGTGCTCCAGGATCCAGGTGGCGAAGTTAATCAGGTCGTTGAAGTCCACGCCGAAGCATTTTTTCTGTTCATACAGATAACGCAGGAAAATTTCTTCATCGCGATCCCGGGCGTTGGAATAGCGGGCCTTCAGCTGTTCGTTGTCCAGTTGATAAATATCGTCGATATAGGTGGTGGCATGGAGCTTTTTGGCTTCCAGCACCTCGTCCAAAGTACGCTTGATGGTGGTATCCCGCAGCGTAAGACCCATATCGGTGAAAATCTTCTGCAGAATTTGCTTGAGATCCTCCATATCCAGGATCATGAAATTGCGTGGATAATTCAGGACATGGATATCTTCTTTCAGCAGCTGCACGCAGAAAGCATGGAAAGTGCAAATATAGCCGAGATCGCTATCCCCCAGCGCGACACGCACCCGGCGCTTCATCTCGTTGGCGGCTCGGTTGGTGAAGGTCACGCACAGGATGTTCTTAGGCGCGATGCCCAGGGTGGAAACCAAATAGCAGTAGCGTTCGGTGAGGGTGCGGGTTTTACCGGTGCCCGCGCCGGCGATAACCCGTACAGCGCCTTCGGTGGTGGTGATGGCTGTCCGTTGTTCGGTGTTGATGTCTTTCGGCAGGTGAGTCAAAAACAATACCCCTTAATATCATCAAGCCGGTTTCCCTGCCGGGTAAAACACTCTTCAGTAACGGCTTCGGATGATTGTAATACCCGCGCCGTAATCGGTAAAGGACGGTGGCTAAAACATAGACAGCCCCGGCGGTTGGCCGCGGCGTTAAGCGTTGCTGTGTTTTCGTCAAACGTGCCGCCGAGGAAGGGGTAACGCCGTCGGCGGCGAGGGATGAATATCAGACGCTCAAGATATCCGGCACGGTTTTGGCGATAAATTTCGCGGTATCGGTTTCCGGGCGGATGACATGGATGGTTTTCAGGTCATTGACGTAGCTTGTCAGCTCGCTGCGTAGCTGCGCCCCTGAGGTGTGATGCCCGTGGGTATGTTCCGACAGAATGGCCTTGACCTGGGAGACGGTGACTACGCTTGGCAGGTAAGGGGCGTAAATTCTTGCCGTTTCATCCGGATGATCCACCGCCCACTGCTGGGCGTCGATGACCGCCAGGGTGATGGCCCGGGCGGTTTTCGGATCGTTACGCACCAACGCGCCGCTCAGCGCCAGTACGCAGCAGGTCTTGTCGTGGTATTCCCCGCTGAGGTTGGTGGCCACTTCACGCAGTCCGTCCCGTTCACGAATCAGCCAGGCCTGCGGATCGTTGGCGGCGATGGCCTGGACTTGTCCTTTCCTGAGCGCTTCGCCGGCCAAATGTTCCGGGTATTGCACCCAGTTGACGTCTTTATCGGGATTAAAGCCTTGCTTCGCCAACTGGATGGCAAAGAAATTTCTTACCGGACTGGCCGGATCGCTTATCGCCACCGACTTGCCGACGATATCCCTGACCTGGGTGATGTTGCCGTTTTTCGGCGCCAGTAATCGCATACAGCCGCCATGGGTCCCCACCGTCAACACGACATCGAACCCCTGTTCCAACGGTTTGAGCCAGCGTAACGCCATGCCGATGCCGGCCTCGGCCTGGCCGGTGGAGAGCGCCTCCAACGGTGTATTGTCGTCAGTAAAATTGACGGTTTCCACCTGCAGACCGTATTTTTTGAAAAAGCCCTGTTTATAGGCCACCGAAATCGGCGCCTGGCAAATCCCTTCCTGATGCCAGGCGATACGCACGGTTTTCAGCGCACCCGGCGCGACGGACGCCGGCGCGCCATAGGCGGGGGACAATGCGCCGAATAAACCGCCCCCCAATGCCGCGCCGCTTAACAGCCCGGCGGATTGCAGAAAATGTCTTCGTGTAATGATGATGCCTGCCATGATCTCTCCCGAATAAACGTTTTGATTGCTGTGATAATAGTGATGCCGTTGACTGTCGTATGACGTTGTATTTAATCTGCCACTGCGTTTATATCCCTATGGAAAAACGCGTAATGCCGCTTGCATAGATTTGCCGTGCCGCTGCTTGCTCGATATCCGGCTATTTACCATTTAACGGCGCCGCTTTGCCAAGCCAATAAGCGGTCCCGCACGGCAAACAGCACGGTAATTAACGAGGAGAATAAAACCGCCATGACGATTAGCGCATCGTACATATTGGCATAGGCGGCCCAACCCTGGGCCCATTGCAGATACCAACCCAGTCCCGCTTTTACTCCCATCATTTCGGCCACCACCAGCACCGAAAAAGAGGCGCCTAATCCCATAAACAAACCGACAAAAACATGGGGCAGCGCAGCCGGAACGGCCACTCGCAGAATAAGAAACCAGGGTTTCGCACCCAAAGTGCGCGCCACGTCGTAATAACTTTTATCGACGCTGGCTACTCCCGACCAGGTTAATACCGTGACCGGGAACCAGGTCGCCAGGGCAATTAAAAAAATCGCGGCGGAAAAGCTGGAGGGGAAAAAGTAGAGCGTCAGGGGCAGTAACGCAACGGACGGTACCGGCCCGAGAAAGCGCAACACCGGATGAATCCAGTATCCTAGCCCGCGGGACCAGCCGATACTCACGCCGGTGAGAAAACCTGCCACACTACCGAACAAATAGCCTAAAAACAGCAGACGCAGCGAATGTAACACGCTGTCGCCCAGCCGATACCAGTCGGTGGCAAAGGCTTCAACCAGTGCGTGGGGCGGGGCGAAAAACGGCGCCGGCAGCAAGCCGAGTTTGGCGGTGGTGATTTCCCAGACCGCGACATACAGCGCCAGGGCAACGTACCATTTGCCCCCGGCGCGAATATAGCGCAGCAGGGGCGCCAGGATATACCGCAGCAACGGCAGCCGTTCACCCAGGGTGATAAACAGCAGAAACAAGGCTACGGCAATGGCCAGAACGTTGGTTTGCTGCACGTACAGCGGCCGGACAAAACCCGCCGGCTTATCCGGCCATAATACCATCAGCGCCGCCAGCAGCCCCCAGGCGACGGCGCCGGCCAGTCCCGTATACCAAAATGCGGATCGAGACTTGGGATAAACTGATTCCGGTATGATGCCGGCGGCCGGGGTGACGGCCGGTTCGGGAACGCTGGAATCCAGGGCGTCGGATGACATATTACCTCCGGGTATTTATAAAAATTAAAGAAAATCCTTCCCACATTCCGGGCACAATATATAAATATTTCTGGTTATACCTATTTATCCATAGGTTATACATATTCCGGCAATAAATAATGGTTTGCTTTTTTTTAGCCTGAGCATAAGGTTATTCATTTTTCGCAAAAGAGAAGGCGGAAAAATATAACCTGTCCCCGCTGGTTATTATCCCTAAAGATACAATATAAATATTCACTGATATTTTTCATTTCATTAACTTCATTGCGTTAAGCTGAAATGAGAACTATTTTATCCTGAGAGCCGTTTGTCCTGAGTACCTGAGTAAATGTGTGGAAATATAACTACGCTCTCTGACGTATTATGTAAATATTTTTTTGGAATGAGCTAGAAGCAAAAGGTAGAATAGTGGAGTTGCCAGTGATTCCCGATAAGGTTAGCTTAATGACTGCTCCCTGCTGGCTGGATATTGATGAATACATTATCCAAGGCTAATGCAATAGATGATAATAGATATGCTAAAAAACCGCTATTGCCCCTTGGCGTTTTTATGGAAACAGTTATGGAAATAGGTATGGAAATGGTTATAGAGATGATTATAGGAATGTATTAATGACAGATATTACAACCCTTAATAGAGCCACATCTCGCGCCGCCAGTCCCGCGCCGGATAAAAACGGGCTGCAAGTGCGGCTGGATGATGTCAGCCATCAATTTAATCTGGGCGGCACTATATTGCCGGTACTCAGCCATATCTCGTTTCAGGTGTCGCCGGGGGAATTCATCACCTTGCTGGGACCCTCCGGCTGCGGTAAATCGACGCTGTTACGGCTGGTGGCCGGGCTGGAAAATCCCACCGCCGGCAGGGTGTTGGCGAACGGCGTGCCCATTCGGCAACCCGACCCGTCGCGTGTGGTGGTGTTTCAGGATCCCACTCTGTTTCCCTGGCGTACCGTATGGCAAAACGTGGCGCTGGGTTTGCAGGCGCAGGGGCAGCTTAACCAGCAGGGGCGGCTAAGAGTCGATAATGTGCTGGAGCGGGTCGGTTTGACGCAGTTCGCCGGGGCCTATCCCCGGCAGTTGTCCGGCGGCATGGCGCAGCGGGCCGCACTGGCCAGGGCGCTGGTAAACGATCCCCGATTGCTTATCCTAGACGAACCCCTGGGCAAGCTGGATTCCCTGACGCGTATTCGTATGCAGGGCGAACTGGTGGGGTTATGGCAGGAAAAGCATTATAGCGTGCTGATGGTCACCCATGATGTGGAGGAGGCGCTCCTGATGGCGAACCGGGTGTTGGTTTTCGGACCGCGGCCGACCCGGATTTTGGAAACCATCAATATTGATTTACCCTATCCGCGTCGCCGTGATCTACCGCAGCTGGTGGCATTGCGCACCCGGATTCTGCATATTCTGGGTGCAGAAACCGGCAGCGGGGGATAATTGCTCCCGATCCTCAGGCTGGCATCGATTGATACATTCCCCATGTCCTCAGGCTTGCACCGGGGAGATATAATCTCCATGCCCCCAGGCTTCCACCGGGGAGAGATAACCTCCATGCCCTCAGGCTTGCGCCGGATGATAAAACTTCCTTGCCCTCAGGCCAAGGCCGGGGTTTTCAGCGGTTTGAACGCCCGCCAGCTACGCTGGATATTTTGGCCTTCGCTGTTGATGCCGGCCGCCAGATAACCGCGCAGGTAGCTGATGGTCTCCGCCAGCGGCGGGTGGTTTTCCTGTAATTGCAGCAATAACCTGCCGGCGATGGCGGCATCGTTAAGCCGCCCCAGCGTATCCTGCAACCCCGTCAGTGCCGTGACAAACGGCACCATGGTTTTGTCACCGTATAGGGATTGAAAAAACTCGGCGCTGTAACGGGTTTTTTTGGCGGCGATGCGCACCTTATGACGTTCCGCCGCGGATACTTGCGTGAGCTTTTTGCCCTGTTTTTTCAATTGGCGGCGATAGTGCCTGAGCATCCCGTCGGCAAACGGCGCTATCCGGGTTTTAAGCTGCTTGCGTTGGGATGCGGAGTCCTTGTCGCGCCAGTCGCGCTGGTTGATCCATTGGGTCAGGGCTAACACCAGCCGTTCATAGCGTGCCGAACTGACGGCGGCGGCGGCGTTTTTGTCATTTTTTTTCGCCTGGCGGGAGACCGCCTGCCTGACGTACTCTATGGGCAGCGGTTCTTCCAGCTCGTCGGCCAGGGCGCTGAGGACGGGACCGGCCAGAACATCCCAGTCACGGGCCATACCCAGTTGCCGGGTCAGCCAATCCAGCTCCTCCGTTAACGGTTCGTTGGGTAGCAGCACTTCTTTGAACAGGCTGAGGCTCGAGCGCAGCCGCCGCAATCCCACCCGCATCTGATGAACGCTTTCCCCATCCTGCCGCCGGACGCCGGCGGCGTTAGCCAGGATCTGCGTCAGGCAATTGGCGGTTATGGCCTGGAATACCTGTCCCACGGTCATGGATTTTTTAAGCCGCAACGGGGCCGCTTTTACCGCCTCTGCAACGGGCAATAACTGAACGGCATCGGTGGCTGACGGCTTTTCCATAAAACGTTCTCTCCGCTGCGTATCTGGTTGAAAGCACCCCGAATCAGGGGCGGATTATAAAGGCATTAGCCCATCCCGCCCGTCTCGCCGGACAGGGGGGTGCGCGTAGAGTATTCCTGAAAAACCTCCGCGACACCGGCACGTTTCTTACAGCATTTCCGGACGAAACTGTTGGCGCCGGCTGATGATTTTGCCCGACACCATAAATACGCCGTCGCCGGTATAATGCAACGTTTCAGGGTGTTTGGGGGACGAAGCCACATGGGCTTTGACAATCTCGAAGATGAAGAAATTATAGTGCTCAACCAGTACATCGTCATAGAGGCGGCACTCAAAATTGGCATGGCATTCGCGAATAAGGGGCGCCTTAACGTTTTGTGCCGGTGCGGCGGTCAAGGCGAAATGGCTGAATTTATCGGTGTCGGCGCCGCTGGTATTGCCGATGCCCACCACGGTATCGGTCATGGCGGTGGTGGGGAGGTTAATCACGCATTCACCACTGTCTCGGATCATGGCGAAGCTGTGATTACCGCTGGAAATCATGCAGCCGATAAGTGATGGGGTAAATTCCAGCACCGTATGCCAGCCCAGAGTCATGATATTGGTCTTGCCCTGCCAGAAAGACGAGATCAGAACGATGGGGCCGGGTTCAAGATAGCGACGGGCCAAGCCCACCGGCAGGTCGCTTTTTTTGGGAAATGCCGTCATTTTTTTCCTTCTGCGCGATTTATCAGCCTTATATGACCCTAGCACGTTTGCCGCTTTTGTGATCCCCGATGCGCAATGAACTCGGCATCTTTAGGCCTCGGCGCGTATACCCGTCATACTTCAAGTTGCAGCTGTGTTGGCTGTGCCCGCTCACCCCAGTCACTTAGTTATCTAAGCTCCTAGGGATTATGAACCTCATCCCTGATGTTCACCCTTCGGGCCAGCGCAAGCGCTGTTCAAATCTGTTCCAGACAGATTTGTCACGAGCTTGCCGCCTTGCTGCAACTCGAATTATTTTGGGTATATGACAATGAGGAGCAAAAGCGAGTTCGTGGGCAATATTTCGTCTAAGAGAAAATAAAAAATAAGCGTGAACGAAATCACAAAATCTATACAAAGTTATTTTGCTGAATGGTTTTTGCTTTTTAATAGCCGCTAAATTCGATCCGCATCACAATTTATAAAGCACCAAGGCCTTTGCGCCGGGATTCCACCAGTGACTTCCGTCATGCGGCAAATAATGATTGCTCAGCATTCATTTTTTGAGGCGGAAATCCCAGCGGGAACGTGATACTTATAATACCAGGTATTTCATTCATTATTACGCGGATCATCTTAATGAAATAAGTTTTAATTTCAGTTTAACGGTGGTTATTCGCCAAACTATCTTTACCGGTTAGTGCCGATGACGGTTTATTCCGGTGAGATATTCTGCGCGCGCGAGGCGAGTCGGGAATGAAATAAAATTTATCATATTCCATCAGGAGTTCAATAATGGCTCAGCTAGAGGCATGGGAAAAACTTGCCAATAAGGAATTGTCCCGGTTAGGGAAAAGCGTTGATGACTTGAATACCCTTACCGCGGAAGAGATCAGCATCAAGCCCCTGTATACGGAGGCTGACCTTGCCGATTTGGAAGTGACCGGTTCGTTGCCGGGCATCGCGCCGTTCGTTCGCGGTCCCAGGGCCACCATGTATGCCGCTCAGCCCTGGACCATTCGCCAATACGCCGGCTTCTCCACCGCCACCGAGTCCAACGCGTTCTACCGCCGCAACCTGGCGGCAGGGCAGAAGGGGCTGTCGGTGGCGTTTGATTTGCCCACGCACCGGGGTTATGACTCCGATAATGATCGGGTATCGGGGGACGTGGGTAAAGCCGGCGTGGCCATCGACAGCGTGGAAGACATGAAGATACTCTTCAATCAGATCCCGCTGGAAAAAATGTCGGTATCCATGACCATGAACGGCGCCGTTATTCCCATTATGGCGTTTTATATTGTCGCCGCCGAAGAGCAGGGGATCAAACCCGAGCTGTTAACCGGCACCATCCAGAATGACATTCTGAAAGAGTATCTCTGTCGAAATACCTATATTTATCCGCCGAAACCGTCAATGCGGATTATTTCCGATATCATTGCCTATTGTTCGGCGAATATGCCGAAGTTCAATACCATCAGTATCAGCGGCTATCATATGGGTGAAGCGGGGGCCAACTGCGTACAGCAGGTGGCGTTCACCATCGCCGACGGGATTGAATATATCCAGGCGGCGCTGGCCGCCGGTCTTGATATTGATGATTTTGCCCCGAGGCTGTCGTTTTTCTTCGGCATCGGCATGGATTTGTTTATGAACGTCGCCATGCTGCGGGCCGCCCGTTATTTATGGAGCGAGGCGGTGAAAAGTTTCGGATCCACCAACCCGAAATCCCAGGCGCTGCGCACCCATTGCCAGACCTCCGGTTGGAGCCTGACGGAGCAGGATCCCTATAACAACGTGATCCGCACCACCATCGAGGCCATGGCGGCCACCCTCGGCGGCACCCAGTCGCTGCATACCAACGCCTTTGACGAAGCCCTGGGCCTGCCCACCGATTTTTCCGCCCGCATTGCCCGTAATACCCAGATTATCCTGCAGGAGGAATCGGCTATTTGCCGTACCGTCGATCCGCTGGCGGGCTCCTACTATGTGGAAAACCTCACGGATCAGGTGGTGAAAGCGGCCCGGGACATTATCCAGCAGATCAAGGAAGTGGGCGGCATGGCCAAGGCCATCGAGGCGGGTTTGCCAAAACGCATGATTGAAGAGGCCTCGGCGCGCCAGCAATCGCTCATTGACCAGGGTAAACGGGTGATTGTCGGCGTGAATAAATACAAGCTGGCGAAGGAAGACGCCACCGATGTATTGGAAATCGATAACGTCAAGGTGCGCCAGGAACAGGTGGAGCGGCTGCGGCAAATCCGCGCCGGTCGCGACAGCGCGGCGGTGGCGGATGCCCTGGGCCAACTGACCCATGCGGCCATGAAAGGCGGTAATTTGCTGGAAGCCGCTATCCACGCCGCCCGTCTGCGGGCCACCCTGGGTGAAATCTCCGATGCCATTGAAGAGGCGTTCGGGCGTTATCTGGTGCAGACCAACTGCGTTACCGGCGTCATCGCCAACAGCTACCATCAAAGCCCTGAAGGCACGGCGGAATTTGAGGGCATCAAGAGCGCTACCGATCGTTTCTTGGCCGAACATGGCCGGCGGCCGCGCATCCTGGTGGCCAAGATGGGGCAGGACGGCCATGATCGCGGCGCCAAGGTGATTGCCAGCGCCTATTCGGACCTGGGCTTCGATGTAGACTTAAGCCCCATGTTCTCCACCCCGGAGGAAATTGCCAAGCTGGCGGTGGAAAACGACGTGCATGTCATCGGCGCCTCGTCCCTGGCCGCCGGCCACAAAACCCTGATCCCGGCGCTGGTGGAAGCGTTGGCGGATTACGGACGCGAGGATATCAAGGTGGTGGCGGGGGGCGTTATCCCGCCGCAGGATTATGACTATCTGTACGATCGCGGCGTGGTGGCGATTTATGGACCGGGTACGCCCATGCTCGACAGCGTGCGCGACGTGTTAAGCAAGATAAGTGATAGCCATGATTAACGCTGACCGACTCGATAGCGCCGTTGAACGGCTGCTGGCGGGGGATCGCGTGGCGCTGGCCCAGGCGATGACCCTGGTGGAAAGCACCTTTCCGGCTCATCAGGGCCTGGCGTCCGACCTGCTGGATCGGATAATGCCCCATACCGGCCGGGCTAAACGGGTGGGGATCACCGGCGTGCCGGGGGCGGGTAAAAGTACCTTCCTGGAAGCTCTCGGCGGCTACCTGCTGACCTGCGATATGAAGGTGGCGGTGATTGCCATCGATCCCAGCAGTCCGTTGAGCGGCGGCAGCATCCTGGGGGATAAAACCCGTATGCTGATGCTGTCCCGGGCGGAAAACGCCTTTATCCGCCCGGTACCCACCAGCGGGTATCTGGGGGGCACCAGCCGCCGTACCCGTGAGCTGATGCTGTTGTGCGAGGCGGCGGGCTATGACGTGGTTATTGTGGAAACGGTGGGGGTGGGCCAATCCGAAGTGGATATCGCCCATCTGGTGGACTGTTTCCTGTCGCTGCAGCTGGCCGGCGCCGGCGACGAACTGCAGGGTATTAAAAAAGGCATTATGGAAATGGCCGATATTATCGTCATCAATAAAGACGACGGTGATAATCACCCCCAGGTCATGATGACCCGGCAAATGTATCAGGCGGCGCTGCGTATTATGCGGCGGAAATATCCGGCATGGTCACCACCGGTATTAAGCTGCAGCGCGCTGCAACAACAGGGTATTGCCGATATCTGGCGCAACATCGAGGATTTTTACCGGCAAATGGCGCTGGACAATCAGCTCGATGCGCTGCGTAAACGGCAATATCTGGAATCGATGCATAAGCAGATTGAAGAAAATACACTGCAAGCCCTGTTTGCCCGCAGCGATATTCAGGCGTGCTATCAACAGGCTTTGCAGCAGGTGGAAAATCACTGCTTATCGCCGCGAGCAGCGGTGAATGGCGTCGTTAACTATATTTGCGAAAAAATTTCTGACTGAGGGTGACAATAATGGCTTATGACTATGTAAAAGTATTGATAGAAAATCGCGTCGGTATCATTGAGTTTAATTATGGTAAAAAATTAAATGCGCTGAGTGCGGTTTTCATCAAGGATATTCTTCAGGCATTGGAAGATCTGAATAATATCGATATTCGCTGCGTGATCTTGCGCGCCCAAAAAGGCACCAAGGTCTTTTCCGCCGGCCATGACATCCATGAACTGCCGAAAACCCGCCGCGATCCCCTGGCCTATGACGATCCGCTGCGTCAGATTACCCGGGCCATTCAGAAATTTCCCAAGCCGATTATTTCCATGGTGGAAGGCAGCGTCTGGGGCGGCGCGTTCGAACTCATTATGAGTTCGGATATTATTATCGCCAGTAACCAGTCCACCTTTTCCATGACGCCGGTGAATCTTGGCGTGCCTTATAACCTGGTGGGTATTCACAACCTGATTCGCGATGCCGGATTCCATATCGTCAAAGAGATGATCTTTACCGCTTCGCCCATCTCCGCCCAGCGCGGGCTGGCGGTGGGTATTCTCAATCACATCGTCGATCCGCAGGAGCTGGAAGCATTCACCATGACAATAGCGAATACCATTGCCGAAAAAGCGCCGCTGGCGGTGGCGGTGATCAAGGAAGAGCTCCGGGTGCTCGGCGAGGCGCATACCCTGAATTCCGATGAATTTGAACGTATTCAGGGATTGAGGCGCGTGGTGTATGACAGCCAGGATTACCAGGAAGGCATGGCGGCGTTTATCGAAAAACGCAAAGCGAACTTTCTCGGCCATTAATGTTTTTTTTGCTAACTGAATCATGGAGTATTGACGATGGATCAGGACTTCGCAGTGATGACCGCCGATGAAGCGGCGCAGTTGATTTTGCAGGGGAATATGGTGGCTTTCAGCGGGTTTACCCCGGCCGGGGCGCCCAAAGCGCTGCCGGAGGCATTGGCCCGGCGGGCGGTGGCGCTCCATGAGCAGGGGATTCCCTTCAAGATAAAATTGCTGACCGGCGCGTCCATCGGCGCACTGGCGGATAATCAGCTGGCGGAGGCCGAAGCCGTTGAATGGCGCGCGCCCTATCAAACCGCCTCGGCGTTGCGGGATAAAATTAATAAAGGGGAAATCAACTTCGTCGATCTGCACCTCAGCGAAGTGGCGCAGATGGTGAATTACGGATTTTTCGGCCCGATAGATGTTGCGGTGATTGAAGCCTCGGAGGTGACCAAGGACGGTCGGGTGTACCTCACCAGCGGCATCGGCAATGCGCCGGTTTTTCTGCAGAAGGCGCGGCAGGTGATCATCGAATTGAACAGCTACCATTCGCCGCGCATCAGGGAGATGATCGATATCGTTTCCCTGGGCGCACCGCCGCTGCGCAGTATGGTGCCGATTTTCCACACCCTGGACCGGGCCGGGGAGAACTATGTGCAAATCGATCCGAAAAAAATCGTCGCGGTGGTGCATACCCATCTGGCGGATCAGATCAAGGAATTCGGCGAAGAGAATCCCCTTTGCCGGAAGATTGCTCATAACGTCGAAGGTTTTTTGCTGAAAGAACTCCATGCACAGCGTATTCCCGAGGGTTTTTTACCGTTGCAAAGCGGGGTGGGCAATATCAATAACGCGGTACTGAAGGCGCTGGGAGAAAATCCGGATATTCCGCCTTTTATGATGTATTCCGAAGTCCTGCAATCGTCGGTCATAGACCTGATGGAACAGGGCAGAATCATCGGCGCCAGCGCCTCCAGCCTGACCGTGCCGCCGGATGTGCTGCAGCATATCTATAAAAATATGGATTTCTTCAACGAACGGATTGTTTTGCGACCGCAGGAAATTTCCAATAACCCGGAAATTATCCGCCGCCTGGGGGTTATCGCCCTGAATGTGGGCCTGGAGTTCGATATCTACGGACACGCCAATTCCACCCATGTGGCCGGGGTGAATTTGATGAACGGCATCGGCGGCAGCGGCGATTTTGAACGCAACGCCTATTTGTCCATCTTCATCGCCCCTTCAATCGCCAAGGGCGGTAAAATTTCGACCATTGTGCCGATGTGTTCCCATGTGGATCACAGCGAACATAGCGTTAAGGTCATCATCACGGAAAACGGCGTCGCCGATTTGCGCGGTCTGTCGCCTATACAGCGGGCGGAAACCATTATCGCCAACTGCGCGCACCCGATGTATCATGATTGTCTTTATCACTATCTGAGCTTGGGCAAGAGCGGGCATATCCACCATGATTTGGCCCATGCGTTTGATATGCACCGGAGCCTGATTGAGCACGGGACGATGCTGTCGTAAAGACGTTCACGCATTCACTATTCGTGATCGCGGGCCTAGCGTGCCGTGTGGCGCTCCGTCGGGCGGAAAAACCACGCCCGCTTCGACCACATCGGCGCGCTCTCCCTTTAACAAGTTCGGTTTAAGCTTCAGTGATAGCGGGCATGGCATACCCCGAAGCGCCCGGTCTCCAGGCAGGTGAGTAGGTCAACCTAGTGTGGAACCTGCTGTCATTAAGGCCGGCGCGGCGAGGTTGGTGCCGTTGCGATCGTCCTGCACCGCCTCCACCAGCTTATCAATCATTTTGCAGCTTTTAAGCGAGTAGAGGTATTCCGGCATATACATGGGCTGGTTGGGGGCGTCGAAATATTTCAGGCTGGCGGGGTTGACGAACCGATAGGCGAAATGCGGCACCACGGTGATAAACTGCCCCCGGCTGACGGCGCTGATTTTCGCCAGAAAACTGTAGGGCCGGTAGATAATGGTGGGCGTAATGCCCGCATGGCGGAAGTGGGAATCGATAAGCGATTCGAAATTCGCCCGGTGCTGAAAGCGCATTTGCAGCCAGGGCAAGGTATGCAGCAACACGCTGGCCTGGACGTTGTCATGGATGCGTGACGCCAGAAATCCCAGCCTGATGGGCTCCAGCGGGGTGATGAGCATGCTGGAGATTTCCGCGATGCGCGTGGAGGCCTGTTGCGGCGAAATGATCATGTCCACGTCGTGGTCCAACAAGCCGGAAACCAGATCGCTTTCGTTAAAATCGAAGGGTTTGGTGGTGAAACCGTCGAATTTATCCCCCAGGCTGATGAGCTGATCAAAAATCATGGTGGGATAGGCGGTGTCTATGCCGATAACACAGTTTTTCTGATGATGATTTACCGCCAGCATAATATCCGTATCAATGCTGGCCAGCCGCTGATAAATGGGATAAAGCATCTGATAAAGCTCCTGCCCGGCTTTATTGAGACTGATGCTGTTATCGGTACGTGAAAAGAGTTCATATCCCACCATCTCTTCCAGCGCGGCAATGCTTTTACCAAACGGCGAGGCGGTCATATGTAATTTTTCGGCGGCTTTGGCGATATTATTGGTTTGTGCCAGCACGATAAAATTAATTAACTTCTTCGATACGAAAATGGCCATTTTTTACTCACTTTTTCTTCTGACTTTTTCTACTGATTTTTTCTACTGACATACAGCCGCACATCCATCGATAACGGCGTAATTGCCAAAAAACCCATAGGAAGAGGGCGACAGATCCTGCCGCCGTCGTTAGAATTAACAAATTACCATTGAGTGGAAAGAGAATTTCATCACACTCTGTTAATTCGATAAGCAAAATCCGTTCAGCAAAAAGCAAAGAGGGATGATATCAATGAACAATCTTCCGTTAGTCGCTGTGCTTGGACTAGGCGCAATGGGTCATGCCTTTGCGGCTAATTTGTTAAAAAAAGGGTTTACCGTGCGAGGCTGGAACCGTACGCGCCGGAAAGGCGAAGATCTCGAGGCGGTGGGGTTGACCCTGTTTAATACGCCCCAGGAAGCGGTGCGGGATGCCGATGTGATTATCGCGATGCTGACCAATGCCGCCGCTACGGAAGAGGTCATCATCGGCAAAACCGGCATTGTTGCGCATGTTAAGCATGGGGCGGTTGTGGTGCAGATGGGCACTATAGGCATTGCCTCCACCGAGAAGCTGGACAAGGCAATCGCCAAGGCGCGCGCCGATGTGGTGTTTGTGGATGCGCCGGTCTCGGGTACCAAGGCCCCGGCGGAAAATGCGCAGATTACCGTGCTGGCCGGCGGAGATCGCGGGCGAGCCGCCGCCGTCGAGCCGGTGTTCGGCGCCATCGCCAGGGGTACGAAATGGCTGGGTCCGGTGGGCGCCGGTTCCCGGATGAAGCTGGTGGTGAATGCCTGGCTTATTTCCATGATGCAGGGGATGTCGGAAAGCCTCTTTTTGGCCAAAACCCTGGGGTTTTCCCCGGATGATTTTTGGGCGGCCCTGGAAGGCGGTCCCCTGGCCGCGCCTTATGTGAAAAACAAGCTGGAGATGATCAAGTCCGGTGACTATACCCCGCAGATGCAGCTGTCGCTGGCGCTGAAGGATGCGAACCTGGCCCTGGACGCGGCGGGGGCCGATGAGCTGCCGGGGCTGAGCGTGATTGAGGAATTCTGGCAAAACGCGGTGGATGCCGGCCTCGGCGAGCAGGATCTGGCGGTGGTGTATCGGTATTTGAGCACCAAGAGGTAGGCTTGCCGCCAGAGCACATTGGCACAGTCGCCCTTTAACACGCCCGCTGTACGTTCGGTGATGGCGGGCCTTATATCTTGATTGCTTGCCTTATGAGTAGAATCTACCTTGGCATTGGAATATTTGCAATATGAGTGCATAATGAGTGCATGTTGATTGCATTGAAAGGAGGGGCTATGAGTGCATCACTTCAAAACCCGCTGAGCGTTCAGTTTCGCGAGCCCAACACCGCCTATCTATCACCCGCCAGAGTAGGGGATTTTTTTGGCTTCCGAATCCAGGAATTGGCTGAACGTGCGCATGTGCATCGCAACACCCCTTCTTCACGGCCTCAAGCACAGCAATTGCAGCAGTATCTGGTGGATCTGGTGCGTGTTCTGGCGGTGGCCACCGAGATGACGGGAGATGCGCAGCAAGCCGTTTTCCTCATCCGCAACGAACCCTTGCGTGCGTTCGGCTACAAGACGGCTGATGCCCTGCTCAGAGATGGTCGGGCCGATGACGTCATCGCCTACCTGGAATCGCTCGCCGGCGGTGCCGCTGGATGATTGACATTATTCTTGACGGCGGGCGGTTCCCGGCGTTTTATCGGATTATTGTACCGGTCTTTGCCTATACGCCCCTTTCCGGCGATTTGGCGATCTATCGCAGTTCCCTAGTGACAGACGCACAACTGTGCGTATACGATCCATCCAATAACCTGACAAGTATCCTGCCAAACACTCGTACGTAGCGTGCAGCATAGCGATGGCGCGGGGGTAAAAACCTTAAAGCCGTTATATCAGAACAAAATGACAGGTTAAACTAAAAACCGGAGGGACTACAGAACGACGCGAGAACGCCACTCGCTTACTATTTTTCAATTGGGGCAGACTGTAAGGGAAGAAGGTAGTCAGAATCATAATCATCCATGAGATCATTTCTGTAGGACGATAATAATCGTAATGCAAAACTGGTCTGATCAAGATCTGCTTCATCCATTGCAGCAAATACCGTGAGTTTTACCAGTTCATAAGACTCGTTCAGATCATACGACCTGGCTTCAGGATCATCAGCAATCTCAGGATCTATATTCATCAGCAAAAAAATTGATGTTGCCTGAAATGCAGTTCTTTTATTCGCATCATTAAAAGCATGAGCCTTAGCAATGGCTATCAGGTAAAGAGCAGCAAGTTTGAAAATATCATTGCATGACTCGTAGAAGTGTAAATTCTCAACTCTTGAAAGCGCACCTCCCAGCTTGTTTCTGTCAGGAGGGCCGCTACTGGCTAATGTATCTTGTTGAATTTCAATTACCTGGTCCATAGTGAGAAATTCAAACATTACTTATCTCCGAGTATTTTTATGACACCCGCATGTCGCTTTTGTGTTCTCGTTTTCGCTTCACCAAAACTTAATTTTTTGGGCTGCGATGATGCTTGCCTTTTTTCATAATGTCCGGAACTGCTATCCCTGCGGGTACTTCCACTTTTAGATACAAGGACAGTTCCGTGCGCGCTGGGAGTTGAGCGCACTGACGCGCCTTCACCCGTCTTAACCCAACCACCTCCTCTGGGAGCGGAAGAATAAATACCATAGCCTGTCTCTGGGAGGCCGGCGATCTGACTCCCCTGCAGGTTGAGATCGGGTTTACCTCGCTGGGTAACAATAAAATCTACACCATTACGAAGTTCATCAAGTATTTCGGTCAGGTGTTCGCGCATGTAGGTATAGGTTATCGATTTCATAAAGTTCAGACTCTGCAAACTTGTACATGTACAGATTAGCAAAAGGAATGCTCTTGCGTAACCACGTGCCACCAAAAAGGCAACAAATACTCTCTTTCCTCACGGTAGGACTATTTGCTGGTCATTGCTTTTCAGGGACGAGAGCAGTATATATCTTTATTCTATAACTATTTGATAATAAATATTAAAATTAAGTTATTAACGAACATTTTCGTTCCGAAATTTCTTGCGATTCATTACCTTTAACGGCATCTTTTAGCGGCGCCCGCAAAATCAGGCGTCGGGATTAGCCCGCTGCATAACTTCGCTGACGACATAAGGCGCGTCTGCGCTTTTTTTGTGTCATGCGTTCGGCTACCTTTCAATGGTGGGTCGGGCGGGGGCGTCGCAATACGCGCCGGTCCCAGTCAGGCCGGTAAGGTTAACTCCGTCTGGTTCCAGCACCTGCGCGGATCGAGCCTCCCCATCAGCACGGTTTCCCTTTAGCGCGCTTTAAGCCCAGCGTGCATATTATCTCTTCACCTCAGCGCAATGTGATGCCGTTTTTTTTTGCTTTGCCATAAGAATAAGGAAGTTGACTTATCTTTAAAACACTATAGTTTTAATGCTAGTGTTTAAAACAAGGTTTATTTCGGCGGAGCAAAAAAATATGGCGGAAGAATTACTGCAGCTCGGCAGTGCGGAACAGGCCGATTTGATCCGGCAAAGGAAGATCTCGCCGGTTGAATTGGTTGAATCCAGTTTCCACTGCATTGAACGCTGGGATCCGGTGCTGCATGCCTGGATTACCACCGATCGCGAGCGGGCGCTGGCGCAGGCCCGGCAGGCGGAGAAAGAGATAACCGGCGGGCTGTATCGCGGGCCTTTGCACGGTTTGCCTTTTGGCGTAAAAGATCAGATGCACGCGCTGGGGTTCCCCACCACCCTCGGCACCCGGGTGCTTAACGAAGACGAGACGGTGGCGCCCTGCAACGCGGCGGTGATTGAAAAACTCACCCAGGCCGGGGCGATTCTGATTGGCAAACAGAACCTGCATGAATTTGGCAAAGGGGGAACCATCAACTTTGCTTATGGTGAGCCGCGCAATCCCTGGAACCCCGATTACTCGGCGTCCAGTTCTTCCACCGGATCGGGCATTGCCGCCGCCGCGGGCATGTGTTCGTTTTCCATCGGCGAGGATACCGGCGGCTCCATCCGCGGTCCGGCGGCGTTTAACGGCGTGGTGGGCCTGCGGCCGACCTTTGGCCGGGTGAGCCGCTATGGCGCGGTCATGGAAGGGTATACCACCGATGTACTGGGGCCCATCTGCCGGCGCGTGGCGGATGCCGCCCAAATCATGGCGGCGATTTCCGGTTACGACAGGCGGGATAATTTATCGAGCCGCCATTCGGATCTGGATTTTATGCCGGAGCCCGGCAAGTCCCTGAAAGGGCTGAAGCTGGGCATCGTGCAGGAGATTGCTTATAACGACAGTACCAGTGATGAAGTCAGCGCCGCGTTTGAAACCTCTGTTGAGCTGCTACGGCAATTGGGCGCCGTGGTGACGGTTATTTCGCTGCCCCTGACGCTGTTTGCCGTGCCGCTGATTCTGCTGAGCCTGGACGCCGATGTGGCCGCCTGGTTTGTCAGTAAATATTTGCGCGATCGTTATGATCGGTTTGATACCGGCACCCGCACCCGGCTGGCCGCCGCGTCGCTAATTCCCGCCACGGTCTATAACCGGGCGATGCGCGGCCGTTTCCTGGCGCGTCGGCAACTGCTTGACGCCTTCAACCAGGTTGATATTCTGGTGTGTCCGACCATTCCCACGGCGCCCAAGCCCATCGATCAGATGCAGGAACGCCTGGATACCGGGGATGACGCCGTCAGGCGTTTGATGGAACGGCGAATCGGGCTTTATCCTTTCAGCCTGGCCAATGTTCCCGCCTTATCGCTGCCGATGGGGTTCTCCCGTCAGGGCCTGCCGCTGGCATTGCAATTTGCCGGCCGGCCTTTTGATGAAAAAACCGTGCTCCAGGTGGCCGACAGCTATGAGCGCGCCGCGGGATGGCACGCCTTCAAACCCGACCTTGCCAAAACACTGGCGGGATCCCCGCCGCAGGAGATCCGATAATGCAGGTGACACTTGACTACGTTCGTTCGGCGCTGGCTTTGCAGGGCATACCGGTGCACGAGGATGAAATCGACAATATCCACCGGCGGTTGACCATCTGGTTCGACGCGCTGGAAACCATTGAAGCGCACATGGGCAAAGAGATGGATCTGGCGGAACCCATCCCCCCCATTGACGCCGATCGCTATTGATTTATCGTGTTTTTACGGACAACAGCATGCTGGGGGCAACAGCGGGCACATTATGATTGAACACACCAAGGCATCCGATCCGAAGCAACCCAAACCCCGCAAGCCGATTTATCTGACGGTGAAAGAGGATCTCATCCGGCGGGTGCTGAGCGGAGAGTGGCGTCCGGGCGACCTGGTGCCCAGTGAAATCGCCTTGGCGGAAGAATACTCCGTCAGCGTGGGCACCGCGCGCAAAGCGGTGGAAAAGCTGGTGCAGGATAACGTGGTGGTGCGCCAGCGCGGTCGGGGCACCACCATCGCCACCTATAAAGGGGGAAAGGCGGCCAAGCCCTATAAGTTTCTGAACTTCTATTCCGAGCAGGGTGAACGTACCGAGCGTATCGCGTATCTGGCGTTTGCGGAAGGGACGGCCACGGAGTTTGACGCGCGGCAGCTGGGCATTTCGCCCGGCACCCCGGTAAGCCGTGTGACCAGGCTGCGATCGGCGGGCGGGCGTCCGGCGATTATTGAGCATATCGTGGTGCGGGGGGATTTTTGCCCTGATGCCGCCGAAAAGTTCGCCACGTTGCTTCCCAGCAGCATCGCCAGTTTTTTTGACCGTCAATACAATCTGCTGATAGTCCGGGTGGAGGAGAAGGTGTACGCGGCCCTGGCGGACCAGGAGGACCAGGAACACTTGAGCTGCGCCGCCGGCGAGCCGGTGCTGGAAGTGATCCGCTCGGCCTACGATCTCGGCGGTTTTGTCATTGAATATCGCTTGATTCATGCCCGTCAGGGAGTGTATTACACTAATACCACGCGTTAACAGGTTCGCTGCACGTATGGTGATCGCGGGCCTAGCGTGCCATGTGGCACTCGGTCGGGCGGAAAAACCACGCCCGATTCGACCACATTGGCGCGCTCTCCCTTTAACAGATTTGCTACACGTATGGTGATCGCGGGCCTAGCGTGCCATGTGGCGCTCGGTCGGGCGGAAAAACCACGCCCGATTCGACCACATTGGCGCGCTCTCCCTTTAACAGGTTCGCTGCACGGTCGGTGATAACGGGCCTATCCTCATTCCGGTCAGATCTTTTTATCCACCTTCTCTGCGCAGCACGTTCTCCATCCGGTCGGACAGCACTACCCATAGCGGAACCAGGGCGTTAACCATAATCTGCCGGACGACCTGGGCGGTGACCACGATTTCCAGATGGGTGTTCAGGGTTTTGGCCAGTACGATCATTTCCGCCGCGCCGCCGGGGGCGGTGCTGAGGATTGCCGTTTGCCAGTCCACATCCGCCACCAGGCGAAACAGCGCCGCGATAACCACCGCGAACAATAGCAGCAGGACAATGGAAAACAGGCCGATAATCAAGTCCCGCAGCTTGATGAAGAATAAGCGTGAAATAATACCGTGGCCGATGGTGACCCCCAGCAATATTTGGGCAATATGGGACAATAAAGTCGGTAACGTAATGCTGAACTGGCCGGGCATAAGATTGTTGACGATAATGGCCAGCATCATCGGGCCGATTAATGACGGCGATGCGATATGCAGTTTTCTACCGATATAATAGCCGCATAGGGCAAACAGCAATATCAATACCGTGCTGAAAATTTCCTGTTCGCCATGACTTTCGCCATGGGCCGCCGGGATGGCATCAATATCGATATGCAGGAGATTGCGCAGCAGAAAGGGAATAAACACTACCACCGATAAAATTCTGACTGACTGTAATATCGCCACCAGTTCCGCGTTGGCGCCATACTCTTTGGCCAGGTTGGCCATGATGCCGATTCCCCCCGGCAGGGTGGAAAAGAACGTGGTTTTGACGGTTTGACGTGTGGAGACGAGTGAATAAAGCACCGCCAGGACAAAAGACGAGATCAGGGATATGACCATCATGAACAAAATATCGAAAAAAAACCAGCCCAGGCGGCCGATGTCGCTGAAATGCAGCAAACAGCCGATACCGCCGCCGAGAATGGCCTGGCCCGCCTGGCGCATATTGCCGATATACAATTTCCCGCTTATGGTCATGATCGGCAGTAAAAAATACGAGGTTAACGCCGCGCCGCAAACCCCGCCGAACATCCAGCCCAGTTTGAAATCAACCGCTTCGAGCATGGCGCCTATCAATGCGGATAACAACAGCATCATAGCCAAATAAACAAAACGATAGGAGGTATGTTGAATAGTCATGTTAACCATAGAGAGTCTATACCCATTAATAAAATAACTGCCTAAATCAATGCCAATGCCAATGCCAATGCGATCCGCGCTGTTTATTTGTGCCAGTGGCGCACTCTATTTTATCGACGGTACCACAGCGGGCTTTGCCGATATTATTTAATAACGGACCGCCGTTTTGCCGGAGTCCTTCGCAAAAAAAATTTCACGGCGCAGTAGCCTGTATATCAGCCCATCTCGTTAATAAAATTATACAGAAACGATAATCCGCTGAAAAAAATCAATCCCTCAATAATATAGGTATGGATTTTGACGTGCAGATGGCCTAACAGCCAACGGGCCAGGTAGGTCCCCGGTATCATGCAAACACCGATTAGCAGCCCGTACAATAAATAATGGGTATTAAGCAATGAAAAGAGCAGGAAAAATACCACCTTGGCAATATTGGTGGCCATACCAATACAGGCGTCGGTGCCGATAACCCCGCCTCCCACCAGGCCGATGCCCAGCAGGATGGGCAGCAGCACCACGCCGCCGCCGGGCAAGGCCCCGGAAATAAAGCCGAACAACACAGACATCATGACGACCATGGCGGGGGTGGGGATGATGTGTTTATGAGCCATATAGCGACGCAACGGCAATATCACCAGCAGGAACAGGCCGATAATCAATTCCAGCATATGCTGGGAGAGTATTTTGTAAAGATAGGTTCCCAGCAGCAGGCTCGGCAGGGCGGGAATCATGATCTGCAGCAGGGTGCGGGTCTGGATCTCGTTGCGGTAGACCCACATCCTGGAAAGATTGCCGAACGTCATGGCGACGGCCATCACCGGTACCACCGCTTTGAGGCCGAGCACCGGCGTCATGGCGGGAGTCATGATAAGGCTGGCGCCAAAGCTGCTGATGCCGCCCAATATCGCGGAAAAAAAAGCGATACCCCCCAGGAAAAAATACTGCACCGGACCGTTCGACGAAAGGTCAATGTAAGACATCGGCATTGAACTATGCCCCTTATTATCCTTCGGTAATCTGTGCTTCCACCGCCAGTGCCGCGGCAAACAGCGCCTCGTCTTTGAAACGCCGTCCCACCAGTTGAATCCCCAGCGGCAAGCCGGAGGGACCGACGCCGGCAGGCAGGGTCAGACAGGGTGTATATAACAGCGTCCAAAGGGAATTGAATACGGCGGAGCCGGTATCATCCAACCCGATGGGCGCTTCGTTGGCGGTTGATAAGGTTAATATAATATCAATGCCTTCCAGGTATTGGTGGATAGTTGCGCGCAGTGTTTCCGCCTCACGCTGGGCGGCGATGTATTGTTCAAGGGTTATATTTTCGCCGTCCCTGATGCGGCCCTGGTATAGCTTGGCGCTGAGCTGTTGACGATGCGCGGTTTTTTCAAACGCCAGGTTGCGCGCCGATTCGAAATTGGCGATGGTGCTGTGGAGCCGGAGCCAGCCGTTAAAACATTCCGGCAGCGCCGGTTCACTGAGGTGGTGTCCTGCCTTGGCCAGCAGGGCGGCGCACTCCTCGGCCCGCCGGCGGACGGCGGGGTCGGCCTGTTCCCATTCCGGCGGGCGGCAAAAAGCGATGCGCAGGGGACCTTCCGGCATCGGGACCGGCCGGTAGTCCGTGCCGATAATCACCGTGCGCAGCAGTTCGGCGTCGCGGACGTTTCTGGCGCACAGGCCCAGCGTATCAAGCGATCCGGACTGCTGTTTCACCCCCACCCGGGTGAATTCGCCGAAGGTGGGTTTGTAACCGACGATGCCGCAATAGCCTGCGGGACGGATGACCGAACCGCTGGTTTGCGTACCCAGGGCCAACGGGACCTGATAATCCGCCACCGCCGCGGCGGAGCCGGAGGATGAACCGCCCGGTGTGCGCCGGCCATCATGGGGATTCATCGTGGGTCCCGGTTCGCGGTTGGCGAATTCGGTGGTGACGGTTTTACCGAGAATGATGCCGCCGGCGTTGCGAATCAGCGCGACGCTGCCGGCATCCATGGCCGGGAAGTAGTGGGGATAGGCCGGCGAGTTAAAGCCGGTCCTCATGCCCCCCACGTCGATAATGTCTTTCACCCCCACCGGAATGCCGTGCAATAACCCGTTGGCTGCGGATCGATCCGCCTGGCGGGCCTGCGCCAGGGCCTGTTCGCGATCCAGATAGGCCCAGGCCCGGACATCGCCGTCCCGCCGTTCGATACGCTCGAGGCAGGCGGACACCAGGGCTTCGCTGGTAAGGGTGCCGTGAGACATGGCATTGAGCGCTTCCACCACGGACAGGCCGGCGGCTGACGGCGGCGGGGTAATGGATGTAGCGGCGTTGTTTTTCATGATATCCCTTGTATTACGACCATAAGCCGGCGACGGAGGAGGCGACATTCAACAGATGCTGGTCGGCATATTTACGGCCCACCAGCTGCACGCCCACCGGCAGCCCCAACGGTCCGGTGAAATACGGCAGCGTGATGGCCGGGGTGTATAAGAACGTCCAGAGGAAATTGAACACCACGTTGCCGGTAAAAGCGATGCCGTGGGGGGCTTCCCCCTGGGCGGCGGGAGTGAGAATGGCGTCAACGCGATGTTCGGCGAACCATTGATCCAGCCAGTGACGGCAACGTTCACCCAGCATGATGGCGCCACGGAACATCTCCAGGGTGGTCTGCTCGCCGGGAACCACCCGCTGCAGGATAAAATCGTCGCTCACCCGATCCCGAAAGCGGCGCAGCTCATCGGCATAGTTACGCAGGATTTCAAAGGCGCATATCTGCCGGTGGGCTTCTTCCAGCCCGGTGAACGCCTCGGGCAACACCAAATCGGTCACTTTTGCCCCGGCGGACGCCAGCAGTTCGGCGGTCTGTTCCACGGCCCGGCGGGACTCATCGGCGGCCCGATCCCAATAAGGGGTGCGGCACAGGGCAACGTTCAGTGTCCGCGGAGGCGGGGTATCAATGGGGGTATAAGGCGTTTCGGTGAGGGCCGCCTTGAACAGCGCCAGGTCGTCCACGGAACGGGCCATCAGGCCTACGGTATCCAACGCCTCGGTATTGGTGCGCACCCCGGCGTTGCCGATCAGCTGGAAGCTCGGTTTATAACCGTAGACGCCGCAATAGGACGCCGGGCGGATCACCGACCCGCCGGTTTGGGTGCCGAGGGCCAGGGGAACATGAAAATCCGCCACCGCGGCGGCGGAACCGGAGGACGATCCCCCCGGCGTATGCTCTAGGTTGAGAGGGTTGCGGGTGGGGCCGGCGTGGCGGTTGGCAAACTCGGTGGTCACGGTTTTGCCCAGCACTATGCCGCCGGCGGCTCGGGAGAGAGCCACCGAGGCGCCGTCCCACTGCGGGTGATGATGCTGATAGATGGGGGAGCCGTAACGGGACGGCATATCGTGCGTGTCGATGATATCCTTGACCCCCAGCGGAATGCCGTGCAATACCCCCCGGGACGGGCCTGCATCAAGCAGCGCCGCCTGCCGGCGCGCCTCAGTCCGATCGAGAAAGGTCCAGGCGCGGACATCGTCTTCCCGGAGGTCGATCCGCTCCAGACAGGCTTCCAACAGCCGGCCGGCGGTGAGAGTGCCGGCATCTATCGCCTGCCTGGCCGCAAACGCCGTTAACCGTGCAAAATTGATCTTAGTTACCATGGGACTGTCTCTTTATGTTAAACCGGCGCCTGCCGGCCCAGGCTATTCTGGCGGTAATGGCCGTAGACCGAGCAGCCGGTAAGCAGTTTGGTGTAATCATGTTCGGGATGCAGCAACACTTTTTCCGCGCTGCCGGTTTCGATAATTTCACCCTGGTACATCACCGCCACGTCATCGGCGATTTCCGCCGCCACGCCCAGGTCATGGGTGACGAACAGGATCGACATGCCGAACTGTTGCTGGATTTGCCTCAACAGCAGCAGCACCTGAACCTGCACCGTGGCGTCAAGGGCGGTGGTGGGTTCGTCCGCCAGCAGCAGCTTCGGCTCGCAGGAGACCGCCATGGCAATCATCACCCGCTGGCGCAGGCCGCCGGACAGCTCCGAGGGATACGACCGCAGACGGCGCCCGGCGGAGGGGATTTGCACCAAATCGAATAAATCCTTCACCTTGACCAGGGCCTCCTGGCGGTTGATGCCCTTATGCTTCATCAGCATTTCGGCGATTTGATCGCCGACCCGAAACACCGGATCCAGGGCGGTCATCGGTTCCTGGAAAATAAATCCGACGTCGCGGCCGCGGATTTGCGCCTGCTGCTGCGGGGTCATGGCCACCACGTCTCGGCCGTTCAGTATGATACGGCCGCTGACCCGGGTGGTTTTCCGCGGCAACAGCCCCAGGATGGATCGTAAGGTGACGCTTTTGCCGGATCCGGATTCACCCAGCAGGGTCAGGACCCGGCCGTGGCCGATGCGCAGATTGATATTGCGCACGATGGACCGCCACTGGCCGCCGGTATGAAAAGCAATATTGAGCTGCTCCAGTTCCAACAGGTTTGCCGCGTTATCGCTCATGATGTCTGCTCCCGCGCCGGCAGGGTGGGCGTTATAGGTCATGCTCATGATGCCTGCTCCCGCGCCGGCAGGTCGGCCGCGTTATCGGTCATGATGTCTGCTCCCGCGTCGCCGGCCAGGCTGTGACCGGAATCCGGCACGTGGATCCAGCAGGCGACCTGATGGTCCGCATGGGAACCCGGCTTAGCCCGCAAATGAGGCGTTTTGGCCGAACAGATACCTTCCGCGAAAGCGCAGCGGGTATGAAACCGGCAGTGTTTCGGCGGGTTGATCGGGTCGGGAGGATCGCCGGTCAGGGGCGGCGCGGCGATTTTTATCCGCGGGTCCGGCGAGGGCTTGGAGGCCAGCAGGGCGCGGGTATAAGGATGCGCGGCGGAGGAGAACAGCGTATCCGAGGGAGCGGACTCGACAATTTGTCCTAGGTACATCACTACTACCCGATCGGAAATATAGCGCACCACGTTAAGGTCGTGGGAGATGAAAATATAGGTCAGGCCGAGGCTTTCCCGCAGCTCCACCAGCAGGTTAAGCACCTGCGCCTCGACGGATTTATCCAGTGCGGAAACCGGTTCGTCCAGCAGCAATAGCCGCGGGCGCAGCGCGATGGCCCGTGCGATATTGATGCGCTGCCGCTGACCTCCCGACAGCTCGATGGGGTAGCGATCGGCGAATTCAGCCGCCGGCATGCCCACCGCATCCATCAGCCGGCCGGCGTAATCAACGGCGGTGGCCCGGTCGATGCCATGGGCCAGCAGGCCGAAGGCCAAGGTATCCACCACCGACATACGCGGGTTCAAAGAGGAGTGGCTGTCCTGGAACACCATCTGTACCGCCCGTCTGGCTTCGGGGCTGATTTTTTTGCCCGGCTGCCAGAAGGTTTCGCCGTCCAGGCTGATTTCACCTTCATCCGGCTGCATCATGCCGGTGATAAGCCGGGCGGTGGTGGATTTGCCGCAGCCCGATTCGCCGACGATCCCCAGGGTTTCACCCTTGAGGACCTCGAACGACAGGCCGTCCACCGCGCGCACCTGCTGGCGGCTGCCCAGCCAGCCATCCTTGAAACGAAAGTACTTGCGCAAGCCGGTCACCCGCAGCAGCGGCTGCGCCGGGCCGCCTTTATCGGCAATCGGCGGCAGCGGCGAATCGTTATAAATAACCTTGCTCATCGGCGTATCTCCATGGCTTTGCGCACGCCGTCGCTAATGACGTTAAAGCAAATAGAGCAGACAAAGATCATCACGCCGGGCATGGCCGCCACGGCCGGATTGACATAAATCGACTGCCGCAGCGACGAAAGCATCAGGCCCCAGTCGGCAGTGGGAGGACTGACCCCCAGCCCGAGGAAGCTCAGTCCCGAGGCGGTAATGATCGAGATGCTGATCTGGCTGGAGGCGAAAACAATAATCGGCCCGGCGACATTGCTCAGCACATGCTGCTGGATGATGCGCCAGGTGGAGGCGCCGGACAACATGGCCGCCATGACGAATTCATAGCCCCGCACCTGGGTGGTGACGCTTTCGGAAATGCGGGTGATGGGGGGAATGAAAATCAGCGACAGGGATAAAATCGCGTTCAGCAGCCCAGGACCCAGGGCGCCGGAAATGGCCACCGCCAGCAGCACGGAGGGAAAGGCATAGAAGATATCCATGCTGCGCATGATGGCGGTATTGACCCGGCCGCCGGCGTAACCGGCCAGAATTCCGAGAAAACCTCCGCCCAGCAGGCCGATCATCACCGGCATAAAGGCCATCAGCAGCGATACCCGGCCGCCGTAAATCAGGCGCGACAGCAGATCGCGGCCCAATTCGTCCCCGCCCAGCAGCCGGTGGGGGGTGCCCATGTCCGCCATCCTCATCAGGATACTGGTGGCATAGGGATCTTCCGGAGCTATCCAGTTGGCGCCGATGCAGCAGACCAGAATAATCAGCAGCACCAGAGATGCCGCCAGGGAAACCGGCTGACGAAGAAAACGGCGCAACACCCTGGCGCTGTAACGTCCCGTCTTGGGGGGCCGTATCGCCGGCCCGGCCAGGGTCACCGTGACCTGCTTTATCATCCGATCCTCCTCAGGCGCGGATCGGCCCAGCTCTGCAGCAGGTCAACCAGCAAATTCAACAGTACAAAGGAAATCGACAGTACCAGCATGGTGCCCTGCAACAGCGGCAGGTCGCGCTGGAAGATGGCGGTGGCCATCAGAAAGCCGGTGCCGGGCCAGGCGAACACCGTTTCCACCAGCACCGACCCCCCCAGCATATGTCCGATTTGCAGACCCATCACCGCCAGGGAGCCGGGCAATACATTGCGGATCACATGCCAGAAAATGCGCGAGCGGGTCAGCCCCTTCGACCACAGGGTAGTGATGAATTCCTGATCCATGACTTCGGCCACGTTGGCCCGCACCGTGCGGGCAATCACCGAAATGGGAATGGCGGCCATGGTCACCGTGGGCAGGATCATATGCTGAAAATGCACCCAGTCCAGCCGCCACTCATTCGGCCCCATGCCCAGCGGCGGCAGCCACATATGATTCACCGAGAAGATGATCACCAGCACAATCGCCAGCCAGTAATGGGGCACGCTGACCCCGGCCAGGGTAAAAAAGCTGATGACGTGGTCGGCAAGCCGTTCCCGCCACACGCCCGCCGCGATGCCCAGGGAAAACCCTAGAATACAGCTCATCAGCCCGGCGCTGACCGCCAGCACCAGCGTGTTTTTCACCGCGGTCATGGTTTCCGTCGCCACCGGGCGGCCCGAGCCCAGCGACATGCCCAGATTGCCCCGCAGGGCATTGCCCAGCCAATAGAAGTATTGCACCGGCAGCGGTTTATCCAGTCCGTACTCATGGCGAATCTGATTCACCAGTTCCGCCGAGGCCTCGTCCGGCACCAGGGCGTTGATGGCATCCCCCGGCGCCAGATGCACCAGGGAAAACACCACTACCGTAACCGCCAGCGCAATGGGAATGGCATACAGTAGACGACGAATAACATACGACAACATGGCTTTGCCCCGTTATTGCTGCATGGAGACAGGTGAATAGTCGGAATACCAGCTCTGGGCATGGACATAGCCCTGGACCTTGGGGGACATGGCCCGAGATCCCACATCATGCACCACCCAGATAAAGTAGGCCTGGTCCACGAAGCGGGTATGGATTTGCGCCAGCAGCTTGTCTTGTTTCGCCGGATCGAACTCCCCCTGGACCTGACGGATAAGCGGCGTAATCACCGGATCGTTGACGCCGCCCCAGTTGGTGCCTTCCGGCGGGACTTCCTTCGGATCAAGGTAGCGAATCAGGGCATAGTAGGGATCGGTGGTGGACCAGCTATTATTGATGCCGTCGATGCCTTTATTGTTCGGCGAAGCGGCTCCGTCTCTTCTGCGGCCGCGCAGGGCTTCCCATTCGAACACGTCAAACTGCAGGTCCACGCCGATTTTGCGCATGTCTTCCTGGATGAACTCATTCATCATCAGGGGATACATCTGTCCGGATCCGGAGGTGGAAATGGCGATTTTCAGCTTCAGCGGATGGTCGGGACCGTAACCGGCTTCCTTCAGCAGGCGTTTGGCTTCCTCAGGATCGTATTTTATCTTGAAGCTGGGATTGCCGTACCAGGGGTTGCCCTCGGCCATTTGCGCGGTGGCGGGTGTGGCCAGACCGTGCAGCAGCTGCACCATGCCGTCGCGATCGATGCCCAGGTTAACGGCTTTGCGTACCCGGATATCGGCGAACGGCGAACCGGGCAGCACGCTGACCGTATAGGGCCAGACATGGGGGATGGTATTGGTGGAGATCACCATGCCCGACTTCTTCAGTCGCTCCACGGTATCCGGCGCCGGGCTTTCAATCCAGTCCACGGTACCGGACAGCAGGGCGGCGGTGCGGGCGGACGGCTCGGGAATAGGCAGCAGAACCAGCCGGTCAAGCTTGGGTTCCCGGGCTTTATCCCAGTAATCTTTATTCGGCACCAGATCGGCCTCCTGGTGCGGTATCAGCTTATCCAATTTCCATGGGCCGGTGCCCGATGGGTGCTGGCGAAACTGCTGCCAGCTTTTGCCCATTTTTTCCCACTGCGCCGGCGAGGCAATCAACAGCCGGGTCATCTGGTAAGGGAAAAAAGCATCGACCTTTTTGGTTTCAATTTCAATCTTGTAGTCATCCAGCTTCTTCCAGCTTTTGACATCATTGATATAGGGTACCATCTGCTTTTGTATCGACACGTCATAGGCGGGATAACTTTTATTGAACACCCGCTCCAGATTAAATATCACCGCATCGGCGTTAAAGTCCGATCCGTCATGGAATTTCACGCCCTTTCTTAATTCAAAAATCCAATGTGAATTATCTTCTGGAGAAATATACCATTTGGTCGCCAGACCCGGCCGCAGCACCGAGGCGGCATCGCGTTTGGACAGATCCCATTCGATCAGCGGGTCGAATACCGTATACCCGCCGAAGGAGACGCCTTCGGTGCCCTGATCCGGCGCGCCGTCCATCACCGGGATATCCGCCAGCGTCATGGCGATCCTGAGAGTTCCGCTTGCCTGCGCCCATTCCGAACATAGCAACATCGCGCCCATCAATGAAAAATGTAGCAATTTTTTCAATGACATAATCTGTCTTCCTCATGGTAAGGGAATATTAGGTTGTGTGTATCTGCAGCAGGGAAAAGCGACTTATAGTTTTAATACTATATAGTTTATACTGTACTTTTTTAGACGGTGCAAGATGCTGCTTATGGATTAAATAGCGGCAAATATTGGATGTTTATATCGCGACAGCCACTTTATCTCATCAGGAAAACACAAGATGAATGCTTGCTAATATATTGAAGTCAGGCTGGTTTTTTTCATGTGACGACCCTTGGGGCGGGAGGGTCCCTCCCTCAAGAGCCGCTATTTCTCCTGGCGCGGGGAGACGGGTGATAGCAAAAACGTATGGCTGGGGTTAGGTTGTTATGGCGTTATTTGACTTTAGTTATCTCAATTTGTGCGTTAACAGCGATATCCCCAGCTGCTAGTCTATTTTGGTTGGGCGTCATGAATGAAGCGTTAACGGCTGATAATACTCCCCACGAAATTTGTCCACCTAGAAGAATATTCGTTTAGAGCGCCATGAATAATGACGCTTTTAACCTCACGTATCAGGAGAATAATATGGCCGCCCCGCGCATCGTTCATCTTGCACTTAAAGTTGATGATCTTGATTATGCCACTCGGTTTTATGAACAGGTGTTCGGTTTTAAACAAATAAAAACGGAACATAAACGTCAACATACCTCCCGGCATCTGACCGACGGGCATATTGATTTTACGCTGGTGCATTACGATAACGAGGATCACGAAGAGGCATTACTTTCCGGGCCGGGCCCGCGTATTCATCATTATGGCGTGTCGGTGGACGATCAGGATGAAATAGCGGAGAAGATCAAGGCGCTGGGAGGCGAAATCCTTTCGCCGCCGGGCGCCGGCGCGCTGAAATTCCGGGCGCCGGACGGCACCATTGCCGAAATTGTCAAAGAGGGCCGTTATTCAACCGAATAGCTCTGGTGAGTATCTCTGTTATGTCGGTGAGAAGTGCCGGTATGTAACGCGATGCTTTACACCGAGTAAGGCCTAACCTATATGCCGGTAACCTTTTGGCGATTTACGTGGATAAGAAAGGTCGGCATAAAAGATTTTTTTATTAGCAAATATATAACTTTGTTTCAGAAAATTATAAAAGGCGTGCTTATTATGGCTTTTACTGTAGTAAAAAATATCCTGCTGGGAACCGCGCTATCGGTTTCGTTATCATCCGCGACCTTTGCTGCGGACGATCTGAAATTAAGCGGCGGGGTATATGAACAGCTTTATACAGCAGCCCTCGCCAATAATGAAAAAGACGTTATTTTTTATTCTCCGGCCAGCCGCGAAGAATCAAAGCTGCTCAGTGAGTTATGGAAAACCAATTTCCCAAAAATTCATCTGACCATCGTCGGTAAAAAAGCGCCGGATCTGATTACACAAATAGAAGCGGAACGCGCGGCAAAACAATATCGTGCCGATGTCACCACCATGAGCCAGCCTTATGTCGCCGCCATATGGAAACAAAAAGGCTATTACCTGCCTTATAAAGTTTCCACCTTTGACAAACTCAGACCGGATTATGCCGACGCCGACGGCGCCTATTATTCAATCGGGGTGTTTCTGCTGCCCGCCGCCTATAACAGCCGCGCGATTCCGGATAAAGCCGGTCTGCCCCATTCGCTGGCGGATTTTCTCGATCCTAAATGGAAAGGTAAAATTGTCTTGGCGGATCCTTCCACCGCCGGCAACAGCCTGACGTTCTTTTTGGCCTTGCTGCAAACCGGAAAAATCCACTGGGATTATCTGGAAAAACTGGCCAAACAGGACGTGCTGTTTGTGCGCGGCAATCCTGAAGCGGCGCGGATCCTGGCTTCCGGCGAGCGCAGCGTGTCTCCGATGGTCTCCTCCTTTAATGTGCTGACCTCCAAACAGCAGGGGCAGGCCATTGATCTCTACAACCTGGACGAGGGCACGCTGGTGACCCAGCAGCCCAGCGGCATCATGTCCAATCCGCCGCATCCGACGGCGGCCAAGCTGCTGATGGAAGTCCTCACCAGCGCCCAGGGCCAGGAACTGAGGGCCGACGCCGGTAAATTTTGGCCCACCAACGCCGATGCCGGCTCGGTGGACGGCCTGCCCAAGCTGGCGGAGTTGAAGCCTTATAACGTTGATCTTGCCGGCCTGTCCAACGAGAAGACCACGCAGGATTTCCTGAATCGTTTTAATAAAATTTTCGGTCGCGAGTAACCTATGGCCATAGATGATTCTGTTTCCCGCCCGGCCCGTCTGGAGCTTATCGGCCTGAGAAAACAACTGGGGGATAAGCCGGTGGTGGACGGGGTCGATCTCAGGGTAAATGAAGGGGAGAGCCTGGTACTGCTAGGGCCGAGCGGCTGCGGTAAAACCACCACTCTGCGGATGGTGGCCGGTTTTATCGAGCCCGACGGCGGGGAAATCCATCTTTCCGGCCGGCTTGCTTCCGGGCGCGGCGCCTTTGTACCGGTGGAGCGCCGTCAACTGGGCATGGTGTTTCAGAACTATGCCGTATGGCCCCACAAAACCGTTTATGACAACGTGGCGTTCAGCCTCTCCATCGCCGGGGATGACCGGGCCACCATCCGGCGCAAGGTAAACGATGTGCTGAAACTGGTGCACCTGGACGGCCTGGCCCAGCGTTATCCCGGTGATTTGAGCGGCGGCCAGCAGCAGCGGGTAGCGCTGGCGCGGGCCATTATCGCCGAACCGAGCCTGCTGCTGTTCGATGAGCCGCTGTCCAACCTGGATGCCGGATTGCGTGAAGAGATGCGCTTTGAACTCAAGCGCCTGCATAGGCAAAACGGCATCACCATGTTTTACGTCACCCATGATCAGGAAGAAGCGCTGGTGATAGCGGACCGGATTGCGGTGATGAACAAGGGCCGCATCGAACAGTGCGACGTGCCGGAAGCCATCTACCGACGGCCCGTTTCGCGCTTTGTCGCCTCGTTCGTCGGCACCACCAATCTTATCGATGGCAGGGTGGCGGGACTGGATGCCAATACCCGCCGTCTGCTGGTGCAATCCGCCCTGGGGGAGCCTTTCTGGGCAGCCGCATCGGACCGGATGATTGCCACCTGCCGTACCGGCGACGAGGTAGCGGTATCGGTACGGCCGGAAAATATCTCTTTCGATCCAGACGCCGCCGGCGGTATGCACGGCCGGATTATCGATTCCTCGTTCCTGGGCAGCCGCTACGATCTGGTGATCGAGGTGGCGGGCCTTCCTCTGCGGGTTCAGACGCCGAGGCAATGGGCCAGCGCCATGGCGAACGGGGTGACCGTTTCTTTCAATCCCGATGAGGCCTGGGTGATAGCATGATGAAATCGAGCATCGCGCCGGCGGCGGAACAGCTTCGCCGTTATGCCGGCATTGCGACCCTGGCGCACAGGGGCACCGCCCGCTGGCGCAGGGTGGCGTCGGAACCGGGGAAACTACTGATCCTCACCGCCGCGTTATTGGTGCTGGGCGCGCTGATTATTTATCCCATGGCAAAGCTGGTGCTGCTGGGAGTAGCCGGTAATAGCGGTTTGGCCACCCTGCGGCCGCTGGTCGATGCGTTTTCCGACCCGGGCATGGTGAAGGCGGTAGGGAATTCCGCACTGCTGGCGATAAGCGTCACCGGCGGGGCGCTGGCCCTGGGACTGCCCATGGCCTGGCTGGTATCGCGCACCGATATGCCGGGGAAAACCCTGATCCGCGTCAGCGCCGCCATTGCCTTTGTGGTGCCCTCGTTTATCACCGTGATTGCCTGGATTTTCCTGGCCGCGCCGAATTCCGGTTACCTGAATACCCTGCTGGACGGGCTGTTGGGCACCACCACGCCGTTTTTTAATATCATCAGCTTCAGCGGGCTGGTGTTTATTGAAATCGCCCATTTGTATCCCCTGGTATTTTTCACCGTCTGCGCCGCGCTGGTGAACATCGATCCCGGTTATGAACAGGCCGCCCGCGTGCTGGGGGCCGGCCGGATGCGCACCGCGCTTCAGGTGACCCTGCCGCTGGTGAGGCCGGCGGTATTATCCAGCGCCATCCTGGTGATACTTGACGCCCTGTCGTCATTCGGCGCGCCGGCGGCTATCGGCACCATGGCCAATTTCTCGGTTATCACCACCAAAATCTACAAGCTGCTGACTTTCCCGCCCCATTTCGAACAGGCGGCGGCCCTGGCGTTGCCCATCGTAGTATTTACTCTGGCGAGCCTGTTGCTGCAACGCCTGCTGATTCGGGATATCCGTTATCGGACCCTCTCCGGCAAGGCCGGGGCCAAAGCGCTGCCGGTGCGCCTCGGCCGGGGACGCTGGGCGGCGGCGGCCTTTTGCGGAACGGTATTTTTCGTTACCGCCTTTTTACCCCTGGCGGCCCTGGCGCTGCTCTCTTTATTGACGGCGTTTGGCGATGCCGTGACCTTTTCCAACCTGACGCTGGATCATTTCGCGATGATCGTGGATTCCACCTTCGGGGTATTCGACACGGTAAAACACAGCCTGCTGCTGTCCGCCGCGGCGGCGTTGATCTGTATTATCCTCGGCGTGCTGTTTGCCTGGTTTGTCGAGCGGACCACCATTATCGGCCGGGGGCTGGTGACCGCGACGATTTTCATTGCTTACGGCTTTCCGGCGATTACGTTTGCGGTGGCCATTATGCTCGGCTATGTGAATTGGTTTTACGGCACCTTCACCATCCTGTTGATTGCCTATGTCGCCAAACAGCTGCCGATTTCCTTTGTACTGTCACGGTCAGTGCTTAAACAGATTGCCCCGGAACTGGAAGAGGCCGCGCGCGTGAGCGGGGCCGGCTGGCTGCGCACGTTTACCGCCGTTACCTTGCCGTTGTTAAAGCCCAGCATGTGGGCCGGCGCGCTGCTGGTCTTCGCCTTTGGCCTGCGGGAACTGACCATGTCGGCTATTTTGTCGCAGCCGGCCACCCAGGTAATGTCCACTAAAGTGATCGAATACCTGGAAACCGGCGAGGTGGAACAGGCGGCGGCCATGGCGCTGATTATCGTGGTGCTGAGCCTCGGATCCCTGGCCCTTTACCGGCTGATGTCCGGCGGAAATTTAATCGATATGAAAAAAATGACGTCTTGGAGTAAAAAGCATGGGCACGATTGACAGCAGGCAGGGCAAGACCCTGGCGGAAAAAATCTGGGATCGCCACCGTATAGTGGATATCGACGGCGAGCAGCTGCTTTACCTGGATAAGCTGCTGGTGCATGAAGGGTCCAGCCACGCTTTTGAGGCGCTGAACACCCTCGGCAAGCAGGTATACCGGCCGGAGCAGATCATCGCCTGTTCCGATCACTATCTGCCCACCACCGGTCGGGAGCGCGGGGTGGAAGGCATCGCCGATCCGGCCATCCGCAACATGATATTGAGACTCGGCGAGAACGCCCGTCGCCATAGCATCCGTTATTTCGGTCCGGAGGATCCCAATCAGGGTATTTTGCATGTGGTGGCGCCGGAGCAGGGCATCACCCAGCCCGGCCTGCTGATTGGCGGCGCTGATTCACACACTACCACCCATGGCGCTTTCGGCTGTCTGGCCTTCGGTATCGGCGCCTCGGACGCCCGCCACGTGCTGGCAACCCAGACCCTATGGCTGCGCCGGCCGAAAACCCTGCGGGTACGGCTGGTGGGGGAAGCGGCGCCTTATGTGTCCGCCAAGGATATCAATCTGGCGCTCATCGCCCTTATCGGCGCCGGCGGCGCCCTCGGCCATATTATCGAATATGCCGGACCGGCGGTGAGCAGTATGTCCATGGAGCAGCGCATGACGCTGTGCAATATGGCGGTGGAGGCGGGGGGCCGGGCCGGTATCGTCGCGCCGGATGAAACCACCTATGCCTATCTGCGTGGAAAACCTTTTGCCCCCGCCGGAGAAGATTGGGATCAAGCGCTGGCCGACTGGCGTACGCTGCCCTCTGACGCCGATGCGGTATTCGATCGGGAGGTCGTCCTTGATTTGCTTGAGGTTTCTCCCACGGTGACCTGGGGCACCAGCCCCGAGCATGCCTTGGCCATCGACGGCCATTTGCCTGACCCGGCCGCCATTGAGGACGGCGACCAGCGACAGGAAGTGGCCGCGGCCCTGGACTATATGGGCTTGACCGCCGGCGCCCCGATAACCTCGATAAAAATCGATCGGGTTTTTATCGGCTCCTGCACCAACGGGCGCATTGAGGATTTGCGGGCGGCGGCCGGCATCGCCCGGCGGGGACGGGTTAAAGTGCCGGCCTGGATCGTGCCCGGCTCCAGCTCGGTGAAACGGCAGGCCGAGCGGGAAGGGCTGGACAAGATCTTTATCGAGGCGGGCTTCGAATGGCGCGACGCCGGGTGTTCCCTGTGTACCGCCATTAACGGCGATGTGCTGGCGGAAGGGGAGCGTTGCGCCTCAACCAGCAACCGTAATTTTCGCGGCCGGCAGGGGGTTAACGGACGCACCCACCTGGTGAGTCCGGTGATGGCGGCGGCGGCGGCCCTGACCGGCTATCTCACCGACGTACGCACCTTTGGGGAAACCGCATCATGACCGCATTACTGACTATCGACGCCATCGGCATCCCTTTTGATGAACCGAATGTGGATACCAATCAAATCTGTCCCACCCGGTTTAATAAGGTCCCGCGCGGTCCGGCCTTTGCCCGCATCGCTTTTCACGATCGGCGCTTTGACGGCCAGGATAACGAGAAGGAATTTATCCTTAACCGGCCGCCTTATCGTGACGGCGGCATTATCGTGGCGGATCGCAACTTCGGCTGCGGTTCTTCCCGGGAGACGGCGGTATACGCGCTGGTGGAATTCGGCATCCGGGCGGTTATCGCCTCCAGCTATGGTGATATCTTCGCCAATAACTGCTATAAAAACCGTCTGCTGCCGGTGGTTCTGCCCAATGAAACCTGCGTTGCCCTGCGTCATCAGCTGCATGGCGACCGTGGGGCAAACCTGCGCATCGATCTTGAACAGCAGGTGGTGTGGGACCTGAACCATGAGGCCCATGGATTCGAGATCCATCCCTTGCGGAAAAAGAGCCTGATTGAGGGCATTGACGATATTGCCCTGACCCAGGGTTATGCCGAGACTATCCTGGCGTTCGAACAGCGGTATCGCGCCGCTTTTCCGTGGATTAAGTAGTCCTTCCCAAGTTATTGGCGCGGTCTGCCTTTAGCAGGCTCGTTGCACGATCGGTGATGGCGGGCCTACCGTGCCATGTGGCGCTCGGTCGGGCGGAAAAACCACGCCCGATTCGACCACATCGGCGCGGTCTCCCTTTAACAGGCTCGTTGCACGGTCGACGATCGCGGGCCTACCGTGCCGTGTGGCGCTCGGTCGGGCGGAAAAACCACGCCCGATTCGACCACATCGGCACGGTCTCCCTTTAACAGGCTCGTTGCACGATCGACGATCGTGGCCTTACCAGCGTTATCCAGAATCTTAATCCGGCGCGTTCAGCAGCAGCCTGTTCACCAGGAGGGGCTCCGCCCAGGCTATAAAAGTCTGTAGCGGGCGGGAAAGGTGTTTACGATGTGGGTACAGCAGTTGGACCGGAAGAGGGCGGGAGGGGTAGTCCGGCATGACTTCAATCAGCTCTCCCGCTTCCAGGTGTTTTTGTACATCGTACTGGGGTATCTGAATCATTCCCAGACCGGCCAGGCAGCAGGCGATGTAGGCTTCAGCGTTGTTTACCGTTATCTGGCTGGGCAATACGGCAGATTGGTAGCCGTCGTTTTCCGGCCATTCCCAGTTCTCCACCCGGCCCGTTGTGGGCGAGGCATAGTTGACCGCCAGATGGCGGGGCAGATCTGAAGGGGTGTGGGGTTTGCCATGCCGGGCGATATACGCCGGCGCCGCCACATTGATGAATTTCAACGTCCCCAGTTTTCGGGCGACCAGACTGGAGTCCGGCAGTTTTCCCACCCGCAACGCACAGTCTATTCCCTCTTCCGCCAGACTGACGTTGCGATCAGCGGTGCCCATTTCCAGCGTCATCTGAGGATAACGGGCAAAGAATTCAGGCAGTGAAGGTGCGATTATCAGTCTGCCGATGCGTCCCGGCACATCAATTTTAATTTTACCCGTGGGCTGAATAGTCTTTTGTCTGAACAGATTTTCCGTTTCTTCTACTTCCGGGATCACTCTCAGGCAGCGTTCGTAAAAAGCCCGGCCATCGGATGTGAGGGATACGCTGCGGGTGGTGCGGTGCAGCAGGCGCGTTCCTACCCGCGTTTCAAGCTCTGCGACCGCGGCGGAAACGGTGGACCTGGGCATGTTCATCACGTCGGCCGCGCGGGTGAAACTCCCGCGCTCCACGACCTGTATAAGAATGCGAAAGAGGTCAATTCGGTCCATAAATGATCACATTGTTCGTGTTTTATGGATAGTATAATCAGAAGTAACGTCTTTATACAGGAAATGCAGGGGTTATTCTCTGGTGAACACCCTTTCCAGGCTGTTCCACCCATCAAGAAGAGGACTGACGTCATGACAGATCACAGTATCAAAGGCAAGACCGTCGTTATTGCCGGCGGCGGGAAAAATCTGGGGGGGCTGATTGCCCGTGATTTTGCCGGGCACGGAGCGAAAGCCATCGCCATACACTATAACAGCGCGGGGTCGAAAGGCGACGCGGAGGCCACCGTTGCGGCGATAAAAGCAGCGGGGGCGCAGGCGGTGGCCTTTCAGGCCGACCTGACCACGGCAGGCGCGGTGGAAAAGCTTTTCGCGGATGTGACGGCGGCTATCGGTAAGCCGGATATTGCCGTTAATACCGTGGGCAAGGTGCTGAAAAAACCAATTTTTGATATCTCGGAAGCGGAGTATGACGAGATGAGCGCGGTCAACGCCAAGTCGGCCTTTTTCTTTCTCAAAGAGGCCGGAAAGCACCTTAACGACAACGGGAAAATCTGTACCCTGGTCACCTCCCTGCTTGGGGCATTTACGCCTTTTTACGCCGCCTACGCCGGCACCAAGGCACCGGTGGAGCATTTCACCCGCGCTGCGGCCAAGGAGTATGGCGAGCGGGGGATTTCCGTCACGGCAATCGGTCCGGGCCCAATGGATACGCCTTTCTTTTATCCCGCTGAAAGCGCGGAGGCGCGGGATTACCATAAAACGGCGGCGGCGCTCTCTTCTTTCAGCAAAACCGGCCTGACGGATATCGCTGATATCGTTCCCTGGGTTCGTTTTCTGGTGACCGACGGATGGTGGATGACCGGCCAGACCATTCTGGTCAATGGCGGCTATACCACAAAATAATTTTTTTTCGCGGATGGACTCCGCCCCGGGCACAGGCGCAATGTGCCGGGGGCCGTAGGCATATTCGCTGTTGATAATAAGAGTTTGACCGACATTTTTGTCGTCGGCAAAATGTTAATTTAAGGTGAAAATACGGTTCTTTTGTCAGGTTGGCGATTAACAAGTTATTGCGCTGCCGCGTCGTTGCGCTCGACTACTATTGCATCACCTCCCGGGACGGGGGGCGAGGATCAGAGTAAATACCACTGTAAAAGGTCTGTTTGTTCCTGATGTTTTTAACTAATCCCTGATTAGGTATGGATATGAAATACATCATTTTGCTGCTGTTGATTGCTTGTGCGGTCTATGTGCATTATCGCGGTCGGGTGCGTTTCGGTTTCTGGCGTCAGTTGGCGGACCACTCCACCTTCGTGTCGCCGATGAATGTCTTTATGTATCTGTTTTCCGCTATTCCCCTCACGCCTTATCTCAAGCCGGAAACGCTGCCGGAGCTGGAAACCCTCAGGAATAACTGGCGGATGATCCGCGACGAAGGGCTGGCGTTGCTGGAACAACGCGAGATCAAAGTGTCCGATAAGTATAACGACGCGGGTTTTAATTCTTTCTTTAAAACCGGCTGGAAGCGTTTTTACCTGAAATGGTACGAGGAAAGCCATCCTTCCGCCATGGCGTTATGCCCCCGCACCACCGAACTGCTGCGTACCCTGCCGTCGGTGAAAGCCGCCATGTTCGCCGAACTGCCTGACGGTAGCCGGCTGCCCCGTCACCGCGACCCTTATGCCGGTTCCCTGCGTTATCATCTCGGCCTGATGACTCCCCAGGACGACCGCTGCTTTATTGAGGTGGACGGCAAACGTTACAGCTGGCGCGACGGGGAGGATGTGCTGTTTGACGAAACCTACATCCACTACGCGGAAAATCTCAGCGGAAAACAGCGCCTGATCCTGTTTTGCGACATTGAACGGCCGATGCGTTACCAATGGGCGCAGGCGGTGAATCACTGGCTGGGCCGTCATTTGTTAAGCGCCGGAGTGGCGCCTAACTGGGAAAGCGATCGCACCGGCGGCGTCAACAAGGCGTTCAAATATATCTATGCTGTGCGCAAGGTCGGCAAATACCTGAAGAAGAAAAACCGCGCAGGTTATTACCTGATTAAATGGCTGTTATTCGGCGGTATCGCGGTGTTGGTGTTTACGCACCTGTAAATGTTACAACGTAACCAATATTTTCGTGCACCTGTGCCGTTACAGCGCCACCGTGGATAGCCAGGCGGGGTATTCAAGCATGTCCGCCACGTTTTTCAAGACCCCTTCGCACTGTTCGCGGCTGTTCGGGCCTCCCAGGCACAGGCGTAACGCGTCGGGGGGATTATTGTCGGTGCAGAAGGCGGCGCTTGAGACCGCGCTGACCCCTTGATGACGCAATTTCACCGCCACATCCGACGGATTCCAGCCCTGGCGGTGCGGCAGCCGCAGCCAGAGATGAAACCCCTCGGCATCCGCCTGCAGGCTGTAATTGTGCAGCAGACGGGCGGCCATCCGCTGGCGCAGCACCGCCTCTTCCCGCACCGCCAGCAGCATTTTTTCCGCCGTGCCGTCGTTAATCCATTGGGCGGCCAGGGCATTGGTGAACGGGCTGGACATCACCGTCAGCGCACGCATGGCGCCGGCCAGGTACTGACCCTGGCGCACCGTGGGGGCCTGTACCCAGGCGATACGTAATCCGGCGCCGAAACATTTCGACAGGCCGGTAATGTACCAGGTCAGTTCAGGCACCAGTTCCGCCATGGCGGGCAGCGCGACGGAAGGCAGCATGGCATAGGCGTCGTCTTCGATAATCGGCACGCTGTAGCGCAGCGCCACGTCCGCCAGCTTCTCGCGCCGGCGCAGCGGCATGGTCAGGGTGGTGGGGTTATTGATGGTGGGATTGAGATACAGGGCGCGGATCTGTCCGGTCTGACAGGCGTTTTCAAACGAACGCGGCATCGGGCCGTCCCCGTCGCACTCCAGGGCGTGCAGGGTGATGTCCAACTGGGCGGCGATGGCCTTTAATCCCGGATACACCAGGCTGCCGACGCAAATTTCCCCGCCCTTGCGCGCCAGCAGGGTCAGCAATCCCACCAGTACGCTGTGAATGCCGGGACACACCAGCAGCCGCTCCGGCGCTACCGCCGGTAAACGACGCCCCAGCCAGCGGCATCCCGCCTCCTTGTCGTCATGATTGCCGCCGAAATCATGATAGCGCAGCAGGGGGAACAGATCTTTGTGGGCAAACAGATTCAGGGCGCCCTGGCGGATTTGCGCCACCAAATCCGGCGAGTCCGGCTCCACCGGCAGATTCATGGTCATTTCATAACTGCTGCCGTTGCGGGGGGGAATCGACGGCACCTTGCCGCGGATGAAACTGCCGGTGCCCGGACGGGAATCAATGAGCCCGCGCTTGCGCGCTTCGGCATAACCGCGGGTTACCGTCGTGTAATTAAGGGAAAGTTTCACCGCCAGATCCCGCAAGGGCGGCAGGCGATCCCGCGGCTGGAAGTCACCGCTTTCAATGGCGTCATGGATTAAATCGGCAATCAGCAGATAAGCCGGACGCTCCGGTCGTTCGTGCATATAGTGCGTCCAACGATCGAATCGTTTCATCACTGTTTCTCTCGTAGTGTCGGACTTTCACTCTAGCGGAATCCAGGCCGCCGATGCAATCATTGATGTAATGATTGTGTTTAATGATTGCATCATATTGTTTGCAGTGCGTTACATTGGTGCAATCATAGGTTATACCTGCGTTGTTATTGTGCAGCGAATGGGTTATCGGTGAGTCTTTTAATCGCTTAAATCCCGCAATCCGGGGCGGTAAAAATTTTTTTTGCTCAGAAGTTGAGCGATTGATTGGCCGATGATTGCATGGTGCCTTTTCACCGCTGGCATAACCCTTGCTCCAGAGGTTATGACGCGCCCTTTAGCCGGCGCGATACATCATCCGCCGCGGCTGTACGGCGATGCCAGTAAACCTGCGAAGAGACTAAGACTATGCCAACGGTAACCCTACCCGCACATCAAACCGGTGATTTCCTGGTGGATTACGAAGAAAAGGTGTTCGAAGACGTGAAGGCCGAACCGGGCCAGAAAGCGCTGGTCACCTTCCATACCGTCGCGTTCGAAGGCTCCATCGGCTTCGTGAATATGCTGCAGGCCACCCGTCTGCAGCGCAAAGGGTTTGAAACGTCGATTCTGTTATACGGACCGGGGGTGACCCTCGGCGTACAGCGCGGCTTTCCCAAGCTGGGGGACGAAGCCTTTCCCGGCCATATGAACTTCAACAACCAGCTGCAAAAATTCATGGCCGAAGGGGGCAAGGTCTATGCCTGCCGTTTCGCCCTGCAGGCGTTGTACGGCCACGGCGAACCCTCGCTCATTGAAGGCATCCGCGCCATTAATCCGCTGGACGTGCTGGATTTGAAGCTGCTGCACATTCGCGATAACGCGGTAATTCTCGATACCTGGACCGTGTAAGGAACCGACGTTATGGCACAGGACCGTATCATCCGTGCCGCCGCCGTGCAGATTGCGCCTGACCTCGGCCAGGCGCAAAAAACGCTGGCGCGCGTGCTGGATGCCATTGATGAAGCCGCGGGCAAAGGGGCCGAGATCGTGGTATTCCCCGAGACCCTGGTCCCCTGGTATCCCTATTTTTCCTTTATCGCGCCGCCGATGACCGCCGGCGCCGAGCACCTGCGGCTTTACCAGCAGGCGGTGGAGGTACCCGGGCCCATTACCCGGGCGGTGGCCGAGAGCGCCCGCCGCCACGGCATGGTGGTGGTGCTGGGAGTGAACGAACGGGATCACGGCAGCCTGTTTAACGCTCAGTTGGTGTTCGACGCCGATGGCGAGCTGGTGCTGAAACGGCGCAAAATCACCCCTACCTACCATGAACGCATGATCTGGGGGCAGGGGGACGCCTCGGGGTTGAAGGCGGTGGATACCGCAGTCGGCCGGGTGGCGGCCCTGGCCTGCTGGGAACATTACAACCCCCTGGCCCGTTATGCGCTGATGGCGCAGCACGAGGAGATCCACTGCAGCCAGTTTCCCGGCTCGCTGGTGGGCCAGATCTTCGCCGATCAGATGGAGGTCACCCTTCGCCATCATGCCCTGGAGTCCGGCTGTTTTGTCATTAACGCCACCGGCTGGCTGCGGGAAGATCAGATTGAATCCATTACGTCGGATCCCGATTTGCAGCGCGGACTGCGCGGCGGGTGCCATACCGCCATTATCTCGCCGGAAGGGCGGCACCTGGCGCCCCCCATCACCGAGGGGGAAGGCATTCTTATCGCCGATTTGGATATGAAGCTTATCGCCAAGCGCAAACGCATGATGGATTCCGTGGGGCATTATGCCCGGCCGGAGCTGTTAAGCCTGCTGATCAACGAACGGCCCGCGGCTTACTGCCATCAGCAAACCACCGCCCCTTGGCAAACCGCCGAACAGTCCTTCACTTCCGACCTCACAGGAGGGCGCCATGAGTCTGACCAACCAGCGACTGATTACTGAACTGCAAACCCACGGCCTGAAGGTGGTCAATCCCCAGACCACCCATGTGAACCGCCAGGGCGGCGCGGGCCCGTCGGATCATCAGGCGGTGACCATCGACGGCATGACGGTCATGGTGCCGGTGTATACCCAGCAGGCACATCAATCCCCCTGGAGCGTGACCCATGACGAGGCCGGCGGCAGCCATTTGCTGAAAGACGCCATTCCGGTGCGGGATATCAGCTTTGTGTCCCAGCCGAATTTTTACCGGCTGAGTACCGCCGACGGCGTCCCGTACTCCCATATCGCCACCCTGCACGGCACCGATGTGCTGGCCACCACCGTATTGCAAACCTGCATCCGCTATGAAAACCGGCGCAAGGCCTGCCAGTTTTGCGCCATCGGCCAGTCCCTGGCGGCGGGCAAGACCATTGCCCGTAAAACCCCGCAGCAGCTGGCGGAAGTGGCCAAAGCCGCGGTGGAACTGGACGGCGTGCGGCATATGGTGATGACTACCGGCACTCCGTCCGGCAGCGATCGCGGCGCGCGGGTGCTGTGCGAAAGCGCCGAAGCCATCAGGGCGGCGGTGGATCTGCCGTTACAGGGGCAATGCGAACCGCCGGGGGATCCGCTGTGGTTTACCCGCATGAAGGAGGCGGGCATCGACGCGCTGGGCATGCATCTTGAAGCGGTCACCCCTGCGGTGCGGGCGCGCATTATGCCGGGCAAGGCGATGGTGACCGTGGCGCAATATATGACGGCGTTCAAGGACGCGGTGGGGGTGTTCGGCCACGGGCAGGTGAGCACCTATATTCTGGCGGGCCTGGGGGATACCCGCGAGGCCATATTGTCCACGGCGCGGGAGCTGATAGACATCGGCGTGTATCCCTTTGTGGTGCCGTTCGTGCCCATCCGCGGCACGCCGCTGGAGGGGCATGCGCCGCCGGGAGCGGAGTTTATGGAGTCCATTCTGCAACCCCTGGCCGTCATGCTGCGGGGCGGCGGGCTTCGTTCCGCCGATATCAAGGCCGGCTGCGGCCGCTGCGGCGCCTGTTCACCATTGGCCAGCTATGAGCGGGCTTCGGCCTGAGGGGAGATAGCGCATGTTTTATCCCGAATACCGCATCAAATGGGTAACCTTGCCCTGGGAGCGCGAACAGGCCTATCTGCTGCGCCAGCGGGTTTTTTGCCAAGAGCAGGGGCTGTTCGAGGAGCACGACCGGGATGATATTGACTCTCACGCCAGGCTGCTGGTGGCCATCGGCAGCACGGCGGGCTGGCCGGAGCAAATCGTGGGCACGGTGCGTATCCACCGGGAAGAGGGGGATGTCTGGTACGGTTCTCGGCTGGCGGTTGACCGGCATTTTCGCCGGCAGGGCCAACTGGGGCCGACCCTTATCCGCCTGGCGGTGTCCAGTGCCTGTGCCCTGGGCTGTAAGGCGTTTTACGCCCGGGTGCAGCATCAAAACGCGCCGTTATTTCAGCGCATGCATTGGTTAACCCTCTCCACCGAACGGCTGCGGGGTATGGACCATGACTTCATGCGGGCGGATCTGGCGTTTTATCCTCCCTGCGTTGATCCCAACAGCGGCATGGTGGTAAGCGGACGTCCGCTGCGTCCGGCGCGGGAACTGGCGCCGCTGCTGATGAGCCTGGAGGGCGGCTGATGGATGATTTGCACGTGATGCTGGAGGAAGTACGCCGGTACGGCGGCATCGATCAAAAGCGGGATATCCGGGAGATTGCCGGAGATTTGGGCGAGGCCTGGCCTCTGGACGGCTGCGACAACGGCGACGACTGCGCGGCCATCCCGGAGGCGGACGGCTACAGCCTGCTGGCCATGGAGGGATTTATTAACCGGTTTGTGGCGGATGACCCCTGGTTTGCCGGCTGGTGCGGACTGATGGTCAACCTGAGCGACATCGCCGCCATGGGCGGCACGCCGGTGGCGGTGGTGAACGCCCTGTGGAGCGCCGGCCCGGAACAGGCCCACCGGTTAATGCAGGGCATGGCCGCCGCGTCCCGCGCCTATCGGGTGCCCATTGTCGGCGGCCACACCAATTTACGCAGTGAATCGCCGCAGCTGGCGGTGGCGGTGCTGGGCAAAGTGAAACGGCCGCTGCGGGCGTCCGGGGCCAAGCCGGGCCATACCTTAATCGCCGCCATTGATTTACGCGGTGCCCGGCGCGGGCCCTGGCTGAACTGGGACGCCGCCACCGGGGCCGACCCGGCGGCGCTGCGTGGCGCCATGGCGCTGCTGCCGATGCTGGCGGAGCAGGGGCTGGCGCAGGCCGCCAAGGATATCAGCCAGGCCGGGCTGCTCGGCACCCTGGTCATGCTGCTGGAAAGCGCCCGGGCCGGCGCGGACGTTGATTTAGCGGCCATCCCCCGTCCCGTGGAGATCGGCTGGCAAGAGTGGCTGTGCATGTTTCCCAGCTACGGGTATCTGCTGACGGTTTATCCCCAGCATACCGCCGAAGTCCTGGCGCACTTTCATCGGGCCGGTATCGGCGCGGCGGCCATCGGCGGCATTACCGCCGACCCGAGGCTGTGGGTCGGCCATGAGTCACACCGCGACTGTTTCTGGGATCTCGACGCCCTGCCGCTTACCGGCATCAACCCCTGATTTTTTACCCTGGAGGCGCTTATGCCCGCAATGCATTTTACCGTCCGCTGGCCGGACAGCTCCGTGGACGTGTGTTATTCACCGTCCACCGTGATTGAGCAGCATCTCGAGGTGGGAAAAGAGTACAGCGTGGAGGAGTTTACCGCGCTGGCGCGCCGGGCGTTGCAGGAAGCCAGCGATCGGGTGGCGCTGAAGTTCGGTTATGCCTGTTCAAGCGCCCTGGATCAGTCCGGCGCCATCGAACAGAAAGCCGGGAGTTTTTTGCCCGATGCACGCCCGGTGCGCGTCGAGAAAATCGACGCGCTGCCGCCCACTCTCTAATTCAGGAACGGCACCATGGAACACACACATTATCCGGTGATTATCATCGGCGGCGGGCAGGCGGGCCTGTCCATGAGCTACTGCCTGAAACAGCGGGGCATCGAGCATGTCATATTCGAACGCCATCAGCTTGGCTGGGCATGGCGGGCTCAGCGCTGGGACAGTTTTTGCCTGGTGACTCCCAACTGGCAGTGCAAATTGCCCGGTTTTCCCTATGACGGCGACGACCCGGACGGTTTTATGGTCAATGACCAGATCATCAATTACCTGGAGCGCTACGCCTTGAGCTTCGGGCCGCCGCTGGTCACCGGTATTAACGTTGAGCGGGTCGACCGCCGCGGCGACGGCGGTTTTACCCTGGGCACCAGCCGTGGCGCTTTTACCGCCGATAACCTGGTGGTGGCGGTGGGCAATTATCACCGGCGACGTTTCCCCGCCCTGGCGGGCCGTTTACCGGGGGGGATCCACCAGCTGCATTCGGCGGATTACCGTGCCCCCGCCGCCCTGCCCGAGGGCGAGGTCCTGGTGGTGGGGTCGGCCCAGTCGGGGGCGCAAATCGCCGAAGATCTTCATCTCGCCGGACGCCGGGTGCATCTGTGCGTCGGCAGCGCGCCGCGGGTTAATCGTTTCTACCGCGGCCGCGACGTAGTGGCCTGGCTGGAGGATATGGGGCATTACCGGCTGACGGTGGACAATCATCCCCAGGGGGAGGACGCCCGCCGCAAAACCAACCATTATGTCACCGGCCGCGACGGCGGCCGGGATATCGATTTGCGGCTGTTCGCCGGGCAGGGCATGCAATTGCACGGACGGCTGCTGGACATTGATGAGGCACGGGGGGTACTGCTCACCGGTGATGATCTGGCGGCTAATCTCGACAGCGCCGACGATACCGCCCGGCGCATCAGGGAGAGCATCGATGAGTGGATTGCCGCCCGGGGTATCGACGCCCCCCCTGAGCAGCCCTATCAGCCGATGTGGTTCCCCCGGCCGGGCGAGGGTACCATCCCGCTGGAGTCTCTCTCGTCCATCGTCTGGGCGGTGGGGTTCCATACCGATTTCAGCTGGATTGATCTGCCGGCGTTTGATGACAAGGGATATCCCCGCCACCGGCGCGGCGTGGCGGTGGAGGAGGGGCTTCATTTCCTCGGTCTGCCCTGGCTCTGGACCTGGGGCTCGGGGCGCTTCGAGGGGGTGGGGGAAGATGCGGAGCACCTGGCGGAGCACATCGCCGCCCGCCTGGCGGCGCCAGCACCGCGGGAGGCGCGTTATGCCGTTCGCTAAACGGACCGACAGTTTCCCTCTGGATTCACCGGGCCGTTCCACCGTGGATGAGGCTTTCTGGCGGCGCGAGGCGCAGCGCATCCACTGGCGGCGGCCGTTTCGGCAGGTAATGACGTTGGAGCGGGGCGGGCCGCACTGTCGCTGGTTTGACGGCGGCATCACCAACCTGTGTTATAACGCGGTGGACAGACATTTGCCCTTGCGTGGCGGACAAACGGCTCTGATCTGGTGCGACCGATCGGGGGACGAGCAGCAGTTCAGCTATGCCGATCTGCACCGGGAAGTGGTGGCCATGGCCTGGATCCTGCAACGGCTGGGGGTGACGGCGGGGGATCGGGTGCTTATCTGCCTGCCGGTGATGCCGCCGGCGCTGTTCGCCATGCTGGCCTGCGCCAGGCTGGGGGCCATCCACGTGGTGGTCTCGGCGCAGCTGAGCGCGGCGGCGCTGGCGGAGCGCATCGGCTTAAGCCGGCCCCGCCTGCTGATCCTGGACGGCAACGTCAACCGTGCCTTGCGGGAAGGGGGGGATACATCGTCCGCCGTTCGCCGGATCATTGTCGGCGACGGTGAATCGGACAGCATGTGTACTGACAACCGTGCCGTTGATAGTGCCGGTGATAACGGGTCGGCGGCAATGTGTCGCGCCGAGACCGCCGTCGACCAGGCCTCGGGGGCGTTTTCCCCCTCCCGGGAAGCCAGTTATCAGCGGCTGCGGGCGGATTATGGCAATGAGCCGGTGCCTTGCCGCTGGCTGCCCGCCGAGGCACCGTCACAGCTGCTGTTTACCTCCGGCACCACCGGCACGCCCAAAGGGGTGGTGCGGGATACCGGCGGTTACGCCGTGGCGCTGTGCGCCTCGCTGCCACATATTTTTAACACCGGCGAGGATGAAGTCTTTTTCACCACCGCCGATATCGGCTGGGTGACCGGCCACAGTTATCTGGTATGGGCGCCGCTGCTGGCCGGTTTCACCAGCCTGATGGTCACCGGCGGCGGCATTAACGCCCCGGGGCGGCGCTGGTGGCGGCTGATTGCCCGCCATGGCGTAACGCGCCTGCTAACCGTACCGGGCGCCATGCGTCTGGCCCGTATGCAGAGTGAAACCCTGGACCAAGCGCTCCCCTCACTGCGCGCCGTCTACCTGGCCGGCGAGCCGCTGGACGGTAAAACCCGCCAATGGCTGGAGCAGGGCGCCGGCGCGCCGGTTTACGACCACTATTGGCAGACCGAAAGCGGTTGGCCGATCCTGGCAGGACAAGGGGGCGCCCTGCGCCCGGTAATGGATCGCAGGGTAAGCATTATTGATGGGCAAAGCGGCCGGCCGGCGACAACCGGCATGCTGGTGCTGCATGACACCCTGGGGCCGGGGGGTATGCAAACCCTGTGGGGCCACGACGATGAGTTCGTGGCGCGTTACTGGCGTCATGACGGCCAAGGCTGGCGCTATCTGACGCAGGATCGCGCCCGCTGCGATGAAAATGGCGATATCCAGATTCAGGGACGTATGGACGACACCATGAATATCGGCGGTAAACGGCTGTCCACGGCGGAAGTGGAGCATGCGGCGCTGACGGTGCCCGGCGTCGCCGAAGCGGCGGCGGTGGGCATATCGCATCCGCTGTTGGGCCAGATGGTGCAGCTTTTTATCGTAACGTCGCCGGAGGTGCCGACGGTGCAACATGCCGCCATCCGGCGAACGCTGGCGGCGGTTATCGTGGCCCGCTGCGGCCGTCATGGGCGGCCCAGGGGAGTGGTCTTCCTGGACAGTTTGCCTAAAACCTTTTCCGGAAAAATCATCCGGCGTTTCCTGCGGCGCCCGTGATGCATGCCGGGGACGGATGGCAATCGGGCAGTAATCAATCGAATTTTTAGATGGGTTTATGCCTGATAATCGAACTTTTAATCCTAATATTAATGGCCTAAAGTCGGTTCTATTCTCCCTTTACCAGGAATTTCACCATGACCGATTTATTCGAATCCACCAAGCCCGCCACACTGACCGGTTTTATCGGTAAACATTTCATCTATACCTACGATAACGGCTGGCAGTATGAAATGTACCTTAAAAATCCACGCACCATCGATTACCGCATTCACAGCGGTATGGTGGGCGGGCGCTGGGTACGCGATCAGGAAGCGCATATCGTCCGGTTATCCGATGACGTTTGCAAAATCTCTTGGGACGAACCCACCGGCACGACGGTGAGCGTGGCGGTCAATTTCGCTGAACGTATGCTGCACGGGGTGATATTTTTCCCGCAGTGGATTGCCCTGCATCCTGACAAAACCGTGTGTTATCAGAATGAACATCTGGATTTGATGCGGCAGTATCGCGATGCCGGCCCGACTTACCCGAAGCTGGTCATTGACGAGTTCGCCCCGCTGACCTTTGTGGAAGAGTGCGGCGCCGACAATCAGACGGTGATCAACTGCGCCCCGGCGACGCTGCCGGCGGACTATACTCAGCGGCGCAACTAGCCCCAACGGCGCTACCAGTTCCAATTACGCAACCAGCCCCAACGGCGCAACCAGGCGTTTTCCCCCGTCCTAACCTGCCGACAGCAGTTCGGCCATTGCCCGGGTGGCGGGGCCGGCGTCGGTTAACTGCGCCTTGCGCCCCTCGATTTGCAGCAATCGGGTTCCCAGCCGCTCCTGCAGTTGGCTGACGGCATAACTTACCGCGGATTGGCTGCGGTTGAGAGACTCCGCCGCCTTGGCAAAACTGCCGGTTCCCATCACGGTGTGCAGCACCGCCCACTGTTCCAGGGTGGTCTGGGGTATGGACATCGAACATGCTCCTTAACGATTGCCCGTGGAAAAACGTCACTCCCTATAATGCATTCAAAGAGCGAACGCCGCTTCCGATAATGTATCCAGCATAGGGAGAATCAGCATGACTCCCGGTACCCTGTCCTTTACCGAGGAATGATATCATTACCGGTAATATATCCCTTGCCCGCCTTCATATCACACTGACGCGTATTGTCGGTTTTATTGATTTTTCCGGCAAAGCATAGCGGAAAAAAATCGTTGCCCCGGTTAAAGATAACTCTTTAGAGTAGATAAATGCCGGATTAGCACTGGATGTCCGGCCGCGGTTTGCCGATATACCCGTCATACTTCAAATTGCAGTTGCGTTAGCTTTGTTACTCGGCTCTTCCATGAGCCTCGCCCCTTTGGGGCCGCTGCAAGCAGCGTTCAAATCTGCTCCAGGCAGATTTGTCACTCAACCCAGTCACTTACTTGAGTAAGCTCCTGGGGATTCGCTGCGTCGCCGCCTTCCTGCAACTCGAATTATTTTGGGTATATTTATTCAGCGCGGGCAACCGGTTCAATCAAAGAGCGGCTTGCCGGCCTATTTATTTCTCTGCCGGTGGGCGGAGTGTTGACGAAAAAAAAAGGATATTTATGAACGTTTCGCTATTTTCCCGGCGCTTATCCGCGGCGGTGATGTTAAGTGTGCTCGCCTGCACGGCCCATGCCGCCGATGTTACCGTCGGTTACCAAACCGTCCCCAACCCGTCCCAGGTCGCCCAGGCTAACGGCGATTATGAACGGGCCGCCCATGCCAAAATCGACTGGCGCAAATTCGATGCCGGGGCTGAAGTGATTACCGCGGTGGCCTCCGGCGATGTCCAAATCGCCTATCTGGGCTCCAGCCCGTTTACCGTTGCCGCCAGCCGCAATCTGCCCATAGAAACCATCCTGATAGCGTCCAATCTGGGCACCAGCGAGGCGCTGGTGGTCCGCAATGGTTCCGGCATCAACGGCCCGCGGGATCTGATCGGCAAAAAGATCGCCACGCCGTTCTCCTCCACCAGCCATTACAGCCTGCTGGCCGCCTTGAAGCATTGGCGTATCGATCCCCATCAGGTTACCATTGTCAACCTGACGCCCCCCGCCATCAGCGCCGCCTGGCAGCGGGGCGATATCGACGCCGCTTATACCTGGGATCCGGCGCTTGGCGTGGCCAAAGCCACCGGCAAGGTGCTGATTACCTCCGGCGAATTGGCCAAACTGGGCGCGCCGACCTTCGATCTCTGGCTGGTGAGGAAGGATTACGCCAAGGCCCATCCGGATGTGGTCAAGGCCTTTGCCAAAGTCACCCTCGACAGCTATCAGCAGTTTTATCAGGATCCCAAAGCCTGGCTGGCGAATAAGCAGCATATCGACCAGTTGGTGAAGATAACCGGCGCGAAACCGGAGGATGTCCCCGGATTACTGGAGGGCAATACCTATCCCCTCGCGGCTGAACAAAGGACCATCCTGGGGGCGCCGGTCATCAAGGGCATCACCGATACCGCGCGGTTCCTTAAAGAGCAGGGACGTATTGATTCGGTACTGCCGGATTATTCGCCTTACGTCACGGCGGCCTTTATTCCCCAATAGACAGTTTCCGGGATAGACTGTCGGCATACCCGGGCCTGGTTACCCGGCCCGGCGAATAAGCCACTTTTGACAGGACCGCTATGACTCAATTAATCCTGGAACATGTCGCCGCTCATTATCCGGAATCACCGCAGCCGGTTTTACAGGATATTTCGTTTAGCCTCGGCCCCCGGCAGCTTTGCGTGGCGGTTGGGCCTTCCGGCAGCGGCAAAACCACCCTGCTTAATCTTATCGCCGGCTTTATCGCTCCCAGCGGCGGCGCCATCACCCTGGACGGTAAACCGGTCACCGGGCCGAGCGCCGAGCGCGGGGTGGTATTCCAGGACGACGTCCTGCTGCCCTGGCAAAATGTCCTGGAAAATGTCGCTTTCGGCTTGAAGCTGGCCGGCGTCGCCCGCAGGCAGCGGGAGGAACGCGCACGTGAGCTGCTGGCACTGGTGGATCTGGAAGGCTATGCCCGGCGCAGCGTTTGGCAATTGTCCGGCGGGCAGAAACAGCGGGTGGGCATTGCCCGCGCCCTGGCCGCCGAGCCCCGGGTCCTGCTGCTGGATGAGCCTTTCGGCGCGCTGGACGCCTTTACCCGCGAGCAGATGCAGGAATTGCTGCTCCAGGTGTGGCGGCGCACGGATACGCCGGTGTTTTTGATCACCCATGATATTGAAGAGGCGATTTTTTTAGCCACTGAACTGATGTTGTTATCGCCGAACCCGGGGCGCATCATCGAGCGTCTGCCGCTGGAATTCAGCCGCCGCTACGCCTTGGGTGAAAGCGCCCGTTCGTTAAAGTCCGATCCGCTGTTTATCGCTACCCGCGAACACATCCTGGCGCGGGTGTTCGCCGCCCGCGATGGGGATCGTGGCGATAAAAACGCCGCCGGGGCGACGGCCTCTATACATCCCGTGCGCGACGAACGTCACGCCTATGGTGCCCGCAGATGACTGGTAAGCGTTGCGTCCACGATAAATTTCTTGCCCCGGGTGTGCGGTTATGACCGATACCCGTCATGTCCATCATGAACCTCCCGTTGAGGCGGCATCCCCGCCCATCCGGCCGCCGATGGTGAAAAAGCCGTTGCCTCTTAGCGTGCTGGGCGCCATCAGCATCGGCAGCCTGATAATGATTTGGTGGCTGGTCACCTGGCTGAAATTCATCGATCCGCTGTTTCTGCCGTCCCCCTGGGCGGTATTGGGCAAATTCCGGCAGGTGGCGGTACAGGGCTACCTGGATGCCACCCTGTGGCAGCATTTATGGGCCAGCCTGCAACGTATCGGCATCGCCCTGATTGCCGCCCTGTTCACCGCCATTCCCCTGGGGATCGCCATCGGCCGCTATCGTCTGGTGCAGGGACTGTTCGACCCGCTGATTGAATTCTACCGGCCGATCCCGCCACTGGCCTATTTGCCGCTGATTGTGATCTGGTGCGGCATCGGCGAGCTGTCGAAAATACTGCTGATTTATCTGGCGATTTTCGCGCCGGTGGTGATTGCCACCGCCAACGGCGTACGCAGCGTCGATCCGGCCAAGATCAGGGCGGCCCAGTCCCTGGGGGCCACCAGCGGGCAGCTTACCCGCTATGTCATTATTCCCGCCGCGCTGCCGGATATTTTAACCGGTATTCGTATCGGGCTGGGGGTCGGCTGGTCGACGCTGGTGGCGGCGGAGCTGATTGCCGCCACCCGGGGCCTGGGTTTTATGGTGCAGTCGGCGGCGCAGTTCCTGGTGACGGACGTGGTGATCATGGGCATTTTAGTGATTGCCGTGGTGGCCTGCATCATGGAAATCGGCCTGCGTTATATTCAGCGCAAGTGGGTGCCCTGGCACGGACGTTTTCACTAATCTGGCGATCGCCGAGCGTGCAACGAACGTGTTAAAGGGAGAGCGCGCCAATGAGGTCGAAGCGGGCGTGGTTTTTCCGCCCGCCAGAGTGCCTCATGGCACGCTAGGCCCGCGATCACCGAGCGTGCAACTAACGTTAAAGGGAGAGCCCGTCAAGGGCCTGGGCGAAGCGGCTATCAACGCTAGGGCTTAATATTCGACAACACCTTGGTCAGGATTTCGAACAGCCGATCGATGCGGTCAGGCTCGCTCACCAGTATCGGTGCGATAATCAGCGCATCGCCGGTGGATTTGAGATGCAGGCCGGCATCGAATAATTTTTTTTGCACCTCATAACCCCGCTGTCCCGGTTTTGCCCCCGGCGCCAGGTCGATTCCTCCCAGCAGGCCGTAACCGCGAATATCCGTCACCAGCGGCAGCCCCCTCAGCGCGAACAAGCGTTCCTGAAAATGTCCGCTCAACGTGTCGGCGGCGGTAAATACGCTTTCCTCTCGGTATATTTCCAGGGCGGCCAGTGCCGCGGCGCAGGCTACCGGATGCGCGCTCCAGGTATAGCCGTGAAAGAACTCGATGTCCTGTTCGCCGGCGGCGTTGATGATGCTGTCGTAAATTTCCCGTTGCACCGCCACGGCGCCCATGGGCAAGGTACCGTTGGTGAGGGCTTTGGCCATGGTGATGATATCCGGGCGAATATCGAAGGTTTGGCTGGCGAAAGCCCGGCCGGTCCGGCCGAAGCCGCAGATCACTTCATCCATGACAAGCAGGATGTCATGGCGATCGCACAGTTGGCGCAGACGTTCCAGATAGCCCACCGGCGGTACCAGCACGCCGGTGGAGCCAGCGATGGGTTCCACCACGCAGGCGGCAATGTTTTCCGCGCCGTGGAGGGTTATCAGGCGTAAAAGATCGTCCGCCAGAAAGTCGCCGTGCTCGGGCTGTCCGCGGCTGTAGCGATTCTCTTCCAGCCAGGTATGACGCATATGCACCACCTGCGGCCCGCCGCCGGCGAAGGTCCGCCGGTTATTGGGCAGTCCGGACAGGGCGACGCCGCCGAAATTGACGCCATGATAAGCGCGTTCCCGCGAAACAAAGAGATGTCGGCCGCCCTGGCCCCGGGACCGGTGATACGCCAGGGCGATTTTCAGCGCCGTATCCACCGCCTCCGAGCCGGAACCCACGAAAAAAATCCTGTCGAGGCCGGGAGGCAGCAGTGCCGATAAGGCCTTGGCGGCGGCGAACGCTCCCGGATGGCCGCGATAAAAACTGGCGGTAAAATCCAGGGTCAGCATTTGCCGGTGTACCGCCTCGGCGATATCTTTTCGTCCGTGGCCCAGGGCCGAGGCGAACAAGCCCGAGACACCGTCCAATATCGCCCGCCCGTCCGGATCGTAATAATATTCCCCTTCCGCCCGGGCAAATAATTTCGGGTCTTTACGGAAATCTTTATTTGGCGTAAACGGCAGCCAAAAATTATCGTTAATAATATCCTGGTAATGGGCAGTCATTATTTTCACCAAAGTCATATTCAGGTTTGCTGCATGCCGGGCTGAAAATATGCCCCGTCTTATTGACTATTCGCGCGTTTGCCCGCAACCCAACCAGCGGGAAACCTACCTATAGCCGGCATTTAATGGATTTTGTCCGGCGCAAAATCATTGGCGACCACTTCTCCCTGCGGCCGGATGGCGTCGCCGGCGGCGGTGGGGGTGCTCGCCGCCACGTCCAGATGGGGAAACAGCAGTTCCGACACGCGATAGGCTTCTTCCAGATGCGGGTAGCCGGAAAGGATAAAGGTATCGATGCCTAAATCCGCATACTCGGCGATGCGCCGCGCGACGGTGGGACCGTCTCCCACCAGGGCGGTGCCGGCGCCGGCCCGCACCAGCCCGACCCCGGCCCACAGATTGGGGCTGACCTCCAGATGGTCCCGGCTGCCGTCATGCAGCGCCGCCATACGCTGTTGCCCCACCGAATCAAAGCGGGCAAAGGATGCGCGGGCGCGGGCGATGGTATCATCGTCCACATGGGCAATCAGCCGATTGGCGTCCTGCCAGGCTTCTTCCGTGGTTTCACGCACGATCACGTGCAGGCGGATGCCGAATCGGATTTGCCGTCCCAAGGCGGCGGCTTTTTCCCGCACCCGGGCGATTTTTTCCGCCACCTGCGCCGGCGGCTCACCCCAGGTCAGATAAAGCTCCACCTGTTCCGCCGCCAGATCCTGCGCCTCATCGGACGAACCACCGAAATAGAGCGGCGGCCGGGGTTGTTGCACCGGCGGGAACATCAGGCGCGCTCCTTCCACCTGTAAATGTTTGCCCTGAAAATTCACCGTCTCGCCTTCCAGCACCCGCCGCCATATGCGGGTGAACTCCGCCGCGGCTTCATAACGCGCGGCGTGATCGAGGAATACCCCTTCCGCCGCCAGCTCGTCGGGATCGCCGCCGGTCACCAGATTAAACAGCGCCCGTCCCTGGGACAACCGGTCCAGGGTCGCCGCCTGGCGGGCCGCCAGGGTGGGGGAGATCACCCCCGGCCGCAGCGCCACCAGGAATTTCAGCCGCTGGGTGACGGGTATCAAAGAGGCCGCCACCAGCCAGGAATCTTCGCAGGAGCGGCCGGTGGGGATCAGCACGCCGCCGAAACCCACGCGCTCCGCCGCCTGGGCGATTTGCTGCAAATAAGCGTGGTCCACCGTGCGCGCGCCGCGTGGCGTGCCGAGATAGCGCCCGTCGCCGTGGGTGGGAAGAAACCAGAAGAGATTGAGGCTCATGAACGGCTCCTGCGGAGTAAAAGAACATGTAGCCGTTATGATGGACAGGCGGGGGCGGCGCACCAACTGATATATCCGGCATTTCAAATGCGCAAAACGTCTATACCCGTCATACTTCACGTTGCAGGGGCGTTGGCTTTCCTCACTCACCCCAGTCACTTACTGGAGTAAGCTCCTGGGGGTTCGCTGCGTCGCCGCCTTCCTGCAACTCGAATTATTTAGGGTATATATACCCGTCATACTTCACGTTGCAGGGGCGTTGGCTTTGTTACTCGGCTCTTCCATGAACCTCGCCCCTTTGGGGCCGTAGCGGCGGCCGAGACGCCGCCGGGCCTGTGGGATGATGTTTGCCAGTGTTTCCTCCGGCAGATGGATATCTCCCGGCGGATACGGCCGTCCCAGCAGCCGGTATTTATCGCTGCCCAGGCGGTGATAGGGCAGGATTTCATAGCTGACGTCCGCCAGGGGCAAAATAAAATCGATAATGCGTGCAATCTCGTCCCGGGTATCGTTAAAACCGGGAATCAGCGGCGTGCGGACATGTATCGGCAGAGAGGGAAAATGCCGGCGCAGGGCCAGCAGATTGGCCAGAATCCGGTGGTTGGAACGCCCGGTAAACCGGCGGTGTCTGGCGTCGTCCAGGCTTTTGATATCAAAATAGATGCCGTCGCAATAGCCCGCCAGCGCCTGTAATGCCGGCCAGGGGCCGTAGCCGCAGGTTTCCAGCAGGGTATCGATATGACGTTTTCCGGCTTCCCGCAGCAAGGACAGGGCGAAGTCCGCCTGCATCAGGGGTTCGCCGCCGCTGAGGGTGACGCCGCCCCGGGAGCGCGCATAAAACAGGCTATCGGCCTCGACGATATCCATCACCTCCCGCGCGGTAATCCGTTGGCCGAAAGCGTGCAGGGCATGGGTGGGACAGGCGGGTACGCATTGCAGGCACTGTCGGCAGGTGTCCGTCTCCAGCCGCATCACCCCGTGGGCATCAAAAGCCAGGCTATGGGAAGGGCATTGTGCGAGGCAAAAACCACAGTCCTCCCCGAGGCATTTTCTCCCATCAAACGTGATTTCCGGCAGCAATCCCTGTGATTCGGGATTGCTGCACCAGGTGCAGCGCAGCGGGCAGCCTTTCAAAAAGACCAGCGTGCGGATGCCGTCTCCGTCATGCAGTGAATAGCGCTGTATGTTGAAAACATACCCCTCTTCGCCCGCCGGAGAGCCGGCGGCCCGCTCAGAAGATTTCATGGCCGGTTCTGGCAATCAAATCGTCCTGCAGGTCCGGCGAAAGGTCGGTAAAATAGGCGCTGTAACCGGCAATCCTGACAATCAGTCCGCGAAAACGCTCCGGGTCGGCTTTGGCCGCCAGCAAGGTTTGCCGGTTAATGACGTTGAACTGGATATGCCATAACTTCAGATCGCACCAGACCTTGATAAAATCGCACAGCTTGCGGGTGCCCGCTTCGCCCGCCAGCACCGAGGGGGTGAATTTGACGTTGAGCAACCGGGCGGCGCGCTCGCGAAACTGATAATTCTTGGTGTGGTAATTGGACAGCAGCACGGCGGTGGGGCCTTGGCTATCGCAGCCTTGGGAAGCCGACGAACCGTCCGATAGCGGGCTATAGGCCTTGCGTCCGTTGGGGGTGGCGTGCACCACCTTACCGAACGGCACATGGGAGGTGAAAGGCACCAGGCGCAGATCCATATGGACCCCCAGTGAGCGGGAGTATTGCCGGGTAAATTCCAGGCAGATTTTGTCCAGGGCCTTGCCGATATCATCGGCGTAGGGATCGTTATTGCCGTATTTGGGCGCATCCCGCAGCAGGGCGCGGATAGCGGGATGGCCGTTGAAATCGTCCGCCAGCGCCTCCAGCAATTGCCCCATGGAAAGACGCTTTTCGTCATAAACCCATTTTTTTATCGCTGCCAGCGAATCAATGACCGTGCCGTAGCCCATAAACTCGAAATAACCCAAATCGATACCGCCGTCGATATCCGGCTGATGGATATCCTTGCAGGCGTTCATCGCCAGGTCGTGCAGAGCGGAACCCAGCGGCCAGGCAAAATGTCTGGCGCGTAAATCAATGATGATTTTTTGCTGAATAAAGGCATGGCGGAGAAAATTAATATGCTGTTTGATATAGGCCTGCCAGAATGCCTCCCAATCGGCGAACGCATCGGCATCGCCGGTTTCCAGCCCCAGCAGTTCCCCGCCGTAGCGTTTCATCCGGCCATTGTACAGCGTCATTTCCAGCGCCGCCGGGAAGTTGATATAGGCACAGGGACTGGTATAGGTATCTCGGTTCGGCATGCGGCACTCGGCGCAGCCGGATACCGCAAAATCATAGGCCTCGCTGAAAGAGGCTCCCTTCGCCAGCAGCAGCGGCACCACCTCCTCATCGTTGATGAGTTTCGGGAACCCGGCGCCGTCCTTGATGGTTTGCGCCACTTCATAGAGAAAACGCGGCGGGGTGCGGCTATGGATGCGGGCCGCCAGATCGGGATAGTGCAACGGGAATTCCCGCTTCGATCGCAGGAACAGATAAGACAGCGGGTTGGTGGCGTCCTGGCCTTCCGGCGTCTGGCCGCCGATGGTGACCGCTTCCCAATGGGCATAGCCTTCATTGAAGGCGCCGCCGGTGGGGGAAATATACAAATCGACGAACTGCGCCATGGCAACCCACATGCAGGCCAGCCACTCCAGCGCCTGTTCCTCGGTCAGCAGACCGCGATCCACATCCCGCCGGTAATAGGGGTAAAGGTACTGATCCATGCGGCCGTTGGAGATAATGGTGCCGGTTTTCTGCTCCATACGGGAAAACATCTGCGTAAACCACTGCGCCTGAAGCGCATCGCGGAAATCCCGAGCCGGGTGTTCCGGCACCCAGTCGCACCGCTCGGCGATGGCCTCCAGCTCCTGCCGACGCCGGGGGTTTTGTTCCCGCGCCGCCAGATCCCGCGCCAGCGCGGCATGGCGTCCGGCCCAGAGAATCACCGCCTCGGCGCTGAGGATAATCGCCCGCAGGAACGGTGCCTTTTCAACATTGTCCAGCGGATCGAAGGGATCCAACGCCGCCAGCCTGCGCTGTGCATCCTCCTTGATACCCTTGAACCCCAGCCGCAGCACTTTTTCGTAATCATGCACCCACTGGATGGAAGACCGGAACGACGAGGTTTCGTTGACGATAAAACGGGACGTCAGGGCGTCGGCGGGATCGTAGGTGAGGCGCAGCGTCTCATCGGGCAGGGCGCGGGCCAGGTCTTCATGGTAGGTTTTGCCCTGCCAGTAGGGGGATATCACCCGTTTGACGATGTCCACTTCCGCCGGTTCGACGGTAAACGGCGATTCGACTCGCCGGGGCAGCTGTTCCAGCGCCCGCTCCAGGAAATCGCCGTCCAGTTCCGGATAAAGAATACCGTAGCGGCCGGGTTTGCCGGCCCGGCCGACAATCAGCTGATCCTCGTCGATATACACCTGGATGTGCCCGGCGATGTGATACATCGCTTTCGCCCAGCGCAGGACCAATAATTCCCCTTCCGTGTTCGCCATGGACTCGGTGAAATAGCGCGCCCGTTCCACATCAACCGCCGGTTTGGCATGCTGTATACCGGCCAGCAGGCGATGGGTTCTGTCCGTGGCCGCGGGGAGGGGGGCGGGATGAAGCAGCCGCGCTTCCTGCGGCGAGAGCACCAGGGCTTCCTGATTCACGTGATAACCTGCCTTAGTCCATGAATAAAAAAAGTGTATACCCTATAGATTTCAAGTTGCAGGAAGGCGGCAAAAGAGAGAAGCCCGATGAGCTTACTCTGGTAAGTGATTCGGGTGAACGAATGCAGCCAACCTCCCTGCGGCATGAAATATACTGTTTAATTCGCCCCGGAGCGCAATGTGCCGCCGACCTGCGCGCCCTGAACGCCGCTGGAAAAGATGCGTTCCAGAATTTCGCTTTCCAATGCCGCCAGCCGGGCCTGCCCGTGGCGGCGGGGGCGTGGCAAATCGATGGCGATATCCAATCCGATATGGCCCTGCTCCAGCAGGATGACCCGATCCGCCAGGGTCACCGCTTCATGTACATCATGGGTCACCAGCAGCAGGGTAAAACCCTGTTCCTGCCACAGGGTTTCGATCAGGCGCTGCATTTCGATCCGGGTTAACGCATCCAGCGCCCCCAGGGGTTCGTCCAGCAGCAGCAGGCGCGGACGGTGAATCAATGCCCGTGCCAGCGCCACCCGCTGCTTCTGCCCGCCGGACAGGGCCGAAGGCCAGTCGCCCGCCCGCCCGGCCAGGCCGACGGTGTCAAGGGCGGCCAGGGCGCGCTCCCGTCCGTCTTTGCCCAGCCCGAGACCGACATTGTCCACGACCTTTTTCCAGGGTAATAACCGGTCATCCTGGAACATCAGCCGGATGTCGTTTTGACTGGCGCGCAGCGGGGTATTGCCGGAGGAGAGATCCCCGCCGTCCGGCCTGTCGAGACCGGCCAGCAGACGCAGCAGGGTGCTTTTGCCACAGCCGCTGCGGCCGACGATGGCCAGACACTGGCCGGCGGGAATGGCGAGATCCACCGCCTCCAATACCCGGCGGCCGTGAAAAGACTTCTCCAACCGGCGCACCGCCAGGGGGATACCGCGATTGACCGGGTAGACGTTGACGCTCATGCCGCTGCTCCTGTCTTCTGGTAAGCCGGATGCCAGCGCAGCCAGATACGTTCCAGCGCACGGGCGGCGCTGTCCGCCACCTTGCCGAGGATGGCGTATAAAATAATCGCCACCACCACTACGTCGGTTTGCAGGAATTCACGGGCGTTCATGGCCAGATAGCCGATACCCGAATTAGCGGATATGGTTTCCGCCACAATCAGCGTCAGCCACATGAAACCCAGCGCGAAACGGACCCCCACCAGTATGGAGGGCAGCGCGCCGGGCAGGATGACCTGATAAAACAGCGAGAACCCCGACAGCCCGTAGTTACGGGCCATCTCCACCAGGCCGGCGTCCACATTGCGCACGCCGTGATAGGTATTGAGGTAAATGGGGAACAGCGTGCCGAGAGCCACCAGGAAAATCTTTGCCGTTTCATCAATGCCGAACCATAAAATCACCAGCGGGATCAGCGCCAGATGCGGCACGTTGCGGATCATTTGCACCGTACTGTCCAGCAGCAGAGCCCCCCAGCGGGACAGGCCGGTGATAAATCCCAGCAGCAGGCCGATGGAACCGCCGATGGCGAAACCCACCGCGGCGCGCCAACTGCTGATGGCCAGATGCTGCCATAACTCGCCGCTGTATATTAACCGCCAGGCCGCGGTGATGACCGCGCTCGGCGCCGGCAGGATCCGGCTGGACAGCCAGCCGGCGCTCACCGCCAGCTGCCAGGACGCCATTAATAATACCGGCAGCAGCCAGGGCGCCAGACGTTCTGAAAGCTTGAGGGTAATGCGCTTCATCCCGTGCTCCTGTAAGGTGCCGCATCGGACGATTCGCCGCTATGTTTCACCGGTAAAACCGGCGTCAATAGAGACGATGTTTAATCGCCATTCTTTTATTAATAAAAAATCCTAACAGCGAGATAAATCATTCGGTAAATGTTATTTTCAGCTTTGGATAGACAGTATTTTGCTAAAAGAATAAAGAAAGTATAGAGCGCCGAGACACTGTTAATAGCCGGTATAAAAAGTCCATAATAAAGTAAAAATGTTATATATATGTTTGTCAAAAAGGGCCTTGCTGTTGACAATAGACTGACGCGGCGGCGGTTCGGGGCGTTTTTACCGTTTAGAAAAGCCTGCTGGATCGGCCTGCGTCCGTGCCGGGTTTTAAACAATAAAAAAGACTATCTAAAGTTGATTATATACTTTGACAGTATCGGGCAACTCTTGGAGCTTATTATTACTCATTCTCGTCGGATATCGTTATGTCTCGCTTTACGTTTACCTTGCGCCGTCTTATTTTTGTCATCGTTCCTTTATTGGCTTTATTGATTCAATTCAATGCCCGGGCGGAAACCGCCCTGCGTATCGGTTATCAAAAATCCTCCACCTTATTGACCCTATTGAAATTACAGGGCACGCTGGAAAAAGAACTGGCCCCCCGGGGGATAAAAGTCAGCTGGTATGAATTTTCCAGCGGCCTGCCGCTGCTGGAAGCCCTGAATATCGGCAGTGTGGATATCTCCGCCGATGTGGCGGATACCGTGCCGGTATTTGCCCAGGCGGCCGGCGCCGATTTGACCTATTTTGCCCGTGAAGAGCCTTCGCCGGATGCCCAGGCTATTCTGGTGCCGCAGAACTCGCCGCTGAAAACCCTGGAAGATTTGAAAGGGAAACGTATCGCGGTCACCAAAGCGGCGGGCAGCCATTATTTACTGATCGTCGCCCTGGCGAAGGCCCACCTGACATTCCATGATATCACCCCGGCGTACCTGACCCCGGCGGATGGCCTGGCGGCGTTTGAAACCGGCCAGGTGGATGCCTGGGTCACCTGGGAGCCCTTCGTCGCCAGCGCCGAGCGCCGGCAGCATGCCCGCGTTCTGGCGCCGGGGCAGGGACTGGCCAGCTATCAGCGTTATTACCTGTCGTCCACTTCCTACGCGCGGCAACATCCCGAGATCCTGGACCTGATTTATCGTCAGTTGGAACAAACCGGCGGCTGGGTCAAGTCCCATCCCGCCGATGCGGCGAAGCTGCTGGGGCCGCTATGGGGTAATCTGGACGTGGCCACCGTGGAACAGGCCAATGCCCATCGCACCTATCAGGTTAAACCGGTGACCCGCGACAGCCTCGGCGAACAGCAGCGCATCGCCGACGCGTTTTTTGCCGCGGGATTGCTGCCCAAGCATATTGACGCCCAGGCGGTGCCGGTCTGGCAGCCGGCCGCCGCGAAATGAATCCGGCGGCACCCTGTCCGTCCTCCCGCGCTTCGGATGATGCGCAAGACGAATCGGCCCGGCTGATCGCCTCCTTGGTAAGCCGGGCGCGGGATGCGCAGCGGCGGATAGAGGATTATAGCCAGGAACAGATCGATTTAGTGGTGAGCGCCCTGGGATGGGCGGTGGTGAATCCCGACAATAATCGCGCCCTGGCGACCCTGGCGGTAGAGGATACCGGCCTGGGTAATGTCGACGACAAGATTATCAAAAATCATCGCAAGACGCTGGGGCTGCTGCGAGATCTGCACGGAAAAAAAACCGTCGGCGTCATCGGCGAGGATCCGCGGCGCGGGATTATCGAGATTGCGCGGCCAGTGGGGGTAGTGGCCGCCGTTACTCCTTCCACCAACCCGGTGGCCACGGTCATCAACAATATTATCAACGCGGTGAAATGCCGCAACGCCGTTATCGTGGCGCCGTCGCCGAAAGGGGCCGCCAGCTGCGCCCGGTTGCTGGAGTATATCTACCGCGAATTGGATGTCCTGCGGGTTCCCCACGATCTGGTGCAGATGCTGCCTGTCCCGGTCCGCCGCGAACACACGCGGCAGCTGATGAGCGCGGCGGATCTGGTGATCGTCACCGGATCCCAGGCCAATGTCCGGGCCGCCACGCAAAGCGGCACGCCGACTTTCGGCGTCGGTGTCGGCAATGTGGCCGCGATTATCAGTGAGTCGGCGGATTTACCGGCCGCCGCCCGCAAGATTGCCGAATCAAAAACCTTTGATAATGCCACCAGTTGCTCCGCCGAAAACAGCGTCATTATCCTGGCCGGCCGCTACCGGCCGATGCTGGACGCCCTGACGGAACAGGGCGGCGTGGTGCTGACGGCGCAGGAGAAAGCCCGGCTGCAGCAGGTCCTTTGGCCCGACGGCAGCGGCAAGCTGGCGCGGGATCTGGTGGGCCGTTCCGCGCAGTTCCTTGCCGACGCGGCCGGATTATCGCGACCGGCCTGCCGGAAAGCCGCTTTTTTCATCGTTGAGGAACAGGGGGTGGGGGAACGCTTTCCCTTTTCCGGTGAAAAACTCTCGCCGGTATTAACCGCTTATCGGGCGGATGATTTCCATCAGGCCTGTGACCGCGTCAGGGCGCTCTATGCCTGGCAAGGGGCCGGCCACTCCGTCGGCCTGCACGGCACCGATCCGGCTGAGGCGCTGGCGGCGGGACTCACCCTGCCGGTGAGCCGCGTTATTGTCAATCAAGCCCACTGCTTTGCCGCAGGGGGCAATTTTAATAACGGATTGCCCTTCACCCTTACCCTGGGATGCGGCACCTGGGGCAAAAATCATTTCTCTGACAATCTGAATTACCGGCACTTTTTTAACAAGGTCCGTATCTCCACCCCCATAGAGGAAGATATCCCCTCGCTGGATATGCTGTTCGGCGACTATCTGCGCAGGAAACAGCCGTGAACGACGTCGGCGAAGCAAGGGTGAACGGCTTTGGCGAAGTACCTGTAAACGGTATCGGCGCCGAGGAAGGGGCGTTGGACAATGCCGGGACCGGCGAAGCGGCAGTATACGCCGCCGACTCGCTGCCGGCGGTTATGGCCCGGCATCTGCGGGAGGGCGCCGATCGGGTTTTCCTGATTTGCCCGGAGACGGAGCGCACCCTCACCTTCGGGCAACTGGCCCTGGCCGCCCGGCGTCAATCACGGGGTCTACGGGCCGCAGGGCGACTGCCGGGAGATCATATCGCGCTGCTGCTGCCCGGTGGATTTGACACCGTGACACTCTGCCTGTCATGCATGCTGAACGGTTACGTGCCGGTGCCCCTGAGTTTGCTGGCCGCCGACACCGCCCTGGCGTGGATCATCGCCCACAGCGGGGCTAAAATCGTAATGACCTGCCGGGACTATGCCCCCCGCCTGCGGGGGGTGCTAAACAGCCTGCCGCGGGCGGAGCGTCCGGTGATGGTTATCCGCGAACGGGATATGCCGGCCAGCGACCGGGACCACTTGGATTCGGAGGATTTACCGCCGCAGCCGATCAATGACCCGATTAGCCATCACTCCCACCCGGCCGATGACTTGCGCCAGGCCGATGACGCGATTACCCCTAACTCACGCCAGGCCGGTGACCTGACCACTCATCAGCGGTTGCTGAACGCCCATACCCCGGCTCTCCTGATTTATACCTCGGGCACCACCGGCAAACCCAAAGGGGTGGTTCTGACCCACGGCAATGTGCTGGCCGCGGCGGAGCGCATCGCGCGCTGGCATCACCTTACGGCGCGGGACCGCTTGCTGTGCGCATTGCCGCTTTATCACATTAACGGCCAGATCATTGGAACGCTGGTTCCTTTTGTCACCGGCGGCAGTCTGGTGGCGCCGGGGCGTTTTTCCGTCTCCCGCTGGTGGAACATGGTGGAGCGTTATCGCTGTACCTGGCTCAACCTGGTGCCCACTATGATAGCCTTTCTCCTGCACGGCGCTCCCGACAACAATCCCGACGGCAACGGCGACAATAACCGCGACGGCAACCGCGACAACAACCGCGACAACAACCGCGACGGAAAGCCTGACGGCAACTCTGCAGGCATCTCTGCCGGCAACCCAGGCTATCCCTGGGTTAAATTCGCCCGTTCCGCCTCCGCGCCGCTGTCGCCTACCCAGCACCGGCAGTTCGAGCAGCGGTTCGGCATACCGGTTATCGAAGGCATGGGCATGACGGAATCCGGCTCGTTGGCTTTTTGCAATCCCCATAACGACCGGGTGTATGGCAGCGTCGGTTTGCCCTGCGGCATTGAGGCCGCGGTTGCCGGCGCCGGCGGGGAGCTTCTGGGCGATAACAACCGCGGCGAGATTCTCCTGCGCGGCCCGAATATCATGGCGGGCTATTATCGGGACAGACCGCAAACCGCGGCGGCCATTGACGGCAGGGGATGGCTGCATAGCGGCGATTTGGGCTATCGCGATCCGCGAGGATTCTATTTTATTACCGGGCGCATGAAAGAAATCATTATCAAAGGCGGCGAAAATATCGCCCCGCGTGAAATTGACGAGGCGCTGGCTGATTTCCCCTGCCTTCGTGAAGCCGCCGCTTTTGCCATACCCGATGCCGACTACGGTCAAAACATCGCGGCGGCGCTGGTATTGCACAGCGGCATGGCGTTGGATGAGGCCGGATTGCGGGCATGGTGCCTGGAGCGGCTGGGGAGCTATAAAGTGCCGGCGCGTTTTTATATCGTCGAGGCATTACCCCGGGGCGGTTCGGGTAAATTACAGCGGCTGGCCCTCAGCGACAGGTTCGCCAATGGCTGACGCAGCCATGCCGCCTTCCCGCAACTCGAATTATGTAGGGTCTAAACCCGTCATTGCCGCCTTCCCGCGACTCGAATTATTTAGGGTAATTATTTAGGGTAATTATTTAGGGTAGAGAAACTTCATCATCCATTTTTGTATTGATATCATTCTGGAGTTGATCCCATGACCAACACTCTTTTCCCCCACCGGCAGGCGGACGATATCCGCCGGGCATTGCTGAACCGGCAGGAAGTGGCGCTGGTGGACGTGCGCGAGGAAGCGTTTTATGCTGAAGGGCATCCGCTATTCGCCGCCAATATTCCCCTGTCCCGGCTGGAAGAGGATATTCTGGCGCGTATCCCCCGGCGCTCCGTCCCGGTGACCCTGTATGATAACGGCGAGGGCGCGGCGCCTGCGGCCGCGCACCGGTTACGGGCGCTGGGTTACCCGGATGTGGCTCTACTGGCGGGCGGACTGGCCGGCTGGACGGCGGCGGGTGGCGAACTGTTTATTGACGTCAACTCCCCCTGCAAGGCGTTCGGCGAACTGGTGGCGCACAGCCGGCAGACCCCGTCCCTGGCGGCGGAAGAACTGAAACCGCTGCTGGACGCCTCAGCCGATGTGGTGGTGCTGGATGTCAGGCGTTTCGATGAATACCAGACCATGAATATCCCCGGCAGCATCAGCGTGCCGGGGGCGGAGCTGGTGTTGCGGGCACGGGATCTCGCGCCGTCGCCATCCACCCGTATTATCGTCAACTGCGCCGGACGTACCCGCGGCATTATCGGTGCCCAGTCGCTGATTAACGCCGGCCTGCCCAATCCGGTGGCGGCATTGCGCAACGGCACTATCGGCTGGATGCTGGCAGGGCTGCCGCTGGAGCACCATCAGCGGCGGCGTTATCCCTCCGCGAGCGAAGCGGCGCGACAAACGGCCGCCGTTGCCGCTAGACGGCTGGCGGAACGGGCCGGGGTGAAACGCGCCTCCGCCAGCGAGCTGCAACGCTGGCTGGCGCAGCCGGATCGCACCACCTATCTATTTGATGTGAGGCAGCCGGAAGAGTATGCCGCCGGCCATTTGCCCGCGGCTCGTTCTGTCCCCGGCGGACAGCTGGTGCAGGAGACCGATCACTACGTCGGCGTTCGCGGAGCGCGTATTGTCCTGACGGACGACCGAAATCGGGTGCGTGCCGACATGACCGCCTCCTGGCTGGCACAGATGGGCTGGCAGGTGTGGGTGCTTGACGGGGAGGATGCTGTTGTTACCGCGTCCGGTCCCTGGGTCCCGCCGGTGCCCGATTTGCCGCCGGATGGCGCGGCTTCCCAGGGACCGCGCCCTTTACCCAGGCGCTACCGTCGGCCCTATGAAGGTACCGACAACTCCCCCCGGGCGATGCAGGACTATATCACCTGGGAGCTGGGTTTGGTGGCTCAGTTGGAGCGGGACGGCAGCCATGGCTTTTTTGTTCTGTGATCGGCAGTATAAAATATTGCCTATTTGTTTTTGTATGTGATATAAATCTTTTTAAGATAAATATCAATATTCATTCGGGACGAAGTTTTCTCCCGGATGAATAAATAATTTAATCCATACTTTATCAAAAAAGGTCTTTTGATTAAAACAAGACTGCCATCTCATATTTTTTTCGAATCCCGGACATGGTGAATAAAAAAACACGCATCCTACCGCCTAATTATCATCCGTTCTCCTGCCGGCAATAAAAATGTTTAGGAATACTGGTCGAATTGATCCTTTATTTCCGATTTTTTTTTGTGTTAAACGCCGGTTAACCGTTTTTATAAGGATAAACGTGCTGATAATAACTGGTTAAAAAAACAGCAAATTGCATTTTTTGATCGTTTAAAACAATAGTTAGATTAGAATTGATAGATTATATCTATCGTTTTAACTTTTATGGTCGATATAAACGATTAGCTTAATCAATTCCTAGGGTGTTTACTTCATGATTAACGACGTGTCTCTTTCCCTATATCTTCAACCTAGGCTTATAGGTAATGAACCCTATTAAAAGGTTATTCGGTGTAGGAGAAAATTAAATAATAATCGATCAAAATCGATAATAAAATATTGCGGAATTGTTATTATTTAATTAAGGTGCCAGGAATGGGAATTTTGACACTGGGTCTTTCTGTCTATGTTACCGCCTGTATTATTTATGCCACGCTATCCTTAGCTTATTTTTTCCTCAGCCAACATAAAGCATTTTCTTGTGACTCATCTTATAAAAAACGATTATTTTTCGGTCTGGCGGGAGGCGGTGTTTCCCTTTGTTTTTTGCTCCCGAACGCTATCTTGCCCCAAACGGCCTTAGGCGGATTCGCCGCGCTGCCGGTTATTCTCACCACTATTCTCGGTGGCTGGCTAAGCGGGATGATTGCCTTGGTCATGACCTTGGCCAGCCACGGCGTCCCTTTAACCGATAAGCTCGCTATCTCGCTGGCGTTCCTGATGCTTTTCGCCGGAAAAGTATGGCGGAAAAGGCCCATTGTCATCGCCCTGTCCATTGCGTTTATTATTTTGGTCTGCCGGTTAGGCTCGTTGTTCCTGCTGAATCCTGCATGGCACTATGGCTTTATCCGCCTGTTACATCCGGCGCTGGACCATCCGCCCCGGTTCTCTTCGTTCTTTAAAAAGCCGTTTCTGAATAGACCGTTTCTGATTCAGCCATTAATGGAGTGCCTGTGTTTTTTTATCACCTATTTTGCCCTGGTGGTGAAAAAAGACTATGTCGAAGCCAGTATTGCCATGAAAGACTTCGCCCTGATTGACAGCGTCACCCGCCTCAATAACCGTAAAAGAATCGATCAGGAAATTATCAAACTGGCGTCGGAAACCCAATCTTTTGGCGTTGGACTTATCGATCTGGATGATTTTAAAGGGGTGAACGATCGTTACGGTCACCTGATCGGCGATCGGCTGCTGTTTGAGGTCGCCGATATTTTTCGTGTTACCACCCGCAGCAAGGATTTCATCGGTCGCTACGGTGGCGAGGAATTCCTGATTTTTATCCGCAATGCGGATCCGCTGACGGTATACCAGGTTTGCCAGCGCATTCGTAATGCCATTGCCAATGCGCTGTTTCTGGCCAATTCGCCACAGCCGTTTAAACTCACCGCCTCTATCGGGGTCGGCATGTATCATGCCGGGGATGACCTGATGACCTGTATCCATCAGGCCGATATCGCTCTTTATCAGGCCAAGCGGCGGGGTAAAAACACCGTGGTAATGGCCAATGGCGCCCATCGCTTTAACGCTATCCAGACCTGGGAAGATTAAAAGGCCGTCTCAATCCGTGAAGCCTTTTATCTTGGCATTCAATTGCCAGCGCAGTAACGCGGGGTAGGCTGTAAAGCGCTGCATCCGCGATTTATCCACCGGTCCGGCCTCGGTCTGCAGGGTCAGGCCGCCGTCTTTTGTCCAGGGATAAAACGCCGGCCGGCCGGTGAGCGGATAGACGCCTTGTGAGTCAACCCACAAGTCAACGTTGTAACCAAAGGCCCGGCTGCCGTCATCCGATGGCGCCAGCATATTCCTGCCCCCCAGCGCCTGATAAGGCGTATCCGCCAGGGAATAGGCATAGAGGGTCGGCAAAATGTCTTTGTGTGAACCGATGCGGGACGGGTCATAGCGCCACGGGCTGTTGTCCAGGATGACCTTCGGAACGTAGAGATAAAACGGGACGGCCCGATCCAGGAATTGTTCCCGGGGATTAAAGGCCCTTAAGCGGCGCATTTGATGATCGCCGCTGGCGGCGATCAGGGTGTTATCCCCAAGAGGAGAGCTTTTTATCGTCGCGATAAACTCCCCCAGTGAGTCGGTGCCGTACTGATAGGTTCGCAGAATATTTTCCTGGGCCTGCTGCGGGACTTCGGCATGCGCCATCATTTGGGCCGACGCGAATACCGGATTGGGGTGATAGTGCGGGGGCACGATATATGGCGGATGATTGGTCACGGTCAATATAGTGATAAATGTTGGTTGCGTGGCCTCGGCCAATAATTTGGCCGCCAGGCGAAAAGCATAATCATCCGGTACTCCCCAGTCCGTCACCTCATGCCTGGACTCGGGATACAGGGACTCCAGGGTTTCCTGGCCGAAAACCTGATCCACTCCCTGGTAGGGCAGGTAATTGCCCAGATTTCGCCACATCAAGCTGCCTGAGGTGATAAAAATGACTTTATAACCGGCCTTTTTATACAGGGCGAAAGGCGTATCCCTTAACGGCACCTGCTGGGCGGAAGAGTGGCTGATATTCTGTACCGGGCTGTGGAAGAACAGCGCCGCGAAGGACGGCGCGGTGCCGTTGCCTTCCGAAACGAAACGGCGAAAGACGAAATCGGTGGCAAAAGGCTTGCGCAGCGCGCCGAGCAAATCGTTGTCCGGCATATGATCAAACACAAGCATATTACTGCCCATACTTTCCATCAGGGCCATCACCACGTTGGGTTTATGATCCGCAAGCCATGGGTTGACGGGAGTGCGGGCGTCCAGCGAATCCAAACCGGACTGCCGCAACAAGACCGTGCCGGCCTGATGGGAAACCGGTGTGAACCTGACATCCAGGTTATGATCCCCCACGGCCCAGGATAAGGCGATCAAACCGTTGGGCGTGAGTTTATTCAGGGCGGTGATGGTGGAGATCTGCGAGTCGTTGCGGCGCAGCGGGAACGTCGCGATACCGCCGCGCGCCATGACGGCGAACAGCAGCAGGGTCAAGAATAAATACAGGGCAAACAGGCCCACCGGCCAGCGGGATTTTTCCGGCCGGCGGCGGGGCGTTAAAAAATGCCGGGTCAGGGCGATATCAAAGGCGGTGATCGCCATCGCCACCAGCAGTCCCCTGAGGATCGGATAATCTTGCCAAATGCTCTTGATAACCGCGCTGGATTCGTCGTCCACCAGGCCAAAAGCAAAAATATCGATAAAGTCATGGTATGTCTGATAATAATAAAAATTAATGATTGATACCATAATGACCACGAACGCCACCAGGCCGAGATAAGCCCGCGCGCAGCGTGCCAGCCATGGCCAGCCCTTTTCCCTGGCGGCAATAAGCAGGCCGGCTATCAGGCAGGGGGAGAGCAAAATAGCCGCGACCCGTAAATCAAAACGTATGCCGGTCAACCACATATGCTCAATGGCCGCGGCATGGCCGATAATTTGCCGCGGATCGACAAAAATGTGAAACATAAAATAGCGCGAACCCACCAGCAGCAAGGTGAGCAAGCCTATCTGGCACCAAAGGGCGCTTAATAAGGCGCGGATTCTCAGTTGATACATGTTATGCCCGAATATTTATATTAATTAATTAATGAATTTCATTAATAATTTGCTGGCTACATTCTTTCAAAAAGAAGTTCCACTGAATATCAACGGAGAGTAAATAGAGGCTGATTTCTTTGCCAAAATGTGCGAACCGCACGGTCGGTTAAAACCCGGGGCGGCGGGATTTTACGGAGCGCGCCTTGGGGCCGGGAATGGGATCATATGACGCTTCGCCCATCGGGGCGGGTTTGTTTCCCTGGTTTATAGACTCTTTGCCCGCGGAGAAGGTGAATTCCCCCGCGGCAAGGAGAAACGGGCGATGGGGGCGGGTTTCTTTTCTGAGGCAATACAGCGGATTACTCATCCGCCTCTCTTAATACCCACCAAGGACTCAGGGGAGGATGGGTGCCGGGCGTGAACAGGGGCGTTCTTGACAGAAAAAAGAGATTAAACCACGGTTACCAAGGTTAGCCACTGAGCGTAACGTCTGCCCACGCTGACGTATGACACTCTCACCGACCTGTTGACCTAGGAGAACGCCCATGGGCTCATCTATAAAAAATATCGTGTTGGTTCACGGCGCCTTTGCCGATGGTTCGAGCTGGGCCAAGGTTATCCCCCGGCTGACCGCCCGGGGAATCAAGTCCATCGCGGTGCAAAATCCCCTGAGTTCTTTGGCGGATGACGTGGAAACCACCGTGCGGATGATAGAAATGCAGGACGGTCCGGTTCTGCTCGCCGGCCATTCATGGGGCGGCGGGGTGATCACCGAAGCGGGCAATCATCCGCAGGTGGCGGGATTGGTTTATGTTGCCGCCGGCGCGCCCGACAGCGGCAAAAGCTTTAATGATTGGTGGCAGGATTATCCGCCGATGCCCGGCACCGCCGAAATCGAGCCTTGCGGCGAAGAGTATCTTGTGATGTCCCGTGAAGGGGTGCGCAAATATTTTGCCGGCGATATTCCCCAAGAGGAGGCAGACGTGGTTTTCGCCACCCAGGGACCGCTGGCCGCCCGGTGTTTTGACGATTTGATCACCACCGCCGCCTGGCGCGCCAAACCCTCCTGGTATATCGTCGCTGAAAACGACCAAACCATTCCCCCTAAGGTTCAGCGCGACTCGGCGCAAAAACTGGGGGCGAAGACCCTTAAGTTAAAGAGCAGCCATGTCCCGATGTTGTCCCGTCCCGACGCTGTCGCCGATTTCCTTGCCGATGCGGCCGATTCCCTTTCATTTTGATGTCATGCCCTGAAGGATTATATGAGTAAATTTAATTGAACAGTATTTTATGCTAAATTTTTTGGAACTAACTCTAATATAAAGAGATAATTCCACTCAAGAGCCATTATCATGAAACATTATTTTTTATGTTGTGGCAGGGTTAACAATGAGTGACGCGTACGCCCCCCATGCCGGGATAGCGGCCCCATTAACGATACATGAAGAAGATTTATCGGTACGCATTGATGCATTGCCCGCCTCGGCCGGCCTGTGGCGTTTTATCGTACTGTTGGCCCTCGGGGGTTTCTTCGAGCTATACGATCTGTTTCAAACCGGCTATATCAGCGGCGGGCTGGTGGCGGAAGGGATTTTCCACATCGGCCCGCAGGGGGTCTTCGGCGTATCCGATCAGGCGGCATTCGCCTCAGCCACCTTCCTCGGCCTGTTTATCGGCGCCAGTCTGCTCAGTCCCTATGCAGACAGGTTCGGTCGCCGGCTGACCTTTATGTTCGCCCTGGCCTGGTACGGCCTGTTCTCCTTATGCCTGGCCTTTCAGCAGCAGGCCGAGTGGATCATTTTCCTGCGTTTCCTGGTGGGGATGGGGCTGGGCATCGAACTGGTCACCATAGATACTTACCTGGCGGAATGGACACCGGCCGGTCTGCGCACCAAGGCGTTCGCCTTCTCGTTTTTCATCCAGTTTCTCTCGGTGCCTACGGTGGCGTTAATGTCCTGGTGGCTGGTGCCGCAAACCATTCTCGGCTTGACCGGCTGGCGTTATGTGGTGATTGCCGGCGCCGTGGCGTCGCTGATTATCTGGGTCGTGCGCAAGAAGCTGCCGGAATCGCCGCGCTGGCTGATTCAACAGCGGCGCTACCGGGAAGCGCGCCAGGTGATGCTGGAAATGGAAAAGCGCTGCGGCATCACCGCCGCCGCTGAGTTTCCCCAGCGCGATGAGGACCAGGGCGGGGCGCCGGCCAAGGCGAAGGTCGGTACCTTCAGGGATATCTGGGCTGCGCCCTATGGCAGCCGTACTCTGATGCTGTCGGTGATGAACTTTTTCCAGGCCATCGGCTTTTTCGGTTTCGGCAACTGGCTGCCGGCGCTGCTGGCGGGCCGGGGCACCACCATTACCCACAGCCTGCTGTATGCCTTTTTTATTACCCTGGCGTATCCGCTGGGTTCCCTGCTGTGCAGCCGCTATGCCGATAAAATGGAAAATAAATGGCAAATTGTTTTATCCTGCCTGGTGACGGTGATTTTCGGTTCACTGTTCGCGGTGCAGAATAATCCGCTGCTGCTTATTTTATGCGGCTTCCTGGTCACCTGGTCCAACGCCTGGCTGACCTACAGCTACCACTCCTACCAGTCGGAGGTCTTCCCCACCTTTATCCGCGCCCGCGCCGTCGGTTTCTGTTATTCCTTCAGCCGGCTGTCGACAGTGTTCAGCAGCATCATCATCGGCCTGCTGCTGCAGCATACCGGGGTAACGGGGGTTATCATCTTTATCGTCATCAGCCTGCTGATTGTCATGGGGGTTATCGCCATCTTCGGCCCGAAAACCCGCGGCCTGGATTTGGAAGATATCTGAGGCGGATCGGGCCTGCCGGGATGTGCTCAAGGCGCGTTCAGGATTTCGCATCCGCCCCGATCATGCGCTTTGTCAACAGGTTCACTGCCCGCTAATAGGTGGGCAGCCGTTTCCCTTCAATAACCTCGCGCTGGATTTTCTCCACCTGGCCGATGTTGATTTCATCCAGCACCGCGCGCGTCGCCGTATTACCTTTATCAATCACCAGCGAGGCGGAAAACATCTCGTTGGTCAATAACGCCATGGCCGAAGGGGAAAGCGGCCAGGTCAACAGTTCCTGGTGATTAAGGGAGAGGCCGAACGCCGAGTGATGCCACACCGCCACATCGCAGGCCCCGCTTATCAAAGCGGCGGGGATATGTGCGTAAGTCACGTCCACGTAGTCGTTATCCGGAAATTCCAGCTGTGTCAGCATGGCATGATCGATGGACAGGCGATCAATGCCGACCCGCAGGGTCTTTGGCAATTGATCGCGCGGGGCGCGGGCGACGACGATGACCGAGTCGGCGGCGTAATAACTGCCGGCGGAGTAAGTCGTATGGATGAAAAACGCCGGTTTGGCGGCGATAACCTTTTTGGCCGCATGGGTGGACATCACCGCAACATGGGACAACGAGTCGCTCAGGGCTTTTGACCGCTGGGTGGAGCCATGGCCGAAAATAAAGGAAGACGGAATATTGTAATTATCCAGGGCCACGCGCAGGCCGGTGGCCAGGCCCTGGAATTCCCAGCTCAGGGGCAGCGGCATGATGACCGTCAGCGGATGAAATCCCGCCCTGGACCACAGGCCCCCCAGGTTTTTCTCCACGATAAAGGTGCCTTGACGCTGCTTGGAGGTCAGCGTGACCAGCTTGTCGTTCTGCAATTCTTGCAGCGCTTTCTGAATGGTGCCGGCTCCTACGCCGATAGATACCCTCAGCTCCCCGACGTTGGGCAGGCGCTCGCCGATTTTTCTTTCCAGAATGGTGCGGGCGACCCTTTCGGTCGCCCGTTGTTGCGGGGATTCCACATCGCCTTTAACACGGGGCGATATCAGAGGTTCAGCTTTTTGATTCATTTCTTTTTAGATACACCTCTATTTTTCGTTCACGACCGAAAAACGACACCAAAATACAGCCCAGCAAGCAGATGCCGGCCGCGGTGAAGAAAACCAGTGTCCAGTTTCCCGTGCGATCGATAATTTCACCCGCCACCACTGGTGAAATGATTCCCGACAGGTTGGCGATGGCGTGGACGAACCCCATGACCCCCCCCAGACGCTGGCTGGGAACAATGTCGCCTATGATAGCAAAATATTGCGCCCCGGTAATGTAAAGGGAAAAGACCACCCCCGACATTAACAGCACCGCGCCCAGCGTGGTGGCGACGTAGGTGATAAACGCGAACTGGATTGCGGTCGCCACCAGGCCAATCACGATGACCGCCGATCTGGCCCCGATAGGCTTGCCGGTATGGCGCGCCAGCAGGTCGGAGACAAATCCGCCGCTGGCGAAACCGATGACGCCGAATACCCAGGGCAGCGAACCGGCGAAGGCCAGGCCTTTCAGATCGACGCCGCGCACCTCGGATAAATAGATGGGAAACCAGGTCAGAAAGGTAAACAGCACCCAGCCGTAGCCAAAAAACGCGATGGAAGTAGCAAGCAGCACCGGCATACGGCAGTAAAACCCCAGGGATGGTTGCCCCTTTTCATCCGGCGAGGTGATGGGTTGGGTCAACTTTTCCCGCTGCAAATCGATATCTCTCTGCGTGGCCCAAGGATGCAGATCGGGACGATCCCGCACCACGGCAAACCAGGCGACGGCGATGAACATACCGAGAATCCCCAGGACGATAAACGACCAGCGCCAGTCGGCGATACCTATCAGCGCCACCACCAGCGGCGTGCCAATGGCGCCCCCGAGGGGCGTGGCGCCTTGGGCCAGGCCCATGGCGGTGGACATTTGCCGCTGGGGGAACCAGTTATGCATGGTTTTTGTCGAGACCGAACCCTGGGGGCCTTCGCCGAAACCAAACAGGAAACGGATGATGAACATGATGATGAAGGTACCGCCCAGGGCGGTCAATCCGGTGAACAGAGACCACCAGGCCACGGCGATGCCCATGACTTTCCGTGGACCGTATTTGTCCGACAGCCAACCGCCGATAAACGAAAAAGGCGAGTAGCTGAAAAAGAAGGCGCTGGCGATCAGTCCAAACTGAGTACCGCTGAGACCAAGCTCCTTAATGATATGGGGACCGGCGACGCCGAGGGCGGCGCGGTCGGCATAGTTCAGCACCAACACCAGTGCGGTCATCCCTAAAATGATCCAGCGTAGCGTGGCCCTGTTTTGCGATGGTGGCTTAACTTTATTATTGGCGGTATCGATTGGCATAGCATTGTCACCTTGATTGATATCACGTTTGACGACCTGATATAAACAATATACAGTAATCTGTAAATATAAATCTGTTATGTCGTACCTTATGTCAATATTTTGAAGCCACCCACAAATAAAGGACTCTTATGAACAGTCAAGCAGCCGGCAGTATCGATACGGCCTCCCTCATTAACGAGTTGCAGAAGCTTGCGCCCCAGAGCGTCATTGATAGTTCCCTTGAAACACGTCAAGCCAGGGCGCACGATCGCTGGCCCATAGCGGCGAAGTGGTCGGAAAATGAACTCAATATCCATACGCCGCTGGCGGTCATTCGGGTCGGTTCCGCCCGGGATGTATCGCAGGTGCTTAAACTCGCCGGCGCGCATCATATTCCGGTGGTGCCGTTCGGCGCCGGTTCAGGGGTCGTGGGGGGCGTGGTAAACCAGCGCGGTTATCTTTGTATAGACCTGTCCGGCCTGAACGGCAAACCCGAACTGGACGAGGAAAACGGTGAAGTCACCGTGCCTTCAGGTGTATTGGGCGGGGATCTGGAGGACATACTCAACGCGGCGGGGCGGCGTTTGCCCCATTATCCCCAGTCCCTGGCGCTGGCAAGCATCGGCGGATTGGTGGCGACCCGTTCATCGGGCACCTTCAGCAGTAAATACGGCAACATCGAGAATTTTGTCACGTCCCTGGAAGTGGTCCTGCCCGACGGCGCCATTATCCATACTCAGCGTTCGCCGCGTTCATCCACCGGTCCCTCCGTCGCCCAGATGTTCGTGGGCAGTGAAGGGACGCTGGGCATCATCACCGCCGTCACCCTGCGCACCCTGCCGCTGGCCCGCTCCCAATTGTTCCGCGGCGTGGCTTTCGAGGGCATCGGCAATGGGCTGAAAGCGGTGCGCCAACTGCTGGACAGCGGTTTAATGCCTGCGGTCATCCGGCTTTATGATGAAAAAGAAGCGGTGCATATATTCGAAAAAAGCGGCATCGAGCCCGCCCACCGGACATTATTGGTGCTGACCTTCGACGGTAATCCGGCGGTGGCCGCCGCCGAACAGGCCGAATCCCTGAAAATCGCCGCTGTTCACGGCGGCGACGATCTTGGTTCGACGCCAGGGGAAGTATGGGAAAAAACCCGCTATGACGCAGGTTGGCTGGATCGCGGCAACGCCGGGGATTTTGATTTTGCCGACGCCATCGAAATCGCCGCCGGCTGGCATACGCTGGAAGCCCTGCACGACAAGGTGCTGAATGCCATATCCCCCTACGCAGACAACGCTTATGCCCATTATTCCCATTTCTACAGTAACGGCGGCGCCATCTACTTTATCTTTTTCATTACCGGTAAAAACAAACAGGACGCGGAGAGCCGTTTCAACAAGGTGTGGGACATCACCATGCGTACGGTGCTGGAGCAGGGCGGTTCCATCAGCCATCACCACGGCGTGGGGGAAGCGCGTAAACATTGGATGGTCCGGGAACATGGCGATAGCCTGCGGGTACTGGCTAAGCTTAAACAGGCGCTGGATCCTCTCGGGATACTCTCTCCCGGCAAAATGGGATTCGATGAACAACCGGAGGCGACAAGATGAAAACCATCAAGCCCATTGCCATTACCGTCGGCGATCCGGCGGGTACCGGCCCCGAATTAAGCCTTAAGGTGGCCTCCACCGACCTGTTGATGCCGCAGACCCCCGTGGTGCTTATCGGCTCCGTCGGGCTATTGCGGCGGGTGGCGGACCATATCGGTCTGGAGGTGGAAATCCGGACCGTCAGACGGTCGGAAGAGGCGAAACGCCAGCCGGGCGTCGTCTGGGTGATGGATGTCCCCCTTGACTATCGGGAGGTGGTTCCCTGCCGCATCAGCAAGATCTGCGGCCAGGCATCGGTGGATGCCATCCGGCTCAGCACCAAACTGGCGCTGGCGGGGGAGGTGAGCGCCATCTGTTCCGCGCCGGCCAATAAAGAGGCCTTTCATTTGGCGGGGCACAAATTCGAGGGGCAAACCGAAATTTTCGCCCACCTTACCAACACCACCGCCTTTCATACCATTATGATCGGCGGCCCGCTGCGCGTCAGCCTGGTGAGCGCACACTGCTCACTGCTGGAAGCGGTGGCGCGGGTCAAGCAGCCGCGTATCGAACGTATCATGGGAGAACTGCATCAATCCCTGGTAGAAGAGTTCGGGTTTCCCCATCCGCGCATCGGCGTGGCCGGACTCAATCCCCACGCCGGCGAGAACGGCGTGCTGGGCATGGAGGAAATCGATCACATTAAACCCGCTCTGGAAGTTTGCCGGCGCAAAGGCATGAACGTCAGCGATCCGCTGGCTGCCGACAGCCTGTTTTACGCGGCGGAGCAGGGCGGCTACGATGCCATCCTGGCCATGTATCACGACCAGGGCACTATCCCTTTGAAGCGGTTCGGGTACGTAACCTATGCCGTCGGACTGCCCATCATCCGCACCACCGCCGGCCACGGCACCGCCTTTGATATCGCCTGGAAGGGTATCGCCAAACCGGAGCTGTTGTCCCGGGCGGTGAAACAGGCCGAAGAACTGGCCTTGACCAAAGCCCGGCATCAGCGCGGATGAGCCGTTAAGGGAGAGAATATGCTAGGTATCGTGGCCGATGATCTCACGGGGGGCGCCGCTATTGCGGGGGAAATCGCCCGCACGGGCATGCCGGTGCCCGTATTGCGTCTGCAAAATGACGGCCGCGTCGAACCGCGGACGCTGGTGGTGGAAACCGGCAGCCGCTATATGCCGGTGGCGCAGGCGGAGCAGTGCGTCGTATTGGCGGTTCAACAGCTGAGACAGGCGGGTTTTACCCTGCTGATGAAAAAAATCGACAGCACCCTGAAAGGCAATGTCGCGGCGGAACTGGCGATATTCGCCAAGGCCGTCGGCGAACGGCTGGTGATCGTACCGGCCTGCCCGGCCATGCACATCCACGTCCGGGACGGTTATCAATGGAAATCCGGCCGCAAAGGTATCGATATCGCCGCTCTGGTGGGGCAGGCGTTGGGCTGGGCCCCATTATCCCTGCCGCTGGACGTGGTGCGCGGCGGCGAAGGGGCCATCAGCGCCTGGCTGCGCGCCAATGATTGTCCGGTGATAATCGCCGATACCGAAACGCAAAACGATATCGAGCAGATCGTCAGCGGCGCCAGGAACACCGGTATCAACGCCTATGCCGGCGTCTACGGCTTGGGTAGGGCGCTGGCCGGGCCGGCGGGCAAGCCGGATATGCACCCACCCGGTGAGGCGTCCCGGCTGATGGTCCTGGTGGGGTCCACCGCCTCCGCCACGGTAGCTCAGGTGGATTATCTTATTGCGCAGGGTGCCGCCAATATTGCGGTGCGGGTACCTTCTCTCTTTGGCGGCGACAGCGAACGGGAAATAAGCCGGATATGCCGGGAAATCGCCCGCGCCACCGCGCCCGTCGTGTTGGTGCATACCGACGCGAAAAGCACCGCTGATGATGTGAGCCGGTTTTGCCGGGATCGGGGCTGGAGCGATAGGGATCTGGCGCAAGCCCTGGCGGCGCCCTTTGCCGAAGCGGTGCGTAGCTTACCGGGGGCGGGCATCATGATAGTCGGCGGTGAAACCACCGGTGCGTTATTCGACATGCTGGCATGGCGGGGTTTGCTGGTGACCGGCGAATTTGCCGACTCCGTGCCCATCGCCGCGCCGCCCGACGCTGATTATCCCTTTATTTTAACCAAGCCCGGCGCGTTCGGCACCGTCTCGGTATTGCAGGATGCGGCGCAAATGATGCTAGGGGCCCGCTTTGGCCGGCGGCCATGAACGATTGCAATGAACGCTTTGCGATGAAGGGTCGCCAATGAAATGAACAGTCGGCAAGCAACCGTGGCGGATGCGACCCGCCGCCGGGTCAGGCATTACGCGGGGCGCTGTGCGCCGTTGGGTCCGTCGTCGGCCGCCCCCTGCTTCCAATCACATTGAGGAGGAACAATGCGGTATTTTCCGGGATTTCGTCTTGATAATAAAATCGCCGTCGTCACCGGCGCCAGCAAAGGCCTGGGGGAGACAATCGCCCATTCGCTGGCGGAATCCGGCGCGACGGTGGCCATTGTCGCCCGCGATAAAGCGATGCTTGAACAGGTCGCCCGCACCGCCAAAGAGGAGTACGGCGGCCTGATGTTTCCGTTTCAGGCCGATCTCATCGATATTCAGGGCTTTGACCGGCTGGTTTCCCAAATCGAAGCCGAAGTGGGCGCCATCGATATCCTGGTGAACAATGCCGGCACCAATATCCAGCAGTCCGCCACCGACGTCGATGAACAGACCTGGGACTATCTGCTCGATTTGAATTTGAAATCGGTGTTCTTTTTGAGCCAGGCAGTGGGCCGGCGGATGCTGGACGCCAAACGTCCCGGCCGGATTATCAATATCGCCTCGCAAATAGGCGAGGTGGGTTTTTATAAGCGCTCCGCCTATGCCGCCAGCAAAGGCGGGCTGGTCCATATGTCCAAGGTCATGGCCATCGAGTGGGCGGAGCAGGGGATCAGGGTTAATTGCGTCGGCCCGACTTTTGTGGACACGCCGTTGCTGAAGATAGCGTTCCAGGATCGGGAAATCGCCGAGGAGGTGATGCGCCGCATCCCTATCAAGCGTTTGGGACGCCCCTCTGAAGTCGCCGCGGCGGTGGTGTATCTGGCCTCGGAGGGCGCCGATCTGGTTACCGGTCATCATTTATTGGTGGACGGCGGCTGGACGGCGCAATAATGAAAAACGGAGAAAACGCGATGCATATCGGCATGATGGGTTTAGGGCAAATGGGCTGGAATCTGGCGAAAAATTTGTCCGTCGCCGGCTACTCCGTGGTGGGTTTCGATCCGCGGCCCGACAGCCGGGAGCGGATGGCGGAGATCAATGTCAAGGCGGCGGCTTCCCCGGCGGAGCTTGCCGCCGTTACCGACGCCGCGGTACTGATGGTGCTCAATACCGAACAGGCCGAGGCGGCGGTCTGGGCAGAGAACGGGTTTGCCGCCGGGGCGGATAAAGACCAGACGTTGATTATCATGAGCAGCCTTTCGCCGGTATTCGTCAGGGCGCTGGCCGTACGGGCCAAGGGCAAATTCAGGGTACTGGATGCGCCGGTGAGCGGCGGGGTGGAAGGAGCGCGGGCCGCCACGCTGACCATTATGGCATCCGGTCCGGCGGCATTGCAGCACGCCCTGATGCCGGTGCTGCGGGCAATGGGCAAAAACGTGATTAACGTTGGCGACGAGGCGGGATTGGGGGCAACGATGAAAACCATCAACCAGGCCATGCTGTTCGCCGCCCTTGCGTCCGCTGCGGAAATGGTGGTGGCCGGCGTAAAGGCGGGGCTGGATCCGGATACCATTATCAAGGTAATAAGTATTAGCAGCGGCGGCAGCTGGGCGCTGGAGCACAGGGTGCCGCTGGCGTGGCAAACCGACTATGCCAGCGGGGCGACGCTTGCCATTGCGGCCAAAGATATGCGTTCGGCGCTGGAATTGGCGGATTCTCTCGGCACATCGGCAACCCTTGCCCGCGAGGTGCGAAGACTGGTGGATATCGGTATGGCAAGGCATCAGGGGCAAGGGGACGATCCGCTGATGGTGGAGATTATCGAGCAATTAAGTGATTTTTATATCCGGTCCCGTTCGAACTGCCCTTGATACAAGCCTGAGTATTAGCCGCCGCCATGCCGCTGTCGTGACATGGCGGCGCTGAACCGGTAACATGGCTTGGAAAAAAGCCGGTGACCGGCCGCTCATTTGTTACAGTTGTAATACAAAGGCATTAGCCTTTCATCCAGTGTAATGTTATATAGTCATGCTAATTCGGCGCATGCCGTTTCTCCCCCCGCACCGCGCATTTCCGTTCCCGGAACGAGGCAATGCTATTGAAGTGCCGGGCCGTGGAGCATAATAGGACCCTCTTTGCCATGCAGCCTGTGTTTGAGTAATCATGCGCGTTGATCTGGATGATGACACCGCCGATATCAAAGCGCTCCCACGCTTCCAGCGCGCCGCTTTTCAGGCACGTGGTTTATATCGTTTCGCCCAGGGGCTGGGCGCGCTCTCCGCCATTTTGTTGCTGGCGGCTCTCCTTATCCATTGGATCGCGCCGGGTTCGATTTGGCTGCCGCTGGTTTGCAATAATATCGCGGCGCTGCTGGTGCTCACCGCCGCGCTGCTTTCCGCCCGACAGGTAGCGGCCTGGCGCGCCGCGGCACTGACAGACATCACTTTCTCCCCCGCCGCGACGTTGGCTGCGGGAACACCGTCCTCAACCATCCACTCCGCGCCATTACCGACAGGCACAACGCTCTTGCCCGCCCCTTCCGGGGCGTCGGCGGCTGAAACATCGTCCTCAATAACGGCCCCCGGCCCGCTGGCGGCTGAAACACCGGCCTCGGCGGCAGCGTCCGAGCTGCCTCCGTCCCCCGGCCGTATCGCGCTTTTTCTTTCCGCCCAGCTTCGTCGCATCGGCAGCGACCCCCTATGGTTGATGGGCCTGTCGCTGCTGGCGCTGTTGCTGGTGCGCGGCGGCTGGAACGTCGATGCGCGCATCGGGCTGGTGGATCAAACCGTGTATGTGGTGGTGGGCCTGCTGATTCTGGCCGCTTTCGGGCTGTTGGTGCTGGAACGGCATCTGGCGGCCGGCTCATCGGAACAATGGCCGGAAGCCGCAGGACTGATACCCTTGGTGCGGATGGTCATCGCGGTGCAACTGCTCTGCGTGCCCTGTCTGCTGTTTGCCGCTGTTGCCTCGCCCTGGCCGGGATATCTGGCGAGCCTGACCGGTTTACTGCCGGCGCTGGTGGCGCTGGAGCTGATGGTCAGGGGCGCGCTGTCGTTATTCAATCCCCGCCGGGAGCGCCGGGAGCCGCGTCTGATTGGCGAAAGCATGCTGGCGGCGCAATTGCGCTGGCCGCCCCGTCCGCTGCAGTTTTTCCAGCATGAGCTGCAGCAGCGCTTTGGTATTGATTTGCGGCAGATTTGGGCTTTCACCTTTATGCGTAAAGCCTCTCTGCCGATTTTGGCGCTGCTGCTGCTTACGGGCTGGCTGCTCACCGGCGTCACCGAGGTTGCCTTTAACGGCCGCGGCATTTACGAGCGCTTCGGCAAACCGGTGAAGGTGATTGCCCCCGGGCTGAATATCGGTCTGCCCTGGCCGTTCGGACGCGTCCTGCCGGTGGAAAACGGCGTGGTGCATGAGATCACCACCGGCTCGGCGGATACCGCCGCCGGTAGCGCGCCGGCGCCGGCGGAAGGTCCGGCGCCGGACAGCGCCAATCGTCTGTGGGATGCCTATCATCCCAGCGAGCGGTCGCAGGTTATTGCCGGCGTGGCGGGGGACAAGCAGAGCTTCCAGATCGTTAATATGGACGTGCGGTTCATCTACCGCATCGGGTTAAGTAATAAAGCCGCCCTGGCGGCTACCTATAATACCGCCGACGTGCCGGCGCTGATCCGCAGTACCGCCAATCGGGTGCTGGTGGACGATTTCGCCTCCCGCACCCTGGATGATGTGCTCGGCCATCAGCGGGCGGATCTGGCCGCTGAAATCGGCAAAGTGGTGCAGGGGCGGCTAGACCAAATGAACAGTGGGGTGGAAATCCTGGCCATCGTGATTGAGGCTATCCATCCGCCGGCCGGCGCCGCCAATGCCTACCACGGCGTGCAGGCCGCGCAAATCGCCGCGCAGGCGCTGATTGCCCGGGAGCGCGGAGAGGCGGCGGCACGTCTCAACGCCGCACAGCTGGAGGCCAGCCTGGCCGCCGATCAGGCCGCCGCAGCCGCCCATGAAAATCTGGCGCAGGCGCAGTCCGCCTCCCTGCGTTTCGGCGCCGAGCGCCAGGCGTGGCAGAACGCGGGGCAAGCCTTCCTCACCGAAACCTATTTCAGCCAGCTCGCCCGGGCGTTGGGAAATACCCCCGCGCTTATCCTCGATCATCGCATCGGCGCCGGCGAGCCGCCGACCCTTGACCTCAGAAGCTTTGTCGCCCCTATCGATCCGGGCGTCACCAAAGCCAAGCCGCAATAAATGCCGGAGAATCGTCTTTGAGTATGTCACAGCCACCCGATCATGACGTCCATGCTTCCCGCGCCAGGCTTTGGCGTCGCCTCGGCCTGTCCGCCCTGCTGCTGGTGTTTGTCATCGCCGCCGCCTGCCTGGTGCAGGTGCGCTCCGGCGAAGCGACGGTCATTACCCGTTTCGGCAATCCGGTTAGGGTGCTGTTGAAACCCGGCCTGGCCTGGCGGTTGCCGCTGCCGTTTGAATCGGCGATCCCGGTGGATCTGCGGCTGCGTACCACCTCCAGCGGATTGCAGGATGTGGGTACTCGCGACGGGCTGCGGATCATCGTGCAGGCCTATGCGGTGTGGCAGGTGCAGTCCGATGCGGATCACGTGCAGCGGTTTATGCGGGCGGTGCAGAATCAGCCGGACGAAGCCGCGCGTCAAATCCGCACCTTTGTCGGTTCCGCGCTGGAAACCACCGCCAGCGGTTTTCCGTTGGCGGATCTGGTGAACACCGACGGGTCGAAAGTGCGTCTGGCGGATTTTGAACAGCGGCTGCGCGGGCAGATTGAACAGCCACTGGGACAAACCTACGGCGTGCGGTTGGTGCAGGTGGGCATTGAACGCCTGACGCTGCCGTCGGTCACCCTGGGGGCGACAGTGGACCGTATGCGCGCCGAACGGGAAACCATCGCCACCGAGCGTACCGCAGAAGGTAAACGCAGAGCGGCGGAAATCCGTTCCGCCGCCGAGCGTGATGCCCGCATTATCCAGGCGGACGCGTCGGTGAAAGCGGCGTCCATCGAAGCCCAGTCCCAGGTGGCGTCGGCGGAAATCTACGGCAGGGCTTATGCCAGCTCGCCGGCGCTGTATGACCTGTTACGTTCCCTGGATACCCTAAGCAGCATCGTTAACAGCGGTACCCGCCTGGTGCTGCGCACCGACGCCGCGCCGTTCCGGGTGCTGGTGGAAGGGCCGCCGCGTTTGACGCCGGCTCCTCCCGGCACGCCGTCGGTGTCTTCCGGTACGCCGTCGGTGTCTTCCGTGGTGCCGCCGGACGCGGCGACGCCCTCAGCCGGATTGCGACAGCCATGAGACGGCCGTTGATACAAGGTATCGGCCGGGGCGGCCCCTGGCTGCAGGCCGGACGGCTGGCTTTCCTGGCCCTGTTCGGGGTTACCCTGCTTACCGCCGGCAGCTGGCTGCTGAGCAATGTGCGGCAAATCGGTCCGGACAGCCAGGCCGTCGTGCTGCGCTTTGAAGCCCTGCAGCGCATCGAACACGCCGGATTACTGCTGGCCTGGCCGCAACCTTTTGAACGGGTGGTAATACTGCCCGCCGCCGACCGGGTGATGGAGCGCCGGGTCACGGCCCTGTTGCGCTCGTCGGAGGCTCAGCAGGCGGATTACGGCGATGCCGTCACCAGTGATACCCTGGCGGGTTCCGGCTATTTGCTCACCGGGGACGCCGGCGTGGTGCAACTGGATGTGCGGGTGTTTTACACAATCACCGATCCCTATGATTATGTCCTGCAAGGCGAGCATATCCCACCGGCCCTGGATCGGCTGGTGGAGCGCGCCGCCGTGGTGGTGTCCGCCTCTCGGGATCTTGATACCATCCTGGTGGCCCGCCCGGAGCTGGTGAGTAACGACAGCAATGTGGTGGAGCGGCGGGAGCGGATGCGCGGTGATTTGCAACAGAGCATCAACCGGAGCCTGACGGCGCTTAAAGCCGCCGGCAGCGGCTTGGGCATTGAGATAGAGCGGGTGGATGTGCAGTCGTCGCTGCCGGATAAAGCGGTAAGCGCCTTTAATGCCGTGCTCACCTCCAGCCAACTGGCGGAGCAGGTTATTGCCGCCGCGCAAAACGATGCGGCGCGCGTGACCCAGTCCGCCAATCAGTCCGCCGATCGGACGCTGCAAATCGCCCAGGCCAGCGCCAGCGAGCGGCTGGCCAAAGCGCGGGCGGATACCGCGACTATCACCGGCCTGGCCAATACCCTGAGCAGCGGCACGGACCCCGACATCCTCTGGCGGCTGTACCGCGATCGCATAGCGATTATTTTCGCCAAGGCGGGTTCGGTAACCGGCATCGATCCTCATGAGGATGCGCATCTGATCCTGCAAGGGGTCGACAACGCCACAACGGTGAAAAAATGAGCGAACCGGCCAATACCTCCCATTCCCACGATCGCCACGAACAGCACGGTGGCCATGTACACCATGGCCATCACGGCCACCATCATGCCCCTATTACCGGCACCATGCTGACCCGCGACGAACAGCGCGCCATTGCCCGTCAACTGACGTTAGCCATGGTTGCGTTCGGCCTGCTGGCGCTGGGATTGCTCTGGCGCTGGCTCGCCCCGGAACAGGAGGGCGTCAGCCAACTGCTGCTGGGCCTTGCCTCGCTGCTGGTGGCCATCCCGGTCTTTCGTTCCGGCTGGTACAGTCTGTTGCATCCTACTCTGCACGGTATTACCGACCAGTTGATCGCCCTGGCGATGCTCGGCGCCTGGGCCACCGGGGATCTGCTCACCGCCGCGCTGCTGCCGATTATCATGATTTTCGGCCATGTGCTGGAGGAACGCAGCGTTATCGGTTCGCAGGAAGCCATCGACGCGCTGGGCCGTCTGACCCGCAGCCAGGCGAGAAAAATCGAGGCCGACGGCAGCGTGCTTGAGATAGACAACGATCAATTGCGCCCCGGCGATCGGGTGGAAGTCCGGGCCGGCGATCGCGTGCCGGCCGACGGACTGGTATTGGCCGGGCAGGCCAGCCTGGATACCGCGCCCATTACCGGCGAGTCGCTGCCGCTGGAGATCCGGCCCGGTATGACGGTATTCGGCGGTTCCATCAATCTGGACGGACTGTTGCGTATTGAGGTCACCCGCATTGGGGAAGAATCCACCCTGGGCAAGGTGATTGCCCTGATGCAGCAGGCCGAGGGATCCAAACCGCCCATTACCCGTCTGCTGGAGCGCCACGCCGGTCAATACCTGCTGCTGGTGCTGCTTATCGCCGCCTCCACCTGGTTCGTCACCAATAACGCCCAGGCGGTGCTGGCGGTGCTGGTGGCCGCCTGTCCCTGCGCGCTGGTGCTCTCGGCCCCGGCGACGGCCATTGCCGGTCTGGCGGTGGCGGCGCGCCACGGTATCCTGATCCGCAGCTCGGCCTTTCTGGAAGAGCTGGCGGATCTCACCTCGCTGATTATCGATAAAACCGGCACACTGACCCACGGCGCCCTGCGTTTGCAGGATATTCGCGCCCAAGAGGGGGAACAGCCGGAGCAAATCCGGCGGTTGGCGGCAAGCCTCGGCGCCACGAGTAATCACCCGGTCAGCCGCGCGCTGGCCGCCCTGATCCCGCAGGAAAATTATTATCCGTTAACGGATATCGCCGAGCGGCAAGGCCTGGGTGTCAGCGCCGCCACCGAGCAGGGAGAAGCGGTGCTGGGCCGCCCTGAACTGTTTGCCCGGCAGGGCATTGTAACACCGCCGGTGCCGGAGCATGACGGCCCCATCGTCGGCCTGGCCCTGGCGGGACGCTTCCTCGCCTGGCTGCTGCTGGCGGATACGGTCCGTCGGGAGGCCGCCGAGGCGTTAAGCGAACTGCGGCAACTGGGTCTCGGCCGGCAGATGCTGCTTACCGGCGATCGACGGAGCGTGGCGCAGAGCATCGCCGGGGCGGTGGGCATCGGCGAGGTCATATCCCAGGCGTTGCCGGAAGACAAGCTCACCCGTGTGACCGCCGAAATCCGTAGCGGTTTTCGGCCGATGGTGGTGGGGGACGGTATCAATGATTCGCTGGCGTTAAAGGCCGGTGTGGTGGGGGTTGCCATGGGGGCCGGGGGTGCCGATATCGCCCTGGCCTCGGCGGACGTGGTGCTGATCGGCAGCGATTTGCGCCGTCTGGGCACCTGCGTTCGGCTCAGCCGCCGCTGCCGGCGCACGTTGCATATCAATGTGCTGATTGGCCTGGGCTGGACGGTGCTCATCGTCGCGGCGGCGGCGTTCGGCCTGCTGGGCGTTGCCGGAGCGATGATCGCGGCGGTATTGCATAATCTCAGTACGCTGCTGGTGCTGGGCAACGCCGGCCGCCTGCTGCGTTTCGATGAGCCGCTGGGGCAGGTTGAGGGCAGGGACCCACGGCGGAAATAATGGCCGACTGGCGGAGCCTCCAGCCGCCATCCGGTCTTTCCGGCCGTTCGTAATGTGAGAACCGGGGAAGTCCGGTTCGTTCCTTTTCGCCGCGCCTCACCGGCGTACCCGTTCCAGGCTGCTCTGTGCTGTTGTTCCCTCCAGATAGTCTTCCCTAGGATTCAACCCGACGTCCATGCCGATTACCCTTGTACCCTGAGGGTCACAGGTCTTCCAGGGGAATCTGTTTCATTATTTCCACCCGCATCAGCAGGTGATAAAGCGGCTCCAATTGTTGGAAAGTCCGCTGCAGATGTGGCGCCAGGGCCTGCGAGAACAGGGATTCCACCGCTGTATCCGTTGCCATGACGGCGAAGGATTTAAGGTTGTACCAGGCGGCAAGGGCCGGATCTTGATCTTTAATCAGCGGTCGTTTGTAACGTTCACCCTCCAATACAAGGGAGGCGCGGCAGCAGGCCGCCGCCTTGGCGAACTCTTCCGGCTGGCGCAACATCAGATGGCGGAAGCGATCCATGGTGGCCTTGCTGGCGGAATAGTAGCCCAGTCCGTAGCGAAAACAGTCAGGGGAGAGTTCAAAAAAATAGACCGGCGCATCGGTCCACTCTTTTGACGGGCGTTTGAAGGACAGCCACATCCGGTTACGGAAAAGGGATTTGTCGTTGGAGAAGCGGGTATCGCGGTATATGCGCGACAGGGTTTTGCCGATGGCCGGGCGCGTCTCGAACCGGTCGTCGATTTTCAGCATGGCAGGCGCCAGGGTTTCCACCAAGGCCCGAAAGGGCGTCAGCAGATTGTCATGGTAGATGCCGCGATGGGACTCGAGCCACTCTTTGCTGTTTTCAGCGACGATTTGCCGCAAAAAGCCTAGCCCCGCCGGGGTGAAGCCTTGAAAAGAAGAAGATTGCACAATGTATGCCCTGATATAAATAGCAAAGAATCTACTTGATCTGCACGCCGGAAGTCCAACGGATCGTGCTCTCACGCGCAATCGGCACGCTCTCCCTTTAACACGCTCGGTTGCATGTTCGGTGATCGCGGGCCTACCGTGCCATGGGGCGCTCGGTCGGGCGGAAAAACCACGCCCGATTCGACCCCATCGCCACGGTCTCCCTTTAACAGGCCCGGTTGCACGTCCAGGGATCGCGGGCCTACCGTGCCATGGGGCGCTCGGTCGGGCGGAAAAACCACGCCCGATTCGACCCCATCAGCACGGTCTCCCTTTAACACGCTCGGTTGCACATTCGGTGATCGCGGGCCTACCGTGCCATGGGGCGCTCGGTCGGGCGGAAAAACCACGCCCGATTCGACCCCATTGGCGCGGTCTCCCTTTAACACGTTCAGTGCACGTTCGGTGATAGTGGGCTTATAGCGTGCGATCCTGCCTGGCGATATCCTCGACCTGGCGGATGGCCGCCGCGATGTGCGCCGGTGAGACGGCGTCAACCGCCAGCACGAAGGTTTCCTGCCCGCCGGCGGCAAATTCCGACAGGGTGGCTATGGCGGTTTCATGGTCTGTGGTAATGCCCAATGTGGCAAAATTGTAGGGGAAACCGTTCTTTTTATAAAAGGGCATGAGTTTTTTCACCTCATCCGCATCACCGGTGGCCACCAGCTGCACCAGTATGCCGTAGGCCACTTTGACACCGTGCAGTATGCCATGGGTTTCCGGCAGATAACTCAGGGCGTTGTGAATGGCGTGGGCGCCCGCCATGCGGCCATATTCTCCGCCGCAGCCGCCCACCATTCCGGCGACGGCGACCACCGCCTCCGAGACTCGCTGGAAGGCGGGGGTAATATTGCCCGCGTCCATGTCGGCCAATGCCGCAGGTGTGTCGGCAAGCAGCGTATCCAGTGTGGTTTTCGCCGCCGCCAGGCCCATGGTCACGAACAGCGACAAGCTGTCCCGGGCGTATTTCCGGGTTATGGCTTCGGCTTCGTACCATTTTGCCAGGGTATCGCCGATGCCGCCGACAAAATACGCCCTGGGGGAGGCTATCAGTAACGACAAGTCCAGGAGGACCAGATAGGCGGCGCGATGGTAATAATCCACCTGTTTAAAAGTGTGGTCAGGGTGGTAGACCGCGGAGAGGGGGGTATAGGCCGAACAGGTGCCCATGACCGTCGGGATAATGATATTTTCCACATTCAGCAGTTCGGCGGTGCCTTTGGCGGTATCCAGCGCGCGTCCGCCGCCGATGCCGATAATTACATCCGCGTCCCGCGCCAGTTCGGACAGCCGCCGCATATCCTCATGGCTGGCGGTTTCATCGTAAAACAGCACCGGGATATCCAATTTTCCCGGAAGAAACCGTTGAAAAGCCGCATAGGCGTGTTTACCGGTAATGATATAGGGGCGGTGGAATGGAGTTAATTTTTCCGGTAAATACCGCAATGCCCCCTCTTCGCAGATATATTGCCCCGGACCGCTCCGTACAACCTGGCTTAATCGCATTTTACTGCCCGCTGATATAAATAAAATACGAGTATAATCGTTTGGCGGCGCCTCCCGCCAGCGGAAGCCGCTTTTGCCGGTAAACAATCTTGCAGTCGAGAAGGAAGGACGAAATGAGTGAGGGGTCAACCGTTCCCCAGGCCGCGCTCTCCCTTTAACACGCCCGGTTCAGATTCGGCGATCGCGGGTCTACCGCACCATAGGGCGCTCCGGCGGGCGGAAAAACCACGCCCGCTTCGACCCTATTGGCGCGCTCTCCCTTTAACACGCCTGGTTCAGATTCGGCGATCGCGGCCGTGTTTTGCGGTTACACATCTTCCGGGTCTTCTTCAAACCAATGGTGGTACCGCTCCGCAACCTGGGTCAGGGAGAAAATCATTTCTTTCAAATGCTGATGCATTGCCTGTTCGGCGGCGTCGGCATCGCCGGCAATGATGGCGTCAAGGATCCGGCTATGCTGCTTAATCAGGCTGGCCGGCGGCGATTCTTTGCTGAGGGTAAGAAACCGCACACGATCCATCCCGGCTTTGATGTTTTCGATGGTGTCCCAGGCCAGCTCACAGTGGACGCTTTGTGCCAGGCCGCGGTGAAATTCATCGTCCAGCAGCAGGAATTCGTAGGGATCGTCTTTTTCCGCCGCCAGCTTCTGCTGATCTATCATCGCGCTTAACCGGGCGATATCCGCCGGTTTGGCCTCCGCCGCCGCCCGCCGGACCACCGCTATCTCGATGGCTTCACGAATAAAACGGCCGTCGGCGACATGGCGTGCGGAAATCTTACGTACAAAGGTGCCCCGCTGCGGCAGGATCTGGACCAGGCCGGTCTCCGCCAATTTGATAAAGGCTTCACGCACCGGCTGGCGGGAAATTTTATAACGGCTTGAAATTTCATTTTCCGACAGAGTCGAGCCGGGATGGATAGTACAGGAGACAATATCTAGGCGTAAGAAACGGTAAATCTGTTTACTCACTGATTCGTAAGCGGTGATGTCTCGACTAAGGGGCATAAGTATTTCATTTTTATGTAGGCATAGAAGAATTCGATAAGTCTAAAGAGGAGTTAAGTCCAGCGCCAGTCATTTTGACGATTGGCCGGGTTATCCGTTGCGCGGTATAGCGAGGCGACGGGCGTCAAAACCGTCCGTCGCCAGGAGTCTTCAGGAAGCGGAAACCGGGTTGCCCTGGTGTTTCGGCGGCTTGATCACCACCAATACCAGTAGGGCGCCCAGGGCGGCCACCACCCCGGCCAGCACAAAGGCGCTGTCGAATTTACCGGTATGCTGCACGATATAGCCGGTGGCGACCGGACCCACGATACCGGACACGCTGCCGATAAGATGAATAAATCCGCTGGCGCCTCCGACCCGGCTTTTATGCACCACGTCCTGGATGATGGCCCAGTAAATGGCGCCGGTGATATAAAGGAAGAAAATCGACACCGACATCAGCACCACCGCAGGTATCACGCTGCTTACCATACCCGCCAGCGCCACGCAAATCGCCGCCGCGAATAACGATACCACCAGCACGATCTTGCGCGACAGCAGCAGCCTGCCGGTGACGCGGAAAATTCTGTCGGAAATCCAGCCGCCCAGCGCCAATCCCACGAACCCCACTATCCAGGGGATCACCGTGGTCAGGCTCATTTGCTTGATATTCAGGTTGTGGGCCTGCACCAGATAGCTGGGGAACCAGCTCAGGAAGAAGAACAGGATGTAGTTATAGCAGAAGAAAGCAAAGGCGGTGACCAGAATAATCGGCTGGCGCAGATAATACCCCAGACCGTGGGCCGACTGGGCCAGCTCTTCATCGGCGCTGATGACTTCCGCTTTCATCTGATTTACCAGCAGTCGTTCTTCTTCGCTGACGCGCTTGCTGCGGGACGGATTGTCCGCGGCGAAAAACAGCCAGCCCGCCATCCACACCAGGCCGATGGCGCAAATCACCACAAACGCCGGACGCCAGCCGAACGCCAGGGCCAGATAACCTACGATCGGCCCGCTCACCGCCCCGCCCAGCGGTGAACCGGCGCTGAGAAAGCCCATGGCGGTAGCCGCCTGTTTCTTCGGAAACCAGCCGTTGATGGTTTTATTGGCGGAGGCGCAAATCGGTCCTTCCGCCATGCCGAACAGCACCCGCAGGATCATCATCGACCAGAAGCCGGTGGCGAAAGCGGTTAAACCGCAGAATACCGACCAGAGCGTTACCGCCAGACCCATGACCAGCTTGGGGCCGAATTTGTCCGTTGCCAATCCGCCGATAAAGTTGAACATGGCATAGCCAAAAAAGAAGCTGCCGAAAATCAGGCCGAATTGCTCGGGGTTTATGGACAGGTCTTTTTCTATCATCGGTACGGTTATCGACAATGCAACCCTGTCGATGTAATTGATCATATAGACCAGGAACAGCAGGAAAACGATTGTCCAGCGTAAGTTACGAAGCATAGCAACTCCGGTTCTTATAAAGAATTTGTGGCACCGAGGCGGGGTATATACCGCACGGGGCGTATCAGCCGATGGTGAGAATCACCTTGCAGCAGTGCTGCGGATCCTGTTCAAACAGCGTCATTGCCTGCTCGATTTGCGCCAGGGGCAGGGTGTGGGTCACCAGCTTGGCCGGCGCGATAATGCCGCGCTCCATCCAGTCAATCACCGCCGGGAAACGTTTACTGTTCAACCGCGAGGTAAACAGCGAGATCTCTTTGCTGGTGAGGCTTTGCTGCGTCACCGTGCACGGGTCGCCGGAGAAACCCAGCAAGCCGATGCGGGCGGCCGGTGAGGCCAGCGCCACGGCTTCCGACAGAATGGAGGGATGGCAAGCGGCATCCACTATCAGGGTCGGCTGCTCGCCGTTAAGCTGTTCCGCCAAAGGCGTCGCGCCATTATCAAGCGTAAGGTCGGCCCCGCTGGCGCGGGCCATCGCCAGGCGCTGCGGAATGCGGTCCACCACGATCACCCGCGCCACGTCATAAACGCCTTTTAACACCTGGATGACCGTCAGCCCCATGGGACCGGCGCCATACACCAGCGCCACATCCCGCGCCGTCGGTTTGAGAAAGGCGGTGATATTGGCGGCGATGGTGAAAGGCTCCACCAGGCTGGCCAATGAGTCTGGAATGGCGGCGGGCAGGTGGTAGGCGTTATCGGCCGGGGCGCAGGCATACTCGCTGAAACCGCCGTCGCGGTGTACGCCTATCACCTGCAATGAGGTACAGACATTCGGGCGCCCTACGGAACAGGGGTAGCAGTGGCCGCAACTGACCACCGGGTCTACCGCGACCCGTTCGCCGATGCGACTTTTGTGCACCCCGGCGCCCACGGCGTCGATCACGCCGAAAAATTCATGGCCGATAACCCGGGGATAACGGGCGAAGGGATTATGTCCGCGCCAGATATGCACATCGGAGCCACAGATGCTGGCGGAGCGGATTTTGACCCTGACTTCACCGTCGGTGGGTTGCGGGATATCCCGTTCCTGTAAAAACAATTCACCCGGCTTATTGATGACTACACTTTTCATGACGGTCGTTTTCCTTTTTTTCTAATCTCTAGGGCTTAAAAGCTATGTCTTAAAGCTATACCTTAAAAATAATGCTTCCATTCTTCCATACAAGTATTCTTGAATGGAAATCAGAAGCCCATCACAAAATTAGCCTGCGAATGAGAATGTTTTCGGTACGGAAGACTGATTCCACGAAAGTCGGACGGCCTGGATAGCGGTTAACGTCGACGGAGGCAGACGTCGGATTTGACCGACGGCGTGTGAACGCCGGATGATTCACGCGCTGCTCTTTTAGGGGAGTAACAACAGGTGGGAGCAATCCGCCGAAGTAGCATTGTCGTGCTTTTCCGGCGGAGTATCAGTGCGGGTGGCCGTCGCCGAATTGTTAACGTTGTGCTTTTCCGGCGGCGGTTGTCAATGATGGGAATCTATCGAAACGGCGGCTCGTTGAAGGTGCGCAGCTTGCGGGAATGCAGGCGATCCCCCTCCGCGCGCAGCAGTTCGATGGCGCGAATACCGATTTGCAAGTGTTCTGAAATGGCGCCGTCATAGAAGCGGTTCGCCTGGCCCGGCAGCTTGATTTCCCCGTGCAGCGGCTTATCCGACACGCACAGCAGGGTGCCGTAAGGCACCCGGAAGCGGTAACCCTGGGCGGCGATGGTGGCGCTCTCCATATCCACCGCCACCGCGCGGCTGAGATTAAAACGCAGCGCCGAGGCGGAATAGCGAAGTTCCCAGTTACGGTCGTCGGTGGTTACCACGGTGCCGGTGCGCAGACGCAGTTTTACCTCCTCGCCGGGCATGCCGCTGACGGTTTTAGTGGCGTCATACAGGGCGCGCTGCACTTCGGCGATGCTGGGAATGGGAATATCCGGCGGCAGTACCGCGTCCAGCACATGATCGTCCCGCAGATAGGCGTGCGCCAGCACATAGTCGCCGATCATCTGGCTTTCCCGCAGACCGCCGCAGTGGCCGATCATCAGCCAGGCGTGGGGACGCAATACCGCGAGATGATCGCAAATGGTCTTGGCGTTGGACGGGCCGACGCCGATATTCACCAGCGTAATGCCCCGTCCCAGGCGTGAAATGAGATGATAGGCGGGCATCTGATGATTTTTCCAGGCGAGATCCGAGACCGCCTGTTCGGGATTCAAGGTTTCGGCGGTCACATAGGTGCCGCCGGCGCAGGATAGCGCTTCATACGGGCTGTCGGCATCGGCAATCTGGTCGCAGGCCCAGCGCACGAACTCATCCACATAACGGGTGTAGTTAGTGAACAGGATGAAGGGCTGGAAATGTTCCACCGGGGTGCCGGTATAGTGTTTGAGGCGTGCCAGGGAAAAATCGGTGCGCAAGGCGTCGAAATGAGATAACGGGAAGGTTTTGGCGTAGGTGAATAACCCGTCGGCGGTCTCATCGCCGATTTGCGACAGCTCGGTGGTGGGGAAATGCTGCGCAATGCCGGCGCTCATGGAGCGGTCGAGACTTAAATCGGAACCGTCAATCACATAGGGAAACGGGATTTCATGCTGCGACGGCACCACTTCTATGCTGGCGGCGTATTCACCCTCCAGCATTTCCAACTGATGTGCCAGGTAGTGCCGAAAAAGCTGGGGATGGGTAATGGTGGTGGTGTAGCAGCCCGGTCGGGCAAAACGACCATAAGCCCGGTTCTTGGGATGGCCCGGGGACACCCCGTCCCAGTTGACCCGCAGTTCGGGATAGGCGAACAGTCCATCGGCCCGCGCCCGATTGTCCGGAAGTCGGCCGTCCATTATAAAATCCTTGATAGCCTCACGCAGCGCCGTCACCGCGCCATCGTACAGCGACTCCAGTTTATCCAGGGCCTGGGCGGCGGTAAAGTTTATACCGGATGTAGAGTTATCCATTTTGTCTCCTTGGTTTTACCACTACGGCTATTTTCAGATATCTTCTTTTCCGATGGCTCTTAAGAATATAACAGCAGGCATTATGTTGATTTTATCATTTCATTGCCCTGTACAGGCCGCTTTCTCCCGGGATTATTGATAAAATTTCCCGCGGGGCATTTCTGTGGCGGCCCTGGCACAGGTAAATCACCGCTGTCAATCACCGCAGGCAGGCTGCCGCCAATGTCATAGTGTGCTTCTGTGGATTGAAAATGCTTTGAGCGGTATTAATATTTCCAATGGGAGAGTTTGAGACGATAATCCTTACCTTAAAGGGCTCAATTCAATTACACTTTTGGCGACGTTAAGATCAACGCCGGTCAGGTCAGCGCCGGTCAGATCAACGCCGGTCAGGATAGCGCCGGTCAGGATAGCGCCGGTCAGGATAGCGCCTGTCAGGTCAGCGCCGCTCAGGTCAACCCCACTTAGATCAGCTCTGGTCAGGTCAGCGCCGCTCAGGTCAGCTTTGCGCAGGTTGGCTCCGCTCAGGTTGGCCCCGCACAGGTTGGCCTCGGTCAGGTTTGCCCAACTCAGGTTTGCGTTGTTCAGGCCGACCCCGTTCATGTTCGCCTTTCTCAGATTCGTGTTGCCCAATTTAGCGTTTGTCAGGTTAGCCCCGCGCAGGTCAACCCCTATTAAATCGGTATTACCCAGTTCAGCTTCAGTCAGGATCGCCCACCTCAGGTCAATCCCTTTCAGGTTGGCCGCCGACAGGTTGGCGCTGTGCAGATTGGCTCCGCGCAGGTTAGCATGGCGCAGGTCAGCGCTGCTCAGGTCAGCCTCTGGCAGATCGGAGCTCATTAGGTTAGCATTCGCCAAGTCAATATGCCCCCTATCCGTTAAGGTTACGGATCTATGGGGAAGTCCGGTTCGGCGCTCGATCAGCAAAACGGTGCTGATGCGGCAATACATTTTTTTATCCACCGTTGACTGAATACTTTTTCCGTCCTTGTTCACCTCAATGGTGACCGGACCCACTTCAAGATGATTTTCTTCCGGCAGGGTGAAGGTCAGGGTGTAGCCGGCAAAATCGACGCTGAGCCGCGCGGGGATTTTACAGGAGTTACCGGCCGGGTACGCCAGGTCCAGGGCGGTGGCCAAGGCTTCAGAGAATGAATCATATTGCTCGGCGCGCTGCGTGCGCAGATAGCCGAAAGTAAAAAAATTAAGGATATGCTCCAGGATACCCTGAGGAGAGGTGGCCTCGTCTCTTGCCAAGTCGGTACCGATGCCGGAAATATATTCCGCCATCGAGCTTACACGGGCAATATTCATATTAATTGATGACATTATCCCTCTTAAGCCTCTGTGGCTGACTTATCAATACGTCTTAGAATTCAAGATGAATGTAACACGGTAAAGGAGAATGAGACTTTCAGAAAATACCCACTTTTTATGCCCGGATAAACATGGGCGAAGAGAAGCCGCGTGGGGTAAGAGCAACCGTATCATTACCATGCGGAACTGCGGTAAGATGGTGATTTCCGCATCATGATCGGGGAATACTCGTTTAATCACAGGGTTATAACATGATTCAGGATATCACTTTTGATAACCGAAAAATAAGCCGTGGGCAGTTGCGGGAAGACATCGTCCTGAATTGCCGTTTTCTTCGCTGTGACTTTGACCATGCGGATTTGTCGGAGTTACAGTTTATTCACTGCGTGTTTTATGATGAGCAGCAACAGGCCGGCTGCTCCTTTCAGCGGGCGAATATCAAAGATGCCTGCTTCAGGCACTGTGATTTAACCATGGCCGACTTCAGGAATACCGAGGCGCTGGGGTGTGAAATCCAGGAGTGCAAGGGGCAAGGTGCCGATTTCCGGGGGGCCAGCTTTATGAATATGCTGACCAGCCGCAGCTTTTTTTGCAGTGCTTCACTGACGCAAAACAATTTCAGCTATGCCAATTTCCAAAACGTTATCCTGGAAAAATGCCAACTGACGGGAAACCGTTGGAACGAAGCGAACATCCTGGGCGCCAATTTCAGCGGTTCCGATATGTCGGAGAGTGAATTCGGCCATATAGAGTGGCCGTCGGCGAATTTTACTCACTGCGATTTGACACATTCCGATCTCGGTGATTTGAATCTGCGCAAGGTTAATCTCGACGGGGTGAAAATCGACAGCTGGCAGCAGACCCAGCTGTTGGAAAAGCTGGGCATTATTGTGGTGAATGCCTAGCTCTTTTATAGCATGGCGAAGTCCGTCCCGGGCGGGACGGACTTCTGCAATTAGTATCTTTCCAGCCAATGGGCATAGGGCGCCGGCAGTGTCCAGGAGGGACGGTCGATACCCAGTTCCCGTGCGGCATAGTAGGACCAGTGCGGATTGGCCAAGTGCGCCTTGCCCACCATCACCAGATCCAGCTGGCCTTCGGCAACGGCTTTTTCCGCCAGATCCGGCGTGCCGAAGCCCCAGGCGGAAGCTACCGGAATGCCGGTTTCTTCACGCACCCGCTGTGCGATGGGGCCCATAAACGCCGGTCCCCAGGGAATGTTGGCGTCGGGAGTGGAAAAACCGATGCTGACGCTGAGCAGATCCAGTCCGGTGGCTTTAAAGCGACGGGTCAGTTCGATGGATTCGGTCAGGGTTTCCTCATCGCGGCCGTCGAATTCAATGACGCCGAAACGGGCGGTGAGCGGCAGATTTTCCGGCCACACCTCACGCACCGCCGCCAGGGTTTCCAGCATGAAACGGCTGCGGTTTTCCAGGCTACCGCCGTACTGATCGTGGCGTTGGTTGGAGTGCGTCGAGAAAAAACTCTGGCCCAGATAGCCGTGGGCGAAATGCAGTTCCAGCCATTCAAAGCCGGCGTCGCGGGCACGGCGGGCCGCCGCGACAAAATCATTGCGTACCCGGGCGATATCTTCCAGGGTCATGGCTTTCGGCTGTTTGGGTAAATTGGCTCCGAATGCGATAGCGGACGGCGCGATGGTCTGCCAGCCGCGAGGATCGCTGTCGGCTGTATGATCGTCGCCTTCCCAGGGGCGATTGGAGCTGGCCTTGCGGCCCGCATGGCCTATCTGGATGCCGGGTACCGCACCCGCTGCTTTAATGGCTTTTACCGCCGGTACGAAGGCCTGCGCTAAATCGTCGTTCCAGATGCCCGCGCATCCGGGGGTGATGCGGCCTTCCGACGCAACGGCGGTGGCTTCGACGATAACCAGTCCGGCGCCGCCGCGGGCCAGGGCGGCCAGATGTACCTGATGCCAGTCGTTGATAAGGCCGTCATCGGCGGAATACATGCACATCGGCGGAACGGCGATGCGGTTGCGGAGTGTGACATCCTTAAGCTTGAACGGTTGAAAAAGTGCTGACATGAAAACTTCCTTTTGAAAGTGGGATCGAACTTAGTAATATTTCTATATTTCGATATTATTCGAATAATGGATTTCTGGCAACCTTTTAGGTATAGTTAATTTATGAGACCTTTCAAACATCCTACCGCCAATGAATTCGTCCTCGAGCGTGTGCTCTACGCCCTGAGCGATCCGCTGCGTCTGGAAATCGTTCGGCGCCTGGCCACTCTGGGCGAGGCCAGCTGCGGTGAACTGGACGGCGGGCGGCCCAAATCCAGCGTTTCCCATCATTTTCGCGTTCTGCGCGATGCCGGGCTGGTGTTTACCCAAAACGTCGGCACCACGCATATGAACCATCTGCGCAGCGAAGATATGCAGACCCGCTTCCCCGGCTTGCTGGACGTGATATTGTCGCAGCGGGTTTAACTTTATTGCGCTTTCCCCCCGGCAGTGATAAAAAATTCTTCCCGTCGTTGATAAAGTCGCGATGTTGCTACGATGGAACTGCGATGGAACAGCAGCGAACTCACGGCGCAACAGTAGCGAGAAAACGATGACCAAAAACCGAATCCTGCGTGACGCCCTGGCGGGCGGAAAACTGCTTACCGCCATGGCGGCCCATAACCCCTTGGCGGCGAAGCTGGCGCAGGACGCGGGGTTTGATGCCATCTGGGGCAGCGGTTTTGAACTGTCCGCCAGCTACGCGGTGCCGGATGCCAGTATTCTCTCCATGGGCACTCACCTGGAAATGATGCGCGCCATCGCGTCGGTCACCGCTATCCCGCTGATAGCCGATATCGACACCGGTTTCGGCAACGCGGTTAACGTCAGCTATGTGATCCCGCAGTATGAAGCCGCCGGCGTCTCGGCAATTGTCTTGGAAGACAAGACCTTTCCCAAGGATACCAGCCTGCGCGCCGGGGGCCGGCAGGAACTGGTGCGCATCGAGGAATTCCAGGGCAAAGTGGCGGCGGCGGTAAATGCCCGCCGTGACCGGGATTTTATGGTCATCGCCCGAGTGGAAGCTTTGATCGCCGGCCTGGGCCAGGCCGAAGCGTTGAAACGCGGCCTGGCCTACCAGGAGGCGGGGGCCGACGCGGTGTTGATTCACTCCAAACAAACCACGCCGGATGAAATCCTCGCTTTCATCGCCGCCTGGCCGGGACAGGTTCCCCTGGTACTGGTGCCCACCGCCTATCCGCAGCTCACCGAGGCCGATATCGCCGCCTTGGGTAAAGTGGGCATCGTGATTTACGGCAACCATGCCATTCGCGCGGCGGTGGGCGCCATGCGCAGCGTTTTTGCGCAAATCCGCCGGGACGGCGGTATCAGTGAAGTGGATAAAACCTTGCCCGCGGTAAAAGAGATTATTGAATTGCAAGACGATGCGCGTATGCGCCGCATCGAAGGGAAGTTTTTACGATAGATGAGCGGCAATCAGGCCCTGATTTACATCAGGGCCACATTTTAATGACATAAACGTACGTTATGCCGCCGCTGAATTGGGATTATGCAAAAACAACATGACTAAAACCCCATTAACGTAAAGCCTTTGATGGCTCTCACGGTTTAGCCGGATATTCTTCAGTAAGATAAAAATGTGTATTATTCAGTGAAAAGAGAACGATCGTGGAAATACAACTTTTGCATGAATTTGTTTTATTGTCGAAAACACTGAATTTTAGCAAAGCCGCGCAGAAGATGAATATTACCCAGCCGGTATTAAGCCGGCATATGAAATATTTGGAGGAGTATTTTGAGGTCAGCTTTTTTAAACGCGATACTCATAAGGTTGAACTGACCAGCGCCGGGCAATTATTTTCCGAAGAAGCGGGTAAAATATTGTTTCAATATGAAACATCGGTATCGGCGATTCAGTCATTTACCGGGAAAAGCCGGCGCCGGCTTGCCGTCACTTTTCTGGGGGAGGCTATCCATAAATTTTTAATTACTTTTCTAACGCAGTTTCGCGCCAAGCATGAGGATATCGTCATAGAATGCCGCGACAGCGAGCTGGAAGAAGCCCTCTCTTTACTGGATAGTCACACCAGCGATATGGGATTTCTTATCAGACCTAATTTTATGGTCAATGAATCGAGATTTTGCACGCTGCCTTTTCAAACCGATCCGCTGTGCGTGGTGGTCAATAAATGCCATCCCCTGGCCGGTCGCGGCAGTGTTTCCCTGCGTGAGGTCAGCAAATGGCCGATAATGCGGGTCGATCCCCGGGAGTTTTCCCTGTCCGATGAATACAGCACCCGCTTCTTAACTATTCATAACATTGATTTCACCCTGGATAAAGAATATCCCAATCTGAAGACCTGCTGTTTCAACCTGGAATTTACCGACCGCGCGGTGCTCCTGATGCCCAGGCACCGGGGATATCTGGCCGGCCAGAACTGCGTCATGCTGGACATTGTCGAAGAGGACTGCTGGTTCAATCTGGAACTGGTATGGGATAATAAAAATACTAATCCCTCGGTGGCGATATTTCTGAAAGAGTTTAAAAACTTTTTAAAACAATAAGTAGAGTTGTGCCATCCATACCCCCCGTAAATGTATTTAAATAAAATCCTCATTTACAACCAAATCCTAATGTTAATTTAATTACACGGCCGCCTATCTATAGGCGGCTATATTCTTCGCTAAAGATCGCTTGTTTTCGGCAGCGTTGCCAAAACGGTTATGTTGAAAATGCATAGCCGAAAATATAAAAAGAATTTCCCTCGTTTTGCGGGCGATGGTACGTTTTTATTGCCAGAAAGCGCCAGATCTCAATGTGAATTACATGACTTAAATCTGTGTCGCTTCCAATAAATTCTTATAAAGCCATAAAGGAGTAAACCATGGCGATTAAAGCCAATTACGAGTCTGATCATGGAAAACGTAAAGAAATGTCCCATAAGGAATTGGGAACAATTCCCCATATGCGTTTCGAAGAGTATTCGGAAAAACTGAAACACTGCTTCACCATGAAACGGGAAAACGGAATTCTCGAAGCCCGGCTGCATACCAACGGCGACAGCCTCCAATGGGGTGCTCCCGCGCACCAGGCTCTTCACTACTTTTTCGACTGGGCCGGCAGGGATCCGGACAACGAGGTCATCATCCTCGGCGGGACGGGAAAGGACTTTATGAAGGGTATCGGCCGGCTTGACGAGAAGGGCAACTGGGGCCCGGCAACCGAGTTCAACTCCGCGCCGGAAGAAGCCTGGAAGATGTATGCGTATCAATATTATGACGGTACCAACGACATCGAAGGCCAGGTGTTTGATGTGGAAGTGCCTACCATCGGCGTATGGAACGGCGCCGCTTTCCACACCGATCTGGTGCTTTTCAGCGATCTTACCCTTTGTACCGAAGATGCGTGGACCACGGATATGCACTTCCGGGTCAACATGGTCCCCGGCGACGGCATCGGCATTGCCTGGCGGGAGCTGATGGGCCGCAAGAGATATGCCTATGCGGAACTGACCGGCGAGATCATCACGGCCCGCAAGGCCCTTGCCCTCGGTATGGTCAACGAGATCTGCCCCGATACGGAATCTTGCTATGCCCGGGCCCGGGAAATTGCCGAACTCATCATGTGCTCCGGCAGCCGTGTCACCCGCCGCATCACCACCCAGCAGCTCCGGAAAGCCTGGAAGGAAGATATCGCCAACGAGCTTCGCAACGCCTTCTCCACCGAAATGTTCGTGACCGCTACCGAACACAGTCCCCACGAAGTCAATTACTGGCACTGGGCGCACGAAGAGGCTGAACTGGTCAAGGCGGCCGAGAAGAAAGGTAAGGTTATCCGTCCGCGTGTCAATGGCGGTCAGGAAGAAGACGAAATCAAGTAATAGGCCTGTCTCCTTTGGTTCGGTAACGGATTACCTGTTATCGCATGTCGCCGGAGGTGGCCGTCTGTACGGTCACCAAACTGAAAAAACGGTGCATTGTCGACAATCGTTGTTGCCGCTGCATCGTTTTGGCAGCACGCGGGGTACTGGCCCGTCATCGCCCGGATCGGGGCGTAACGCCCTGGATGCCGGTGTATCCGGGTAACCTTTTACCGGCAAAAAAACTCATACAAATCGTAAGCGGGGCAGGTCCATGAATATAGGAAACGACGTCATCATTTCCGCCGCATTGACCGGCGCGGTGACACCAAAAGACATCAATGAAAATATCCCGCTGACACCGGAAGAAATTGCCGCGGACGCTTATCGCTGCTGGCAGCGGGGCGCCGCCATCGTCCATCTCCATATGCGCGACGATGGAGGGCTGGGTACGATGGACAGCGGGAAATTTGCCGAAACCATCCGTCTGCTGCGCGACCACCATGACTGCGATGTGATTATCAACTGCACCACCTCCGGTGATAACCGGGCCAGCGATAAACAGCGCCAGGAACATGTGGCCAACCTGAACGGGATAGAAATCGCTTCCTGGGACGCGGGGTCTTTTAACTGGATGCCCGGCGGCGTGTTTATCAATTCCCCGCAGTTTTTAGGCGCTCTCGGTGAAGTGCTGACCGCCCGGGGCATCAAACCCGAAGTGGAAATTTTCGATGCCGGCATGCTGGGCATCGCCGATTATTTTGTCCAGCAGGGCAAGCTGCCCAGGCCGCTGCATTACCAATTCTGCCTCGGTGTGCCGGGGGGAATGCCCGCCACGGTGGAGAACCTGCTTTATCTCTCCGCGCATATTCCTCCCGACGCCACCTGGTCGGCGTTCGGTGTCGGCAAAGCCCATATGCCCATGTTGTACGCCGCCATAGCATTGGGCGGACACGTACGCGTGGGTCTGGAAGACAACGTCTATTTCAGTAAGGGCGTAAAGGCGTCCAACGCGCAGCTGGTGGAACGCGCCGCACAGGCAATCCGGCTATTCGGCAAAGAGGTGGCCACACCCGAACGGGCAAGAAAAATGCTGGGGCTCCGGCCGTTATAAACCAGGCCATCCACGGCCTCTTCCTATGGGTCTCGCAGGCATGCAAAAGAAGGTTGTTATGAGAGAAGCAGTCATAGTATCGGCGGTTCGTACCCCGGTGGGTAAATGCCGCGGCGTGTTGGCGCCGGTACCGGCGCATATTCTGGGCGCGCTCGCCGTAAAAGAAGCAGTGAACCGGGCGAACATCGAGCCGGAAAGCATAGATGATGTCATATTCGCCAACCTGATGAATAACGAAATCAATAACATGGGCCGGATGGTGGCGTTGGAAGCCGGCCTGCCGGTTTCCGTGCCGGGAATTACCCTGGATCGCCAGTGCGCCGCGTCGCTGAACGCGCTGGCCTATGGCGCCATCCAGATCATGGCCGGTTTCGCCGATGTGATTGTCGCCGGCGGGGTGGAAAGCGATTCCCGCCGCACCTGGTCGCTGGAAAAAACCGACAACGCCTATTCGGTGCAGCCGCCGCGGTTTGTGGATATCCATACCTCGCCGGATAGCCTGGGCAACCCGCCCATGGGTATCACCGCCGAAAATGTGGCCGCCAAGTATGGCTTGACCCGCCGCCAGCTCGACGAGTTCGCGCTGCGCAGCCATCGGTTGGCCGGCGCCGCCTGGCAGACGGGCCGGTTTGACGAACAGATCGTACCGGTGCCGATAACCGATAAAAAAGGCCGGTTAACCCCGGTATCACGCGATGAGCCGCTGCGCCCCGATTGTTCCCTGGAAGCCCTGGCGTCCCTGCGGCCCAGTTTTAAAGCGGACGGCGTGGTGACCGCCGGCAACAGCTCGCCCATGAGCGACGGCGCGGGGGCCATGGTGCTGATGGAACGCTCGCTGGCGGAAAAACGCGGCCTGGAAATCCTCGGCGTTTTTCGCGGCTATGCGGCGGCGGGAGTGGATCCCAACCTGATGGGGCTGGGTCCGGTTCCCGCCACCGCCAAACTACTGAAGCAGGCGGGTCTGGCGGTGAGCGATATCGATTTATGGGAGTTGAACGAGGCTTTCGCCGCTCAATCCATTGCCTGCATCCGGGAAATCGGGATGGATCCCGCGCGGGTCAATCCCAATGGCGGCGCCATCGCCCTGGGGCATCCCCTGGCGGGCACCGGGGCGATTCTTACCGCGAAAACCCTGTATGAAATGAAACGCCGCAACCTGAACAAAGCCGTTATCACATTCTGTGTCGGTGGCGGCCAGGGCGTGGCGGTATTGCTGACGAGGAATTAATCATGCCGGGAAAATATGCCTCAGCCGATGAAATCACGCGCCTTTTCAAAGACGGCCAGACGCTGATTTGCGGTGGGTTCGCCAATTGCGGGGTCCCCAATCACCTGATCCAATGCGTGATCGACAGCGGCGCCAGGCACTTCACGCTGATTTCCAATGATTCCGGCGACGCCGATCTCACCATCGGCCGCCTGATTCATCATGGTCTGGTGGATAAGCTTATCGCCTCGCATATCGGTCGCAATACCGAAACCGTGGCGCTGGTGGAGGCCGGTAAAATCCAATTGGAGCTGGTACCCCAGGGCAGCCTGGCGGAGCGAATTCGCTGCGGCGGCTCGGGATTGGGGGGCGTTCTCACCAAAACCGGCCTGGGTACCGTGGTGGAGGAAGGGAAACATCGGGTGGTGGTGAACGGCGAACCGTTTTTGTTGGAAACCGCGCTGCGGGCGGATATCGCCCTGGTGCGCGCCCGCACCGCCGATCCGCTGGGCAACCTGACCTATCGCGGCACCATGCGCAACTTCAATCCCCTGGTGGCCAAGGCGGCGCAGATGACTCTGGTGGACGCGGACATGCTGGTGGATCTGGATGAATATGGCGTGGATCGCATCGTTACCCCCGGCGTGTATGTGGACAAGATCCTGACAACCCAAGGAGAAAACAAATGAATGCCCGTCTCAGGATAGCAAAACGCGCCGCCGGGTATTTTTCCGCTGGCGATGTGGTCAATCTGGGCATCGGCATTCCCAGCCTGTGTGGCGACTATGCGGTGCCCGGCGTGATGTTCCATACCGAAAACGGTCTGGTGGGCATGGGCCCGCTGACCTCGGGACTGCTGGCGGTGGAAGGGTTCTGTAATGCCACCGGCATGCGTTTTGTACCCATGCCCGGTGCCAGCTCATTCGACAGCGCGGAATCTTTCGGGCTGGTCCGTTCCGGCAAACTGGCGGCCTCGGTGCTGGGCGGCCTGCAGGTGGCGCAAAACGGCGATCTGGCCAATTGGGCGCAGCCCGGCCGGGTGTTCGGCATGGGTGGGGCGATGGATCTGGTGAACGGCGCCCGGCAGGTGATTGTCACCATGGAACTGTGCGCCAAAGACGGCGCAAGAAAAATCGTCAACGCCTGCAGTTATCCGCTGACGGGTAAACACTGTGTCAATCATATCGTCACCGAACAGTGCGTCATTGACGTTACCGACGACGGACTGGTGCTGGTGGAACTGCTGGAAGGCTTGACCCCGGAGGATATCCAGCGCCAGGTGGAGCCCCGGCTGATTGTGGCCGATTCCTTGAAAACCATGGAAATATAACGTCCGGAGGACCCCGTGATGAAAGACGCTTCAGGCATGTTCGCGCTGGATTACGACGCAAGGGATAACGTCGAACCTGTGCCGGAATGTTGGAAAACGTGCGTACCATCCCGATAAACCCACAACGCATTCCCGGGCGGGGCCCGACTGCGTACAACGAGCTTACCATTATGACTGGGCAAGAAAAAAACCTGGCGCTGCCACATAAGATTATCGAACTTGCTACCCGGGGGGACGATCACCTTTCCGCCACCAAAAGTAGTTTTGGGCCCCATGGATGGACCATTATTTTTTTCCAGGCCCTGATGTTCTGGCTTGCCGCCGGCGCCGTGACCCACGGTCTGAATGTGATTCTGCCCGCCCTGTCCAAAACCTTTAACCTGGATTACAACGCGCTGCTGGCGCTGGCGACCCCTGCCTCCTGGGCTTCAATCCTGGCGGGTCCACTATGCGCCAGATTGTGTGAAAAGAAGGGGCCCAAATTCAATATCGTTTTCTGCCTTATCGCCTGCGGATTGTGTTTCGGCCTGCTGGGCTACTGGGGGACGCTGACCGGGTTCACCGTACTGTTTGCCGGGGTCTGTTTTTTCGGTACCGGCTTCGCTTATATGGGCGGAACCGCCCTTATCGCCAACTGGTTTATCCGTAAACAGGGTCTGGCGCTGGGCTGGTGCACCATGGGACAGACCTTTTCCAGCGCCTTTTTCGTGCCGGTGCTGGCCGGTTTCTTCTCATGGTTCGGCGTTCATAACGGATTTTGGGGCGTGTCGCTGGTGATGTTCGTCACCGCGCTGCTGGTGGCGGTATTTGCCGCCAACAAACCGGAAGACATCGGCTGTGCCCCCGACAACGCGCCCATCACAGCCGAGGAGCTGGCCGAACGGGTCCGCGAACATAAAGACTATATTTGCCCGGTTACCACCGGCCAATTGCTGCGCATGAAGGACGTCTGGTTCATGGGCATCGCCACCGGCGGTATCTATATCATGCTGGTAGGGGTGGTAAGTCAGATGGTGCCCCGGTTGATGGGCATGGGATTTGAACTGAGCACCGCCATCTTTTATATGACCCTCTCGGCGCTGTTCGGCACCTTTGGCGCCTATGGCTGGGGTTGGCTAAACCAAAAGGTGGGGATTAAAGCGGCCATCATGATTTACACCCTGTGGTGGATGGTGTCGGTGGTTATCAACATCTTCCAGTCCAATGCGCTGACCCTGTGGATTTCCCTGCTGATGATCGGTTTTAGCCTGGCGGGCGCCACCAATTTAAGCACCGCGCTGATTGCCACTAAATTTCCACGCAGAACCTATATCCGGGCCATCGGCATTATCGCGCCGATCCAGTCCATTGTGCGCTGCTTCGCCTTTTCCATTTTGGCGGTGGGGTTGACCTATCTGGGAGGATATGCCGGTGCTTATCTCCTGCTGGTGGCGGTAGGCGCCGTGACGTTGATTTTAATTTGGCAAACCGATGTGACGCCCATAGAAAGCCTGCCGGCTACGTCCGGCGCACAAACGGACATTCGTTAAAGGAAGAGAATGAATTAGATAAGATTTTTCCCGAATCAGAACATTATGCAACCTATCAAAAAAAGACATTAAGACGTTGGGTAAAAGTATTGCGAACAATATGCCGGAAATCATAGCGGCTGGGCTTATTTATCCGGGGAAAATCGGGCGCTGAATAATAATAACAGGCGTCTTTTAAAAAATTCATTTTATGAAGTGGCATTTTAAAATAAACGGGCAGGGAAATCTGCGTCCCATGAATAATTCAAGACTGTATAGCTCAAGGGCGAAAAATTTATTGTTCAAGGTGACCCGGCGTTCTTGGCGCCGTTTATAAAACAGGTTTCCCTGGAGAAATAAAATGAGATTCATCAAGAGGTCAATATGACGGGAATTGTTATTGCCAGTGCCGTGCGTACCGCCATCGGCAGCTTTGGCGGCGGTCTGGCTTCGCTGGCGGCTCCTCAGCTGGGCGCGCTGGTGGCGCGGGAAAGTATCAGGCGTGCCGGTATCCAGCCCGATATTATCGATGAGGTTTTCCTCGGCAATGTCCTGCAGGCGGGATTGGGCCAAAACCCGGCCCGTCAAGCGATGCTGCATGCCGGCATTGATGAAAAGACCCCGGCAACCACCCTGAATGTTGTCTGCGGATCCGGCTTGAAAAGCGTGATCCTGGCGTCTCAGGTTATCGCCGCGGGCGATGCGCAGATTGTCCTGGCGGGGGGGATGGAAAATATGTCGGCGGCGCCCTATCTGCTGGATAAAGCCCGCTGGGGATACCGGATGGGGGATGGCACTATTACCGACAGCATGGTACATGACGGACTATTTTGCAGTATTAATCAATACCATATGGGCATCACCGCCGAAAATGTCGCCGCCCGTTATAACATCAGCCGGCTTGAACAGGATAGCATCGCCCTGCGCTCGCAGCGGCGGGCGGTGGCGGCCATTGGCAACGGCGCGTTTCGTAATGAAATCCTGCCGGTCATTCTGCACGGCAAAAAAGGCGACATTATTCTCGATACGGATGAACATCCCCGTGGGGATGTCAGCGCCGAGGGCCTGGCCAGACTGCGTCCGGCTTTTACGCCGGAGGGCAGCGTCACGGCGGGTAATGCCTCCGGCATCAATGACGGCGCGGCCGCGCTGGTGGTAATGAGCGAAGCCCGGTCCCGCTCGCTGGATATCCGGCCGTTGGCGCGGATCCGTGGTTATGCCACCTGCGGCGTCGATCCGGCTTTTATGGGCATCGGGCCGGTGCCGGCGGTACGCGCGGCACTGAAGAAGGCCGGCCTGGGTATCGGTGATATTGACCTGATTGAGGCCAATGAAGCCTTTGCCGCACAGTTCGCCGCGGTGGGCCATGAGCTGGGGCTGGATGAGGACAAGACCAACGTCAATGGCGGCGCCATTGCCCTGGGCCATCCGATCGGCGCTTCCGGCGCCAGGATCCTGGTAACGCTGTTATACGCTCTGGCGGCCCGGGACAAAACCTTCGGCCTGGCAACCCTGTGTGTCGGCGGGGGACTGGGGGTGGCGGTCGTGGTGGAGCGCCTCTGACATCCATCTTGCCGTCAAATGGAAAAGTATTGGCAATATATAAAAATGATGGCGGAAATAATATAAGGCAAATGGGCAGGCGGTTAATTCATAAATGTATTTAAAATACAAAAATGCATGATTATTATTTTTGCGGGCTAGTCTTATATCCCGATCTTGACGATGACTTTTATAGCCGGGATTAAAACCTGACATAAAAAGCGCGGTGAAGTTGGAAATGACGTGTAATAGAGCTAATTGCAATCATTTGACTTTAGGTACCCGATCAAATCGGGTGCGGATTAATATTGGCACCAACTTTGCTCAATATCGTAGGTAAATAAAACTTATATAAGCGGATCGATATTCTATGAAAAACGATTATGTGAAAAAAAGATTACCGGCTCTCGTTGCGCTCATTCTGGGCTGCTCCGTGGGTTTTTCGGCCAATGCGGCCGTTACCGCCGGCGACTATACGGCGTCGGCCAAAGGCCTGGACAGCGATGTCAAGGTCACGGTTTCCATTGATCAAGCGGGAACGATTAAAAATATCGTCGCCGATGCGTCCGGTGAAACCCCTGAATTGGGGGGCGTGGCGGGACCCCAGGTGGCCAAGTCCATCGTTGATCATCAAAGCCTGGACGTAGACGGCATGACCGGCGCCACCGAAACCAGCGATGCCGTGAAGCAAGCCACCAAGGCGGCCTTGCTGCTGGCCGGCGCGGATATCGGCAAATATACCGGCGGGACGGCAAAAACCGCCGCCGCGCCTGTTGCCGATGAAGAAAAAACGGTGGATGTGGTGGTGATGGGGGGTGGGACTTCCGGCACCGCCGCCGCGCTCGCCGCCGAGGAAAAAGGCGCCAAGGTATTGGTGGTGGAAAAATCGGCGGTGGTGGGGGGCAGCGGCAATATGGCCAGCGGCTTTTTTGCCGTGGAGTCTTCGCTGCAAAAATCCGAAGGCATGAAGTACACCGCTGCGGATCTGACGCACCGGCTGCTGGAATATAATCATTATTTATCCAACGGTCCGCTCACCGAAGCCATTGTGAATAAATCCGGTTCAACCGCCGATTGGATGGCAAAGCACGGCGTCAAGTTTGATATCAAGTCGGTGGCCAAAGATGCCAATCAGGAACAGCAGGCTCACCGGGATGATCCCATCAAGGCGGATATATACCATCACTATCTCGATACCAACGCCGCCTACAAGAGTCTGTATACCAGTTTCCTGCAATCCGGAGGGGAATTGATGAAGAATACTGCCGCAACGTCGCTGATTCAGGATAAGGACGGCCAGGTGACCGGCTTAGTTGCCCAGAAAGCGGACGGCGGCAAATTAATTGTCCATGCCAAGGCGGTTATCATTGCCAGCGGCGGTTTCGGTGGTAATGAAAAAATGGTCCGGGACGTCATGAATACGCCGAATATTCACGTACTGGCCTGGCCGAATCAGGGTGAAGGCACCAGGATGGCCTGGGCGGCGGGCGGGGCGCAATGGAACCTGCATTCCGCATTGATTCATGCCTGCAAATTGGTAGGCATAACCTCATCCGCCGCGGCCGATCAGGGGAATGCCGAAAACGATAGCCCGCTTATCTGGCTATTGAAATCACCGTTATTATGGGTGGACGCCAACGGTCAGCGCTTCGGCGATGAAGGCCTGGTCTACGATACGGCGTATTGGGCCAACGTGTCGTATTCGGTGGGCGGTAAATATTACATTGTTCTCGATAGCCAGACCTTAAATGCCTATACCAAGAAATCATTCCCCTTCGCTTTATCCGGCGCGGGACCGGCCAATCCACCCAAGGGCGGGGATTTTGTGGCCTTGGCGGATGCCGCGGTTGACGGCGGTAAAAGCAAAAGTATCTTCAAAGGCCAGACTATCGAAGAATTGGCGAAAAACATGGGCGTGGAAGCCGGCCAATTGGAAAAAACCGTCTCACATTATAATGATTTGATCAAAGCCAAATCAGACCCGGATTTCGGCAAAAAACCCGCTTACCTGGTTTATCCGGTTAAATCCGGTCCCTTCTATGCGTTCGAAACCCAGGTGGTCAGTTTAAGCAGTATCGGCGGGGTACGGGTTAATGCCAAATTACAGGTCACCGATATTAATGCCAAACCTATTCCGGGATTATATGCGGTAGGGAATGTTGCGGCAGGTTTTTATAGTGGACCGGGCTATCCGCCCTATGAAGGTTTAGCCAACGGTTTTGCCCTGAACTCCGGCCGTATTGCCGGCGAAAATGCGGCGGAAACCGTAGCCATGGCGCATTGATAGGCCGCCGGGGGTGCATTGGGGTGCAATATGGAAAAACGGGGAGTGGACTATTTCCCGGCCCCCGGCCATAGGTTCAAAATAGCGTTGGTTTATTGAACGGTATTTATTATTGAAATTGACGGCATTATCGTTTACCGGAGATTTCCGGTGAAAAGATGACGTATTGCTCCCGCATTATTTCCATTAAGGGGTTGGTATGGGCGTTTCGCGTCGCGGGTTTATTATGGGAATAGGCAGCGCGGTATTGGCGGCTAATTCGGTAAATCGTATTCTGGCGGAAGTCATTAACCCGCAAACCCTCGTCATTGGCAATATCCGCTATGGCATGATGCATGATGAAACCAAGTGCATCGGCTGCCGTGCCTGTATTTTGGCTTGCCATCGAGTGAATAAGGTTCCGGCGGAGGTCACGCGGCTGGATATTCTGGATAACGGAACATACCGGGAGCTGAATAAAAACTCGCGGCAGTTTGTGCGTAAATCCTGCCAGCATTGCGATAACCCGCCGTGCGTGGCGGTTTGTCCTACCGGCGCGTCCTATAAAGACCCCAAAACGGGCATTGTTGATGTCCATCACGATCGTTGCGTCGGGTGCCGGTACTGCATTGCCGCCTGCCCCTATCATGTGCGTTTTATCCATCCGCTATCGAAAACGGCGGATAAGTGTAACTTCTGCCGGGATACCAATCTGGCCGCCGGTAAGCCACCCGCCTGCGTGGTGATTTGCCCGGTGAAGGCGTTGACCTTCGGCAATCTGGACGATCCCGACAGTGATATCGCCAAACTCATCGCCAGTAAAACCGTATACCGAAACAAACTTTATTTAGGCACTTCCCCCAAGCTTTATCATATTGCGGGTAAATTTGGAGAAATACGAGGATGAACACTGCCTTTCATTTCGATACCCTGGTCTGGGATTGGCCGATAGCGGTTTACCTGTTATTGATAGGTATTTCATCCGGCATGGTCATTATAGCCGTTTTGCTTAAAAGACACATCCTGCTAGTGAATGCCGCCAACGACGGCGTCATTCAAGCGACGACCATTATCGCGCCGTTGACGGTCATTCTGGGCTTGGTGATCCTTATTTTTCATTTGGCGCGCTCATGGACATTTTGGTATTTGATGGTGTTCTACAATCCCCATTCAGTTATGTCCCTGGGGGTTATGCTGTTTCAGATTTATATGGTGGTGCTGATACTGTGGATAATCGCCATTTATCAGGGAAAGATCAACAATATTATTAAGCTAGCCTGGTTAAACCGGCTGGTGCGCCTTATCGCCGGATGGGAACGCGGGCTTGATGTCATTATGGTCTTTTTGGCCGTCCTGTTAAGCGTCTATACCGGCTTTCTACTGCTGGCCTTAAAATCCTACCCGTTACTGAACAATCCGGTTTTGCCTTTGCTTTTCCTGGCCTCCGGCCTGACCTCGGCCGTTGCCATGGCGATATTGTGCGGACTGGTGTTCTATAAACAATCGGTTCATTCACCCTCGCTGGCCTTTATTCATAAACTGGAGTTGCCGCTAATCATCGCAGAGCTCGGTCTGCTGGTGGTGTTTTTTATTGGCCTGATTTTTGGCGGCGGGCAGAAGGAAGTCGCGGCGTTAACCGCGTTAAGGGGATTTTGGGGCGCTGTTTTTTGGCTGGGTATAGTGGGGCTGGGTATTTTATTACCCATCGCCTTGAAGTTGTTGTGCAGCGAACGTATTAAATTCAATAAGACTTACCTGGTGACCATGTCCGGTATCGGACTGTTCAGTGTGTTCATGCTTCGCATGTTTATATTGTATGCGGGACAGATGGTAATGGCATAAATGAACAACTCAACCTGGCTTCTGAGCATTGCATCATTAACCTTTTTTATGCAATCACTGGATACCACCATGTTATATCTGGCTATCCCTTCCATGGCGGAGGCGTTACATCAGTCCTCCCTCAGCATGGGGATGGTGGTTGTTTCTTATATGCTGACGGTGATGGTTTTTACGCCGGTATGCGGATGGCTGGCGGATACCTATGGTTATCGGCGAATCTATCTATTATCGTTGGGCTTATTCACCTTGGGGTCTTTTTTATGCGCCTCGGCGGATATATTAACCGGTCTTATCCTGGCGCGTTTTTTACAGGGCATCGGGGGTGCATTAATGTTGCCGGTGGTGCGGGTGGTCATTTTGAAAACAACCTTGCCGGCGGAAAAGTTATCCGCCTTGAATAAAATCACCTTATTGGGATTGGGGGGTACGTTGCTGGGACCGCCGTTAAGCGGGTTCCTGATAACCGCATTCTCCTGGAGAATGATTTTCCTGGTAAATATTCCCTTCTGCCTGATCTGTTTTGCCCTGGCAAAAAAATATATGCCGGGGCAGATAAAATCAAACCTGCGAGGAAACTTCGATACGATAGGATTTATGCTGGTGGTGCCGGCACTATTATTTATCTTGCTTGGCTTGTTGGGTATCGGTAAGCAATATTTTACCAGCATGTGGGTAATGACATTCTTTCTGATAGCAATGGTGTTGTTATATAGCTATAAAAATCACCAGGGAAAAACGCTTGAGCCGTTATTGGCGCTTTCGTTGTTTCGGCACAGAACCTTTGCCGTGGGCATCGCCAGTAACATTTGCGTACGGATTTTTTTAGCGTCGGTACCTTTGGTCCTGTCGCTGATGATGCAACTGGAGTTTAATTATTCCCCGGCGGGGGTCAGTATGATTATGCTGTCGCTGGCGGCAGGGTCGTTGAGCGCCAGGTTCCTGCTGCGACCGGCATTGGAACGGTGCGGCTACCGGTGTTTATTGCTTATTGCGACGACGGCCAGCGCGACGTTGATTTACTCCTTGACCCTTTCGCTTCTAAACGGTTCACTGGATATTATTGTTATATTGATATTTATGTTAGGGGCTTTTACCTCTGTTCTCTATGCCACCATGAATACTTTGACGTTCAGTGAGTTAACGGATGACACCTATAATGCCGGCAACAGCTTGCTTATACTGAGTCAACTACTTTCAATCATAATAAGCGTTACGTTAACATTCGCGTTACTTCGTTATGTTAACTACGCAGATAATGTAAGGGGACTGGAAAATTACCATGTGTCATTTTTATTGATGAGCCTGGGACTATTTTTATGTTGCTTTATTTTTTTACGTCTGGATAAAAATGATGGCGATGTTTTTATCCAGAGAGCACAGAAATAAAAAATGTGGCAATTTAAAAAAATATTGCATGCCTGTAATATTGGGTAGGCATGTTGAACTAATGATTAGAATAAAATACGCTTTAAGAATAATAACCATAGTCGGAAAATAACGCGCTGATAACTCGGCAGGAATAGGGCATGTTATCACCGTCGGACCGTCATTGAATATATTAATGATCGGCCGTTTCCGTCCTATTACATCAATGGGATAGAACAATGAAAATAACACCTCATAATATATGGACCAGAATGCTATGTTCCGGCGCGATCCTGTGCGGCATGGCGCTGACGAGCAGCCCGGCGTTTGCCGCCGACGACGCGGAATCCTCTGACCGCCCGCTGTCCGACGAGGGGGCATGGCTGTCGGATCACGGGATCACCCCGCATATCATGGCGTCCCAGCTTTGGTTGGGCAACCCCAGCGCGGGTACCAGCACCCACGAGACCTCGGCCTATACGATGTTTTTCGCCGGCGCGGATTTCGACCTGGATCGTATGGGGTTGATCCCCGGCGGTACTATCCACTTCATGCAACTGTGGGTGCCCTTCAGCCATAATACTTTATACGGCAATAGCGCCGGTGGTCTGTTGGCCGGCGACCCGCCGCCCTATATCCCCAAGGTCGCGCATCTGCTGCGTTTCGGTTATGAACAGCAGCTGTTTAACGACCGGCTGTCCATCGAAGTAGGCAAGAGCAACCCCGGCCAGTTTGTCGGTTTCACCAACTGCAATGTGCAGTCGTCCTGTGTGAATACCGTACTGAATAAGACGGCGGGGTTCGGACCCGCGCCTTATGCCGGCTGGGGCGCGCGCGCCACCTACCACTTTACGCCGGCGCTGGAGTCCAACATCGGCGTCTGGCGCACCTATCAGGCGTTTCCGTTCACCAACGGCTGGGAACGGTGGGACGACGACTACGATTCCGGCAGTACCTTGCTGGTGGCCAATGTAGCGCGGCGCGTCAGCTGGCAGCAAGAACCCTATCCCTTCAACTGGGAGGCGCTGGCGTTCCACAACAATCTGCAATACAACGACGCCTACTCCACGGTGAACGGCACCTCAAAAGTGTACGATAGCAGCGCCGCGGTGCTCACTCACAAAGGCGTCTCCGGCTTCTATCTCACGGCAAAAAAAGCCTTTTGGCGGCGTGACGGCGGGGCCGATCCCCACAATCCCGCGCCCAGCGCCGTGAGTGTGCACGGCAGCGTATCGCAAACCTTGCAGTCGGATGCCTACACCGGGATAGCCACGCTGGCTGACGCCGGGCTTATCTGGTCGGGACCCTGGCGGAGCCGTCCCAATGACAGTTACGGCCTGACATTCCGCTGGGGCAGGCTGACGGACGGAGAGCACCGCTACTTGCAGGATATGTTCAATTCCGAGGGCGGGACGGGGTGGCGGGTACCGCGTAACGAGCAGCAGTTGAGCATCGACGCGTCCTTTATGCTGACGCCGGAGGTCAATTTGACGATGACCGGTTCCCGTGTCTGGAACAACACCAATTACCAGTATGCCTATACCAGCGTCAGGCCGGAGGATGGCTATACATTCTGGATCCAGGTCAACGTGATGCTGGAAAAACTGCTCGGTCTGTGACGGCAACGTACAGGAGAAATCGCCGGCCCGTCTTGGTGCCGGCAATTCGCGTTTACGGCTATCATTCCTGATAGCACACCAGCTCCGTATCATGACTGGATCTTCTGCGTCCCATGCCCAAGGATTGCAGTTTCCGGGCAATCGTGGGTTGGGAAACCCCCAAGGCGGTAGCAATATGATAGGTGGTTTTATACTTTTCCACTGCCAACATCAGCACGGTCCTTTCAACGTACGACATAATGTCCGGCAGGGATTTATTATCATGTATTTGTTTGGAACAAAAATCGGATAGTTCATCGTCGATATTATCGGTGCTCAATAGGTAATTTTTTTTATTTAACAGTGGGGAGATTATCTCTTCAGTGATAAAATTTTCCTCAGAGCAAATATATAAGTATTCAATGATATTTTCCAACTCCCTGATATTTCCAGGCCAAGGATAATTGACTAATATTTTTAACGTTTGTGTGGTAAATCGAATTATTCTGTTATAAATGGCGTCAAATTTATGCAGAAAGTATTCGATCAATATCGGAATGTCGGCTTCCCTTTCTCTTAAGGGGGGTAAATAGATTGGAATGAGACTGAGCCTGTAAAACAGGTCCTCACGAAAGTGTTTTTCGGCAATCTTTTTATCCAGATCCGAATTAGTCGCGGCAATGATCCGTATGTTTAAACTAATAGGCTTGGTGCCGCCCAAACGAACGATCTCTTTTTGCTGCAAGACGCGCAATAATTTAGCCTGGGCCTCAAAAGGCAAATCGCCAATCTCATCAAGGAATATTGTTCCTCCGTTCGCCTGCTCAAAAAAGCCGGCTCTGCTTGATGTGGCACCGGTGAATGCCCCTTTTTCATAACCGAAAAGCTCTCCTTCTATAAGGGCAGTCGGTATCGCCGCACAATTGAGTTTGATAAAGGGTCTATTCGCTCGTAAGCTCATTCTTTGGATATTCTCGGCAACCACCTCTTTACCCGTGCCGGATTCCCCACGAATTAAAACAGTCGCGTCTGTCTTTGCGACTCTTAGCATGATCCGCTTCAATTCTTCCATGGGTCTGCTGATACCGATTAAATTGTCAAACGGGAAAGGGGTAGGTAAACATTTTTTTTCCAGCAAATCATGATAAGAATCGAAAGAATAAATTGGATAATTAAATTTGGTATGTAATTTTTGAAAAAAAGATTCTGCATAGAGAATTGAAACCACATGCTCAATCTCGTTTTCTTCATCGAGCACCGGCATGCCGGATACAAAAGCCATTTTTTCGGGTAAAAGATGATGAACAAAAAACGCCATTGCCTCTTTTTTTTGTTTCAACACTTCTGTGGTAATTGCGTGTTTGAAATATTTACCTTCTTTAATGATATCGTCGATTGTTCGGCCAAGGATCGCATCAGCGTCTATGATGGGATTTTCCCGTAAGTAAGCCTGGTTAATATATTCCGTTACGCCGCTGGAGTCGGTGATGTAGATGGGACACTCCAGGGTATCGACGATTTTTTTGAAATCAATCGCGGTCTCGTTAGCCGTTTGAAGAAAATTTCCGCTGGACATGATGGCCCTCATGAAAACCGGTGATTGAGAAAATATCCTATCTTCGGTCAAAGGTCTTGATGCCGGCATACATGAGCAGGAACTTTGACGCTGATACATTATTGTATTAACAAAATACAATAATTAATGTTAGATGACGTTATAAATAAAATAGATTGCAAGTTATGTGAAATAAATCACATATCTACTCCAGCTAAACCGGCCATAAATATTTTTTGACAGTAAGTAATAAGAGTGTAATAAGAATAATAAATTGATGTTTAATATGAGATAATGGTTCTCATTATCTCATACATTTCCTGAAAGCAGAGTAAAGTTCCAGCGGTAGATTAATGATATTTCATGCCATCAATCTCAATGTTGTATTAAGACCGCATTATGCTTGGGTGCCTGAGTTTCCAGAGAATGAAACTTTTACCCCTTGCCGGATAGCCATTGTTCCTCCATTACCTGGCCACCAGGCCGATAGCCAGCGCGATGGCGATCCCCACCAGGGGCGATGTGCGGCACAGCAATAATATCGTGCCCAGAACCACCATCGCCACCCCCAGAGGGTCGGTGGCGGCGTGGACGGCGAGGGCGGCGGTGGAAGGGATCAACAGGGCAATTACCGACAGGCTCAGGGAGTGCATCACCGCGCGAAAGCGTGGCAGGTGTAACAGTCGGCTGCGAACCCTATCGAGTATAATGACCAGAAAGGGCGGGATAACCAACGCCAGCGTGGCTGCGCCGGCGCCCTTGACGCCGCCGATAAAATAGCCCACCACCACCAGATACAGTCCGTTGGGGCCGGGTGAGATATTACCGATGGCGAGGGCATGCAGCAGCAGGTTGTCGGCCGGTAATCCGGCGCTCTGGATCTGGCCGCGCAGGACGGGCAGGGAGCTGAGGCCGCCGAAGCCGATAAGATTGGCCACCAGTACCGTCAGGAAAATCCGTTCCAGGGTCACGGTTTCGGCTGCTCCCCGGAAGAGTCGTCGTCGGGCGTTGATTTTTCAAGCTTAATGAACAGGCCGGGCAGCAGCAACCCAAGGACTATGGCGATTGCCATGACCACCAGCGGGTTAGCGATGAGAAACGCCAGGCCGGTGTAGGCAATGACGATGGCCGCCGTGGGGACACGATGACGACCGGCAAAAATATCCCGCAGCAATTGCAACGACATCGCGATGGCGAAACCCGCCGAAGCGGCAACGATGGCGTGCAGGGGCGTTACAGTGGAGGGCAGGCCGCTTATAAACTGGTAGAGTTTCGACAGGGCGACGGTGATGACCAGTGCGGGAGTCAGCAGACCCGCCAGTCCGGCGAACATACCGGGCACACCGGCCACCGCACGGCCGATAAGCAGGGTTTGCGCCAGGATGCTGATACCGGGTGTCAGGCGCGACAGCACCACGATGTCGATGAATTGTTGTTCGTTCATCCAGCCGTGACGGACGCAGGCTTGGCGCATGGCGGCGATTGTAGCGCTACCGCCGCCAAACGCGGTCGACCCTATTTTTGCGAAGACGACCAACACCGCCAAGGCACCGGACAAGGGGTGGCGATGCTGAGTTCGTCGTCTTTGCATTGCCCTCTCTCTTATCCTGATGACTGCCTCAGGCGGCGTTACAACTTAAAACTTCCAGCTACGATCAATGGTGGCGATATCGATTTCAACGCCATCCGGATCCAGGAATTTAAAGAAACGCGGAGGCACTTGCTCTTTATCTTCACCGTACCATTGAATGCCGTACTCTTTCAATGCTTCCATGACGCCGACGATATTATCGGTTTCGACACCGATGTGATTTGGGCCTAAGGTACCCTGAGCCCATGGAGCGAACTCCACACGTTCATCCGGGCAGAGCAGCGAATAATTAACTTCTCCATCGCTCATGTCGATTGCTCTACCCGGATAATGACCTGGGGTACGTGCTGGGCCCAGACGTTTAAAACCGAGCACTTTTTCATAAAAAGTGGCTGCTTTTTCCAGATCTTTGGTTACTACACCTATGTGGCGAATACGCATCCTATCTCTCCTCATTATAACGACAATGTCTTCTATAAGGAAAATCTGTCCTCATGAAGGACAAACTGGATATTGCAACGTACTTTGCATGAAGTCAATACTGAGATGTTCTTGTTGTGGACAAAAGATCACAAAATTGACAGTATTGTCTGACTTACAGAATATAACAAAGGGGTGATATGTGCGCGACGGTCCAAATTCCAGCGGTGGCAGCGAGCCTAGCTACCCCATCTCTTCGGTAGATAACGCGCTGCGCTTGTTGCTGCTGTTTCGTGAGCAGCAGAGCATGCGCCTTACCGAAGCCTGCAGCTATCTTGGGGTGGCTCATTCCACCGCCCATCGTTTGCTGGCGATGCTGATTCATCGGGGGTTCGTCCGCCAGGACGATTCCAGAGCATACCGGCCGGGGCCGATGCTGGTTGAGATCGGTCTGGCGGTGGTGCAGAAAATGGATGTCAGGATGCATGCGCGCCCGTTCCTGGAAAAGCTGGCGAGCAAATTCGGGGAAACTGTCCATCTGGTGACCCTCGAAGGGGATAAGGTACGTTATATCGACGCGGTAGAGAGCGATCGGACGCTGAGGGTGATTGCCCGTACAGGTCAGATCTTGTATGCCCACTGCACCTCGGCGGGCAAAGCGATGCTGGGGGAGCTTACGCCGGAGCAGGTTCGCGCTTTGTACGCCAATAAGAAATTATTACCGCAAACCGCCAGCTCCATCAAGTCCATGGATGCGCTGGAAAGCGCCCTGGATGATGTCCGCAGCCTGGGTTACGCCACCAATTACGAAGAAAGCGAGGAAGGTGTGGGGTCGGTGGCCATCGCCCTGGTGAACGCCGCTAATCGTCCCGTGGCCTCACTGGCGGTGGCGGTACCGGTCAACAGGCTGGTGCCCGAGATGCAGGCCAATATCGTCAGGGCTTTGAAGGAGGTACGGCAGCAGTTCCGCGACCTGCCCGCCTGACCATCCACTTTCATATGATATAGCATAAGGCGTGATAAACGCCCTGTGCCCGGGACGGCATAACTGATCAGGTCATCGGTGATGCCGTTTTTTTTGTCACAAGACCGACATCTCCTTGCCCGATTTTAGTTCATCCGGGGACGGAAAAGATTCCTCCATCACATTGTGGAAAGTTAACCTGCAACTGTTCTTGACGCCCGCTTCAATTTCTCTTATATCTCGGCAATGATGTCTATAGAAAAGAAATAATGTCTGGTATGCGGAGGTATTGAATGCGTCGTGCTGATGTTGCATTTGGAATCGTTGTAGCTGTAGTGGCGGCTGCCGTATTAGTTATTGCCTGGCAAATGCCTTTTTATTTGAACAATGTCCCCGGTCCGGGATTTTTGCCCAGAATTGTTGCCGGCGTATTACTGCTGTTGGGGGTGATACTTATCGTGCAAAGCCTGCGTCCTGAAATTCCGGAAGTCCGTGCGGTGGGTTTGGTGAATCCCATCGAAGCTAAAACGCACGGAAAACCGGAACCTGCTGTAAAGGCACAAGATTTTTTCCCGAAACGCACAGTAGCAGTTTTCCTGGGCTATGTTGTCTCTGTTCCGCTTTTTGCCGTGATTGGGTTTGTGCTTACGGGCATGCTGCTGATGGCCTATATCCTGCTGTTTATTGAAAAACGGCGTCATTACGGTGCATACATTGCCATTGTTGCGGTACCCATAGTCATTTATCTCCTTTTCGCCCAGGTGTTGAGTATCGAACTGCCTAACGGCCCGTTCAATACCGGTATCCTGGGGATCTGACGGTCTAAACAGAGAGAACTATCATGGACTTACTCTATCATATGCTCGACGGTTTCGGGGTGGCGTTGTCGCTTACGAATTTGATGTGGATAATCATTGGTGCGCTATTGGGGACGCTGATTGGTATTCTGCCTGGCTTGGGCAATCCGGCGGCGACCCTGGCCATCCTGCTGCCTTTAACGTTACGCTTGCCGCCTGCCACCGGCCTTATCATGATGGCCGGTATTTATAATGGGTCCAAATTCGCCGGCGCGACCACTGCAATTCTGTTAAATATCCCTACCGAAACATCATCGGTGGTGCTCTGCTATGACGGCCATGAATTGGCCAAACAAGGCAGGGCGGGCGCCGCGATGGGGATGTCCGCCATTTCCGGTTTCATCGCCAGTACCTGCGGTGTTATCGGATTGACGTTTGCCGCCCCGATTGCCGCCAAAATTGCCATTGATTTCGGACCGCCGGAATTCGCCATGCTGATGATCTTCGGCTTGCTGCTGGTGATTTCGCTGGCCGGCAAGTCTCCGGTCAAAGGGCTTATCTCGATGTTTTGCGGGCTGCTGGTGTCCACCATCGGGGCGGATATTTTCTCCGGTGTCCAGCGGTTCACCTTTGGCAGCGTGAACCTGTATGACGGTATTGAATTTCTGGTCGTGACCCTGGGGCTGTTCGCGGTCGGTGAAGTGTTGATCAACACCGGCAAGAGCATGAAAAAGGGCAAACCGGTAGAGACGCCGAAAAGATTACGCGAATACCTGCCCACCTGGGCGGATATCAAACAATCACGTCTGGCGATAGCCATCGGTACCTTGGTCGGCTTCTTTATCGGCGCATTGCCGGGCGGGGGCTCCACCATCGCGTCGTTCGTGTCTTATGCCGTGGTGAAAAATACTTCCAAGAATTCGGATAAATTCGGTACCGGCATGATCGAAGGCGTGGCGGGTCCGGAAGCGGCCAACAACTCCGAATGCGGCGGCACCATGATCCCGCTGCTCAGCCTTGGTTTACCGGGCAGCGCCAGTACCACCGTCATGTTGGCCGCCCTCATTTTATATGGCATCCAACCCGGCCCATTGCTATTCACCAACCATCCGGAAATCGTCTGGCCGGTTATCGCCAGTCTGTATCTGGGCACCATCACATTGCTGGTTCTGAACCTGCCGATGATTCCGCTGTGGGTACAGATACTGCGTATTCCCTACTGGTTGCTCTATCCGATTATCCTGCTGCTGGCGGTGGTCGGTGCCTACAGCGTCCGTGGTTCTATTTTCGATGTGTATCTGCTGATGGGGTTCAGCGCCTTCGGGTATATGTTCCGCCGATTGGGCGTACCGGCTGCGCCAATGCTCATGGCGTTTGTGCTGGGACCTGAGGCTGAGTTGGCTTTCCGTCAATCGCTGATGTTGTCGAATAATAATTTGTCCATTTTTATCGATCGGCCGATCTCCGCGGGGATTCTCGGTGCGATTGTCATTATCGTGCTTTTCTCGATTTACAGCAGGATGAAGCAGCGGCGCAAAGTGTTGGCTTTACGCTGAAGCTTTATTTTGAAAAAAACGGGCGCCCGTAGAGTAACCCGAATAACAGGAGATAAATATAATGATGAGATCATGTCGGATGGTATGTATTGCCGCTGCGGGGTTATTAGTGACCACCCTGGTGGCGTGTAACGGCAGTGGTAGTGATAATTCAAAGCCGGCCAATGTGCAGTTTGTCGTGGATACGGGTCCGGGCGGCGGCAGCGATTTATTCGCCCGCCAGGTAGTGAAGATTGCCCGCCAGAATAAGATAATGGACGATAACTGGCCGGTATTGTCCCGGCCGCAGGGCGGCGGTTTGGGCGCCATGAACTTCATGGGTGAAAAGAAAGGCCAGCCCAATTATGTCGCCGCCTTTTCCTCTAAATGGATTTCCAGCGGCCTTACCGAGCCCAATGCCACCACCACCGTCAAGGATTTGACCGTTATCGCCATGCTGGCCGACGAACAGCAGATTGTAGCGGTTCCCGCCAACTCGCCCTATCACAATTTCCAGGATTTCCTGAATGCGGCAAAACAGAACCCGGGCCAACTGGTGCAGGTAGGCGGCGCCTATCAGTCCGTGGATAACCTGCTGGCGCTGCAGATAGAGGCCAATACCGGCACCAGTTGGAAATATCTCTCCTTTGCCGATGGCGGTCCCCGTATCACCGCGATGCTGCGCGGCGATGCCCAGATCATGATAGGCGCGCAGACCGACTTTTCCGAACAGGTAGCGGCCGGGCAACTGAGATTGATAGGTATCGTGGGTAATGAGCGCAATAAAGCCTATCCGGATGTACCGACACTGGCCGAACAGGGTGTCCCGACTCAGGGTATTCCCGATCAATTGCAATTCCGCGGTATCGCGCTGCCCCCGGGAGCGAAGCCCGAAACCATCGCTTACTATCAGAACATTTTGGCCAAACTGGTCGCGACCCCGGATTGGGGCAAGTATATGCAGGAAGAAGGCGACAGAACGCAATTTTTCACCGGAGATGAATTGAAAAAAATGTTGGATCAATACACTCAGGACGTCCAGAGGTTGATCAAGTTGCAGAATTTGAAGGGGAATAAATGATATGTCTATTGATATGACTGAAGTACCGCGGCCAGCCACAAAAACGCGTCAACTGGGTATATTTGCGGCGTCGCTCAGCTATTCCGCTCTGCCGCCGGAAGTCATTCATTATGCCAAACGCGCGTTTGTGGATTGGAGCGCCGCGGCGATTGCCGGCGCGGGAGAGCCGGGAGCACGTAAGCTCCAGAATGTGATTTCAACCCTGGGGCAGGGTGGACCGGCAAACATTATCGGTACGTTATTGACCGCCAATGCGCCTTACGCCGCGCTGTGCAATGCGTATGCCTCGCATTTGCTGGACTATGACGATGTGTTCAATCCCATCGAAACCACCATACATCTGAGTTCCTGCGTCTGGCCGGCGGTGGTGGCCATCGCGCAGCTGCGCGGACTGAGCGGGCAGGACATGATTACCGCCTATGTCGCCGGTTTTGAAATCGGCGCACGGGTGGCGCAGGCCGCGGGACCAAGCCATTATCAAAGCGCCTGGCATGTTACCGGGACCATGGGGCATGTCGCGGCGGCGGCGGCGGCGGCCAATGCCCTGAAGTTGTCTGCTGAAGCCGCCACCCATGCCCTGGGGTGCAGCGCCACCCAGGCCGCCGGCGTGCGAGAAATCTACGGCAGCGATTCCAAAGCGCTGCACCCGGCAAAAGCGGCGATGGACGGCGTCGTGTCGGCGCTATTGGCCGAAGCGGGATTCACTTCCACGGATACGGCCATCGAAGGCCAGCGCGGGTTGTTGCAGGCGGTAAGTAAGGATCCCGACAACGAGATGCTGGTGGCGGGGCTGAACAGCCAGTGGCAACTGCCGAAAAACGGCCACAAGCTGTATCCCACCGCATCGCTGACCCACGCGCCCATTGAAGCGGGGATCGCGGCATCAAAAGATCTGACCGCCAAAGGGGATATTGCCGGTATTGAACTGCACTTGCATCCCTTCACCTCGGCGGTGACGGCGCTGGTCCATCCGGCTAGCGGACCGGAAGCCCGGTTCAGCACGCCCCACTGCGTGGCGGTGGCCCTGGCGCATCATGGCCTGGGGCTCGGGGATTTTGACGATGCCACGTTAAGGGATCCTTTTATCACTCATTTGCGCTCCCTGGTGCGTATCGTTTCGGAGCCGACCATGGATAAACGCGGCTGCCGGCTGGTCATTCACTGGGCGGACGGCACGATTTCCGGTTATGAAGTGCTGCGTAACCGGGGGACGCCGGACGTGCCGCTACTGGATCAGGACCTGTCGGATAAGCTTGTCACGGCGGCGGGCAGTGTGATGGACGCCGCCAGTGCGGCGGCCTTGGTTGAACAATGCTGGGCTCTGGAAGAAGTAAAGGATATCAATCAGATTGTACAAAAAATGATCGGCACATTGTAACAATGATTGCCGCGTACGCAGGATAGGCGTCCAACCGGCATTGTCGTGCCGGTATGGATACCAACGGCATAAGTTGAATATTAACCCGAAACGTATACGGCAGGGGTAGTTATATAAATAAAATAGATGAGGGCTATAATAATGATGAAGCGCAACATTATGGCAATGTTTATTCCAGCTTTATTGGCAGCAGGTGCGGCTAATGGAGCGGAAATATATAATAAAGACGGCAATAAATTAGATCTGTATGGAAAACTCGACGCCGAGCATTATTTCTCCAGCGCCGCAGACGGCGGCTTTGCCGGCGATGGCGATCAAACTTATGTTCGTGTCGGTTTCAAGGGCCAGACCAAGATTAATGATCAGCTCACCGGTTACGGCCAGTGGATTTATGAATTCAGCGGCAATTCTACCGAAAGCGGTCCGGACAGCACTGCCAACAACCATACCCGTTTGGGCTTTGCCGGCTTGAAATACGCCCATTACGGTTCATTCGATTATGGCCGTAACTACGGAGTGGTTTACGACTCTCTTGGCTGGACCGATGTGTTGCCGGAATTCGGTGGCGATACTAAATACACCGATAATTTTATGGTTGGTCGTACTTCCGGTGTGGCGACCTACCGCAACACCAGCTTTTTCGGCCTGGTTGACGGCCTTGATTTCGCTTTGGAATACCAGGGCAAAAATGACCGCGCCGACGATCCGAAACGCTCTAACGGCGATGGTTATGGCGGTTCGGTTACTTACGTTTCATCAATGGGACTGGGCATCGTCGGTGCCTATGCCTCATCCGATCGCACCGAAGCTCAGCAAGCCACCGATTACGGCCATGGCGACCGTGCGGAAGTGTGGTCGACCTCGTTAAAATACGACGCTAACAACATCTATGTGGCGGCTACTTATGAGGAGACCCACAATGCAACCTGGTTGACGAATAATCGTATAACTGATGCGGCAGGCGATAACCCGTCCGGTTTTGCCAACAAGACACAGGATGTCCTGCTGGTGGCTCAATATCAGTTCGACGACGGACTTCGCCCGTCCCTTGCTTACGGCCAGTCCAGAGCGAAAGATATTGAAGGCGTCGGCGACACCGACTTGTTCAAGTATTATGAAATCGGCGCCACCTATTTCTTCAATAAAAACATCTCCACCTATTTTGACTACATCATCAATGTACTAAATAAGAATAATAAGTTGGGTTATTCATCCGGCGATACCGTGGCGGTTGCCCTGGTGTATCAGTTCTGACCTCGAATATCTATAGTCGCTTTTACCGCGACTATAGATTAAGAAGACGCTGATACTTATGTTATTGATGAAGCGATATCGATGAAAATAGTGCCGAATTCATCCACTCGCACCCGGCCCGAAGGGCCGACGACAATCGTGCACTCCTTTTCCTCGATAATTGCCGGGCCGTCGAACGCCATGCCTGCCCCCAGCGCGTAACGATCGTAGATAGGGGTCAGGGTAAAGTCTTTCAGCTCGGGGAAATAGACCCGGCGTTTGCCTTTCTGTATCTGCGCGGTTCGGGGAGCATGCAGCCTGGGCAGGCGAATATCGGGATCGTGGCCGCTCACGGTGGCGCGACAGGTGATCAGCTGCACCGCCAGGTGCCGGTGTTCATGGCCGAACTTTTTCCGGTGGGTGGTATAAAACAGCTCGCAGATGCCGCGGTAATCGCCGGTTTTCACCAGTTCTTCCGGAATATCCAGGGTCATCTCGTGGCCTTGGCCCTTGTGGCGCACATCCAGCTGATACTGGACTTTTACCTCCTCCGGCCCCTGGCTCAGTTTGACACCCGCCAGCAGCGCCGTGCCTTCCGTCACCATTTCCTCAAACAGCGCGGCAATCTGCGGCCAGGTTTGACCGTTCACTTCCACCACCAGGGAGCGCGCATAGTCAAAGGCGATGCCGGATGTCACCAGACCCATTGCCGACGCGGCGCCCGCACCGTTCGGCACGATGATGCCTTTCATGCCCGCCGAGCGCGCCAGTTCATAGGCATGGGCCGGACCGGCGCCGCCGAAGGCAAACAGATAGAACTTTCTCGGGTCGTCCCCCCGTTCGACGATATGTACTTTCATCGCTGAAATCATGCTTTGGTTAACAATCTCATAGATACCGCTCGCCGCCTTCTCCACGGAAATATTCAGCGGGTCGGCGATGTTTTCCCTGATGGCGGTCCTGGCGGCCTGTTCATCAAGGGTCATGGCGCCGCCGAGGAAATAGCCGGCATTCAGATAACCCAGCACCAGGTTACTGTCGGTCACCGTCGGCAACCGGCCGCCCTGGCCATAACAGGCCGGGCCGGGCTGTGCGCTGGCGCTGCGCGGACCCACTTTAAGCAAGCCCATTTTATCCATGGCGGCGATGCTGCCGCCGCCGGCGCCGATTTCAATCAACTCTATAATCGGCATTTTCACCGGCAGGCCGCTGCCTTTTTTAAACCGCGCCACGCGGCCGAATTCAAAGGTGCCCGACTTGGCCGCTTCATACTCTTTAACCAATCCGACTTTGGCGGTGGTACCCCCCATATCGAAGGTCACCAAACTGGGAATACCCAACTGCCTGGCGTAAAAAATCGCCGCCAGGACCCCGGCCGCCGGCCCTGACTCCAGCATGCGGATAGGGTATTCCTTGGCCACGTCGACCCCGGTGACGCCGCCGGCCGACAGCATCATATACAGTTTATTGCGGTAGCCGGACTCGGTCAGGGTGTGGGAAACCAGGTCCAGATAGCTGGCGGTAATGGGTTTGGCATAGGCATTCGCCGCCGTGGTGCTGGTGCGTTCGTATTCGCGAATTTCCGGCGCCACCGACGATGAGGTGCTGATGGTGATGCCCGGCAGCTCTCGCGCCAGTATGGCCGCGACCTGCCGTTCATGACTGGGGTTGCGGTAGGCGTGCAGGAAGACAATGGCCACCGAGCGGACCTCCAGAGCGGCCAGCTGTTGCGCCAGGGCAATGACCTGCGCTTCATTGACCGGCGTGAGAACCTCCCCATCGCTATTGATGCGCTCGTCAACTTCGAAGCGCAGATTGCGGGGGATAAGCGGCGCCGGTTTGACCATAAACAGATCATACAGGTCATAGCGGACTTCGCTGCCCATCTCCAGGGTATCGCGAAAACCTTGAGTGGCCACCAGCGCGGTTTTCAGGCCGCGCCGTTCTATCAGGGCGTTGGTGATAAGCGTGGTGGCATGAATGGCCACTTCAACGGACGCGCCGTCCAGTCCGCTTTTTCGCAACAGCAGAGAGAGACCCTGGTTGACGCCGCGCGCCGGGTCGTCCGGGGTGGTGAGGCACTTCTCCAGTATCATCTCTCCGCTGGTTTCATCCGTCAGGACGAAATCGGTAAAGGTGCCGCCGATATCAAAACCGAGGCGATATTTGGCTGTCATCATGTTGTCCCATATTACCTAATACGAAAGGAGGCCGGGTTATTTACCGGTATAACCATAGATGTCACCGGCGGCCTGACGGCTCACCAGACCGAGCTCGATGTCGGTTTCCACCAGGGCACGGTCGCGCTCAAGGGGATTGCCCATGCCGCCGCCGCCGGGCAGGTGCAGGGTCAGCATCTGGCCGGGCTGCAGGGCAAAGGGATCCGGCTCGATATGCCGACCGTCAAGGAGCACCGCGCCCAATCCGCCGGGATGGCCTTCCAGTAAACCGTCCGAGGGATAGCGGGTATGGTCGGGACGCACGGCGACATGCACCGGCTTATCCGATTTGGTTTCGATACGCATAATGGAACCCAGGCCGCCGCGGTATTTGCCGGGACCGCCGGAATCCTGGTGGTAGGCGCGCTCGCGGATCAACACCGGGCCGTTGGCTTCGATGATTTCCATCGGCGTCACCATGGAGCAGCCGGGAAAGGCGATGGTGGAGTGTCCGTCCATGCCGATTGACGCGCCTTCGCCGCCGTTGGGCAGCATGTGTACCACGAACGGCGCCCCTTCATCGTCCTGGCACATAAAGCGTACGAACCAGAACGAACCGCTGGTGGCCTGCACGGCGTTGGGTATGACGCCGGCCAGAGCGTTATAAATGGCGGTGTGGGTATGGAAGCTGGTGCGCGACCGTGCCTGCACCGCGGCGGGACGCTGGGCGTTAAGAATGGAACCCGGCGGCGCATAGCTGGTGATGGGGACGAACAGCCCCTCGTTATTGGGCAATTCCGGACACAGACTGCATTTCAGCGCCAGCAGCGAGTGCGCATGGGTGGCATTCATCACCACGTTAACGGCGGTGTCCGGGTTCTGCGGGCTGGTACCGGTATAGTCCAGATGCAGGCTGTCGCCATCGACGGTAATGTTGAGCACGATGTTTGTCGGACTGGTGACCCCGTCGCAAAGAGCCTTGCCGCGGTATTCGCCATCGGGGATCGCGGCGATGGCATCGCGCATCGCATTGGCGGAACGGTTCAGAATGAAATCCGCCACCGCATCCATTTTCGCCCCGCCATACTCTTCCAGCATGGCGTTGTAGCGTTCGGCGCCGATGCGCGCCGCGCCGACAATGGCCCCCACATCCCCCAGCACCAGCTTCGGATAGCGGACATTGGCTTCGATGATGCGAATCAGCTGCCCGTTGGGTTCGCCGGCTTCATAGAGTTTGCTGGGGGGGATTTGCAGCCCCTCTTCATACAGATCCCGCGCTTTCAATTCGTCATGACTGCCGCCGATATCGGAAATGTGCGCGGCGGAAGCAATGAATCCGACGATGCCGCCCCGATGGAAAATCGGCAGGACGATATAAAAATCCGGCAGATGACCGTGGCAAAGCCAGGGATCGTTGGTGATGAGAATATCCCCTTCCTTTAAGGTTTCCGGCGGGAAAATTTCCAGCATCGAGCGGGTTGCCGACGGTAAAGAGCAGGTGAACGCGGGTACGCATATCTGGGATTGCGCAATGGAGCGCGCCCGGCGGTCCAACAGAATGACCGCATAATCACGTGATTCGCTGACAATGGTTGAAAAGGCGGTGCGCAGCAAAATCGCGTCAACCTCGTCCATCATGGCGATCAGTCGGTCCCATTGGATTTGCAGGCCGAAAGCATCTTCTTCTTCAGGGACGGTTGAGGTCATAGGGATGTCAATATTCATTTATTTAGCGATCCTAATCTTTTTCCGGGCAAAACGGCCGCCATGGCGATAGCGGGTTCATTTCCGCTCCCCGTGACGCATGCCGGGAATCTAATAATGGGACAAACATGTTTATTCCGGCCGGACCAGGCGACAGGACGCCGGGGAAGGGCCGTTACCAGACCTCTTCCAGCACCCGCATCCAGTTACCGGACATGATTTTTTCGATTTCCCGCTCATGAAAGCCCTGTTTACCCATGGCATCCCACACCGCCGGGGTTTTTGCCATGGACTCGTAGCCTTCCGTCACATGGGTCCCGAATCCATACCAGGGGCCCAGCGAGCCGGTAATATTGGGATACAGGCCGTTTTTACCCCAGCGGGCTTCCCACTCTTCCTCGGTTTCCCCGTTGGCCTCCGGCAGATCGCTGGCAAAGGCGACATGGTCGATACCGCCTATCTTCACCATATAAGCGACATGGGCCGCCAGGTCGTCCAACGTGGGGCGTTTATCCCAACGGACAATGGGCGACCACGACACTGCGCCCACCAGACCGCCGTTTTCGGCCACCGCCCGGATCACGCTATCGGGTTTGTTGCGCGGGCTGGGACAAAGGGCATAGGCATTGCCGTGACTGATCACCAACGGACGCTTTGCCGCCCGGACAAAATCGGCGCTGGTGCGGTGACCGCAGTGGGAAAGGTCTACCAGCAGGCGCTGTCGTTCCATTTCCGCCAGCCAGTCATAGGCCGCTTCGGTCATGCCTTTGTCGGTATCTCCCACAAAGGGCGCGCCATAACCAAAGCGGTTTTTTTCGTTATAGGTCGGCTGGATGATCCGCATGCCCAGCTGCTTGAACGATGCCAGGATGCGCACATCGGGTTCGGCCATCAGCGTATTCTGCGCGCCGAAAATCACCCCCACCCGGTGCTCGTCATGGGCCTGCCGTATTTCGGCCACGCTGGTTACCACCGTGGCGACATCGGGCATGGCCTCGATAACGCGGCGTGCTTCTTCAAGCTGGATAAGCGCATCGGCCAGTTCCGCATCGGGGTGGATCGCGGTCAAATTGATGGCGGAAACGCCCCCTTCACGGGTACGGATAAGCTGTTCACGGGTCAAGCCGGCGCAATTCAGGCCGTCGATAACCAGTGGGCGTGAGGATGTATTGTGAGAAGACATGGATTACCTCATTCATAAATTTACTGCGTTAAGCCTTTCCCTGCGGCGGGCGGCATAGAGCCGTAGCCGTGCTTCCGCGACGGGAGAGAGCTTATTGGGATCCTGGAACGCCTCCTGCCATAGAGGCAGTTCCAGGCGTCGATGGCAGGCGACGGAGGTGCCGTCGCCCACCGGTTTTAACAGCGGTTCATCATGGCAGCATTTATCCACCGCGAAGGGACAGCGGGGATGAAAACGACATCCTCCCGGCACATTCACCGTGGTGGCGACATCGCCGGGCAACGTCTGCCGCCTGGCGCGGTCACCGGGGTTCGGCCGGGGGATGGCCGAGATAAGCGCCCGGGAATAGGGATGGGCGGGGGCGTTGAAAAAGGCGTCTTTCGGCGCGATTTCGACGATTTTACCCAGATACATCACCGCCACGCGGTCCGAAATGTGTTTCACCACCGACAGATCGTGGGAAATAAACAGATAGGATAAATTCAGGTCCCGCTGCAGATCGGACAGCAGATTGATGATTTGCGCCTGGATGGAGACGTCCAGCGCCGATACCGGCTCATCGCAGACTATCAATGAAGGTTTCAACATCAGCGCCCGGGCGATCCCCACCCGCTGCCGCTGGCCGCCGGAAAATTCATGGGGATAACGGCGGGCATGGTCAGGAGAGAGCCCGACCTGCTTGAGCACGTCGGCCACGCGCCGCTGCCGTTCCGCGACGTTGATGCGGTTGATAATCAGCGGCTCTTCAAGAATGTCATGGACCCGCATGCTTGGGTTTAACGATGCAAACGGATCCTGAAAAATGATCTGGAACTGTTTGCGAAAATCCCGCAGCGCGCCGCCGCGCAGTTGATTAAGGTCGGTATCCGCCAGACGAATGGATCCCGCGCTGGGGTCAAGCAGCTTCATCACCAGGCGGGCGGTGGTGGACTTGCCGCAGCCACTCTCACCCACCAGCGCCAGGGTTTCACCGTACGCCATATCGAACGACACGCCGTCCACGGCCTTGACCACGGTATCCTCCTTGCCGAAACGGCCTTTCGCCAGGGTGAAATGTTTTTTGAGATCGTTGACCTGCAAAATGGCGCGGCTCATGGCAGTTCTCCTGACAGCGGAATATGAAAGCAGGCCGTCAGATGCGCGTCGCGTTGGGACGCCAGCAGCGGACGGCGGTGAGCGCAATCCTGTTCCATAAAGACGCAGCGGGGGTGAAATCGGCATCCGGCGGGCATCTGCGCCGCCGGCGGAACGACGCCCTCGATGGCCAGCAGCCGGGTTTCCTCCTCCTCCATGCGGGGAATACTGCCCAGCAGACCAAGAGTATAGGGATGGCGGGGATCGTCGAACAACGCCCGGCAAGCGGTGTATTCAATCAGCTGGCCGGCATACATCACCGCGACGTTATCGGCCATCTGGGCCACCACGCCGAGATCGTGGGTGATAAGGATAATGGCCATATGGTTCTTTCGCTGCAGTTCGCGCAGCAGGTCGAGAATCTCGGCCTGCACCGTGACATCCAGGGCGGTGGTGGGCTCATCGGCAATCAGAATATCCGGTTCGCAGGCAATCACCATGGCAATGGCGATGCGCTGACGCATGCCGCCGGATAACTGATGAGGATATTCGTCAAAACGCTGCGCCGCCGCCGGTATCCTCACCTGCTCCATGGCCGCGATGGCCCGTTTTTTCAGCGTCTGGTTCGAGGATGCCCGATCGTGGACGCGCATAGCCTCCACTATTTGGAACCCGACGCGCAGCAGCGGATTGAGGCTGGTCATCGGCTCCTGGAATACCATGCCGATTTTGTTGCCGCGCACCGCGCGCATCCGGGCCGGCGAATGGGCCAGCAGGTTGGCGCCCCCGAACCCGATCACCCCGGTTGTTCTCCCCGGCGGCGGCACCAGTCCCATCACGGCCAACGACAGCATCGACTTGCCGCAGCCGCTTTCACCGACGATGCCTAGAGTTTCGCCCCGGCGGACCGCGAGATTGATATCATCAAGAATGACCACAGGGTGTTCTTCCGTACCGAACGACACCCGCAAATTTTTGATCGCCAATATTATCTCTTCATCAGTGCCTCCCGGCGACGATGATAGGGTCATATCATGCATGGCTATTTCCTCCCTTCATCGGCTAATCTCGGGTCGAGTGCGTCACGGACAACATCGCCGAGAATATTGATGGCCAGGATAACGGCGGCGATGGCGATGCCGGGAAATACCGAGGCGCCCCAGGACACACTGAGGTAATTCTGGGCTTCGCTGACCATGCCGCCCCATGTGGGGGTAGGGGGCTGGATCCCCAATCCCAGAAAGCTCAGGGTGGCTTCGGTGAGGATCATATCCGACAGCTGGAACGTGGCCATCACGATGCTGGCCGACAGGACATTCGGTCCGATATGGCGGAAAATAATTCGCAGCGGACTGGCGCCGATGGAAACCGCGGCATCCACATACTCCAGGTTGCGCACCGACATCACCGACGAACGCACGATGCGGGCAAACTGCGGCCAGCCCGAAATGCCCATGATGAGAATGAGCGCCGGCAGGGAGGCACCTATCACCGCGACAATGGCAATCACCAGCAGGATAATCGGGAACGCCAGCTGCATGTCGATGAGGCGCAATACCACCGCGTCGGTGGCCCCGCCGTTATAGCCGGCGATAAGCCCGACACCGGTCCCGATGACGCAGGAGATCACCACCGCCGACACGCTGACGAACAGCGTGGCCCTGGCGCCGTAAACAATCCGGCTGAACACGTCGCGTCCCAACTGATCGGTGCCGAGCCACCAGGCCTCTTTACCCCCCAGAAATGCCGGCGGCAGCAGCCGGCGCAGCAGGCTTTGCTGATAGGGATCGTGCGGGGCGAAAATCCCCGGCGCGACGGCCCACATCACGGCGATAAGGATGATGACCACGCTGATGAGATTGAGGGGCGAACGGAGCCGGGCGCCGATAAACCTCGTCCGCTTTGGAGACGGTGGGATGGGAATGACCATGGGTTCGGTACTCATTTCAGGCGGATCCTCGGGTCAAGCAGGGCGGACAGCACATCGGCGGCAAAATTCGCCAGGATAAAAATCACCGCAAAGAAGAACACCACCACCTGCACCACCGGATAATCCCGCGCATAAATAGCCTGGATAGCCAGGCGTCCGATACCGGGCCAGGAGAACACGGTTTCGGTGATGATAACGCCCCCCATCAGCACGCCGAACTGCAGGGCGATAACCACCATCACCGGGATAAACGCATTGCGCGCCACGTGACGGGTGACCACCAGAAGTTCGCTCAGTCCCTTGGCGCGGGCGGTGCGGACAAAGTCCTGGCGCAAAACATCCAGCGTGGTGGAACGCATCACGCGCGCCAGCAGGGCTATCAGCGTCGCGGACAGCGTAATGGAGGGCATGATCAAATGAAGAAGCCCGCCCATGCCGCCGGTGGGCAGCCAATGCAGCGTGACGGAGAAGATAAGGATTGCCACCACATCGAGAAAAAAGGTCGGCACCGCCTGCGACAGCGCGGCGATACCGCGGATAAGATAATCTATCCAGGTGTTGCGATAATAAGCGGAGCCGATCCCGGCCGGAATACCCACCGCCAGGGCAATGGCCAGCGTGGTGACCGCCAGCTCCAGGGTGGCCCCCAGCCGTTCAAACAGCAGACTGACCGCCGGTTCGCCAAAGCGCAGCGAGTTGCCGAAATCGCCGTGGAACGCCTTGAAAAAAAAGGTGATAAACTGCTCAAACAGCGAGCGGTCCAGGCCGTTTTTAATACGAAATGCCTGCTTCGCCTGCTCGGTTGCGTCCACAGGCAGGAAGAGTGTCGTCGGATCGCCGCTTAACCGGGTAATAAAAAAGCAGGCTACAAATATGCCCAATAATGAGGGTATAATATAAAGGATCCGACGCAGGATATAATTTGCCATGATTAACCTGCGTAATGTCAGTGAGAAGACGCGGATGGTGCTCTTGCCCTCATCGGCAAGAGCGCTTTTTTAGCTTATGGACATGCCGCTGATAACCCATCGCTGATCGCCCCGGGGGGCAAATCCTTTAACTCTGCCGGCCAGGCCATACAGATCCGTCGCCTGGTACAGATAGAGTACCGATGCGTCGTCAAACATCACCTGAGACGCCTGGTGATAGATCTCAGCGCGCTTGCCGCGGTCGGTTTCATGGGCTCCGGCGTTGATGAGCTTATCGAGCTGAGGATTATCCACGTAGGAATAACGCCAGTCCGAACGGTACTGCGCCATCTGCAAATCGGGATCATCCCCCGGTGCCAGTCCCACCAGGCCGATAGGTTGTAGCTCCCGGTTACTCAGCTGGCGCAGAAACTCTCCAGGTTCCAATGAAATCATATTGGTTTTCACGCCGACATCGGCGAACATCCCGGCAATGGCTTCCGCCACTTCCTTGTCCTGGGCGTAACGCCCGGTGGGAAACTTGAAGTCGATTTGAAATCCATTGGGATAACCGGCTTCGGCGAGCAGCTGCTTGGCCTTTTTCGGATCAAAGGGGTAGTCGTCTAGATTGGGGTTGTAGCCCAGTTCGTTGGACCGCAGCAGCTGACCGTGCAGCAATCGTGCGTTGCCCTGGAATAGACCGTCGATAATGCCTTTTTTATCCACGGCATAATTGAGGGCCTGGCGGACCCGGCGATCCTGGACCGGGCTTTTTTGATTGGGCAGACTGGACAGATCCAGGGTAAATATACGGTAGCTCGGCACGTCCTTCAGGTTCAGGCCGCTCTGACCCTTGATCTGGGCGACGGCCATAATCGGCACGTTGGTGGCGATATCGCATTCACCGTTCAGCAAGCTTGACGCCCGGGACATATCGTCCGGAACGGTGCGCAGAACGACGCTGTTAATCCCTTTCGGCGACTCACCCCAGTAGTGCGGATTGGCGGTAAAGGTAATCCGGCTGTCGCGCACCCACTCTTTGAGCAGGAAAGGACCGGTACCGATGGGTTTTGCGCCAAAACCGTCGGCGCCCCCCACCTGCGCCCAATATTTGGGCGGCAGGATAAAGACCTGGCTCAGCGCCAGCTCCAGGGCCGGGTAGGGGAATTTCATATGCAGGATAACGGTTTGGTCGTCAACTTTTTCCACCTTGTCCATCAGTTGCGAATACTGTCCATAGGCGGGGGTCACCGTCACGTTCATAAAGGTTTGAAAAGAGAACATCACCGCATCCGCATCACATTTTTCCCCATTGGAAAACAGGATGTTTTTACGCAGGGTGATTTTTACCTTTAATGGATCAACCAACTCATATTTTTCCGCCAGCACCGGCACGCAGTGGCTGGCGGTAGGTTCAATCCAAAACAGGGATTCGACGACCAGATTCCCGGCATTGATCTGTTCCTGGGTGGTGGAAAAATTGGGCCACAGCGATACCGGATCGAAACCCTGGGCAATGGTCAATACTCCCGGCTCGGCGGCGAACGCCATCCGCATGGATGCCAGCGGCGTTGTTAAAAACATCGACCCGGCCAATAACTTACTGAACGATCGTCTGGTCATTCCCATAGCTGATTCCCCCCTGTTGAGTGTGAGCAAATGAATTAAATAAGGTATGCCGAGTCCATGGAGATAGACGTTGCGCCGATTTCCGGGAACACCGTCTGCCTTGACCAGAACGGGTCCCCCACCCGATTACCGATGGCGCACGCTTCTTGCCAAAGGCTTCTTTGCATGCTTTTGATTAAATTCGCGTCCGCCGCGGTAACCGGGTACGAAATGGACATGGCAATCTTTTCGTTGTGCCAGATGTCATGTATGGCGAGTCCCATGGCCGAAATGCTCGGATTCAAACCGTTTACCAGGCTAACCAGCCCTTTTTCCCGGATGCTGCCGAGCACGTTGAGAAATTTCTTTTGCTCAGCGCCTTTTGCCACGGTTGAACCCAATTTAGCCAGCACTACCTCATCAGGCTCACAGGCGAATAAGGCCAATCCCAGCGCGGTGGGCATCGCGGCCATTTTGGCGCCCACCTCATGCACCAAACGCAGGGGATGAGACCCGATTTTGACCCGCAGCAAGACGATATCGATGTCCGACAGCGCCGCCGCATAGCCGACAAAATGATACTGTTCGGACAGCCTTTCGAGGGCGGCATCGAGTTCATCTATCAATGAACTTCCTTCCAGATAGAGCTCCGCCAGGGCGAGAACCCCGTGCCCCACCACATAGCCGTTTTCGTTGTGGCGGCGCTCCACGATGCCGGCATCGCACAGGGTTTTCATCAGTCGGGACACGCTGCTTTTCGGCACGTCCAATTCACGGCAGACCTCACCGACCCGTAACACCGGTCGTTCTTTATTAAACAGGGATAAAATTCGCAGGCCTGTATCGAGAGAACTCATATTTTGTGCCATATAGAGCAACAGTGATGTTATATATGGTACAGATGTGCTTTTTTTGGTCAAGAATTTTTTCTTGACTTTTATCAATTATAAGAAAATGCAATAGATGCAGAATAATCCGCTAAGCGAGGCACGGCCTGGGGTAGAGGGTAATTCTTGCTACCCATGGCTCCGGGCGCGATATTTGTTTATATTATGACCCCATCCGCGAGGGAGCCCTGATATGACCAATACGAAGCACGTGCGTTTACCGCAGATTGCCCTGACCGGGCGTGTGCTGGGCAAGTTGCTGTCCGCGTCCCCCGATGACGGGGAATGCCGGTCGCTATTAGCCGCCCTGGCGGACCCGGGCTGGACTGATGAATGGCCTTATGGCGAGCATCAGGAACTGGACGCTATTGCTGTACTATTGACCGCCGGGCTGGCGGCCACGAAAGCCGAAACCCCGGCCGAGGCCTATCAGCGTCTGTTTATCGGCCCCTATGCGCTGCCGTCGCCTCCCTGGGGTTCGGTTTATCTGGACAGGGAAAACGTGCTGTTCGGGGAATCCACGCTCTCCCTGCGGCGCTGGCTGCGGGAAAACGGCATTGCGATGCAGCTGCCCGGCAACGAGCCGGAAGACAGTATCGGCACACTGCTGTTGCTGAGTGCCTGGCTGGCGGAACAGCGGCATGACAAACTGTTGGATATCCTGCTGGCCCAGCATCTTTTCCCCTGGTGCTTTCGTTTTCTGGAACTGCTTGAGGACCATGCCGGCCATCCGCTTTACCTGGGATTGGCGAAACTGGCCCGGGTCAGCCTAAATGATTGGAAAGCCTCCTGTACGGTCGAGATTGCCGCACCGGATTTATATTTTTGATCGGGCAGCCCGTGGCTGGGTTTTTGTCCTTGTCCGCGCTGATGGACATGTTCTCCCTTTAACACGCTCGGTTTTAGCTTCAGTGATGGCGGGTCTACCGTACTGTGGGGCACTCGT
>NZ_JAAVUT010000078.1 GCF_018449575.1 Sodalis sp. dw_96 | reverse complement strand
AATAGAATAACCAATAGATTTCGAGTTGCAGCAAGGCGGCAAGCTTGAGAACCCCAGGAGCCTAGCTAACCAGGTAACTGGGGTGAGCGAGCGCAGCCAACACAGCTGCGGCTCGAAAGATGAAGGAATAGATAACCAATAGATTTCGAGTTGCAGCAAGGCGGCAAGCTTGAGAACCCCAGGAGCCTAGCTAACTAGGTGACTGGGGTGAGCGAGCGCAGCCAACACAGCTGCGGCTCGAAAGATGAAGG
>NZ_JAAVUT010000077.1 GCF_018449575.1 Sodalis sp. dw_96 | reverse complement strand
AAAATTTGAAATAACATGCTGAGCAAAATCAGTATGCGAGTCTCTCAAAGTAAGCAAACCTAAGCAGCTGTTATGTCGATAACAGCCTCTGTCCAACGCTGGCGATGTCCTTAACAGGCCGCGCCGAAGCAAGACTGAGCGAACGGCGGCAGGGCAAGGCGCCCGGCACGGAGAAACCGCAGTGGACTGTATGTCCATGAGGATTTCGAGTACCGGAGCAACGACGCCATGGCGCTGTGCAGCCAGTCGGACAGAACAAACATC
>NZ_JAAVUT010000076.1 GCF_018449575.1 Sodalis sp. dw_96 | reverse complement strand
AATACCTACGTCGGCAACACCAATATTAATGGCGGCACATTAACCGCCCTGGCCGCCCACGCATTCAGCCCCGATTCGAACTTTACCATCGCCTCCGGCGGTGCCATGGATCTAAACGGCTTTAGCCAAACCATTGCCAGCGCCAGCAACGCCGGCATCATCAGCCTCAACGGCGCCGGCGGCACCGTACTGAACGTCACCGGCGACTATGCCGGCAATAACGGCCGGCTGAATTTCAACGCCAAATTGTCCGACGACGCCTCCG
>NZ_JAAVUT010000075.1 GCF_018449575.1 Sodalis sp. dw_96 | reverse complement strand
ATTCCGAACGGCTGGTTGTCGGCGGCGACACCTCCGGCGATACATTGGTCAGCGTCAACAACGCCGGCGGCAGCGGCGCCCAGACCGTGGACGGCATTGAGCTGATTTCCGTCGGCGGTGCCTCAAATGGTGAATTTATCCAATCCGGCCGTATCGTCGCCGGCGCCTATGATTATACCCTGGAGCGCGGCACCGACGTCAACGCCGCCAACTGGTATCTGAACAGCTCAACGGCCGCGCCGGCGCCGGGACCATCGCCGGAGCCGGAGCCT
>NZ_JAAVUT010000074.1 GCF_018449575.1 Sodalis sp. dw_96 | reverse complement strand
CAGCGTTCAATCTGAGCCATGATCAAACTCTTCAATTAAAAGCTTGATGCTCGAAGATTGTCATCCGGTTAATCTTTTGAATTAACTGTTTACCCTTCATCTTTCACGCCGCAGCGGCGTTGGCTTCGCTCGTTCACCCGAATCACTTACCGAAGTAAGCTCATCGGATTCTCTCGCTCGCCGCCTTGCTGCAACGCGAAATCTATTGGATATGTCACTCTTCAAGACTTGTATTGTTGTGTTTCGATACGGTCTTGTGAGTGCCCACACAGA
>NZ_JAAVUT010000073.1 GCF_018449575.1 Sodalis sp. dw_96 | reverse complement strand
TTTCACTACTGAGTTCGGCATGGGGTCAGGTGGGACCACCGCGCTAGTGCCGCCAGGCAAATTCTTTATTTGCCGAACTCTGCCATATTAACTGGTGCTGATACCCAGAGTCGAACTGGGGACCTCACCCTTACCAAGGGTGCGCTCTACCAACTGAGCCATATCAGCGCTCAAAGCTTTTATTCACCAACACCTCCGGTTACACTCGAGGTATCGGCCTTAATGGATGCCTGGCAATTCCCTACTCTCGCATGGGGAGACCCCACACTACCATCGGCGCTACGGCG
>NZ_JAAVUT010000072.1 GCF_018449575.1 Sodalis sp. dw_96 | reverse complement strand
CCAGGAAGTCGGGCGCATCGCCGGGCGGGCCGCCGTGGAAGAATTGGATAAACGCCAACGCCAGCAGCGCGCCCGGCAACGCAGCAGCATGACCTATTAAGGAAGAAATATATGATGATGACCTTGGGGCTGTTTGTGTTCACGCTGAGCACCGTCCCCTATCAAAACCTGAACCGGACCACGGAATACCGCTGGCCCACCAATAGCCGCGTGGGGTTGCCACCGGCGGCGCAATTCCTCGGACCGGGCAATGACCACATCACGCTTTCCGGCATATTGCTGCCCGAGCTGACTGGCGGGCGGCTGTCGCTCCTGGCC
>NZ_JAAVUT010000071.1 GCF_018449575.1 Sodalis sp. dw_96 | reverse complement strand
TCAAGAGGTCGGGCGCATTGCCGGGCGGGCCGCCGTGGAGGAATTGGATAAACGCCAACGCCAGCAGCGCGCCCGGGAACGCAGCAGCATGACCTATTAAGGAAGAATAACTATGATGATGACTTTGGGACTGTTTGTGTTCACCCTAAAAACAGTCCCCTATCAAAACCTGAACCGGGCCACGGAATACCGCTGGCCTACTAACAGCCGCGTGGGGTTGCCACCGGCGGCGCAATTCCTCGGACCGGGCAATGACCACATCACGCTTTCCGGCATATTGCTGCCCGAGCTGACCGGCGGACGGCTGTCGCTCCTGGCG
>NZ_JAAVUT010000070.1 GCF_018449575.1 Sodalis sp. dw_96 | reverse complement strand
CTGTAGCCGCTGTTGCCCACCTGCTGGCCGACGCTGCCCCAGAGGTTGAAGTTTCTGCTGATTTGCCCGTTCACTCCAAGTTTAAGCTCGCCGATATTGGCCGCGCCGTCCTGTTTGACCGTGACGCCGTCCAGGGTGGCGCCGAAATCTTTGCTGTTATGGATCCAGTTGGCCTCCACAAAGGGCTGGAACATGCGGTCTTTGTTTTTATCCCGTTCGCTGTAGGCGTTCATAAAGGCCTTGACGCCCAGGCGGGTCTGAATATTGCCGTCGCCGTCGCCGGTAACCCGGGTGCCGTTGGCTTCGGTGTGATCGTCCGCCTGCACGTCCA
>NZ_JAAVUT010000069.1 GCF_018449575.1 Sodalis sp. dw_96 | reverse complement strand
TGCACGCCCTTCATCGCCTCTGACTGCCTAGGCATCCACCGTGTACGCTTAGTCACTTAACCTCACAACCCTAAGATGTTTGTTCTGTCCGACTGGCTGCACGAGTGCATGGCCGCGTTGCTCCGGTGCTCGCCATGCTCATGGACATCTAGTCCACTCCGCTGGCTGCGCGCCGAGGCGCCTTGCCCTGCATTCGTTCGCTCAGTCTGGCGTCGGTGATGTCAAAGACACGACCTTGGCGACAGAGATTGCCATCGACACGGCAATCATTAGGTTTGCTTACTTTGAGAGACTCGCATACTGATTTTGCTCAGCATGTTATTTCAAATTTT
>NZ_JAAVUT010000007.1 GCF_018449575.1 Sodalis sp. dw_96 | reverse complement strand
GTTCAGGCCTTGAAGATAACGGGCCTAGCGTGCCATGTGGCGCTCGGTCGGGCGGAAAAACCACGCCCGATTCGACCACATTGGCGCGCTCTCCCTTTAACACGCCCGGTTCAGGCCTTGAAGATAACGGGCCTAGCGTGCCATGTGGCGCTCGGTCGGGCGGAAAAACCACGCCCGATTCGACCACATTGGCGCGCTCTCCCTTTAACACGCTCGGTTCAGGCCTTGAAGATAACGGGCCTAGCGTGCCATGTGGCGCTCTCTCCCTTTAACACGCTCGGTTCAGGCCTTGAAGATAACGGGCCTCGCGTGCCATGTGGCGCTCGGTTAGAAATCCGCTTCGCAGCGAAAGTGAAGGGGGGAGTGAAAGGCCGGATGGGTGATGGATAATTCCTGCGCATGCAGCAGCAGCCGGTGGGCGAGGGCTTTAACCTCCGGCGGCGCGTAGAAGCCGTCGCCGAGAATCGGATGCCCCAGCGCCAGCATATGCACCCGCAGTTGATGGGAACGGCCGGTGATCGGCATCAGCAAAACCCGCGCCGTTCCGTCGTCATCGTAGGACAATACCCGGTATTGCGTTTGCGCCGCCTTGCCGGTGTCAAAACACACCTTTTGTTTGGGCCGGTTCGGCCAGTCGCAGATCAGCGGCAAATCCACCAGCCCCTGTTCCAAGGCCGGATGTCCCCATACCCTGGCAATGTAGGTTTTCTGGGGTTCCCGTTCACGGAACTGGCGTTTCAGTTCCCGTTCCGCCGTTTTGGTCAACGCAACGGCAATCACGCCGCTGGTGGCCATATCCAGCCGGTGAACACTTTGCGCCAGCGGAAATGCTTCTTGAATGCGGGTGAGCACGCTGTCCCGATGCTCCAGCTCACGGCCGGGGACCGACAATAAACCGCTGGGTTTATTCACCACCATGATATGCGCATCCTGATACAGGATATGCAGCCAGGGTTCTTGCGGGGGATTATAGGGTTCCATGGGGCTCCGGTGTGGTCTGGCGGCGCCGCCAGACCACACAACGTTTATTGATGGGTGACCACAATCAGGCGTATGGCGTCCAGCCGCCAGTTGGCCTGATCCAGTTGGGCCAGTGCATGCTCGCGATTATACGCCAGCGTCTCCAGCTCGTCCTCGCGGATTGCCGGGTTCACCGCTTTCAATGCTTCCAGACGGCTCAGTTCCGCGCTCAGGCGCTCATCCGCCTGCTGCCTGGCGTCGTCGATTAACCCGCGGGCCTGTTCGGCCACCAGCAGTTCTGCTTTTTGCAACAGCTTGTGTATTTCCGGCTGTACGGTACTGACCAGTTTCCCGGCGGTATGGCGTTTTATCGCGTTGAGTTGGCGGTTAAAATGCTCGAACTCCACCTGCGATGCGAGATCGTTGCCGTTTTGATCCAGCAGCAACCGGATGGGGGTCGCCGGTAAAAAACGGCTTAACTGCAATTTTCTCGGAGCCGATGCTTCAACCACATAGATCAACTCCACCAGCAGGGTTCCCGCCGGCAGCGCTTTGTTTTTCAGCAGCGACACCGCGCTGGTACCGCTGTCGCCGGACAACACTAAATCCAGACCGTTACGGATGATGGGATGTTCCCAACTGATAAACTGGGTTTCTTCACGGGCCAGCGCCTGCTCGCGGTTGAAGGTAATGGTACAGCCTTCTTCCGGCAGGCCCGGGAACTCCGGTACCAGCATGTGATCCGAGGGGGTAAGGACAATCAGGCTGTCGCTGCGGTCTTCCTGATTGATACCGACGATATCAAACAGGTTGAGGGCGAAATTCACCAGTTGGGGATCGCTGTCCTGCGCGGCAATGGCCTGTGCCAGCGCCTGGGCCTGTTCGCCGCCGTTGCTGTGTTGTTCCAGCAAACGGTCCCGTCCCTGTTCCAACTGCAGCTTTAAGCGATCGTGCTGTTTGCGGCATTCAAGGATAAATCCGTTCAAGCCCTCCTGCTGCGCCGGCTCGCCCAGATAGCCGATAAGCGTGGCGTAGGCTTGATCGTACTGCGTGCGGCCGGTGGGGCAGGTATGTTCAAACGCATCCAGTCCTTCGTGATACCAGCGGATTAATACCGCCTGGGCGGTCTGCTCCAGATAGGGTACAAAAATCTCGATATCATGATTCTGGCCGATGCGATCCAACCGGCCGATGCGCTGTTCCAGCAGATCCGGATTAAATGGCAAATCAAACATCACCATTTGATGGGCAAATTGGAAATTGCGCCCCTCCGAGCCGATTTCCGAGCAAAGCAATACCTGGGCACCGTCATCTTCGGAGGCAAAATACGCGGCGGCACGGTCCCGCTCCAGCAATGACAGCCCTTCATGGAATACCGCGGCGCGGATACCTTCGCGCTCCCGCAGCACCTGTTCCAATTGCAGAGCGGTATCGGCGTGGGCGCAGATCACCAGTACTTTTTCCTGGCGGTTTTGCAGCAGGAATTCCAGCAGCCATTCAACGCGGGGATCGAAATTCCACCAGGTGGCGTTTTGCCCTTCGAACTGCTGATAAATATGTTCGGGATAAAGCATATTGCGCGCCCGCTCATCCGGCGCCTGCTTACCCCCCATGATGCCGGCCACTTTGATGGCGGTCTGGTATTGGGCGGGCAGCGGAAGTTTGATTTGATGCAACAGCCGGCGGGGAAAGCCTTTAACCCCCTGGCGGGTATTGCGGAACAGCACCCGGCTGGTGCCGTGGCGATCCATCAGCATGGACGTCAGCTCGCGGCGTGCGTTGCCGGCCCGCAGGTCGCCGCCGTTGGCCACCGCCAGCAGCGGTTCGATGTCTTGCTCGCTCAGCATGTCCCCCAGCCGGTTTTTTGCCTCGTCAGTTAAGTCCTTGCCGTTGAGCAACAGGGTGACCGCATCCGCCACCGGGCGGTAACGCTGCTGTTCCGCCACGAATTCCGCATAATCGTGGAAACGATCCGGGTCCAGCAGCCGCAGGCGGGCAAAATGGCTGTGCAGCCCCAGCTGTTCCGGCGTCGCGGTGAGCAGCAGGATGCCGGGAATGCTGCGGGCCAGTTGCTCGATCACCTGGTATTCCCGGCTGGGCGCATTTTCGCTCCAGGCCAGATGATGGGCTTCGTCCACCACCATCAGATCCCAGTCGGCGTCGGCCATTTTCTCCAGCCGTTCATGGTTGCGGCGCACAAAATCCAGCGAGCACAGCACCAGCTGTTCGGTTTCAAAGGGATTGTCGCTGTCTTGCATCGCTTCGGCATAGCGCTCTTCGTCAAACAGGGAAAATAGCAGGTTGAAGCGGCGCAGCATTTCCACCAGCCATTGGTGCAATAACGACTCCGGCACGATGATCAGCACACGGTCGGCGCGGCCGGTGAGCAGCTGCTGATGGATTATCATGCCGGCTTCGATGGTTTTGCCCAAACCTACTTCATCCGCCAGCAATACCCGCGGCGCATAACGCTGTCCGACTTCCGAGGCGATATGCAATTGGTGGGGGATCAGGTTGGCGCGAATTCCCCGTAAACCGTTCCAGGCCTGGCGAAATTGTTCGCTGTGAAATTTTCGTGCCCGATAGCGCAGGGCGAACCGGTCCATTCGATCGATTTGCCCGGCAAACAAGCGGTCCTGCGGTTTGCTGAAGGTCAGTTTACTGTCCAGCATCACTTCACGCATCGCGGTATCGGCCTGGCCGTTGTCCAACCGGGTGCCGATATAGGTTAACAGGCCGTCGTCTTCCTCCACAGATTCTATCAGCAGTTGCCAGCCTTCATGGCTGGTGACGGTGTCGCCGGGATTAAAGATCACCCGGGTGACGGGGGCGTCGGCCCGGGCATAAAGACGGTTTTCACCGATAGCGGAAAACAGCAGGGTGACCATGCGGGTATCCACCGCAACCACGGTTCCCAATCCCAGTTCACTTTCCGTATCGCTGATCCAGCGTTGACCTGATTTGAAAGGCATAAATTCTCGGCTCGGTGTTATGTTAGGCAAAAGTACCGGCAATAGCGCGGCTGGCCGTGGCTGGCGCGGGCCTGATGTCACGGCGTAAAACTCGGTAAGGGTAAGCGTTGAGGTCTGAAAAAGCGCTATGTTAATAGATGAATGCCGCTTCGTCACCTACCAATCTCTGCATGCGTTTAAAACAGACCCATTTGACCCGATACAAGCGTAGCAAAATCATCCTGCATAAAAGGCAGTATAGCGTCCGCCACCGGTTGTAACTGCTTTGTCAGATAGTGGTTGTAGTCCGGCGTGGTGTGACGTATCTCCAGGGGCTCAGGCCCTTGGGCGGTGATGATATAGCTTATCCATCCGCCGTTTTGGTACTGCTGCTGACGTCCCTGCTGTCGATTATATTCGTCGGCGATCCTGGCCGCACGGGCTTGCGGCGGTACATTGCGCTGGTAATCGCTTAATTTTCTGCGCAGGCGTTTACGATACACCAAAAGGTGATCCAATGAACCGTTGAGGGTCTGGCGGACAAAATCCCGCACGAATTCCTTATAAGGCTGGCGGCGGAATATACGTTCGTAAAGCTGCTGCTGAAACTGCTGGGCCAGCGGCGTCCAGTCGCTGCGAACGGTTTCCAACCCCTTGAACACCATGTGATCGCCTTCTCCGGTTTGCGCCAGCCCGGCGTAGCGTTTTTTGCTGCCCAGCTCGGCGCCGCGGATAGTGGGCATCAAAAATCGGCTGAAATGGGTTTCATATTCGATTTCCAGCGCGCTTTCAAGTGCCATGGTCTCCTGTAAATGGGTTTGCCACCACTGATTGATGACCTCCGCCAGGCGGCGGCCGATGTCATCGGCGGCGGCTTGATCATGGGCCTGTTTCAACCAGACAAAGGTAGAATCGGTATCGCCATAGATGACCGGGTAGCCTTGCTCTTCGATCAACTTTCGCGTCTGGTGCATGATGGCGTGACCGCGCATTGTGATGCTTGACGCCAGGCGGGCGTCAAAAAAACGGCATCCCGGCGCGCCCAATACGCCGTAAAAGGCGTTCATGATGATCTTCATTGCTTGGGAAAGGGGCTGGTTGTGATCCCGCTTAGCGCTCTCCCTGCCCAGCCACAGTTCGCGGACGATGCCCGGCAGGCAGTGGCGGCGGCGGGAAAAGCGCGCATCGAGGAAACCGGCCACCGTTTGGTCGCTTTCCGGTTGCGCCATGCCTTCTATCAGGCCCACCGGGTCGATGAGAAAGGTACGGATAATCGAGGGATAAAGGCTCTTGTAATCCAACACCAGCACCGAATCGTATAGCCCCGGCCTGGAGTCCATTACATAGCCGCCGGGGCTGGGCTGCGGCGGGATGTCTCCCAGATTGGGCGCTACGTAACCAGCGCGGTGCATGCGCGGCAGGTACAGCCAGGTGAAGGCGGCCACCGAACCGCCGCTGCGGTCCGCCGCCAGGCCGGTGACCGATGCTCGCTCCAGCAGGAACGCCAATAAACGGGTATTCTCGAAAATCCGCACCACCAGTTCGCAATCCTTGAGATTGTACCGCGCCAGGGCCGGTTTATCTTCCCGGTACAGGCGGTCTATCTCGTCCATGCGCTGATAGGGGGTGGAGATATCTTTACCCTCGCCAAGCAGGGTTTGCGCCACGTTTTCCAGGCTGAAAGAGGTAAATTGCCAAAAAGCCGACTTCAGCCCTTCAATGCCGTCTATAATCAGCCGGCCGGCGGCGCCGGCAAAAAAGTGGCCCGCCTTCATGCCGTGTTCGCGCCATTCCAGAATTTCACCGCCGCGCCCGAGGTTCAGCGTCCGGTGGTAGCGTTCCGCCTGCTGCTGCAGGATGCGCAGATCGAATTGCACCACATTCCAGCCGATGATGGCGTCCGGGTCGTGGTTGGCGAGCCAGAGGTTAAGCCGGTCGATGAGCTGGCCGCGGGTCGGCACATACTCAAGATGGCCGCCGGCCCAGGGGGCGGGTTCCGCCGGGGGCTCCCCCAGCATATAGACCTGCCGCTGCCCGCAGCCGTATAACCCGATACAGTACAGTTCGCCGAAACGGTTGGTTTCGATATCCAGTGAGACGACGTTTAACCGCGGACGATAGTCCGCATCCGGTTTTAATCGGGCCTCGATAATGGTGCCGTCTGCCTGTACCCGGCCGTCGAACCATACCGGCGCGGTGATAAAGCGCTCCATCAGATAACGCTCGGGGGGGCGAATATCCGCTTCGTATAGCGGTATACCGGCCTCCTTGAAGGTTTTTTCCAGACGACCGATATCCCGGTAATGGCGACAATAGACGCCCGTCACCGGCCGTCGGTGGAAATCACGCAATTCAAGGGAACGCTGGCTGCATCCCGCCACGGCGGCCAGCAGGGGGCGGGCCTGTTCGGCGAACTCGGCGGTCATAAAAGCCACCGCCTGCTGCGGCGGCAAGCTGACTTTTTGCGCCCCTTGGTCGGTGGCCAGCCAAAAGTCGACGCTGATGCCCGCGGGGGTATCGCGCCAATGACGGGTAAGCACAAATCCCTGACGGGGCAGGGAGGGTAATGACATAGGGTCTGTTTTTCCTCGAAAAAAGAAAAAGTCCTGCCTTCAGACTGCCGACAAACGTAATCAAGTCCCTCAGGCCTGGCAGCCTGTCCAGACCGGGCATATTACAAGCTACCTGTAAAACCGTCGTTAATAAGTATGATTATTTATACAGTATTTGTCCAGCGGCGACGTTATAATCTGATATTGCCAAATAATTATACAAATGAATGATTGACGATATGGACAAGAGCACTGACAATCCGCCAGCTTTAATTAACAAGAGGGGGCTATGGAAGCCTTTTTACAACATTTAACCACTATATCTCTGGCTGTCACGTTGATGGTTGTCGCGCTGGTGGCATTTTTGGAGTCGTTGGCTCTGGTGGGGTTGTTATTGCCGGGTACGGTGATGATGGCGACGCTGGGCGCGTTGATCGGCAGCGGCGCCCTGGGTTTTTACCCCGCCTGGGCCGCCGGCGTGGCGGGCTGTTTTTTGGGCGACTGGATATCCTATTTTCTCGGCCATGGTTTTAAAAAACCGCTGAAGAAATGGTCTTTTTTAAAAAAACATCGCACCATGCTCAACAAAACCGAATATGCCTTGCATCAGCACAGCCTGCTGACGGTGTTGATAGGCCGTTTTGTCGGCCCCACCCGGCCATTGGTGCCCATGGTGGCCGGCATGCTTGATCTGCCGCCGCTGAAGTTTGCGCTGCCGAATATCATCGGCTGCCTGACCTGGCCGCCGGCCTATTTTATGCCCGGTATCCTGGCCGGCGTGGCCATCAATATTCCCGACGGCCGGCATACCGGGGGATTCCGCGCCCTGCTGCTGGCGGTGGCGCTGCTCTTTTGGCTTACCGGCTGGCTTATCTGGCGCTGGCGCCGCTCTGACAAAATATCCACGCGACCGGTTGCCCGCCTGCTGTCTCTACGCAGGCTTCGCTGGCTGACGCCGTTATGCATGCTGGTGATGGCGGCGGTGGTAACGGCATTGATTCGCCATCCGCTGATGCCGATATATGCCGCTCAGTTTTGCAAGGTACTGAGCTTTTGAATGCCGTTTGCTCCGCATCCATTTTTTGAAAATTTGTATAAGATATAGATATAATAGACACTTGGGCGGGTGTAAAAATCTATATTATTTTCATCAAATTTTTGCATGATTAATTAATAGAAAGCCCTGGTGTTGGCATTATGCTGCATAGTAGAAATCGAATTTCTATTGCAATTGGTGTAAGTATTTTTTATAGATATTTAAGTTGGAAATGCTCGATCCGGTGGCATCAAAGGATGCCGAAAAGGACGTTTTTACTCGTTAAAAATTTATTTGATGATAGTAAGCATTGTTAAAGCATAATGTGAGGCGGCTCAAGAGTGGTATTTTTGGCCATTTGTCCTGGCTGTTATGCTAATAATTGCCGAGGCGCGAGCGTGCTGCATGGGGGATAGATTTCTTAATGCTGGCCGCTCGCGGCGTAGATATTCCGACGATTGTGCATCTCACGTCGTCAAGGAATGTCAGCCGTCCGCGCGCGGCGTAATACCCAATACGGCGGCTTCGGGCGCCTCCCCCGAGGCCAGGCGCAGGGTGGGGCCGTCATAATAAATGCGGCCATCCACGACAAGCAGGGTGCGCGGCGCGATACGCACGGCGTCATCCAGATTGTGCGACACCATCAGCAGCGTCAGGCCGCGTTGAACGCATACCTCCTCTACCCGTTGCAGCATATCGTTACGCAGCGCCGGATCGAGCGCGGAAAACGGTTCGTCCAGCAACAGAATCGGTCGGTCCCGCACCAGACAACGCGCCAGCGCCGCCCGCTGGCGCTGGCCGCCGGAAAGCTGGCCCGGCAGCCGCTGCAGCAATTCTACAAGCCCTACCTGCGCCGCCACCTCCCGCACCCGATCCCGTTGTTCAGCGTTAAGCCGCAGGCCGGGATGCAGACCGAGGCCGATGTTTTCCGCCACCGTAAGATGGGCGAACAGGTTGTTTTCCTGGAACAGCATGGATACCGGCCGCTGGTCGGGGGAGGTGGCGCTGTGATCTTCACCGTTCAGCGCTATCCGGCCGCTGTCCGAGGGTAAAAAACCGGCGATCAGATTGAGCAGGGTGCTTTTCCCCGCGCCGCTCGGCCCGAGCACCGCCACCTTTTCACCCCCCGCCAGCCGCAAATCGAAACGCATCGGCAAATGGCGGTAAAAATAGGTAACATTATCAAGCTGGATCATGTGGCCCCGAGAGTTTTTCAATGGCTGAGAACAAGATAAAACACAGCATTAACAGGACCAGCGCGCTCACCGCCCCGTCCTGATTGCGGTAGGCGCCGATTTGCTGGTAGAGATAATAGGGCAGGGTACGGAAATGCTCGTTGCCGAACAGTGCCACCACGCCGAAATCTCCGATGGAGAGAATGCTGGCGAAGGCCATCGCTCGTCCGATGGGTTGCCGCAGCGCCCGCCACTCCACCACCCTTAACCGTGCCCCGCCCCGGATGCCCAGCGACAGGCACAGACGGTTGTAGCGTTCCGCCACGTCCAGCATCGGTGTTTCCAGGATTTTCAACGCGTAGGGTACGGCCATCAGGGCATTGGTCAGCATCACCAGACCATAGGGAGATTGCGGCAGTCCGACGCTGTTATTGGCGAGCAGAAAGAAGCCGGTGGCCAGGACAATGCCCGGCATCGCCAGGATCATCATGCCGCTCAGATCGAGTAACTGCGCGCCCCAAATCGAACGGCGCAGCCGTAGTTCCCGGCCGCTCCATAACAGCATCAGCGTTAGGGTAACACACAGCAGGCCGGCGCCGAGGGCAATCCGTACCGAGGTAAGCATCGCCGACCAGAGGGCCGGCTGCGCCAAGGCCGCGGGGAGGTCGCGGTTAATGCCGCCGGCCGCCACCGCCAGCAGGGGCGGCAGCAATAAGAGCAATGCCAGCGCGATAACGATCCCGTCGAGGATTCTGCCGCTGCGGCTGTCGCGGGGATTGCGCCAGACCGCCGACCGGGTGTCCCCCACCGGGAAGGCCCGCGCCAGGCGTTGGCTGAACAGTACCAGCCCCAGGCAGCAAAACATCTGCAGCAAAGCCAGCAGCGCGGCGCGGCCGGGATCGTAGTCGTAGCTCAGCGCCTGGTAAATGGCCAGTTCGATGGTGGTGGCTCTGGGGCCGCCGCCTAGCGAGAGCACGGTAGCGAAACTGGCGAAGCACAGCATAAAGATCAATGCCGCCGTCGGCAGCAGTTGGCGGCGTAACCAGGGCCACTCCAGCAGCCGGAAAAAATTCCAGCCGTTGATATTGAGCTGCGCCGCCAGCTGGCGCTGTTCCGCCGGGATACTTTCCAGGGCCTGTAACAACAGGCGCGTTGCCAGCGGCAGATTAAAAAAGACATGAGCCAGCAGAATGCCCGGCAAACCGTAGGGGGAGAAGCCATAGGGCAGGTGCAGCGCCGTGCTCATTTGCGCCAGCCAGCCATGGCGGCCGTAAACATCCAGAATACCGAATACCGCCACCAGCACCGGCATCACCAGCGTCATGGCGCAAAAGCGCAGCAGCAGCAGTCGACCGGGGAAACGACGGCGAAAAAGCGCGCGGGCGAGAAAAATCGCAGGCAACACTGACAATACCGCCGACAGCAGCGCCTGCCAGAAGGTAAATCGCAATACATGTCGAAGGTAACCGTCGGTTAGCATATCCCGCCACTGGGTGGCCGGGGCGTTGATCCACAAGGCGCCGATGGCCGCCAGGGCAATCGCGGCCAGCAGCGTCGCCGCCAGCAATCCCGGCCATAACCAGCGGGGTATTATTGGCTGACGGCGCGCAGCCATGTCTGGGTCCAGTTGTTCCGTTGTTTCGCCACTTCCTGCGGCGTATAGGACAGTGTTTTTTGCGGCGGCTGGTCAAAACCGGCCGGCAGCGGGCTCTTTATCACAGGATACATCCAGTTGCCGGTGGGAATGGTTTGCTGGAAAGCCGGTGTCACTATGAAGCGCATAAACTGTTGCGCCAGATCGGGATTTTTACTGGCAGCCAGCTGTCCGGCCACTTCCACCTGCACATAATGTCCTTCGCTGAAGGATGCCGCGGCGTAATTATCTTTTTTCTCCTCCACGATGTGATAGGCCGGCGACGTGGTGTAACTGAGCACCATATCCGCTTCCCCTTTCAGGAACAGACCGTAGGCCTCGCTCCAGCCCTTGGGTACGGTAACGGTCTTTTTCGCCAGGCGTTGCCAGGCCTGGGGCGCGTCGTCGCCATAGACTTTTTGAACCCAAAGCAATAAACCCAGCCCCGGGGTGCTGGTGCGGGGATCTTCATAGATGATTTTCAGCGGAGCCGGGCCATCAATAAGCTCATGCAGGCTGCCGGGGGGATTTTTAAGCTTGTTTTTATCGTAAACAAAGGCGAAATAGCCGTAATCAAAAGGCAGGAAGGTAGCATCATGCCAGCCACCGGGCAGGCTAAGACCGGCGGTATCCACGTTATGGGGTTTAAACAGATGGGTATCCTGGGCGGCCTGGATCAGATTGTCATCCAACCCCACCACCACATCCGCGCTGCTTTTCTTCCCTTCGATACGCAGGCGATTGAGCAGCGCGACGCCGTCTTCCTGAACAATGAATTTCAGTTCACAGCCGCATTGGGCTTCAAACGCCTTTTTTATCGCCGGACCGGGGCCCCATTCGGAGGCGAATGAGTCATAGGTATAAACCGTCAGTACAGGTTTTGCCCACGCGGGTATAGAGGCCAGCAATATTAGGGAAGGTAACCATTTTTTTAGCACGTTGCGCTCCTGAAAAAAAAGTGGCAAAGGTGTTCTGAGGCAGCGCGGCGCACTCTCAAATCCCTTCGCCGGTATTAACCGGATCAGGTTCGACGGGTGTAGTCTCAGCGATATTCGCCGGCATAAAGCCGGAAAAGTTCGCACCCCGTTGAGAACACGTTCATTGTAAAGGGTTTGTTCGCCTCTTGACAGCGTTTAGGGCTCCGGCGGCGCAAACCAGGCGGATTTGAAATCGAACCAGCCGAGAGCGTTCATGCGCACGCCGCGCATGCTGCGTTGCCCTTGCAGGATCATCCGGTGGTGAAACAGGGGGTGCAGGCGGTGATCGGTGACCAGCGCGCGGCACCATTCAGCCAGCGGAAATTGCCGGCTGCGCCAGGCTTGCGCCGCGCGGGCGAAATCGGTTTGCAGGCAATGATGCAGTAAAGGCATTTCGTAGAAGGTGGCGAACAGGGAGAACTCCAGCGGCGGAGAAAAGTTGGCGCTGCCCAGCCAGATGTCGCTTTGCGCCGCGCCCTGATGCCAGGCTTCGTAGTGCAGGGTATTGACGGTCAGCTGGATATCAAGCCGCGCCAAGACCTCGGTCAACGCCCGGCATAAGTCATCAAATTCGGAATGGGCGTGGTAGACCGTCAGCCGCAGATGGGTCAATCCCGGCGGTTTAGGGCGCGCCCCGGCCGCCTGGTTATGATGCCAACGCGGCAGGAGACCGTAGGCCGGCGACCAATAGTGCTGGTAGGCCGGCCCGGCTTGAACCAGCATGGATATCGGGTCGATGTTTTCGCAGAGCCAGCGTCGATGCTCGGGGTTTTGCATCAGCGGCGAGCGCTGATCGAACAGGATAAAATAACAGCCGTCCCCCAGGCGGGTTTCCAACTCATCATGCCCGCTGTCGTCCCCTTGCAATTGCACTCCCGAATAGGTCAACTCCGCGGTAAGATCCGGCAACACCCAGATATTCACCTCGTCAATCAGCGCCCGGTAGCCGAAATAGTCGTCAAAGGCCCGAATTTTTAATTGACGCGGACCATTGTTAATCACCGCGTACGGCCCGGTTCCGATGGGATGACGGGTGAAATCAGGCAATGTCGGCCATTCCTGCGGCAATATCATGGCCGATATACTGCCCAGTAGCCAGGGCAGCCACTCGTCCGGCGCGGACAAGGTGATATCGACGGTATTGGCGGTGGTTGAATCAACAGCATCCAGGTGGCTGAACAGCGGCTGCTCTTTTAAGCGCAGCAGCGACAGGCATACGTCGTCGGTGGTCAGTTCGCGCCCGTGATGAAAATGAATGGCCGGGCGCAAATAAAAACGCCAATGCAGCGCAGAGACCCGCTGCCAATGATGGGCTAAATCCGGCTCCAGTTCCCCATTTTCCTCATTTATCCGGGTCAGTCCGCTGAATATCTGGCGCACGACATGGCTTTCCGAGCGCCGGAGCGGTGTGCCCGGCAGCAAGTTTTGCAATGAACGATAGTAAAGGACCCGCAGAATATGCTTGCCCTGCCGGAAGCTGCGGCCTACATGGGACAGCAGCATCTGGCGCACCACGTCTTTATCCCCTACCAATTGCACCAGTTGATCGATGCTGCCCTGCTCCAGCAAATCGTCTGCCCGCTGCTGTTGCAATGCCAGACCGGTATAAAGAAACGTGAGATGGGAGTGTTTGCCGCGGCCAGCCTGTGAACGCCACTCCAGCCAGCCCATGTCCTGCATCGCTTTCAGCAGGGATCGGACATGGCGCCGAGAGCAACTGAGCACCAGCGCCAATTCCTGGAGGGTGGTCTCTTGCGTCTGCCCCTGACAACTTTGCCACAGGCGGATGAACTGCTGATGCAACCGGGATGAAGACATAAAAGAGGAACTCTCCTTCGAAAGCTATCCATTTTTCTTCCGCTATAATAAGCCGATAATCGCTTTATCGAAAGGGAGCGACGGGAGCGTGACAGATGAAAAAACCGGTATTGCGACGATTTTATCAACGCTATCTGCGTGCCATCAGTAAAGGCGACCGCCCTAATAAGGCGCTAAGCACCGCGAGGATGGCAATATTATTACAGGTCACCCAGTGGCACATCGATAAGATGCCGGAAAACGAATACCAGCACTGGATATAATATTCTATGAATAAATATCCATGGTATAAAGATGAAGGGTATAAACGTAAGCTTGTTAGTATTGGTGTAATTAACCAGCCGGGAAGTAATGGCTTGCCGGTTTTTTTATGGACAGAGGCGGTTAGATATATAACGGAGAGGGTTGAAGAAATCAACATATGATAAATTAAAATAGTCATTCATGAATAATGCCAAGAGGTTTGAGTTTGATAATGCCGGAACATTGAAATGAAAACTGTGCAATGCTTGCCGAGCAGAAAAGGTATATTGGGATTTAGATTTGTGATGCGTATAGCACGGTGTGGTGATATTAACATTGATGTTGACCGTGAATTCAGCGGCCATCGGTCATTTCCATCTAATTGTCCTGGTTAAGGCATTATTGATGTTGATAAGCCGTTATCGATTATATAATAAAACCTGTTATATCATTGAATATTAATGTAAAAATAAGTATTGTTTTTAAGGATTTGCCGGTTAAGATGTTCTGTCTGTCAACCACAATGATTGAATAATATGCCGGATGATACCCCGAAAAATTTTATTGAGTTTCATTGTGGTGACATGATCTGTCACCGTTATGATTTTATTGTGCAAGGCTGTGAGTTCTTGATTATTTTCTCCTTGGTAGATATCCGCGACGAGGATTATCATCAGTACCGATGCCAAGAGGTCGGGTTTAATATTCCTGCTAATAGTTATGATATCAAATTTGACCGTTTAGACAATTATATCAGTAACACTTTTTATGCGCCGCCCCTAAAAGGCGCCGGCCTATATGGCCTGGGATTTCTGCATGAACTTACGCACAGGCTGAAAAATATTATAACATTGCATTATAATATTTATGCCACTAAAACGTATTTTGCCGTAGCGGAAAATCAAAGGCTAAAGCGGTTTTATCACCGTATTTTACAGCGCTCATTTGATGATGTAATATACGAAGTATCCACCGATCTGGGTGAGGGAGGCAAAGGTTATGCAGTTAAAACGCGATGTTTCTGAAATTAAAAAAATGACCGTCAAAGAAAGAAAGGTTGAAGGTATGCGTCAGATTAAAGCAGCCTTCGAACAGGCCGCCGCCGCTGGCAATCTTAAAGTAGGGGCGTCATCTCTGTAAACCGGGGTGTAACGTTTTTTTATGCAAATCAAAACCGGCCCCTAATAAACCTTAGGGGCCCGGAATTAAAACTGTGCTTGGGTGTGTTGCCTTCAACTGAAGCCGGAGAGTAAAACTCCCCAGCTTCTAACACGATGGCTGGCGACGGCCAACCTAATATCAAAAAGAGCCGTTAAAAATAGTGTGAATACTATTGTAAAAACACCGGCTGTTTGGCTTCGTACTCGGTAATGGCGGTCTCGTGCTGCAACGTTAGTCCGATGCTATCGAGGCCGTTTATCATGCAATGACGGCGAAAAGCGTCTATCTCGAACGGGTAGGTTTTATCGCCGGCAATCACCTGCCGCCGTTCCAGATCCACGGTAAAGGTGACGCCTTCATGGGCATTTACCAGCGCAAACAGTTCATCCACCTGTTCAGAGGGCAGGGCCACCGGCAGCAATTGGCTGCTAAAGCTGTTGCCGTAAAAAATATCGGCGAAGCTCGGGGCGATAACCACCTTGAAACCGTAATCGGTCAAGGCCCAGGGCGCATGTTCGCGGGAAGAGCCGCAGCCAAAATTTTCCCGGGCCAGCAATATGCTGGCGCCGCGATAGCGTGGCTTATTCAGCACAAAATCGGGATTGGGCTGTGCCCCGGCGTTGTCGAGAAAACGCCAATCGTTAAACAAGTGCTGGCCGAAGCCGGTACGGGTGACTTTCTGCAAAAATTGCTTCGGAATGATGGCGTCGGTATCCACATTCGCGGCATCCAACGGCGCCACCAGTCCGGTATGTTGTGTAAATTTTGCCATGTTGCTGACTCCCTTAGTTCAATTCGCGAATATCGGCAAAATGCCCGGTGACCGCCGCCGCCGCCGCCATCGCCGGACTCACCAGATGGGTGCGTCCGCCGCGGCCCTGTCGCCCTTCGAAATTACGGTTGCTGGTGGATGCGCAACGTTCGCCTGGGTTCAGCCGATCGTTGTTCATTGCCAGGCACATGGAGCAGCCGGGCAAACGCCATTCAAAGCCGGCATCAAGGAAAATCTTGTCCAGCCCTTCGGCTTCCGCCTGCGCCTTAACCGGACCGGAACCCGGCACCACGATGGCCTGTACGCCCGAAGCCACCCGACGGCCTTTGGCGATGGCCGCCGCCGCGCGCAGATCCTCAATGCGTGAATTGGTGCAGGATCCGATAAAGACTTTATCAATAGCCACATCGGTCAAACGGATGCCCGGCTGCAAATCCATATAGGCCAGCGCCTTGGCGGCGGAATTGCGTTCCGCCGGATCGCTGAACGATTCCGGCGAAGGGATGATTTGATTAATGGCGATAACCTGTCCGGGGTTAGTGCCCCAGGTGACCTGCGGCGCGATATCTTCCGCATGCAGGGTAACTTTCTTGTCGAATACCGCGTCATCGTCGGAACGCAAGGTCTTCCAATAGGCCACCGCCTGCGGCCAGTTATCGCTTTTCGGCGCAAACTGACGGCCCTGCAGGTAAGCGAAGGTGGTATCGTCGGGTGCCACCAGTCCGGCCTTGGCGCCCATTTCAATCGCCATATTGCACAGGGTCATGCGGCCTTCCATGCTCAGGGCGGCGATGGCGTCGCCACAGAATTCCACTACATGTCCGGTACCGCCGGCGGAGCCTATCTTGCCGATCACCGCCAGCACGATATCCTTGGCGGTAATGCCGACAGCGGCCTTGCCGGTGACTTCCACTTTCATGGTCTTGGCCCGGCCCTGTTTCAAGGTCTGGGTGGCCAGCACATGTTCCACTTCCGAAGTGCCGATGCCGAAGGCCAATGCACCGAAAGCACCGTGGGTAGCGGTATGTGAGTCGCCGCAGACAATGGTCATGCCCGGGAGTGTCATGCCCTGTTCGGGACCGATCACATGCACGATACCCTGATAGGGGTGGTTCAGATCGTAAAGCTGGACGCCGAATTCAGCACAGTTTTTGATTAATTCCTGCATCTGGATGCGGGCCATTTCGCCGCTGGCGTTAATGTCCCGGGTCTGGGTGGAGACATTGTGATCCATGGTGGCGAAGGTTTTACCCGGTTGGCGTACCGGGCGGCCCATGGCGCGCAGGCCGTCAAACGCCTGGGGAGAAGTCACTTCGTGCACCAAATGGCGGTCAATGTATAACAGCGGTGTTTCGTCCGGCGCCTGATAAACCACATGCGCATCATATAATTTTTGGTATAACGACTTGCCCATAATCTTTATGCCTCTTGAGTAATATAACCGGCAATGAGGGTGCCCATCTCGTCGGTGCCGGCCCCTTGGCCGTCGCCAGCCAGGTCAGCGGTGCGGTGACCGGAGGCCAATGCCCGGTTCACCGCCTGCTCGATGGCATCGGCGGCGTCGGCAAGGCCCAGGCTGTAGCGCAGCATCAGCGCGGTGGAAAGAATCTGCGCCACCGGATTGGCGATATTTTTACCGGCTATATCCGGGGCCGACCCGCCGGCGGGCTCATACAAACCGAAGCCCTGTTCATTCAGGCTGGCGGAAGGCAGCATGCCCATGGAACCGGTGATCATGGCGCATTCATCGGATAAAATATCGCCGAACAAATTCGAGCACAGCAATACGTCGAACTGCGACGGATCTTTAATCAGCTGCATGGTGGCGTTGTCGATATACAAGTGCTCCAGGGCAACATCGGGATAATCTTTGGCAATCTCGCCGACGATCTCCCGCCACATGATGGAAGTTTGCAGCACGTTGGCCTTGTCGATGGAGGTGACCTTATGGCGACGCTTGCGGGCGGATTCAAAGGCGATACGGGCGATACGCTCGATTTCGAAACGGTAGTAGACCTCGGTATCGAAAGCATGTTCATGCATGCCGCTGCCTTCCCGGCCTTTGGGCTGACCGAAATAAATTCCGCCGGTAAGTTCGCGTACGCACAAAATATCGAAACCTCTGGCGGCAATGTCGGCGCGCAACGGGCAAAAAGCTTCCAATCCCGGATAGAGACGGGCCGGCCGCAAATTGCTGAACAGTTTGAAGTGCTTGCGCAGCGGCAATAACGCGCCGCGTTCCGGCTGCTCATCCGGCGGCAGGTGTCCCCACTTCGGGCCGCCCACCGAGCCGAACAGGATGGCATCGGCCTGCTCGCAGCCGGCGAGGGTGGCATCGGGCAGCGGGCTGCCGTGCCTGTCGATGGCCACTCCGCCCACATCGTATTCGCCGGTGGTAATCCTCAGCGCGAAACGTTCGCGCACCGCGGCCAAAATCTTATAGGCTTGCGCCATGACTTCCGGGCCAATGCCGTCTCCCGGCAATACCGCTATATGATAGGTCTTGCTCATGTTCACACCGTTTCCTGATAATCCCGTTTATTGTTTTGTCCTTGCAGACGCTGCAGTTCAATTTCCACCTGCTGCGCCCGCCAGATGTTATTCATTACATGCACCATGGCCTTGGCGGACGATTCAATAATGTCTGTGGTCAGACCGACGCCGTGGAACCGGCGGCCCTGGTAATCTACCACGATATCCACCTGCCCCAGCGCATCCCGGCCGTGGCCCTTGGCGGTCAGCTGATATTTCTGCAGGACAATGGGGTAGCCGGTGATGCGGTTCAGCGCCTGGTAGACCGCGTCCACCGGGCCGTTGCCGGTGGCGGCTTCCGCCGTCACCTCTTCGCCGCAGGCCAATTGTACCGAGGCGGTGGCGATATCATGGGAGCCGGACTGGACGCTGAAAGAGTCCAGGCGGAAATGCTCGGGTTCTTCCTGCTGCTTGCTGATAAAAGCCAGCGCTTCCAGATCGTAATCGAATACCTGGCCCTTTTTATCCGCCAATTTGAGGAAGGCGGCATACAGTTCGTCCAGGTTATAATCCTGTTCCTGATAGCCCATTTCGTGCATGCGGTGTTTCACCGCCGCGCGGCCGGAGCGTGAGGTCAGGTTGAGCTGTACCTCTTTGAGTCCGATGCTCTCCGGCGTCATGATTTCGTAGTTTTGCCGGTTTTTCAGCACCCCGTCCTGATGGATACCGGAAGAGTGGGCAAAAGCGTTGGAGCCCACCACCGCCTTGTTGGCGGGAATCGGCATATTGCACAGCTGGCTGACGATTTGGCTTGTGCGGTAAATTTCCTGGTGGTTGATATTGGTGTGCACGCCCATGATGTCCTCGCGCACTTTAATGGCCATGATCACTTCTTCCAGGGCGGTGTTGCCGGCCCGTTCGCCGATGCCGTTCAGGGTGCCTTCCACCTGGCGCGCGCCTGCCTGTACCGCGGCGATGGAGTTGCCCGTCGCCATGCCTAAATCGTCATGGCAATGCACGGAAATAATCGCTTTATCGATATTGGGCACGCGCTGGAACAGGGAAGTGATGATACCGCTGAATTGCAGGGGAGTGGTGTAGCCGACGGTGTCCGGGATATTGATGGTGCGGGCGCCGGCGTTAATGGCCGCCTCGACGATGCGACACAGGTTATCGATGGGGGTCCGACCGGCGTCTTCACAGGAGAACTCCACATCGTCGGTATAGTTGCGCGCGCGTTTTACCGACTGTACCGCCATTTCCATCACCTGTTCGAAGCTGCGCTTGAGCTTGGATTCGATATGCAGGGTGGAGGTGGCCAGGAAAACATGGATACGAAATGCCTCGGCGACCCGCAGCGCTTCGGCGGCGACATCGATATCTTTCTCCACGCAGCGGGCCAGGCCGCAGACCCGGCTGTTCTTGATTTGCCGGGCAATGGTCTGGACCGATTCAAAATCCCCCGGGGAAGAGACCGGAAAGCCCACTTCCATGATATCGATGCCCATCCTTTCCAGCGCCAGGGCGATTTGCAATTTTTCTTTTACACTCAGGCTGGCCTGTAACGCCTGTTCCCCGTCGCGCAGCGTGGTATCGAAAATAATAACTTGTTGGCTCATATCCTGTTCCTATTTCGCTGTTCTTGGCGCATTGCGGGCATAAAAAAACCCGCGCAATGCGCGGGTTTTTATCTGGGACGTTTGAGTCAGTTCTAAACTCCGTGTACCAGCGTACCGCGCATCATGGGTGCGAGTAGTAGTAGGCTTAGTAGGCGGGTAGAAACGAACATAATATATCGGCGTCCAGGTCATGAATATCTATTGATATTTATTGGTACATGAATCGTTCTTTAAAGTCAATATTTCATACATAATGCTTATCACAGAGGGGCGGATGGTCACCTTGTAGTGACAATGTTAACATCCGTAATTGCTCCCAATAGCAGTGCTGTGAAGTTATCTGTGAAGGTTTTCCAGTTTAATCGACTCTAAATCAATTATTTTACGGAATAATGAATAATTCATACCAGGCCGATAATTTTTTTGGCAATTGCCTGGCTCATCAACAGGCGCTATCGTTACCGGTCATAAATTAATAATAACCAGTCATTCAGGGTGTCATTGCTGATATTTTCCCTGTGCCAAGCGACAGTCGGCGTTGCCGCTGTCGGAGAACCTACGTAAGCCTGGAGGCAAACCCATGGAGATGTTGTCAGGAGCCGAGATGGTCGTCCGGTCGTTAATCGATCAGGGCGTTAAGCATATATTCGGTTATCCCGGCGGGGCCGTATTGGATATTTACGATGCATTGCATACGGTCGGTGGGATTGAACATATTTTGGTGCGCCATGAGCAGGGTGCGGCGCATATGGCTGACGGCTATGCCCGCGCCACCGGCAAGGTGGGCGTGGTGCTGGTGACTTCAGGGCCCGGCGCCACCAATGCCATCACCGGCATTGCCACCGCCTATATGGACTCCATCCCGCTGGTGGTGATATCCGGTCAGGTGGCGAGTCAGCTTATCGGCTACGACGCGTTTCAGGAATGCGATATGGTGGGGATCTCCCGCCCGGTGGTAAAACACAGCTATCTGGTTAAAAAGACCGAGGACATCCCCGGCGTGCTGAAGAAGGCTTTCTATCTGGCCTCCACCGGCCGCCCCGGACCGGTAGTGGTGGATTTGCCCAAGGACATTCTCAGCGCGGCGGTGAAATTGCCCTATGTTTATCCGGACTCGGTGTCGATGCGCTCCTATAACCCCACCGTGCACGGCCACAAAGGGCAGATTCGCCGGGCGCTGCAAACCCTGCTGGCCGCCGAACGGCCGGTTATCTATACCGGCGGCGGGGCGATAACCTCGGGCTGCTACCAGGAGTTGCGCCAGCTGGCGGAAAAGCTGAACATTCCGGTGGTGAGTTCGCTGATGGGCCTGGGCAGTTTTCCCGGCACCCACCGCCAGAGCCTCGGGATGCTGGGGATGCACGGCACCTTTGAAGCGAATATGACCATGCACCGGGCCGACGTGATCTTTGCCGTCGGCGTGCGTTTTGACGATCGCACCACCAATAACCTACTGAAGTACTGTCCCGATGCCACGGTATTGCATATCGATGTGGATCCTGCGTCGATTTCCAAAACCGTGACGGCGGATATTCCTATTGTCGGCGATGCCCGGCAGGTACTGATTCAAATGCTGGAGCAGCTGGATCAGAACGATGCCCGGCAGCCCTTCGATGCGTTGCGCGACTGGTGGCAGGACATTGAGCAGTGGCGTGGCCGCCACTGCCTGGACTATGACCACAACAGCGGTAAAATCAAACCCCAAACGGTCATCGAGACCTTGTATCGCCTGACCGGCGGCAATGCTTATGTGGCCTCCGACGTGGGACAGCATCAGATGTTCGCCGCGCTCTATTACCCGTTCGATAAACCCAGGCACTGGATTAATTCAGGTGGCCTCGGCACCATGGGCTTCGGCCTGCCGGCCGCTCTGGGGGTGAAGTTGGCCTTGCCCGAGGAGACGGTGATTTGCGTGACCGGCGACGGTAGTATCCAGATGAATATTCAGGAGCTCTCTACCGCGCTGCAGTATGGATTACCGGTGGTGGTGGTGAGTTTGAACAACCGTTACCTGGGCATGGTCAAGCAGTGGCAGGATATGATTTATTCAGGCCGCCACTCCCAATCCTACATGGAGTCGTTGCCGGATTTCGTCAAGCTGGCGGAAGCCTACGGTCATGTGGGTATCTCCATTCAAACGCCGGAAGAGCTGGAGCCGAAGCTTGCCGCCGCCCTGGCGCAAAAGAATCGCCTGGTGTTCGTCGATGTCATGGTTGATGGCTCGGAACATGTCTACCCCATGCAAATTCGCGGCGGCGGCATGGACGAAATGTGGTTAAGCAAAACGGAGAGGACGTGATTATGCGCCGGATTTTATCGGTATTATTGGAAAATGAATCGGGCGCCTTATCGCGGGTAATCGGGTTGTTTGCCCAGCGCGGCTACAATATCGAAAGCCTGACCGTGGCGCCTACCGACGATCCCACCTTGTCGCGCATGACCATCCAGACCATGGGCGATGCCAAGGTACTGGAACAGATAGAGAAACAGCTGCATAAACTGGTGGATGTGCTGCGGGTCAGCGAACTGGGCCAAGGCGCGGGAACCCATGTGGAACGGGAAATCATGCTGGTCAAGGTGCAGGCCAGCGGCGTGATCCGCGAGGAAGTCAAACGCTGCGCCGATATTTTTCGCGGGCAGATAGTGGATGTGACTCCTTCGCTGTATACCGTTCAATTAACCGGTACCAGCGATAAGCTGGACGCGTTTTTGGCCACTATTCGTGAGGTGGGGGAAATTGTCGAGGTGGCCCGCTCCGGTATCGTCGGCCTTTCCCGGGGCGATAAGGTGATGCGCTGATTGTCTGACCGGGCGCATTGCCCGGATAACAGGGCCTCTTCATTCAGAGGCTTACATTGTTTAAGGTATCTCATCTCTCACATTTACTTCTTAGCGTTTTCTGCTGATAGTTGTAGCATAGTTTAATTCCCCGATGGGATTATGGACATCTAGGGTAATTTTTAACCTTATCAGCGCAAAGGAGTCTCTGTGAAACTGGATGAAATCGCGCGCCTGGCTGGTGTTTCGCGCACAACCGCCAGTTATGTGATCAACGGCAAAGCGAAACAGTACCGCGTCAGCGATAAAACCGTTGAAAAGGTGATGGCGGTGGTGCGTGAGCACAACTATCATCCCAATGCGGTTGCCGCCGGGCTGAGGGCGGGGAGGACGCGTTCCATCGGTCTGGTCATCCCGGATCTGGAAAACACCAGTTATACCCGCATCGCCAATTACCTTGAGCGGCAGGCGCGCCAGCGTGGTTATCAGCTGCTGATCGCCTGTTCCGAGGATCAGCCGGATAATGAAATGCGCTGTGTCGAACACCTGCTGCAACGGCAGGTGGATGCCATCATCGTCTCAACCGCTCTGCCACCGGAACACCCTTTTTATCAACGCTGGGCTGAAGATCCCTTTCCCATCGTGGCGCTGGATCGTGCCCTCGATCGCGAGCATTTTATCAGTGTGGTGGGTGCGGATCAGGAGGATGCGGAAATGCTGTCCCGTGAACTGCGCACATTTCCCGGCAAACAGGTGCTCTATCTCGGCGCCTTGCCTGAGCTGTCGGTGAGCTTTTTACGCGAACAGGGATTCCGGCAGGGATGGGGAGACGATCCCCGGCAGCCCGATTACCTCTATGCCAACAGTTACGAGCGTTCGGCCTCGGCGGCGCTCTTCAGCCAATATCTGGAAAGCCATCCGATGCCACAGGCCATTTTCACCACCTCTTTTTCTCTGCTGCAGGGCGTCATGGATGTGACGTTAAAACGTAACGGGCGTCTGCCGCCGGATTTGGCCATCGCCACCTTCGGGGATAATGAGCTGCTGGATTTCCTGGAATGTCCGGTGCTGGCGGTGGCGCAGCGCCATCGGGAAGTCGCGGAGCGGGTGCTGGAATTGGTGTTGGCTAGCCTGGACGAACCGCATAGGCCGAAGCCCGGACTAACGCGTTTGCGACGCAACCTTTTTCGACGCGGGTCCCTCAGCCGCGCCTGACCCCGTGAAAACCAATCTGAAAGCATGGCTCCGGGAGAGAGGAGCCATGTGGGTTAGTTGACGTAACCCGCCACATGGAACAGCCGGCGGCAATACTCGAGAAAATAACCGTATGCCACCCCCAGTATCATCGAACCAACTGCATTGGACGCCACCGCGGTAATGATTTGCTGCGTATCCGCCCCTACCGACCAAAGAATAGCGACATAGACCGGTGACTGGAAACTGACGTATGCCAGCAGGTCGGCGATACTGCGGGTCCAGAATGTATCGGGGCCGTAACGCCGCGCAAAACGCAACACCGCATCGCGGTATTGTCCGAACGGCCAGGCAATGGCGATATTCACCGGCAACGAAACCAGACGCGATGAAAGTGACTGTTCCACGCTCATACCCGACAGCAGGATCTCTATAGCCATCCCTGCTATGAAACAATACACCACCAAAGCAAACGTATCGGCCGCAGCCATGCGTAAACGAGACGAACGGGAAAACATAGCAGAGGCTCCAGAATAAAAAGGGTGCTAAACGTTGTGGATTTAACGATTAGTCGGCATAGTTTTTTATGATGCTTATCTCATATGATATAGGTTACATCACTGGCTGTGTCTAGTTAACTAGTGATTAATCTTTATTTTAAACGACAACGTGGTTCAATATGCCTGAAAAATATTCTTTTGACCAGAAACAGGCTATTAACCTCGGCATAAATGATAAAATCCTTCATTTACAACTAGTTGAAAGGGTGGTTGCTTGTAGCGAAAATTTAACCGTTGGGACAGACCTAAAGAGGGTAAGGGTATTTGGTCAATGGGTGATCTTTTAGGATAATTCCGGTTTAATCTAATAAACGGCACAACAACAAATAAAAAAATGCGGAGAAAATCTGCATCAGTGGAACTATTTTAACGTTAAAAAGGGGTTTTTATTTATACCGGCGGGATCGTTATATTTCTCTGGCAATTTACCTTAGTGAACAGTAACGGTTTTATAAAAAACCTGATGTTAAACAAAACAGGCGCATTTCTTGACCAGATGCCGATTGAGCGCCACGCGGAGGATGGCGTATAATCAGCCCGCCAGACAATCCGCCCCCCGCCGAGAGATGGGTTTTGGGTTATATCACAATTTTACGTATTTTTATCAGAATGTCCTCTTTATGAATATCATGATGTTATTTGTATACTTTTTTACCCATCTTCAACTAATTCCCTTCAGAGTGCCTTATTTCATGCATAAATAATCCCCTTCTTGCTCTTTAGTAGCTTGACAATGTTTTAATACCATTCGTACACTCTTTTGCGTGGGAATAAGTGGGATAATGTGGTGAAAAGGGTTTTAGAGGGGTAAATCAGCATATGTTCCGTGGGGCAACGTTGGTTAATCTCGACAGCAAAGGCAGGCTTGCCGTGCCAACCCGTTACCGGGATAAGCTGATCGAGGAAACGGAGGGCTTGATGGTCTGTACCATTGACCTTCACCAACCATGCCTGTTGCTTTATCCCCTGCCTGAATGGGAAACCATTGAACAAAAGCTGTCGCGTCTGTCCAGCATGAATCCCGCCGAACGCCGTGTTCAGCGTTTGTTGCTGGGGCATGCCAGTGAATGTCAGATGGACGGCGCTGGTCGGTTGCTCATTGCGCAAACATTACGGCTTCATGCCGGACTTACCAAACAAGTGATGCTGGTCGGACAATTCAATAAGTTTGAGTTGTGGGATGAACAGACCTGGTATCAACAAGTCAAGGACGATATAGACGCTGAACTGTCGGCGCAGGAACCGCTTTCTGTACGACTGGAAGACTTGTCTCTATAGCTATGGCAGAAACTTACCTACATACCACCGTCTTGCTGGATGAAGCGGTAAACGGCCTGAATATACGCCCCGAGGGTATTTACATCGACGGCACCTTCGGGCGCGGTGGTCATTCACGTCTTATCCTGTCCCGCCTGGGAGCGGAAGGACGTCTGCTGGCTATTGATCGCGACCCGCAGGCCATTGAGGCCGCGCGGGCGATGCTCGACACCCGGTTCAGCGCAATCCACGGCCCGTTTTCCGCCATGGCCGATTATATGGACGATCGGGAACTGACCGGACGTATAGACGGCATCCTGCTGGATTTGGGCGTCTCTTCCCCGCAGCTGGACGATCCCCTGCGGGGATTTTCATTTATGCGCGACGGACCGCTGGATATGCGGATGGACACCACCCGTGGTCTGTCCGCCGCCGAATGGCTGCTCAAGGCGGACGCCGACGACATCGCCTGGGTATTGAAAACCTTCGGCGAGGAGCGGTTCGCCAAACGTATCGCCCAGGCGATCGTGGAAAAAAACCAGCAATCGCCGATGACCCGTACCCATGAACTGGCGGAGCTTATCTCGAACGCCAGCCCGTTTCGTGAAAAGCACAAGCATCCGGCCACCCGAAGCTTCCAGGCCATTCGCATTTATATCAATAGTGAACTGGAAGAGCTTGAGCGGGCGCTGGACGGCGCCCTCCGCGTATTGGCCCCCGGCGGTCGTTTATCGGTAATCAGCTTTCATTCACTGGAAGACCGGCTGGTTAAACGCTTTATTCGCGATCATAGCCGCGCTCCCCAGGTTCCGGCTTACATGGCGTTAACGGAAACGCAGATCGCCGCCCTGGGCAAACCGCAGCTGAAGGCCGCCGGCAAGATGCAGCCGTCCGAGGGTGAAGTGGCGGGCAATCCTCGCGCGCGCAGTTCGGTACTGCGCCTGGCGGAGAAGCTGCCGGCATGATGGGCAACGAGCGTCACGGGCTGATTGGCGTCATCGGTTCGGACCTGCTGCGCCATGCCAAGATAGCGGTGATATTGCTGGTGGCCGTGCTGGTGTCGGCAATGCTGGTGGTGACGACCACCCATGAAACCCGCAGGCTAACCGCCCAGCGGGAACAGCTTGTATTGGAGCGGGATGCGTTGGATATCGAGTGGCGCAACCTGATTCTGGAAGAGAACGCCCTGGGGGATCATAGCCGGGTGGAACGTATAGCGACGGAAAAACTAAAGATGCAGCATGTGGATCCTGCACAGGAAAATATCGTGGTTCAACAATAACGAACGCAAACGGATGGCCAAAAATTAATGAAAGCCGCACGGGCGATTAGATTGAAACGCTATGTTGATCAAGCCAGCTTTGTAAGCTGGCGTTTTGCGTTGTTGTGCGGCTGTATCGTTATCGCCTTGTTGGGGCTGGTATTCCGGGTGGGGTATTTGCAGGTGATCAATCCCGACATGCTGGTGCGTGAAGGGGATATGCGGTCCCTGCGCGTGCAGGAAGTGCCCACTTCCCGGGGCATGATCAGCGACCGCGCGGGACGTCCGCTGGCGGTGAGCGTGCCGGTGAATGCCGTCTGGGTCGATCCGAAAGAGCTGAACGACCGGGGCGGCATTACCGCCGACAGCCGCTGGAAGGCCTTGTCGGACGCGTTATCGCTGCCGCTGGATCAGATGGCGTCCCGTATCAACGCCAATCCAAAAGGACGTTTCGTTTATCTGGCCCGTCAGGTTAACCCGGCCGTCGGCGACTATATCCGCAAACTGAAGCTGCCGGGGATTAATCTGCGGGAAGAATCCCGCCGCTACTATCCCGCCGGTCAGGTCACCTCTCATCTGATTGGTTTTACCAATATCGACAGCCAGGGCATCGAAGGGGTTGAAAAAAGCTTTGATCGCTGGCTGACGGGGCAATCGGGTGAACGCACGGTGCGCAAGGACCGTTTTGGCAGGGTCATCGAGGATATCTCCTCGGTGGATAGCCTGGCGGCGCACAATCTGGTGTTGAGCATCGATGAACGCTTGCAGGCGCTGGTCTATCGCGAACTGAACAACGCGGTGGCGTTCAATAAAGCCGAGTCCGGCACCGCCGTGCTGGTGGATGTTAACACCGGCGAAGTGCTGGCCATGGCCAACAGCCCCTCTTACAACCCGAATAATCTTACCGGCACCTCGAAAGACGTGATGCGCAACCGCGCCATCACCGATATTTTCGAACCGGGATCCACGGTGAAGCCGATGGTGGTAATGACCGCGCTGCAGCGGGGCGTTATCAAGGAAAACAGTGTGCTCAACACCGTGCCGTATTACATTAACGGCCATCAAATCAAAGATGTGGCTCGCTATCCTGAGCTGACCCTGACCGGGGTTTTACAAAAATCGAGTAACGTCGGCGTTTCCAAACTGGCGTTAGCGATGCCGTCCTCTGCGCTGGTAGAGACCTATTCGCGTTTTGGGCTGGGAAAAGCGACCAATTTGGGGTTGGTCGGAGAAAGCAGTGGCTTATATCCCCATAAACAACGGTGGTCTGACATAGAGAGGGCCACCTTCTCTTTCGGCTACGGGCTAATGGTGACGCCGTTACAGTTGGCCCGGGTCTATGCGACGATCGGCAGTCTGGGCATATTGCGCCCGCTGTCCATTACCAAGGTTGATCCGCCGGTGGCGGGGGAGAGGATATTCCCCGAACCCCTGGTCCGTACCGTGGTGCACATGATGGAAAGCGTGGCATTGCCGGGCGGCGGCGGCACCAAGGCCGCCATTAAGGGCTACCGTATCGCCATCAAAACCGGTACCGCTAAAAAGGTCGGGTCAGACGGACAATACATCAATAAATATATCGCCTATACCGCGGGCGTTGCGCCGGCCAGCCAGCCCCGATTCGCGCTGGTGGTGGTGATAAACGATCCGCAGGCGGGGAAATATTACGGCGGCGCGGTTTCCGCACCGGTATTCGGCGCCATTATGAGCGGCGTGTTGCGCACCATGAATGTGGAGCCGGATGCGCTGCCCACCGGGGATAAAAATGAAATGGTAATTAATCAAGTAGAGGGATCAGGTGACCGAACGTAATTTGCGCGAACTACTGGCTCCGTGGATGCCTTTGGCGCCGGAGCAGGGGCTTCGGGAAATGACGCTGGACAGCCGTACCGCGGCCTCCGGGGATCTGTTCGTGGCCGTTGCCGGCCATAAAACGGACGGACGCAGTTATATCTCCCAGGCTATTGCGCAAGGTGTCGCCGCCGTGGTGGCGGAAGCGGACGGCGTGGCCGAGGACGGCGAATTACGGGTAGTGCACGGCGTGCCGGTGGTCTACCTGAGCCAGCTCAACCGGCGGTTGTCGGCCCTGGCCGGTCGTTTTTATCAGCAGCCGTCCCTCAAACTTCAGTTGGCGGCGGTGACCGGCACCAACGGCAAGACCACCACCACCCACCTGTTGGCGCAGTGGACGCAGCTGTTGGGTGAAGTGAGCGCTGTGATGGGCACCGTGGGCAACGGCCTGTTCGGTCAGGAAGTCCCGGTTGAAAACACTACCGGGTCGGCGATAGATATTCAGCAGACCCTTTATCAGTTGCAGCGGCAGGGAGCGACCTTTGCCGCGATGGAAGTCTCCTCGCACGGACTGGTGCAACACCGCGTGACCGACCTGCATTTCGCCGCCGTCGCCTTTACCAACCTCAGTCGCGATCATCTCGACTACCACGGCGATATGGAACATTACGAAGCGGCCAAATGGCGTTTATTCGCCGATTATCCGGTGGCGCAGCGCATCATCAACGCTGACGACGAGGTGGGCCGGCGCTGGTTGGCCCGGTTGCCGGATGCGGTGGCGGTGTCGGTAGCGGGACCGTTGCCCGACCCCCGCCCGGCCCGTTGGCTGCGGGTGGACAATGTGGCGTACCACAATACCGGCGTCGGTATTGAATTCGATTCAAGTTGGGGCGCCGGTCAGATCAAAAGCCGCCTTATCGGTGAATTTAATGTCAGTAATCTGATGCTGGCGCTGGCTACCTTGCTGGCATTGGGCTATCCGCTGGCGGAGCTGACCCGTACCGGCAGCAAGCTGCAATCGGTTTGCGGGCGCATGGAAGTGTTCCATGGCGGCGGCAAACCCACCGTGGTGGTGGACTACGCCCATACGCCGGACGCGCTGGAGAAAGCGCTGATAGCGGCACGGCTGCATTGCCACGGCAAATTATGGTGTGTATTCGGCTGCGGCGGCGATCGGGACAAAGGTAAGCGCCCACTTATGGGCGGCATTGCCGAACAGTATGCGGATCGGGTGGTGATCACCGACGACAATCCCCGCGGCGAAGCGCCGCAGGCCATTATCAACGATATTCTGACCGGTTTGCTGGATGCGGGCCGTGCCTTGGTGATTCCGGGCCGGGCGGAAGCGGTCACCAGCGCCATCATGCAGGCTTCGGAGCAGGATGTGGTGCTGGTGGCCGGTAAAGGACATGAGGATTATCAGCTGATCGGCCAGCAGCGGCTTGATTACTCCGACCGGACCACCGTGGCGCGTTTGCTGGGGGTGATGGCATGATTAACGTCTCCCTGCGCACCCTGGCGCCTCTGCTGGACGGAGAATTACTCGGCACCGATTGTATAGTCGGGTCGGTGACCACTGATTCCCGCGCCGTGGACGAATCTTGCCTGTTCGCGGCCCTTGCGGGAGAAAATTTCGATGGTCATGATTTCGTCCCCCAGGCAGTCGCTGCGGGAGCGCGGGCTTTACTGGTAAGCAAGCGCTTACCGGTAGGGGTGCCGCAACTCGTGGTGGCCGATACCCGTCGCGCCCTGGGATTGCTGGGGGCCTGGGTTCGCCGCCAGGTGCCGGCCAAGGTGGTGGCGCTCACCGGCTCCTCGGGGAAAACCTCGGTCAAGGAGATGACCGCCGCTATCCTGCGCCAATGCGGGAGCGTCATGGCCACCGCCGGTAATTTTAATAACGATATCGGCGTGCCGCTGACCCTGTTGCGGCTGACTCCCGAGGACGATTTCGCGGTAATCGAGCTCGGCGCCAATCACATCGGCGAGATAGCTTATACCGCCTCACTGGTTTGTCCCGACAGTGCGCTGGTGAATAATATCGCCGCCGCCCATCTGGAGGGGTTCGGCTCGTTGGAGGGCGTGGCCCGGGCCAAAGGGGAAATTTTTAACCGTCTGCCGGCCGGGGGACACGCCATCATCAACGCGGACAGTCACGACTGGCCTCATTGGCAAGGCCTGCTGCAACAGCAAACCGTTTGGCGCTTTTCAGTGACCGACCCAACGGCGGATTTCCATGCCGAGAGTGTCAGGGTTCGGGGCGGCGGCGTGCTTTTTACGCTACACACGCCGCTGGGGGCATGTCAGGTGAATTTGCCCCTGCCGGGACGTCATAATGTGGCCAACGCCCTGGCGGCCTGCGCCCTGGCATTGTCGGTAGGCGCGCCCCTTGAGGCGGTGAGCGCCGGGTTGGGGCAACTGAGCGCCGTGCCGGGGCGGCTGTTCCCCATTCCGTTAGGGGGCGGCCGGTTATTGCTGGATGACAGCTATAACGCCAATGTCGGCTCCATGACCGCCGCCGCGCAGGTACTGGGAGAGATGCCCGGCTACCGGGTCATGGCGGTGGGAGATATGGCCGAACTGGGGGACGAGGCGGCCCAATGCCACCGGCAGGTGGGAGACGCGGTCCGGCTGGCGGGTATCGATAAAGTATTAAGCGTCGGCAAACTGAGCGCCCTTATCGGCGAGTCCAGCGGATGCGGCGAGCATTTTTCGGATAAGGCGTCGCTGACTTCCCGTCTGGCGCAGTTGTTGTCCGAGCATGCGGTTATTACCGTGTTGGTAAAAGGTTCACGTAGCGCCGCAATGGAGCAGGTCGTGCGTGCGTTACAGGAGAAGGTGTCATGTTAGTTTGGCTGGCCGAGCATTTGGTCCAATTTTATTCGGGCTTTAACGTCTTTTCGTATTTGACGTTTCGCTCCATTGTCAGCTTGCTGACCGCACTGTTTATTTCGTTATGGATGGGACCGCATTTAATCGCCTGGCTGCAGAAACTGCAAATCGGGCAGGTGGTGCGCAGTGACGGACCAGAATCTCATTTCAGTAAGCGCGGGACCCCCACTATGGGCGGTTTGATGATTCTGTTCTCCATTACCGTGTCGGTACTGATGTGGGCTTACCCATCCAATCCTTATGTCTGGTGCGTGTTGTTTGTGTTGTTGGGCAACGGCGTGGTGGGGTTCATCGACGACTACCGCAAGGTGGTGCGTAAAGACACCAAGGGTTTAATCGCCCGCTGGAAATATTTCTGGCAATCGGTGATTGCGCTGGCGGTGGCTTTCACCATGTACGCGGTGGGCAAAGGGACACCGGCCACCCAGCTGGTGGTACCGTTCTTCAAAGATATTATGCCGCAGCTGGGCCTGCTGTATGTGGTGCTGGCGTATTTCGTTATCGTCGGCACCAGCAACGCGGTGAACCTCACCGACGGTTTGGACGGACTGGCGATTATGCCGACGGTGTTTGTCGCCGCCGGGCTGGCCCTGGTGGCCTGGGCCACCGGCAATATGAATTTCGCCAACTATTTGCATATCCCCTATATCCGTTTTGCCGGGGAGCTGGTTATCGTGTGCACCGCCGTTGTGGGGGCCGGACTGGGCTTCCTATGGTTCAACACCTACCCGGCGCAGGTGTTTATGGGAGATGTGGGTTCCCTGGCCCTGGGGGGCGCGCTCGGCACCATCGCGGTGCTGCTGCGCCAGGAGTTTCTGCTGGTGATCATGGGCGGGGTATTTGTGATGGAAACCATGTCGGTGATCCTGCAGGTGGGATCATTCAAACTGCGCGGCCAGCGGATATTCCGCATGGCGCCTATCCATCATCACTATGAATTGAAGGGCTGGCCGGAACCACGGGTTATCGTGCGCTTCTGGATTATTTCGCTGATGCTGGTCCTGATTGGACTGGCGACGCTGAAGGTAAGGTAAATATGAACGATTATCACGATAAGAAAGTCGTCATTATCGGGTTAGGATTAACCGGCCTTTCCTGCGTCGATTATTTTATCAGCCGGGGCGTCACGCCGCGCATGATGGATACGCGTTTCACTCCTCCCGGCCTTGATAAACTCAGTGACCGGGTGGAACGCCATCTGGGCGGGTTGAATGAAGACTGGCTGCTGGAAGCGGATCTGATCGTGGCCAGCCCCGGTATCTCCCTGTCCCACCCGGCGCTGAGCGCCGCCGCCGACGCGGGCATTGAGATTGTCGGTGATATCGAGCTGTTTTGCCGCGAGGCTAACGCGCCCATTGTGGCCATCACCGGCTCCAACGGTAAAAGCACCGTCACCATGCTGGTGGGGGAAATGGCCAAGAAAGCCGGCCGGCAGGTGGGCGTCGGCGGCAATATCGGCTGGCCGGCGCTGATGCTGCTTAACCAGCCCAAAGAATTGTATGTGCTGGAATTGTCCAGTTTCCAACTGGAAACCACCTCCAGCTTGCGGGCCGCCGCCGCCACGATCCTGAATGTCACCGAAGACCATATGAATCGTTATCCCCTCGGTATGCAGCAATACCGCGCGGCTAAATTACGGATATATGAAAACGCCAAGGCTTGCGTGGTGAATGCCGAGGATCCGCTGACGCTGCCGGTGCGCGGTCGGGATAGCCGCTGCGTCGGTTTCGGCGTGGCGGCGGGAGAGTATTGTCTCGACGGTCAGTGGCTGCAGGTAAAAGGCGAACATGTGCTGGATACCGGCGAAATGAAGCTCACCGGGCGTCACAACCACACCAACGCGCTGGCGGCCCTGGCTCTGGCGGATGCGGTGGGGATCCCCCGCGACGCCGGCCTGGAGGCGCTGAGGAGCTTTTCCGGCCTGGCCCATCGTTTCCAGTTGGCCTATGAAAATCACGGCGTGCGCTGGATAAACGACTCAAAGGCCACCAACGTCGGCAGTACCGAAGCGGCGCTTAACGGTTTGAAGGTAGACGGGACGCTGCATCTGTTATTGGGTGGCGACGGTAAAGCGGCGGATTTCACGCCGCTGTTCCCCCTGCTGCAGGGGGAAAACATCCGTTTATACTGTTTTGGCCGCGACCGCGACCCGCTGGCGGACCTGCGCCCGGATGTCGCCCTTCGAACCGAAACCATGGAGCAGGCGATGCGGCAGATAGCCGGCCGGGTCAAGGCGGGGGATATGGTGTTGCTGTCGCCGGCCTGCGCCAGTCTCGATCAGTTCCGCAGCTTCGAACACCGCGGCGATGAATTCACGCGATTGGCAAAGGAGCTCGGCTGATGCGGATACCGGGATTGAGCCATTTCGGCGGGTTAAAAGATTGGATTATGGGCGTGCGCGAAGTCGAGGCGCCCACCAACATGCTTTACGATCGCACCCTGCTGTGGCTGACCCTCGGCCTGGCCTGTCTTGGTTTTGTCATGGTGACCTCGGCTTCCATGCCCATCGGGCAGCGGCTGTCGGACGACCCGTTCTATTTTGCCAAGCGCGACGCCTTCTACCTGGCGCTGTCGTTTGGTCTGGCGATGGTGACGCTGCGGGTGCCGATGGATGTGTGGCAACGCTACAGCTCGGCGATGCTGCTTATGACCATGGTGCTGCTGCTGGTGGTGCTGGTGGTAGGGAGCTCGGTTAACGGCGCCTCGCGCTGGATAGCCCTCGGCCCGTTGCGCATTCAGCCCGCTGAATTGTCCAAACTGGCGCTGTTTTTTTACCTCGCCAGCTATTTGGTGCGCAAAGTGGAAGAAGTGCGCTCCAATTTCTGGGGTTTTTGCAAACCCATGGGCGTCATGGTGGTGCTGGCGGTTCTGCTGCTGGCGCAACCCGACCTGGGGACGGTGGTTGTGCTTTTCGTCACCACCCTGGCGATGCTGTTTCTGGCCGGCGCCAAGCTGTGGCAGTTCCTGGCCATTATCGGCTCGGGCATTTTCGCGGTGGTGCTGCTGGTTTTCGCCGAACCCTATCGTATGCGACGGGTGACCTCATTCTGGAACCCCTGGGAGGACCCGTTCGGCAGCGGTTATCAGCTGACTCAATCGCTGATGGCTTTTGGCCGCGGCGAGTTCTGGGGACAAGGACTGGGCAATTCAGTGCAAAAGCTGGAGTATTTACCGGAGGCGCATACCGACTTCATCTTTTCGATTTTAGGCGAAGAGCTTGGCTATTTCGGTGTGGTTTTAACGCTGTTGATGGTATTCTTCGTGGCTTTTCGTGCTATGTCCATCGGTCGCAAAGCCCTGGAGATCGATCAGCGTTTTTCCGGTTTCCTGGCCTGCGCCATCGGTATCTGGTTCAGCTTTCAAACCCTGGTGAACGTCGGCGCTGCGGCCGGCATGTTGCCCACCAAAGGGTTAACTCTGCCGTTAGTCAGCTACGGCGGTTCGAGTTTATTGGTGATGTCCACGGCGATAGTGTTGTTGATGCGTATTGATTTTGAAACGCGCCTGACTAAAGCGCAGGCGTTTGCAAGGGATCCCCGATGACCGGGAAAACCAGACGTTTAATGGTGATGGCCGGCGGTACCGGCGGCCATGTCTTTCCCGGACTGGCGGTGGCCCATTATTTGATGGATCGCGGTTGGCAGGTGCGCTGGCTGGGTACCGCCGATCGAATGGAAGCCGATTTGGTGCCGAAAAACGGTATCGATATCGATTTTATCCGTATTTCCGGTTTGCGGGGTAAAGGATTACGCGCCCAGTTGTCTTCTCCCTTGAGGATCTGGCGCGCGGTGCGGCAGGCGAAAGCCATTATGCGCGCCTACCGGCCGGACGTGGTGCTGGGCATGGGCGGCTACGTTTCCGGGCCGGGGGGATTAGCGGCCTGGCTATGCGGGGTCCCGGTGGTATTGCACGAACAAAACGGCATCGCCGGGCTGACCAATCGCTGGCTGTCGAAGATTGCCAAAAAGGTTTTGCAGGCGTTTCCGGGCGCGTTTCCCCGGGCCGAAGTGGTGGGCAATCCGGTACGCACCGATGTGCTGGCGTTGGCGCCGCCCGCCGAACGGTTTGCCGGGCGCGAGGGACCCGTCCGGGTGCTGGTGGTAGGCGGCAGCCAGGGCGCGCGGGTGCTGAATCAGACCATGCCGGGGGTTGCCGCCCGCCTGGGAGAACGGATTACCCTGTGGCACCAGGTGGGCAAAGGCGCGCTGGCGGATGTGAACCGCGCTTATGCTGAGGCCGGACAAACCGGCCACAAGGTGACGGAGTTCATCGAGGACATGGCGGCGGCCTATGCCTGGGCCGACGTGGTGGTCTGCCGCTCCGGTGCACTGACGGTGAGCGAAGTGGCCGCCGCCGGACTGCCGGCGATTTTTGTGCCCTTTCTGCACAAAGACCGGCAGCAGTACTGGAATGCCCGGCCTCTGGAGCAAGCCGGCGCGGCAAGAATTATTGAACAACCGCAGTTTTCGGTGGCAAGCGTGAGCGAACTGCTTGCCGCCTGGGATCGAACAACGCTGCTGACCATGGCGGAAAACGCCCGCAAAGCAGCGATTCCGGACGCGACGGAGCGGGTGGCGCGGGTAGTGGTGGCGGCGGCTAAAGCCTGACAACAGGACCGGCGCAACAACGAATAATCGACCGGGTGGACCTATGGGCCTATCCGATGAGAAACATCATACTTAAGTGGTTAAAACGTGAATACACAACAACTGGCGAAACTGCGATCCATAGTGCCCGAGATGCGTCGGGTCCGGCAAATTCATTTTGTCGGCATCGGCGGCGCCGGTATGGGCGGCATCGCGGAAGTGCTGGCGAATGAAGGTTATCAAATCAGCGGCTCGGATCTGGCCCCCAACGCCGTGACCCAGCAATTGACCGAACTCGGCGTGAAGATATTTTTTAACCACCGGCCGGAAAATATCAGCGAAGCCAGCGTAGTGGTGGTCTCCAGCGCCATTGCCGCAGATAACCCGGAGATCGTGGCGGCCAAAGAAGCGCGTATTCCGGTGATCCGCCGCGCGGAAATGCTGGCGGAACTGATGCGCTTTCGCCATGGCATCGCCATTGCCGGTACCCACGGCAAAACCACCACCACCGCGATGGTGGCCAGTATCTATGCCCAGGCCGGACTGGACCCGACCTTTGTCAACGGTGGCCTGGTGAAGGCGGCGGGGGTGCATGCCCGCCTGGGATGCAGCCGTTATCTGATAGCCGAAGCGGATGAAAGCGACGCGTCGTTCCTGCATTTGCAGCCGATGGTGGCCATTATCACCAATATCGAAGCCGACCATATGGACACCTATCAAGGCGACTTCGAGATTTTAAAACAGACTTTTATCAGCTTCTTGCATAATTTGCCGTTTTACGGACGCGCGGTGATGTGTGTGGACGATCCGGTAATCCGCGAACTGCTGCCGCGGGTAGGCCGCCATATCACCACCTATGGTTTTAACGAGGCGGCGGACGTGCGTATCACCGATTACCTCCAGCAAGGGGCCCAGGGCAGCTTCAAGATCTATCGGCAGGACAAGCCGGTACTGGCGGTGGAGCTGAACGCGCCGGGCCGCCACAACGCGCTGAACGCCGCTGCGGCCATTGCCGTCGCCACCGAGGAAGGCATCGACGATGACAGCATCCTGCAGGCGCTGGCGCAATTCCAGGGGACCGGCCGCCGTTTTGATTTCCTCGGTACTTACCCGCTGGAGAATGTTAACGGCAAGCAGGGCAGTGTGATGCTGGTGGATGATTACGGCCATCACCCCACCGAAGTGGACGCCACCATCAAGGCGGCGCGCGCCGGTTGGCCCGATAAACGGTTGGTCATGGTATTTCAGCCCCATCGGTACACCCGGACAAGAGATTTGTATGAGGATTTTGCCACCGTATTGTCCGGGGTGGATGTGCTGTTTATGCTGGATGTCTATCCCGCCGGTGAAACACCGATTCCCGGCGCCGATAGCCGCTCGCTGTGCCGCACCATTCGCGGTCGCGGGAAAATCGACCCGATCATGGTGGCGGATATGGACGCGCTGCCCGAGACCCTGGCGCTGGCGCTGCAGGACAACGATCTGGTGCTGATGCAAGGGGCCGGCACCGTGGGTAAAATTGCGCGCAAACTGGCCGATACCCATTTACAGCCGAACCTTGCCACTACGCTTGAGGGACCTCATGTCTGAGAAAGTAGCGGTTTTGCTGGGCGGCACATCCGCCGAACGCGATGTCTCGCTGCAATCGGGGCAGGCGGTGCTCGACGGGTTGCTGGCCGGCGGGGTGGACGCCCATGCCGTGGATACCCGCGATGTGTCGGTATTGAGCCTGAAGGCGCAGGGTTTTCAAAAGGTGTTCATCGCCCTGCACGGCCGCGGCGGGGAAGACGGCACCCTGCAGGGCGCGCTGGAGTTTCTCGGCCTGCCTTATACCGGCAGCGGTGTGATGGCCTGCGCATTAACCATGGATAAGCTGCGCACCAAATGGCTTTGGCAGGGCAGGGGACTTTCGGTGCCGCCTTATGTGGCCCTGGACCGCGAAGGTTACCGGCAGGACCCCTCAGCAGCGGCGGAACCGCTGCGGGCGCTGGGCATGCCGGTGATAGTGAAACCCAGCAACGAAGGCTCCAGCGTCGGCATGACCAAGGTGGAGCATGCGGCGGATCTGCCGGCGGCGCTGGCGGAAGCCTTTCGTTATGACCAGAGCGTGCTGGTGGAGAAATGGCTGACCGGGCCGGAGTTCAGTGTCTCCATCCTGGGGGATCGGGTATTGCCGTCGGTGCGTATTCAGCCGTCGGCGACGTTTTACGATTACGAGGCGAAGTATCTGTCGGATGAGACCCGCTATTTTTGTCCGGGCGGGCTGGACGACCGACAGGAGCAGGCGTTAATGACATTGGCGCTCGATGCCTGGCAGGCGGCTGGATGCAGCGGCTGGGGACGGGTGGATATCATGGCCGACGGCGACGGGGAGTTATACCTGCTGGAGGTCAATACATCACCGGGCATGACCCGGCATAGCCTGGTGCCGATGGCGGCGCGGCAAAGCGGAATGGATTTTCCGGCTTTGGTTATGAACATTCTGGCATTGGCGGGCTGATATGTCCCAGGCAGCAATCAACATCCGCAACCGCGAGACGGAAGATGACGCCGGCAAACGCAGCAACGGCGGTCAGCTCGCAGGGTTGATGTTCCTGATGATGGTGCTGGCCACCATTGTCTGGGGCGGCTGGATGGTGGTTGCCTGGATGAAGGATGTGCATCGTTTGCCTTTGTCCCGGCTGGTGGTCACCGGGCAGCGTTATTACACCACCAATGACGATATTCGCCAGGCGATTTTATCCCTGGGCGCGCCGGGGACGTTTATGACACAGGATGTCAACGTCATTCAGCAGCAGATCGAACGGCTGCCCTGGATTAAGCAGGCCAGCGTGCGCAAACAGTGGCCCGACGAACTGAAAATCCACCTGGTGGAGTATGTGCCGGTGGCGCGCTGGAACGATCTGCATATGCTGGACGCCGGCGGCAAGGTGTTCAGCGCGCCGGCGGAGCGCGTCGGCAATCAGCCGATGCCTCTGCTGTACGGTCCGGAAGGCGGCGAACAGGATGTGCTGACGGGTTACCGCGAGATGAATGACGTGATGGCGGCCCATAAGCTTACGTTGAAGACCGTCAGTATGAGCGCGCGTCATTCGTGGCAGTTGACGCTGGCGGATGATACCCGGCTCGAATTGGGACGGGATGACAGGACGCGGCGTTTACAGCGCTTTATCGGGATTTATCCGGTTCTTCTCCAGCAGGCCCGGGCCGATAATAAACGTATTAGTTACGTGGATTTGCGTTATGACGCGGGAGTTGCCGTTGGATGGGCGCCGGCGTTTATCGACGATGCAAAGAGCAATTCGCAACAGAGTCAGAATCAGGTACAGGCTAAATAATAATGATCAAGTCGACGGACAGAAAACTGGTAGTTGGACTGGAGATCGGTACGGCAAAGGTTGCCGCATTGGTAGGGGAAGTTCTGCCCGATGGCATGGTCAATATTATCGGGGTGGGCAGTTGCCCGTCTCGGGGTATGGATAAAGGCGGCGTCAACGATCTCGAATCGGTGGTCAAGTGCGTTCAGCGCGCCATCGATCAGGCCGAGCTGATGGCGGATTGCCAGATATCTTCGGTATACCTGGCGCTCTCCGGCAAGCATATCAGCTGCCAGAACGAGATAGGGATGGTTCCTATTTCGGAAGAGGAAGTGACGCAGGAAGATGTGGAGAATGTGGTGCATACCGCAAAATCCGTGCGCGTTCGTGACGAACATCGAATTTTGCATGTGATCCCACAAGATTATGCTATTGATTATCAAGAGGGTATTAAAAATCCGGTGGGATTGTCCGGCGTGCGGATGCAGGCCAAGGTTCATCTGATTACCTGCCATAATGATATGGCGAAGAATATTGTTAAGGCTGTTGAACGTTGCGGCCTGAAAGTGGACCAGCTGATCTTCGCCGGCCTGGCCTCCAGTTACGCGGTTTTAACTGAAGATGAGCGGGAACTGGGGGTTTGCGTGGTGGATATCGGCGGCGGCACCATGGATATGGCGGTGTATACCGCCGGCGCGCTGCGGCATACCAAGGTTATCCCCTATGCGGGCAACGTGGTCACCAGCGATATCGCCTATGCTTTTGGTACGCCGCCCGCGGATGCGGAGGCGATTAAAGTCAGGCACGGATGCGCGCTGGGGTCGGCGGTGAGCAAGGATGAAACCGTGGAAGTTCCCAGCGTCGGCGGACGTCCGCCGCGCAGTCTGCAACGGCAGACCCTGGCGGAGGTGATTGAACCTCGTTATACCGAATTGCTGAATCTGGTGAATGACGAAATCCTGCAGCTGCAGGAACAGCTTCGCCAGCAGGGAGTAAAGCATCATTTGGCCGCCGGTATCGTGCTGACCGGCGGCGCGGCTCAAATAGACGGGCTGGCGGCCTGCGCGCAGCGGGTGTTCCATACCCAGGTGCGCATCGGGGTGCCGTTGAATATAACCGGTCTGACGGATTACGCGCAGGCGCCTTATTATTCAACCGCCGTTGGGTTATTGCATTATGGTAAAGAATCTCATTTGAGCGGTGAGATTGAAGTAGAAAAACGTACCTCGGTAAGCAACTGGATAAAGCGTATCAGTAGTTGGCTGAGGAAAGAGTTTTAATATCTAACTTGCGGGATCATGCTGTGCAGGCGGCGGATTCCGATGCGACAGGCACAAAACGGAGAGAAATTATGTTTGAACCTATGGAATTAACCAATGACGCGGTGATTAAAGTCATCGGCGTCGGCGGCGGCGGCGGCAATGCCGTGGAACATATGGTGCGCGAACGCATCGAAGGCGTGGAATTTTTCGCGGTGAATACCGATGCCCAGGCATTGCGTAAAACCGCGGTGGGCCAGACCATTCAGATTGGCGGCGGTATCACCAAGGGTCTGGGCGCCGGAGCCAATCCCGAGGTGGGTCGAAATTCCGCTGAGGAAGACCGTGAAGCACTGCGTGCGGCGCTGGAAGGCGCGGATATGGTGTTTATCGCGGCCGGCATGGGCGGCGGCACCGGTACCGGCGCGGCCCCCGTGGTGGCCGAGGTGGCCAAGGAATTGGGCATACTCACCGTTGCCGTGGTGACCAAACCCTTCAATTTTGAAGGCAAGAAGCGCATGGCTTTTGCCGAACAGGGTATCGCCGAGCTGTCCAAACATGTGGATTCGCTGATTACCATCCCTAACGACAAGCTGCTGAAAGTGCTGGGCCGAGGTATCTCGCTGCTGGATGCGTTCGGTGCGGCCAATGACGTGCTCAAGGGCGCGGTACAGGGTATCGCCGAACTGATCACCCGGCCGGGTCTGATGAACGTCGACTTTGCCGACGTGCGTACCGTCATGTCCGAAATGGGTTATGCCATGATGGGTTCAGGCGTGGCCTGCGGTGAAGATCGGGCCGAAGAAGCGGCGGAAATGGCCATTTCCAGCCCGTTGCTGGAGGATATCGATCTTTCCGGCGCTCGCGGCGTACTGGTTAACATTACCGCCGGCTTTGATTTGCGTTTGGACGAGTTTGAAACCGTGGGTAACACTATCCGCGCTTTCGCCTCTGACAACGCCACCGTGGTTATCGGGACATCCCTTGATCCGGATATGAACGACGAACTGCGCGTAACCGTTGTGGCTACCGGTATCGGCATGGACAAACGTCCGGAAATCACGCTGGTCACCAATAAGCAGAACACTCAGCAGGTGATGGATAACCGTTATCAGCAGCATGCCCACGGCATGTCGCCGATGCAGCAGGAGCAAAAAATCGCGGCGAAAGCGGTGAATGAGCAGGCTGCGCAGGCGGGTAAAGAACCTGATTATCTTGATATTCCCGCTTTTCTCCGCAAGCAGGCGGATTAAAACCAGGTATATTGGGAATCTCCGCTCTTTGTGCTAAACTGCCCCACCGACGCTCGGCTATAATTTGTCGGTGGTCTGGATAACATTGCGAGATAAATTGATGATCAAACAGCGGACACTTAAACGTATTGTTCAGGCCACTGGTGTGGGCTTACACACCGGTAAAAAGGTCACACTGACTTTGCGCCCTGCATCGGCTAATACCGGGGTCATCTATCGCCGTACGGATCTCAACCCCCCGGTGGATTTCCCCGCGGATGCGAAATCGGTGCGCGATACCATGCTTTGTACGTGTCTGGTCAATGAGCATGATGTTCGTATATCCACCGTCGAACATCTTAATGCCGCATTGGCGGGTTTGGGCATCGATAACATCGTCATTGAAGTCAATGCGCCTGAAATTCCTATTATGGACGGCAGTGCGAGCCCCTTTGTCTATCTGTTGCTGGATGCCGGAATCGAAGAGCTGAATTGTGCTAAGAAATTCCTGCGCGTCAAACAGTCGGTTCGCGTGGAGGATGGCGATAAATGGGCGGAATTGACGCCGTATAACGGCTTCAAGCTCGATTTTACCATTGATTTTAATCATCCTGCGATTGATGCTAGCTCGCAACGTTATTGCCTGAATTTTTCCGCCGAGTCCTTCGTCCGGCAAATCAGCCGCGCACGTACCTTCGGGTTTATGCGCGATATCGAATATCTGCAGTCCAGGGGCCTGTGCCTGGGCGGCAGTTTCGATAACGCCATTGTGGTTGATGACTATAAGGTGCTCAACGACGACGGTTTACGTTTTGAAGATGAGTTTGTCCGTCACAAAATGCTGGACGGTATCGGCGATCTGTATATGTGCGGTCATAACATCATCGGCGCGTTTACCACCTACAAACCCGGTCATGCCCTGAACAACAAGCTGTTGCAGGCGGTATTGGCACGTCAGGAAGCCTGGGAACTGGTGACCTTCGAAGACGAAGCCGAGATGCCGGTGACGTTTACCGCACCGTCTTTCGTTATGGCGTAACGGTATCGTTTTGGACTGATGTGTTTTAATCGTTTCGATTGGTGGGGTCGGCACCTTCTCCGGCCAGCTTCGCCAGTCGTTCGAGCATTTTTTTGAGTTTCTCCGGGCTTCGTTCCGCCAGATGCCGGATTGCTTCGCCGCTCTGCCGGCTCAGTATTCGTTTTTTCCCTTCGGTTGTCCCCTTGCCGGTTAACGGTTCGCCGTGGTTTTGCGTAATCTGATGGCCTTTTGTGGCCAGAGTCGGGTTAATCCTGATGTCGATTGATGACAATGATGGTAGAATCTGCGCTCGTAACGCGGATAATAACCTAGATTGTTCATAGCGTAACCTCATCATCCAGCTGGCATTGGCGGTTTCAAGAATCAAAACGCCTTGGCGGAAGTTGGCTACGCGACACCAAGGCTGCAGTGGCGCGGGCAATAATCCGGCTACCGCGCGGTTCAGCTTTAACAGCGCCACCGCCCGTTGCTGGATATGCAACAATGAGTTTCGCTCCGGTGTCGTAAGTGAGCCAAGCAGGATATCAATGGACTGTGGACGACTGTCACGCATAAAAACTCCGGCGGAATGCATTAAGTAATGGGTATTTTAAATCGTTGGCGACAATTTGGCAGACGTTATTTCTGGCCGCACCTCCTGCTGGGTATGGTGGCGGCAGGTCTTGGCGTACCTTATGTGCTCGGCAGCGGGCAGGAACAGGCACACCTGGCCAATACCCTATCCAGCCCCAGCCGTCAAAACGCGTTTAACGCCGGTTTTGCCAATCTCTCGTTCCTGAAAGAAACCCAGCGCCGTCCTTCCTTTACCGTGGACTATTGGCATCAGCATGCCATTCGCACGGCTATTCGTCATCTGTCCGTGGCCTGGGTACCGGAACCGCTGAGACCCAGATCGCCGCTGGCGGAGAGTGTCGCGCCGCTGAAAGTGCAGCATCAGGTGCTGATAACCGCCCTGAACGGTCTGCTGACCCGTGAATCGAAACAACCTTCGGTTATTCGCTCTCTCCGGCAGGGTGAATACCAGCCCTGCCTCGATCATCGTACAGGAATTCGCCTGGCCCAGGTACAGGGAATTCGAGCCGGACCCGCCCGCATAATCTAACCTGTGTTACCACGGAATTTTTTTTATCTTTTATGCCATTATGGGCCGCTGCATTTCAGTCAGTTCCGGCCGTGACGAGATTTAAATAATTATGTTATCAAAATTGCTTACAAAAGTGTTTGGCAGTCGTAACGATCGTACCCTGCGCCGGATGAACAAAACGGTTGAAATCATCAACCGGATGGAACCGGATGTGGAAAAACTCACCGATCAGGAGCTGGCGGCGAAAACCATCGAGTTTCGCGAACGCCTGGCTAAAGGCGAAACGGTGGACAGTTTGCTGCCGGAGTCTTTCGCCGTTGTGCGCGAGGCCAGTAAACGGGTGTTTGCCATGCGTCATTTCGATGTCCAATTGGTGGGCGGCATGGTGCTCAACGATCGCTGCATCGCGGAAATGCGTACCGGTGAAGGTAAAACCCTGACCGCGACCCTGCCGGCATACCTGAACGCCTTGAGCGGTAAGGGTGTCCACGTGGTTACCGTCAACGACTATCTGGCCCAGCGAGATGCGGAAAACAACCGCCCGCTGTTCGAGTTTCTCGGTTTGACGGTGGGCATCAACCTGCCGCAGATGCCGGCCCCGGCCAAACGAGCCGCCTACGCCGCCGACATCACCTACGGCACCAATAACGAGTACGGTTTCGACTACCTGCGCGACAATATGGCGTTCAGCCCTGAGGAACGTGTCCAGCGCAAGCTGCATTACGCCCTGGTGGATGAAGTGGACTCCATCCTCATCGATGAAGCCCGTACGCCGCTGATTATTTCCGGCCCGGCGGAAGACAGCTCCGAACTGTACAATCGGGTGGATACGCTGATTCCCCGCCTGATTCGTCAAGACAAAGAGGATTCCGATACCTTCCACGGTGAAGGGCACTTTTCAGTGGACGAAAAATCCCGACAGGTCAACCTTACCGAACGCGGATTGGTGCTGATCGAAGAGATGATGGTGCAGGCGGGCATTATGGAAGAGGGCGAATCCCTCTATTCGCCGGCCAATATCATGCTGATGCACCATGTGACCGCCGCCCTGCGGGCCCATGTGCTGTTTGCCCGGGACGTGGACTATATCGTCAAGGACGGCGAAGTGATCATCGTTGATGAACATACCGGCCGCACCATGCCGGGACGCCGCTGGTCGGACGGTTTGCACCAGGCGGTGGAAGCGAAGGAACATGTGGCTATCCAGAACGAAAACCAGACCCTGGCCTCCATCACCTTCCAGAACTACTTCCGTTTGTACGAAAAACTGGCCGGCATGACCGGTACCGCCGATACCGAAGCCTTTGAGTTCAGTTCGATCTACAAGCTCGATACCATCGTGGTGCCCACCAACCGGCCGATGATACGTAATGATATGCCGGATCTGGTCTACATGACCGAGAAAGAGAAGATCGACGCGATCATTGAGGATATCAAGACCTGTTCCACTAACGGACAGCCGGTGCTGGTGGGGACCATCTCCATTGAGAAATCGGAGGTTGTTTCCGCGGAACTGGATAAAGCCGGTATCGAACATAAAGTTCTGAACGCCAAATTTCACGCCATGGAAGCGGATATTGTCGCCCAGGCCGGACAGCCTGGACAGGTGACCATCGCCACCAACATGGCCGGGCGTGGTACCGATATCGTGCTGGGGGGAAGCTGGCAGGCGGAAATCTCCCATATTGAAGAGCCCACCGAAGATCAGATTGCCGCCATCAAAGAGGCCTGGCAGATCCGCCATGATCGAGTTCTGGCGGCGGGCGGCCTGCATATCATCGGTACCGAGCGCCATGAATCCCGCCGTATCGATAACCAGCTGCGAGGCCGTTCAGGTCGCCAGGGAGATCCCGGCTCGTCTCGTTTCTACCTGTCGATGGAAGATGCGCTGATGCGTATTTTCGCCTCCGACCGGGTCTCGGGCATGATGCGCAAACTGGGCATGAAACCCGGTGAAGCCATTGAACACCCCTGGGTGACCAAAGCCATCGCCAATGCCCAGCGTAAAGTGGAAAGCCGCAACTTCGACATCCGTAAACAGCTGCTGGAATATGACGATGTGGCCAATGACCAGCGCCGCGCAATATACAGCCAGCGCAACGAATTGCTGGATGTGGCGGATATCAGCGAGACCATTCTCAGCATCCGTGAAGACGTGCTGAAAACCATCCTTGATATTTATATTCCGCCGCAGTCCCTGGAAGAGATGTGGGATGTGCCGGGGCTGGAAAAGCGTCTGAAGGATGATTTCGATCTGGACATGCCCATCGCCGAGTGGTTGGATAAAGAACCGGGTCTGCATGAAGAGACGCTGCGCGAGCGTATTCTTGAACAGACATTGGAACAATACCGCCGGAAAGAAGAGGTGGTAGGCGTGGAAATGATGCGCAGCTTTGAAAAGGGCGTGATGCTGCAAACGTTGGATTCATTGTGGAAAGAACATCTGGCGGCGATGGACTATCTGCGGCAGGGCATTCATTTGCGGGGCTATGCCCAAAAGGATCCCAAGCAGGAATATAAACGCGAGTCCTTCGCCATGTTTGCCGCGATGCTCGAATCGCTGAAATACGAAGTGATCAGTACCCTGAGCAAGGTCCAGGTGCGGATGCCGGAAGAGGTGGAAGCCTTGGAACAGCAGCGCCGTGAAGAGGCTGAACGCCTGGCGCGGCAGCAGCAGCTGAGCCATCAGCCCGAACCGATGATGGCGGAGCCTGATGCGGTCAATCAGCCGCTGCGGGAAGGCCGCAAGGTGGGACGTAACGATCCCTGCCCCTGCGGCTCAGGCAAAAAATACAAGCAGTGCCACGGCAGATTACAACAATAATATACCCTAAATAATTCGAGTTGCAGGAAGGGGGCCCCGGAGGGGCGAGGCCCATGGACGGGCCGAGTATTGCCAACGCACCAGCAACTTGAAGTATGACGGATATTCGGAGAACCTGTGACAATGAAATTACTGACTGTTGCCGTAGGCATTATCCGTAATGCTCAGCATGAAATTTTTATCGCCCAACGACCGGAAGACGCCCATATGGGCGGCTTTTGGGAGTTCCCCGGCGGGAAAGTGGAAGAAGGTGAAACCCCGGAACAGGCATTGATCCGAGAATTGCTAGAAGAAACCGGCGTCGAGGCGGAGTATCCGGAGTTATTGGCCACCAGCCAGCATCATTTCCCCGATCGTGAGATGGCGTTCTATTTTTACCTGGTGGAGCACTGGCAGGGAGTTCCCTATGGCAACGAAGGGCAGCCGGTGCGCTGGTGTCCGCAGGGGGAACTCGATGCGTCCGAGTTTCCTCCCGCCAACGCGGCCATTATCCGTCAACTTATCGCCGCGACATCCTAATACTTATCCTCGCTCCAGTCATCGCTATCAGTTATCTGACCGTCGCTGGGGATAAACTTTCCCTCCTCAGCCCATTCCCCCAGGTCTATTAATTGGCAGCGTTTGCTGCAAAACGGGCGGAATTTGCTTTGCGGCTCCCATTTAACTTCCGCGCCGCAGGTGGGGCAGCTCACCAAAATAATATCATCACTCATCAAGACCTCTTAAGTTTAACTATAACCTTTAACAACAGGCCAAATCGAAGGGTAGACGATTGGGAATGACGCCGTTTTCGCTATCCAGGGATAAAAATCGGATAGCATAACGGGTCTTGTGGCCGGAAACCTGCGGGTAGAGCTGGTAAAGCAGGGGGATGCGCATACGCAGCAAATCCGCATCCTCGGCATTGTCCTGGAAAAAACCGTTCAGGCTGATTTGGCTTTTGAAAGGCTCGGTATGCCTGACCAAATCCAAGGTTAACGTTAAAGCGGCATTCAAGGGGTCCAGGGTTTTTAACCAGGCGTTGATCTGGCCGTTGCGATGGGTCTGCGGCAGGTGCAGCCAAATATGCAGACCGGGCAAATCAAAACTGCAACAGCCGCCGGGGATCGAGAGCCGTTGGCGCACCGAGGCGATTAAACGGTCCTCCCGCAAAGCCTGCCCCAGCCGTGGTGCGGACATCAATACCGCGGCGCATTGTTTTAAATTATTGCGTAATGTTCGTACCCGCTCGCTATCGACGCCGGGTACACCGTCCCATTGCAGCATTTTTTGCTGTTGCCGGTCCAATTCTTTCATCATTTCGGTGCGTACATCGCCGCGCTCGAGAACGTCCAGCAGGTCGGAGACAGTGCGGAAAAAAGGCAAGGCGCTAGAGATGTCAACCAACTCCGGACAGTTATACAGTTGTTGCAATAAAAATTCCAAACGCAGCCAGGTGCGCATTTTTTCATTTAACGGATGCTCGAAAAGTACCGTCGTCGAGTAAATTTCACTCATAATGATTGATCCTGTCGGGTTGCTGATGCCGCAAGCCCGAGATAACGCTGGTGCAGCTTTGCCACACTGCCCGTAATATCCTCGGGATGCCCGTTATTTTTAATAATATCATCGGCACTGGCCAGACGCTGTTCCCGTGATACTTGCGCGGCAAGAATATTGTTTATCTGCCCGCGGCTTATTCCATCGCGTTCCATAGTACGCGCCACCTGTGTTTCGGTATCGACATCCACCACCAATACCCGGTTCGCCCGGTTCTGCAGATGGTTTTCAATCAATAACGGGACTACCCATATAATATACGCCCCTGAGACACGGGACATTTCTTGTTGGGTTTCTTGCTGAATAAGGGGGTGCAGCAAGGCGTTCAGCCACGCCTTATCCGGCGGCGAACTGAAGATGCGTTGCCGCAACTGCGCCCGGTCCAGTGCGCCGTCGGGCAAAAGTATAGCGTCGCCAAAACGATCGCGGATTGCCCGCAAAGCGTCGGTGCCCGGCTCCACCACCCTGCGGGCGATAATATCGGCGTCGACTATCGCGGCACCCAGTTTGGCAAAGGCGTTGGCCACGGTACTTTTGCCACTGCCGATTCCCCCTGTTAATGCAACAATGTAACGCATACTATTAGCTGTCTCCCACCGATCCAGGGATGATGGATTTAGCGGCCCGTGGATAAATTGGTACGATTGTAGCGTAAATCCGGTGGTTTTCGCAGTCTTGCCGTAACAATAATCCGGCGTATGATACGGTCACTGGAACTGGCTTTTTGTCCCCGGACTTTTTTTGCGATTCTTCGCCATCCACCAGGAAATCCCGCATGCGTATTGAAGAAGATATCAAGCTAGGTTTTAAAGACGTTCTTATCCGCCCAAAGCGGTCCACTCTCAAGAGTCGTTCCGACGTTGAGCTCCAGCGTGAGTTTACCTTTAAGCATCCGGGATGCACCTGGTCGGGTATTCCCATCATCGCCGCTAATATGGATACCGTCGGTACTTTTCGCATGGCGGAAGCGCTGGCAACCTTTGATGTACTGACCGCCGTGCATAAACATTATAGCATCGAGCAGTGGCACAGCTTTGTTAGCCGCGTCCCGGATGCCATTTTGCGGCATGTCATGGTTTCCTCCGGCACCTCTGATGCCGATTTCGTCAAACTCCAGCAGATTTTGGCCCTGTCGCCGCTACTTCGTTTTATCTGTATCGACGTGGCCAACGGCTATTCCGAACATTTCGTCAATTTCGTGCAAAAGGCCCGGGAAGCCTGCCCGGATAAAGTCATTTGCGCCGGCAACGTGGTTACCGGAGAAATGGTGGAAGAGCTGATCCTCTCCGGCGCCGATATTGTCAAAGTCGGTATCGGGCCGGGTTCGGTCTGCACAACCCGGGTGAAAACCGGTGTCGGTTATCCGCAATTATCCGCCGTAATAGAATGCGCCGACGCCGCCCATGGGCTAAGCGGTCAGATAGTCAGTGACGGCGGCTGCGCGGTGCCGGGGGACGTGGCCAAGGCCTTTGGCGGCGGCGCCGACTTTGTGATGTTGGGCGGTATGTTGGCCGGCCATGACGAGTGTGAAGGTATGGTGGTGGAAGAGAACGGCGAGAATTTCATGCTGTTCTACGGCATGAGTTCCGAGGACGCGATGAAGCGCCATGTGGGCGGTGTCGCGGAGTATCGCGCCGCGGAAGGTAAAACGGTAAAACTGCCGTTGCGCGGACCGGTGGAGAATTCCATCCGCGATATCCTCGGTGGTTTGCGGTCGGCCTGTACCTATGTCGGGGCGTCCCGGCTAAAGGAATTAACCAAACGCACCACCTTTATACGGGTGGCCGAACAGGAAAATCAGGTATTTACCCAGCTGTAATCGCCATGGTCGGATCATGCCTCTAAAAATGACCGAACACCTCGCCCAATTGCAGCAGCGGTAAATAAAGCACTATCACCATGGCGCAAACCAGGCCGCCCATGATCAGCAGCATTAAAGGCTCGGCCAGTTGCGCCAGCCCGTCGGCGAGGCGGTGCGTTTGCTGCTCATGCAGCCGCGCCAACTGCTGGAATACCTCGTCCAGCGTTCCGCTATGCTCGCCGGTTTTGATAAGCTGACGGCAATGGGACGGAAACAGCCGATGCCCTTCAAACGCCTGATATAATGCGAAGCCCTGCCTGATATGCTTTTGCAGCAACTGGACCGCTCGGCGGTAACAGGGATGTGTGAGGGTGCGTACGGCCATCTCCAGCCCGTTATCCAGAGTAATACCCGCCTGGTGGGTAATGGCCAGCGTCTGGAACAAATGATGCAGGTTATGATGGCGTACCAGCCTGCCAATCAACGGCAGATATAACAGCATGGCCTGGGCCCGTTGGCGCCAGCGGGGATGATAATGACAGATACGCCGATACCCGCCGTACAACAGAACGGCGCCGAGCAGCGCCGTCAAGCCGTGGTCGCCCACCGCCGCCGCCAGCGCCATCAATCCCCGGGTGGGCGTGGGCAACGGGGCATTGATACCCTCGTAAAGGCGGGCGAATTCAGGCAGTATCAATGTCAGCATCAATGTGAGCACCGCAGCCGCTGTCAGGCAGATAAACGCCGGATAGCGCAGTGCGCCGCGGACTTTCTTTTTCAACTTTCCCAGGCGTGACTCATGCTCCGCCAATAAGCGGCAACAGCGATCCAGTCGTCCGGTAAGCTCCCCCAGTGCCAGAAGCCCGCTGTAGAGCGGTGAGAACACCGTGGGAAAATCGGCGCAGGCCATGGACAGGGTATGGCCCTGCTCAATTTTGGCATTCAGTAAACGCAACAGGCAGCGCCAGCCGATGCGGGGATGATCGTCCGCCAGCAGACGCAGGCTTTCCCGAAGCGGCAGTCCCGCTTCGAGCAGCGATGCCAGCTGTGAGGTGAAACTCATCATCTGGCTGTCTCGCCAATAGCTCGCGGGTAAATAAGCGAGGGTCCGCACGTGCAGCGGCTGAAGATCCTGACTGATCAAATCCTGTCTCACCGACATTTTCCCCGCGGCAAGCAGGTGGCCCTCAAGGATTTCACCTTCGCCGGTAATACCGCGCCAGCGATATAACCAGTAACCGGTCATGCCGGCTCTCCCAGCACACGTCTTAACTCTGCCACCGTGGTGATGCCTTGATCCACCAGGGTCAGGCCCGCCTGCCATAGTCCGCAGAGGCGTTTTTGCCTTCCGGTTTCCACCGGTGCCGAATCCGATAGAGACTCTCCGGGCAGCAGATGAAACAGCCCGTGCCTGCCGACATAGCCTTCATGACATTGGTCGCATCCCATCGCGCGCCATGACGGGCGCGATGTAAAATCACCCCGGCGGTGAGTCGTGCCCGGCGCTGTTTGCCGGCGGCAGGCACGGCAAAGGCGGCGTACCAGGCGTTGCGCCATCACCAGCCGCAGCACCGGCCTGATGCGCGCGGGATCCATTCCCAGCTGACGTAACCGCTGCAGGGTATCGGCGGCGGTCAGGGTGTGCAGCGTGGACAATACCAGATGGCCGGTTTGGGCAGCATTGATGGCAATCGCGGCGGTTTCGGCATCACGGATTTCCCCCACCATGATGACATCCGGATCCTGGCGTAACAGCGCGCGCAGCAATCTCGGAAAATCCAGCTGTGCTTTACGGTTCACTTGGCACTGCGCAATGTCAGCCAACGGGATTTCCACCGGGTCCTCCACGCTGCAGATATTAAGACGCTGGCGGTCCATGGCCTGTATGGCGCTATAGAGCGTCAGGGTCTTGCCGCTGCCTGTGGGACCGGTCAGCAGCACCAATCCCTGCGGCTGATGCAGCCGGCGCAGGAATTGCCGCCGCAGAGACACGGACATACCCAGATTCTCAAGGGTAAGCCGGTTAGTCTCGCGTTGCAGCAGACGTAGCACCAACTTTTCGCCACACAGGGTCGGCAGGGTGGCAATGCGGCATGAATAGCCGCTATCGGGTTTACCAAAGGTAAATTGCCCGTCTTGCGGTAACCGGCGCTCGGCAATATCCATCCCGGCCCTCATCTTTAGCCCCACCACCAGACGTGCCGCCAATCCTGGAGCGCAATTGGCGTGTTGGCGCAACAGGCCGTCGATACGAAACCGTACCCGGTAGTCCGATGACGGACAGGGTTCGATATGGATATCGGAAGCTCGATGGTCCGCCGCCTCGCCCAGCAAGCCCTCGATATAGTCCTCGAGCTGTGGCGGATTATCATAAGCAACGATCATGGTCTACTCCTGTGCGCCGTCGAAACGAAACAGCGCCTGGCAGGGACGGAGCAGATGTTGGCCCCGCTCGGCGGCATCACAACGGCGGGTCCAGCGCAATCCGCCGGAGTGCCGCTCCGGCGTTAATATCAGGGTGAGTCCTTGCAATGCCCGTTTACCGGTCAAGCGAATAATGCCCTCGGTAACCTCGACCCCGTCGACATAGCGGGAGGTGAATCCGTCCGGTATGCCGGACGCTCCGGCCCGGCATTCATTCATATCCCCATGCTCCATGGCGCATAGTTCCACCGCCGATTTGTAAGGAGATAGCACATGGAGCATATCGGTCAGGGCGGCATTATCGAGGTAGCGTTGATATCCCGGCAAACCGATGGCGCTTAACGTGGCGATAATGGCAATAACCACCATCAATTCCACTAAAGTAAATCCCTGCTGATTGCTCACCGGCCTTTCCCCCTGTTGATCCAGGGCCAACCTTACCCATAACCCAGACCATCGGCCAGCAGCCGTTCGCCGTTGAGGATGGCTTGCCGCAAAGTAAGGGCAAGAGGTTACATGCTGATTAGGTTTTTTTGCGTGTGGGTTGGCACATGAACGACATAATCCCGTTGTCATATATGCCCAATCGCACTGTCCGCCACCCAGACGCATGCCTATTTTCCATCTTGCTCTTGACGGGCGGCGATAAAGCCGGCTACGAGGATGGCGCGGGCTGGATAATCAGTTGCCCCGGCTCCGCCGACACCGTCACATATTGGCCGGTAAGGAACCCGCATGCCTCAAGCCAGCGGCCGCCGAGATAGATGGCTGGCGAGGGATTGTCTCGGCCACCGTTTGGAACGTATCCCACAATGTAACGCCGATCCGAAAAATCCCCTTGGGTATGTCGACAAATAGCCTTAACATTCTGTTTAGCCATAGTATTTATTTCCTTATTTCGGATGCCTTAGTTCGGTTTATTAATAGAGGTTCATTAGTATAAATTCATTGATACCGGCTCATTGATCCAGAGAATGCAGATGGTAATCGATGATTACGATTAAGGATGGTTATTCCTTTCAGCCGCGCTAAAAGCGTGGACACAAGCGGCGCTCCACATAAAATCAAAAAATATTGCCGACAGCGGTGAGTGAAAAGATAAATGTCTTGATACTGTATAAATTAACAGTAATTGGGGAAAAATAGAAATAATAATAGCAGAAGAATGATGAAAAATATTTATTGAAAGATATATATTATGGCTATTTTAAAACATCATCAGCGATTATTTTTTATATTATTTTTCATTGAATTTCTACAGTTTTACCTGTTTTAAATATCTGATATCAACTACATTATTCAATATTCAATATTCGATATTAATTTCATTATCCAACATCTAACCTTGATTATCCTTTGGGTGTCCAAATTGCTTAGGCAAGATACAAACGCTTCACGGCACGCCGGGTCCGCGTTGCCACGGACCCATACTCGTCAAAGCAGACGTGGCTGAAAGCCAAACGGCGCTAGCGTCTGCCGCTATTACTGAAAACGCATGGAGAGATCAAGGGCGCGGATATGTTTGGTCAGTGCGCCGACGGAAATATAATCCACACCGGTGGCGGCGCATTCATGCAGGGTTTCCAGCGTTACATTACCGGAAACCTCCAGCAGGGCGCGCCCCCCGGTAGCGGCCACGGCACGCTGCATATCCGCCGGCGTGAAGTTGTCCAGCATAACGATATCGGCGCCGGCCTCCAGGGCCTGACGCAATTCATCCAGGCTTTCCACCTCCACTTCCACCGGCACGTCGGCGCGCAGGGCCACGGCGTTTTCCACCGCCTTGGCGATGGAGCCGGCGGCGATGATGTGATTCTCCTTAATCAAAAAAGCGTCCGCCAGTCCCAGGCGATGATTACTGCCGCCGCCGCACAATACCGCGTATTTCAGCGCGGTTCGCAATCCGGGCAAGGTTTTGCGGGTATCCAGCAGTTGGGTGTGGGTACCCGCCAGCTTATCGGCGTAACGCTTGACCTCCGAGGCGACGCCGGACAGGGTCTGCACAAAATTAAGCGCGGTGCGTTCACCGGTCAACAGCAAATGAGAAGGACCCCGCAACCGGCATAGCGGCTGGTTAACCCGGATGGCATCGCCGTCCTTCACCTGCCACTCTACCTGGATGCCGTCCCCCAACTGGCGAAACACTTCCTCCAGCCATTGCTGCCCGCAGAAAATCCCGTTTTCCCGCGTGATGATAACCGCCTCGGCCTGGCTGTCCCGGGGCAATAACAGCGCCGTAATATCGGCCTCGGGATCGGCGGTGCCGCCCAGATCTTCGCTGAGTGCCCGAGTGACGGTTAAGGGGATATCATGCTGAATACGCTCGAGCAATTCGGCCCGGCGGCGTTCAGCGCTATAACGACGTGTCGGCATAAAAAACTCCGAAATAGCGAATAAAGGGAACCAGGGAAACATGCTACTCTGTTGCTGAGATAAGTACTACTGCCGACAGGTATAAGGTAGCGAGTGGAAATGGAGAATGGAGGCGGCGAATGGAGTTGGAAAACGGTTGGTTAACAGGGATTAAGCAGGTCATGTCCCCCCATTGCGATGAACGGCCGAACGGCGAGGTCCCTTCGCTGCTGGTGGTGCATGGAATCAGCTTGCCGCCGGGATCGTTTGGCGGACCCTATATCGATCAATTGTTTACCGGCACGCTTGACCCGGACGATGATCCTTTCTTCCCACAGATACAAGGTTTGCGGGTATCGGCCCATTGCCTGATCCGGCGTGACGGCGAAATTGTGCAATATGTGCCGTTCCACCGGCGCGCCTGGCATGCCGGCGTCTCGCGTTTCGCCGGGCGGGAACACTGCAATGATTTTTCCATCGGCATTGAGCTGGAAGGCACGGATACTCAGCCTTATACCGATGGGCAATATGTCCGGCTGGCTGAACTGACGCGGCTGCTGATGCGGCACTATCCCATCACGCCGGCCCGCATAACCGGTCATAGCGATATTGCCCCCGTCCGTAAAACCGATCCCGGACCGGCTTTTCTATGGCATCATTATAAAAAATTGATTTCACCGAGCACCGGGGACTGAGACAGGGAGCACCAGGATTCATGACACTGTTTACATTATTACTGGTACTGGCATGGGAACGCTTATTTAAAATGGGCGATCACTGGCAATTGGATCACTATTTTGAGCGGATGTTTGCCCGCATCCGCTATGTCTCTCCGGCGCTGACGATTTTACTGACCCTCTGCTGGATGATTGTGGTGGCGCTGTGTCTGAGGCTGACGGCGAAATTTTTCTTCGGCGCGCCCGCGCTGCTGTTATGGATTCTGATTTCCCTGCTTTGCATCGGCGCGGGCGGTATTCGCAAGCACTATCGGGCCTATCTCACCGCCGCCGCCCGTGGCGACGGTCATGCCTGCGACGCTATGAGCGAAGAGTTGACGCTGATCCACGGTTTGCCGGTGGATTGCGATAAAGAAGAGCGTTTGCGTGAATTGCAAAATGCGCTGCTCTGGATCAATTTCCGTTTCTATCTGGCGCCATTGTTCTGGCTGGTGGTGGGCGGGCCTTACGGCCCGGTTCTGCTGGCCGGTTATGCTTTTTTGCGTGCCTGGCAAACCTGGCTCGCACGGCGTGCCACCCCGCTGAAGCGGGCGCAGTCCGGCATAGACAATGTGCTCCATTGGTTGGACTGGATACCGGTAAGGCTGGCCGGGGTGGCCTATGCGTTGCTGGGTCACGGCGAAAAAGCGCTGCCGGCCTGGTTTGCCTCCCTGGCGGACCTGCGTTCCGGGCAGTATCAGGTGCTGACCCGCCTGGCGCAATTTTCCCTGGCGCGGGACCCGCATATGGATGAGGTGCAGACCCCGCGGGCGGCGGTTTCACTGGCGAAAAAGATCACCAACGTGATCGTGGTGGTGGTGGCGTTGTTGACCATTTACGGCGCGTTGGTTTGACCTCCTCAGACATGGTCCGCCGGTGGTTCGCCAAAACGGGGCATGCCTTCCTCATCCCAGTGGAAAACCTTGATCCGGGTGTGGCGGTTGGGATCGTATAACGGGTCTCCGGTGATCTCGGTGTAGGTCCGGGCATGATAAACCAGCACATCTTCACCGTGTTCCCCTACGGTAAAGCTGTTGTGGCCCGGGCCGAACTGCCGGTTTTGCCAATGGGTGCGAAACACCGGCTGCGGCAGTTTATGCCATACCCGCGGATCGGCAATATCGGCGTTGATATCGGCCCAAAGCAGGCCGATACAGTAATTTGCATCGGTGGCGCTGGCGGAATAGGTAATAAACAGCCGCTGCCCGTGGCGCAGGACCGCCGGGCCTTCGTTGACCCAGAATCCATGGGTTTCCCAGGGCAATTCCGGTTTGCTCAACATCGCCGGCGGGGTTTTCAACGACCAGGGCGTGGCCATTTCGGCCAGATAAAGATTGGAGTTGCCCCGGATGGCCGGGTCTTTTTGCGCCCAGACATAATAGTGCCGCCCCTGCAGGAAAAAATGGGTGGCATCCAGGGAGAATGTATCCAAGGGCGTCCCCATGCGCCCTTTTTCCGTCCAGGTGCCGGTGAGCGGATTGTCGTCGGCGCATTCCAGGACGAACATGCGGTGCTGGAAGAGTCCGTCGACAATCTCCGGTGAAGGGGCGGCGGCGAAATAGAGATACCATTTATTATCGATGAAGTGCAGTTCCGGCGCCCAAATCAGCGCGCTCATTTCCCCCAAATCGTGTTTATGCCAGACCACCGCCGGCAAGGCATGCGCCAATCCGCCCAGAGTGGCGGACCGGCGAATTTCCAGCCGATCATATTCCGGCACCGAGGCGGTGAAATAATAATAACCATCGAAATGCCGGTAGATATAAGGATCGGCACGCTGTTCGATTAATGGATTAGGCCAATGCGTTTGACTCATGATGTTTACTTTTCCCCGTTCTCGGTTAGGGATGCTTGGTTTCCAGGGGTTTGGTTTGGTGCCATTCAGCCGACTCCTGACGCTGTGAGCGCCTTGCTTCCAGATCGGACTGGATTTGCCGCATCAGTTGGCGATCGACTTTCAGCAGCCGAACCACTCCGGCGGTTATCAGATAACCGACGCCGGGAATGACGGTAAACAGCAAAACTATCCCCTGTATCGCGCCCGGACTTTGCCGGACGGCATCGCCATGATAACCGTAGGCGGAAAGAATAAACCCGACGAAGGCCCCCGCAACCGCCAATCCGACCTTCAGGAAAAACAGGTTGCCGGAGAAGCTGATGCCGGTGATGCGTTTACCGGTTTTCCATTCGCCGTAATCGTCCACATCCGCCATCAAAGACCAGTGCAAGGGGGAGGGAATTTGATGCAGGATATTGAGTATGAAGTACATAACAAGAATCAAACTCACCAGGTGCGGGTTGAGAAAGTAAAAGCCGCTGGAGAAAATCGCCAATACGATATTGGTCCAGAAAAACACCTTCAGTTTACAATATTTATCGGTGAGAGGTTTGGCCAGTGCGCTGCCGATCATCATGCCCACCACGCCGAGACTGATAAACAAACTCGCGAATCCCGAGCTTTTTTCCATGGCATAGGTGACGTAGTACATGGTGGCCGCCATACGGATAAATCCCGGGCAGACGTTAAAAAACGTCAGCACCAGTATGCGTACCCATTGATCGTTTTTCCAAATATCCCGCAGGTCGGCTTTCAACGCGTCATTGGTAGGCGTCGCGGGTTGTATCCTTTCCCGGACGGTGGCGAAACAGAATAAAAACATCAGACAGCCGATAATGGATAACACCGTCATCGCCCATTGGAATCCTTGCGCCCGGTTACCGCCGCCGAACCAATCCACCATCGGCAACAAGGTGAGTGAAATTATCAGGGTCGCCACTCCCACCAGGATAAAACGCCAGGATTGACAGGAAACCCGTTCCTGGGGATCGTTGGAAATCACCCCGCCCAGCGCGCAGTAGGGGATATTGATGGCGGTATAAATCAGCGACATCAAAAAATAAGTGATAAATGCGTAAACCACCTTGGCGGAATAACTCCAGTCAGGCGTGGTGTACATCAGGACGCTGAAGACGGCGAAAGGCACCGCCAGCCACAACAGGTAGGGCCGGAAACGCCCCCATCGGGATCGGGTGCGGTCGGCGATAGCGCCCATGATAGGGTCGGTGACGGCGTCGATAATGCGTATGGATAACAGCAATATTCCCACCAGCGCCGGCGCCAGGCCGAAAATATCGGTATAGAAATAGGCCAGGAACATGGTGATCGATCCCCACACCATATTGCAACCCGCATCCCCCATGCCAAATCCGATTTTTTCTTTTAATGATAATGCCTCTGCTTTCATGGTTCTACTCTCCGTTGTATACAGGACATGAACTACCCGCAGCCAGTATTGGCTTATTCAACGAGGAGTGGATGGTAACAACCGGTTATAGAAATGGATAAACCGGTTATCAGCGCAAATTTGTGAGGGTTATGGCATAGGTCTTGGCACCGCCAGGGAGTATCCGATGTGTACTTTTGCGGATTGCTCCGATGAGCGTTGATATCTCGGGGAGTTGGAACAATGGAGTGGGGTACCTTGGCGCATTAGGGCGTCGGCGGGTTGTCGAGTCAGTGAGTTGATGGGTTGATGGGTTGATGAGTGGACGAGTGGACGAGTGGACGAGTGGATGAGTTTACGCATCGGGCGGATGGTTTTGCGGCGTTTTTTTTCGCCGACCGGAATCGATCGGCGAAGGGGGAGATCAGCGGGTCACGGCGTCGGCGCCACGCTGATTTTTTTGCTTAAAGTAAAAACCGATACCCAGCAGGCATACCCACACCGGAATCAGGTAAACCGAAATTTCCATACCGGGAGTCATCAGCATAATCACCAGGATTGCCGCCATAAACAGCAGGCAGAGGTAATTACCAAACGGATACCACAACGCCTGGAATTTGGTGGCCCGCCCGAGCTGCGCCATTTTACGGCGAAATCTCAGATGGGCGAGACTGATCATGCCCCAGTTGATGACCAATGCCGACACCACCAGCGACATCAGCAGTCCAAAAGCCTTGCCCGGCATCAAATAGTTAATCAGCACGCAGATGGCGGTGGCCAACGCCGAAACGCCGATAGCGGCCACCGGCACGCCGCGGCGGTCAACTTTCTGCAGAGCCCTGGGGCCGTTGCCCTGGCGCGCCAGGCCGAACAGCATGCGGCTATTACTGTACACGCAGCTGTTATAGACCGACAGCGCCGCGGTCAACACCACCAGATTCAGTATCGTCGCCACCCAATCGCTGTTAAGGGCATGGAAAATCAGGACAAACGGACTGCCCCCCTCCACCACTTTACTCCAAGGGTAAAGAGAGAGCAGAACGGCCAGAGAGCCGATATAAAACAGCAGGATACGATAGATTACCTGGTTGGTGGCCTTGGGAATGCTGATTTCCGGCGTATCGGCCTCGGCGGCGGTAATACCCACCAATTCCAGGCCGCCGAAGGAAAACATGATCACCGCCATGGCCATGATCAATCCATTGACGCCGTTGGGAAAAAATCCGCCCTGGGCCCACAGGTTGGTCACGCTGGCTTCGGGACCGCCATGACCGCTTAACAGCAGCCAGCCGCCGAACAGGATCATGGCGATAATGGCCGCCACTTTGATGATGGCGAACCAGAATTCCATCTCGCCATAGATCTTGACGTTGGCCAGGTTAATGGCGTTGATGAGCAGGAAAAACACCGCCGCCGAGATCCAGGTTGGCAGATCCGGCCACCAATAATGCATATAGATGCCCACGGCGGAAAGTTCGGCCATGGCAACTAATACGTACAGTACCCAGTAATTCCATCCCGAAGCGAAGCCGGCAAAATCACCCCAATATTTATAGGCAAAGTGGCTGAACGATCCGGCGACCGGTTCTTCCACCACCATCTCGCCCAATTGCCGCATAATCAGAAAGGCGATAAAGCCCCCGATGGCATAACCCAAAATTACCGACGGACCCGCCATTTTAATGGTCTGCGCAATACCCAGAAACAGACCTGTCCCAATCGCGCCGCCTAAGGCAATAAGCTGAATATGGCGATTTTTCAATCCGCGTTTCAGCGTCTCTCCGCGCTGTTTACCATCCATCGTAAATTCCTCTGTCGTTTTTGTACTTATTTTTTTACGTTAGCCGAAAAAAGAAATGACCTCCCGGCTTGTCGTCGGCACAAGAATAGTGTTAAGGGGGAAAGTTTGCACCTGATTTATCAAGCCGCTGGATAGAATTGTGAAACGTCGTGATCTGCCGCATTTTTCCAGCGGAGGAGTAAAAGCGAAATTTGTAATTATTCCGGTTAAAAAAAAGTTAAAATTTTAAAATTATGCGATATCTGGTCTTTTTATGCATTTTTTTGCTGGCTCAAACGCTTCAGCAACGGCGTTTTAGGTTGCGTAATAGTTAAATTTGTCACAAATCAATCTCGGTGGTTTATACTGGATGGTTATCAAATTGCAGCACATGCATAGTGCAATTGTTTAAATGTGCGGGGTTTCATGATTTAGGTCAAAGCCAGGATAGACAGAAGGTGAATACTTTGTTACTTTAGCGTCACGTTTATGAAATTGGTATTACCAATTGACTCCGCGCCATTCGCAGAGATGAAGATAAATGGCTTACAGTAAAATTCGCCAGGCAAAGTTATCGGATGTTATAGAGCAGCAGTTAGAGTATCTCATACTGGAAGGAACGCTGCGTCCCGGTGAAAAGCTGCCTCCCGAGCGTGAGTTGGCAAAACAATTTGACGTTTCCCGGCCTTCCCTGAGAGAAGCAATCCAGCGTTTGGAAGCGAAAGGATTGCTGTTGCGACGCCAGGGTGGGGGAACATTCGTCCAAAGTAACCTTTGGCAGAGTTTCAGCGATCCCCTGGCTGAACTGCTTGCCGACCATCCTGAATCGCAATACGACCTATTGGAAACCCGCCATGCCCTTGAGGGTATTGCCGCTTATTATGCCGCATTGCGCGGTACCGAAGAAGATTTGGAACGTATCCGCGATTGTCACCAGATTATCCAGCAGGCTCAGGAAAGCGGCGATCTCGACGCCGAAGCCGATGCCGTCCTGCAATATCAAATTGCTGTCACCGAAGCCGCACATAATGCGGTTTTATTACATTTGGTGCGCTGCATGGGGCCGATGCTGGAAAAAAACGTACGACAGAATTTTGAATTGCTCTACTCACGCCGCGAAATGCTGGCGCAAGTGAGCAGCCACCGCGCCGGGATCTTTGCGGCAATTGTGGCACGCGAGCCGGAAAAAGCCCGCGAGGCTTCACATCGTCATCTGGCGTTTATTGAGGACATTTTGCTGGATCTCAGTCGAGAACACAGCCGGCGCGAACGATCGCTGCGCCGTCTCCAGCAACGCAAGGACTAAGAGCCCGGCAACGGGATCTGAATGCGGCAACTATACCCTAAATAATTAGAGTTTCAGGAAAGCCAACGCACCTGCAACTTGAAGTAAGACGGGTATAAGGCAATGGGCCTGTCTTCGTGTGTTTACCGCCCTAAGGCCGGGTGAATACAGGAAGACAGGCTCCAATTAAACCAATTATTAGCGATAGATAAGGAACACCACCATGTCAGAACGTTTATACAATGACGTGGATCCGATCGAAACACGCGACTGGCTACAGGCGATCGAATCGGTTATCCGTGAAGAGGGTATTGAGCGCGCCCAGTACTTGATTGATCAAGTACTGGACGGGGCTCGTAAAGGTGGCGTCAGTATCGCTGCTGGTGCTTCAGGCCGTAATTATATCAATACCATCCCGGTAGAAGATCAGCCTGAGTACCCCGGTAATTTGGAACTTGAACGCCGCATTCGTTCGGCCATACGTTGGAACGCGGTAATGGCGGTACTGCACGCCTCCAAGAAAGATCTGGATCTGGGCGGCCATATGGCGTCGTTCCAATCCTCCGCCACTATTTACGAAGTGTGCTTCAATCATTTTTTCCGTGCCCGCAACGACAAGGACGGCGGCGATCTGGTCTATTTCCAGGGCCACATCTCCCCGGGCATCTACGCCCGCGCCTTTCTTGAAGGCCGCCTGACCGAAGATCAGATGAATAATTTCCGGCAGGAAGTGCACGGTAAAGGTTTGCCTTCCTATCCTCATCCGAAACTGCTGCCCGAGTTCTGGCAGTTCCCCACCGTGTCCATGGGGCTGGGGCCGGTGAGCGCCATCTATCAGGCCAAGTTCCTGAAATACTTGAATCATCGCGGACTGAAAGACACCACGGCGCAGACCGTTTACGCCTTCCTTGGCGACGGCGAGATGGATGAGCCGGAATCCAAGGGGGCGATTACCATCGCCACCCGTGAAAAACTGGATAACCTGGTCTTTATCATCAACTGCAACCTGCAGCGCCTGGACGGCCCGGTTACCGGCAACGGCAAAATCATCAACGAGCTGGAAGGCATATTCGGCGGCGCCGGTTGGGAAGTGATCAAGGTTATCTGGGGCACCCGCTGGGACGAACTGCTGCGTAAAGACACCACCGGCAAACTGATTCAATTGATGAATGAAACCGTCGACGGCGACTACCAAACCTTTAAATCAAAAAACGGCGCTTATGTGCGTGAGCATTTCTTCGGTAAATATCCGGAAACCGCCGCGCTGGTGAAAGATATGAGCGACGACGAGGTCTGGGCGCTGAACCGCGGCGGCCACGACCCGAGGAAAGTCTTCGCCGCGCTGCAAAAAGCGCAGAAGACCACCGGCAAACCGGTGGTGATTCTGGCCCACACCATCAAGGGTTACGGCATGGGCGAGACGGCGGAAGGTATGAACATCGCCCATCAGGTCAAGAAGATGAACATGGACGGCGTGCGCTATTTCCGCGATCGGTTCAACCTGTCCGACATCGTTCCAGATGACCAGGTGGAAAAACTGCCGTACATCACCTTCAAGGAAGGCTCCGAGGAGTTTAAATATCTCCACGGACGCCGCGAGGCGCTGAACGGTTATTTGCCCACCCGCCTGAAGAATTTCACCAAGCCGCTGGAATTGCCGTCCCTGGAAGATTTCGGCGCGCTGCTGGAAGAACAGAAGAAAGAAATCTCCACCACCATCGCCTTTGTGCGGGTGTTGAACGTGATGCTGAAAAACCCGTCCATTAAAGACCGCCTGGTGCCCATCATCGCCGATGAAGCTAGGACCTTCGGGATGGAAGGCCTGTTCCGGCAAATCGGTATTTACAGCCCGAACGGTCAGCAGTACACGCCGCAGGACCGTGAGCAGGTGGCGTACTATCGCGAAGATGAGAAGGGACAAATTCTGCAGGAAGGCATCAATGAACTGGGCGCGGCCTCTTCCTGGCTGGCGGCGGCAACGTCCTACAGCTCCAATGACCTGCCGATGATCCCCTTCTACATCTATTATTCGATGTTCGGTTTCCAACGCATCGGCGATTTGTGCTGGGCGGCGGGGGATCAGCAGGCGCGTGGTTTCCTTATCGGCGGGACCTCCGGGCGCACTACCCTGAACGGCGAAGGTTTGCAGCATGAAGACGGGCACAGCCACATCCAGTCGCTGACCATCCCTAACTGCATCTCTTACGATCCCGCCTACGCCTATGAAGTGGCGGTGATCATGCATGACGGCTTGACCCGCATGTACGGCGAACATCAGGAAAATGTCTATTATTACCTGACCACGCTGAACGAGAACTACCACATGCCGGCCATGCCGCAAGGGGCGGAAGAGGGTATCCGCAAGGGCATCTATAAGCTGGAAACCCTTGAAGGCGGCAAAGGCAAGGTACAACTGCTGGGCTCAGGGGCCATATTGCGCCATGTACGGGAAGCAGCGGCTATTTTGGCCAAGGATTACGGCGTCGGTTCCGATGTCTACAGCGTCACCTCCTTTACCGAACTGGCGCGCGACGGACAGGATTGCGAGCGTTGGAACATGCTGCATCCGGCGGAAAAACCGCGGGTGCCTTATGTTGCCCAGGTGCTGAACGACGCGCCGGCGGTGGCTTCCACCGATTATATGAAACTGTTTGCCGAACAAATCCGCAACTTCATCCCGGCCAGCGAATTCCGGGTATTGGGCACCGACGGATTCGGTCGTTCCGACAGTCGTGAAAATCTGCGCCACCATTTTGAGGTGGATGCGTCTTATGTGGTGGTTGCCGCTCTGGGTGAACTGGCCAAACGCGGCGATATTGATACCGGCGTGGTGGCGCAAGCCATCGCCAAGTTCGGCATCGATGCCGATAAAGTCAACCCGCGCTTGGCATAAGAGGTAGATAACGTAATGGCTATTGAAATTAACGTGCCGGATATCGGTACCGATGAAGTGGAAGTGACAGAAGTGCTGGTCAAGGCCGGCGACAGCGTCAGCGCTGAACAATCCCTGATTACCGTCGAAGGGGACAAAGCCTCGATGGAAGTTCCTTCGCCCCAGGCGGGCGTGATCAAGGAACTGAAAGTGGCCGTGGGGGATAAAGTCACCACCGGTTCGCTTATCATGATCTTTGACGACGCCGCGGCGACGGACGAAAAAGCTCCGGCCAAGGCCGAAGGGCAAAGCGATGCCAAACCGGCCGCGTCCGGACAGCAAAACGATGCCGGGCAGGCGGAGCCTAAATCGGCGCCGGTCAAGGCGGGCGGCAGCAAAGAGGTTAACATCCCCGATATCGGCGGTGACGAAGTAGAAGTCACCGAAGTCATGGTAAAAGTAGGCGACACCGTCACGGCGGAGCAATCCCTGATCACGGTGGAAGGGGACAAAGCCTCGATGGAAGTCCCGGCGCCCTTTGCCGGCACGGTGAAAGAGATCAAGGTCGCCACCGGCGATAAGGTCAGCACCGGCTCGCTGATTATGGTGTTTGACGTGGCGGGCGAGGGTGGTGAAGACGCCGTGGCCCCGGCGCAAAGCAAACCCGCCGCTGAAGCCGCACCGGCGCAATCGGGCGGCAGCAAAGAGGTTAACGTACCGGATATCGGCGGCGATGAAGTGGAAGTCACCGAAGTCATGGTAAAAGTAGGCGATACCGTCACAGCGGAGCAATCCCTGATCACGGTGGAAGGGGACAAGGCCTCGATGGAAGTCCCGGCGCCTTTTGCCGGTACGGTGAAAGAGATCAAGGTCGCCACCGGCGATAAAGTCAGCACCGGCTCGCTCATCATGGTGTTTGAGGTTGCCGGGCAGGGCGCCGCGCCGGCCTCGTCGGCCCCGGCTGCCGGGAAAACTGAAACCGCCGCCGCCGCCGCGCCGGCTCCGGCATCGACGGCCAATAAAAACGCCGCCACCACCACCGGCGCCGGTGCAAAAAGCGAATTTACCGAAAATGACGCTTATGTCCATGCCACCCCGGTTATCCGCCGTCTGGCGCGGGAGTTCGGCGTTGATCTGACCAAGGTGAAGGGTACCGGGCGTAAAGGCCGTATCCTGCGGGAAGACATCCAGACCTATGTCAAAGAGGCGGTCAAGCGTGCGGAAGCAGCGCCGGCGGCCGGCACCGGCGGTTCCTTGCCGGGCTTGCTGCCCTGGCCGAAGGTGGACTTCAGCAAGTTCGGCGATACCGAAGAGGTGGAACTGGGCCGGATCCAGAAAATTTCCGGCGCCAACCTGCATCGCAACTGGGTCATGATCCCCCATGTGACTCAGTTCGATGAAGCGGATATCACCGAAGTCGAGGCGTTCCGCAAAGAGCAGAATACGGAAGCCGAGAAGAAAAAGCTGGATGTCAAAATCACCCCCCTGGTGTTTATCATGAAGGCGGTGGCCAAGGCCCTGGAAGAGATGCCGCGTTTCAACAGCTCCCTGTCCGAGGATGCCCAGACCCTGACGCTGAAGAAATACATCAACATCGGCGTGGCGGTGGATACCCCCAACGGCCTGGTGGTGCCGGTGTTCCGCGACGTGAACAAAAAAGGCATTTTTGAGCTGTCCCGCGAACTGGCGGCCATTTCCAAAAAAGCCCGCGACGGCAAGTTGACCTCATCCGATATGCAGGGGGGATGTTTCACCATTTCCAGCCTCGGTGGTATCGGCGGCACGTCCTTCACGCCCATTGTCAACGCACCGGAAGTGGCTATTCTCGGCGTCTCCAAGTCGGCGTTCAAACCGGTCTGGAATGGCAAAGAGTTTGCGCCGCGCCTGATGTTGCCGCTCTCCCTGTCCTATGATCATCGTGTCATCGACGGGGCGGCGGGTGCTCGTTTTATCAGCTTCCTCAATAACGTGATGTCCGATATTCGTCGTTTGGTGATGTAAACCCGTGGCCGGCCCGGCGGGCCGGCCGAATTGTTTGATGTGACTCCGGCGAGGAGGGATGCGCTGCCACGCCAGGGCAAACAGGTTTCGCCCCGTTCGAACAGGCTTTGCAGATTATTAACATTTCTGTAAACTGGCTTCGATGGAGGCGTCCCGGTGGCGACAGTACGTTATGTCTCTGATTCCCATGAAAATGAGCGACTTACCCGCCGGATAAACAAATAAGAGGTCATGATGAGTACTGAAATCAAAACCCAGGTAGTGGTACTTGGGGCCGGTCCGGGAGGATATTCCGCCGCCTTCCGTTGCGCCGATTTAGGTTTGGAAACCGTACTGGTGGAACGTTATGCCACCTTGGGCGGCGTATGCCTTAATGTGGGCTGTATTCCTTCCAAAGCGTTATTGCATGTCGCCAAGGTTATCGAAGAAGCAAAAGCATTAAGCGATAACGGCATCACCTTTGGCGAACCGAAAACCGATATCGATAAAGTGCGTACCTGGAAAGAACGGGTCGTCAACCAGCTGACCGGCGGCCTGACCGGCATGGCCAAGGCCCGCAAAGTCACGGTGGTGCAAGGGGTGGGTAAATTCACCGGCGCCAATACCCTGCAGGTGGAAGGCGAGAAAGGTACCACCACCATCAATTTCGATAATGCGATCATTGCCGCGGGCTCACGTCCGATCCAGTTGCCCTTTATCCCCCATGACGACCCCAGGGTCTGGGATTCAACGGACGCGCTGGCGCTGCGCACTGTACCGGAACGTTTGCTGGTCATGGGCGGCGGTATTATCGGCCTGGAGATGGCCACCGTCTATTATGCCCTGGGTTCCAAGATCGACGTGGTTGAAATGTTCGACCAGGTCATTCCGGTGGCCGATAAAGACGTGGTCAAGATTTACACCAAGCGGATCAGCAAGCAGTTCACCCTGATGCTGGAAACCAAGGTCACCACCGTGGAAGCCCGTGAAGACGGTATCTACGTCTCCATGGAAGGCAAAAAGGCCCCGGCCGGACCGCAGCGTTATGATGCGGTGCTGGTGGCTATCGGCCGTGTGCCCAACGGCAAGCTGCTGGATGCGGGCAAAGCCGGCGTGGAAGTGGACGATCGCGGATTTATCCGGGTGGACAAGCAACTGCGCACCAATGTGCCGCACATTTATGCCATCGGCGATATCGTCGGGCAGCCGATGCTGGCACACAAAGGCACCCACGAAGGCCACGTGGCGGCGGAAGTGATCGCCGGCAAGAAACACTACTTCGATCCCAAGGTGATCCCCTCCATCGCCTACACCGAGCCGGAAGTAGCCTGGGTGGGCGTGACCGAAAAAGAAGCCAAGGAAAAAGGCATCAGCTATGAGGTCTCTACTTTCCCTTGGGCGGCCTCCGGTCGCGCCATCGCATCCGATTGCCAGGACGGCATGACCAAGCTTATCTTTGATAAAGAAACCCATCGGGTTATCGGCGGCGCGGTAGTGGGCGTCAACGGCGGCGAACTGCTGGGTGAAATCGGTCTGGCCATTGAAATGGGCTGTGACGCGGAAGATATCGCCCTGACCATTCATGCCCATCCGACCCTGCATGAGTCGGTCGGCCTGGCGGCGGAAGTCTACGAAGGCAGCATCACCGATCTGCCCAACGCCAAAGCCAAGAAAAAGAAATAGTCCCCGCTCTCCCTATCACCTGACGTTATCGTCAGGTGATACTTTTTTTTCCTTACAATCTCCCGCCAAAATTCGCCGCTTCGCTATGGCTGCTCACCGGTAAAGGGTGTTAAGTTAAATCCGGCTAAAGCCGTTTTCCCTATAAACATGCGGATCGTTAACGCCTTAACGTTTCAGCGAAAAAAATAATGTTACTTAGATGTAAACAAATTAACAATGCAAATCAATCCTGATAAACTGACGTTCCGACACCGGGGCATATACCCAATAGCTCTCAAGACGCAACTTGAAAGATGACGGGTAAAACAGTTCTTTTCCAATGGCGGCGCCCACGACGATGCGTTGCAAACCAGGTGTTATCAGTTTTGAACAACGAGCAATGACAATTAAAGCGAGGAGAACGTCGTGTTAGAAGAATATCGTAAGCACGTTGCCGAGCGTGCCGCCCAGGGGATTGTTCCAAAGCCTCTCGATGCAGTACAAATGGTGGCGCTGCTTGAATTATTGAAAAATCCGCCCGCCGGCGAAGAAGATTTCATTCTGGATCTTATCACTAACCGTGTTCCCCCCGGTGTCGATGAAGCGGCCTATGTCAAGGCCGGTTTCCTGGCGGCCATTGCCAAGGGCGAGGCCGTCTCCCCCCTTATCAGCGCTGAGAAAGCCGTCGAGCTGCTGGGCACCATGCAGGGAGGCTACAATATCCAGCCTCTGGTGGACGCTTTGGATGATAAGGCGCTGGCGCCAATCGCCGCCAAGGGTCTCAAAACCATGCTGCTGATGTTCGACAGCTTTTACGACGTTGAGGCCAAGGCCAAGGCCGGCAATCCCCACGCCCTTGAAGTCATGCACTCTTGGTCCGATGCCGAATGGTTCCTGTCCCGGCCGCCGCTGGCGGAAAAAATCACCGTCACGGTGTTCAAGGTTACCGGCGAAACCAATACCGACGACCTGTCGCCGGCGCCCGATGCCTGGTCCCGTCCGGATATTCCGCTCCACGCCGTGGCCATGCTGAAGAATGCCCGCGATGGGATTGTGCCCGATCTACCGGGGGTGGCGGGTCCGCTTAAGTTAATAGAAACCCTGAAGCAAAAAGGCTTCCCCCTGGCTTACGTCGGCGACGTGGTGGGTACGGGTTCGTCACGCAAATCCGCCACCAATTCGGTATTGTGGTATATGGGTGACGATATTCCCCACGTGCCCAACAAGCGCGGCGGCGGCGTGGTGCTGGGCAGCAAGATTGCGCCGATTTTCTTCAACACCATGGAAGATTCCGGCGCGCTGCCCATTGAAGTGGACGTCTCCGAACTGAACATGGGCGACGTCATTGATGTCTACCCTTTCAAGGGTGAAATCCGTCAACACGATACCGACCGGCTGCTGGCCGGTTTTTCCCTTAATACCCAAGTGCTGGTGGATGAAGTGCGGGCCGGCGGCCGTATCCCGTTGATTATCGGACGGGGGTTGACCTCCCGCGCACGGGAATCCTTAGGGTTGCCCGCCAGCGAAATCTTCCGCCATGCCCGTGAAGTTATCGCCAGCGCCAAGGGTTTTACCCTGGCGCAAAAAATGGTCGGCCGCGCCTGCGGTGTGGACGGCATCCGTCCCGGACAATATTGCGAACCCAAGATGACCTCGGTAGGTTCACAGGATACCACCGGCCCGATGACCCGCGATGAGCTGAAGGATTTGGCCTGCCTGGGCTTCTCCGCCGATCTGGTGATGCAGTCCTTTTGCCATACCGCCGCCTATCCGAAGCCGGTGGACGTGCAGACCCATCACTCCCTGCCGGACTTTATCATGAACCGCGGCGGCGTCTCGCTGCGTCCGGGCGACGGTATTATCCACTCTTGGCTGAACCGTATGCTGCTGCCGGATACCGTCGGCACCGGCGGCGATTCCCATACCCGCTTTCCCATCGGGATTTCGTTCCCGGCCGGTTCCGGCCTGGTGGCGTTTGCCGCCGCCACCGGCGTCATGCCGCTGGATATGCCCGAATCGGTGCTGGTGCGTTTTAAAGGCAAAATGCAGCCGGGCATCACCCTGCGGGATCTGGTGCATTCCATCCCTTATTACGCTATTCAGCAAGGCTTGCTGACGGTGGAGAAAAAAGGCAAAAAGAATATTTTCTCCGGCCGAATCCTGGAAATCGAAGGCTTGCCGGAACTGAAAGTGGAACAGGCCTTTGAATTGGCGGACGCCTCGGCGGAACGTTCCGCGGCGGGCTGTACCATAAAACTCGATCAGGCGCCGATTATCGAATACCTCAGTTCCAATATTGTGCTGCTGAAGTGGATGATAACTGAAGGTTACGGCGATCGCCGCACCTTGGAGCGCCGTATCAAGGGTATGGAAAGCTGGCTGGCGGATCCCCATCTGCTGGTGGCCGATGCCGATGCGGAGTATGCCGCGGTAATTGAAATCGATCTCGCCGCCATTACCCAGCCCATTGTTTGCGCACCAAACGATCCGGATGATGCGCGCCTGTTATCCGAAGTAGCCGGCAGTAAAATCGACGAAGTGTTTATCGGTTCCTGCATGACCAATATCGGCCACTTCCGTGCGGCGGGCAAACTGCTGGATCAGCATAAAGGCGTGCTGCCGACCCGGCTGTGGGTGGCGCCTCCAACCAAAATGGATGCGGCGCAGCTCACCGAGGAGGGTTACTACAGCGTATTCGGCAAGAGCGGCGCCCGCATTGAAATCCCCGGCTGCTCGCTGTGCATGGGCAACCAGGCGCGGGTAGCCGCCGGTGCGACGGTGGTCTCCACCTCCACCCGCAACTTCCCCAACCGCCTGGGGGACGGCGCGGATGTCTATCTGGTCTCGGCGGAACTGGCGGCGGTGACCTCGCTGCTGGGACGCCTGCCGACGCCGGAAGAGTACCTGCAGGCCATATCCATGGTGGATAAGACCGCGGCGGATACCTACCGATATCTGAACTTTGATAAGCTGACAGCCTATACCGATAAAGCGGATGAGGTGATTTTCCAAACCGCGGTATAGCGGGTTGCCCTGCGGGGCAAGAGAAAATTTTTATACTTTAATTGATCAGAGCCGCACCCCAAAAGTTGGAAACCAACTGATTTAGGTGCGGTTTTTTATTATTTGCTTAGTCATAAAATCCATTAAAGCGCATCTTTAATTCTCCTTAAACACTTCACCAATATTTCCGCCAACTAAACATAACTTTTTTTAGCCCAATTTTTATATACTATTTTCTGCGATCGGTATATGTTTTCCAAGATCAATACACTTTTTTGTCAATACTAAAATGTATTTTAAGAGGATATATGAATTTAACTATGCAAAGCCCTGTCCAGTCTGAATTGAATAGTTTCGAACGGCCAATGATGTTTATATCCAATGAATATCCTTTTAATAATAGCAGAGAGGAATTAAATACATTGTCGAAAAGAGTTTTGCGAGCCATTAATCAAAGCGAGGCAAGATTTGAAAACAAATCGAATAGAGAGAAAAGCGAGAAACAATGGGTCAAACAATCACAGATCCATAAACGTGATTCTTCATCAGTAATTAAATTTGATGATAAAATTTATAGTGAGCAAAAACAGGTTGGCTGTTTGAAAAATACAGCAAATAAGAACAGCCTCCCAAATACAATTATTGAGTTGGATAGCGGCATATTGGATCATGCACTAAAAAATAATGGTTCCCTCGATTTAAAGGATAATAATGGGATTACGCCTTTAATGGAGGCGGCGGGAAAAAGTACGACTGACAGTGATTTCGCTACCATTAGGGACATGATCCATAAAGGTGCTAAGATCGATACACAAGATAAGCAGGGCAATACGGCAATAATATGGTTAATAAAGAGCTTTTACCAATTACAAAATGATGATCAAATCAATCTCAAAATAAAGGTAATGGATTATTTGTATAACAACGGGACTGATATGACTTTGGCAGGTACGGCAGGGTTTACGCCTATGATGTATGCCGTCGCGGTAAATAATTCGAAAGCGTTTAACCGATCTTATAGAAAGGCGGAGGATTTTAAAAAATTTAATAATGCCGGAGAGACAGCATTGCATTTGGCGCTAAAAGATGATAGTGACCCAATAATATTAAACCTTCTCGTTGCCCTTTCTCGTCTAATGAATATTAAAGATAACAAGGGCCATGGGCCTTTTATGATTGCGTCATTTCGCGGCCTGAATAAGACTATGGATACCATCCTTAAAAATCATGCAAATATCAATGAACAAGATACGCATGGCTGGACGGCGCTGATGCATGCTGTGAATTGCGATGATGAACATACAGTTGATTATTTGCTGGGAAAAGGTGCCAACGCCCACATTAAAAACTGTTGCAATAAAGATGTGTTTATGATGTCTAGGGACCAAGGAAAAGAACATATTTTATCTCTGCTGCTATCTAAAACCACCGCTAAGACCCCGGGAGACAAAGGAATGTACTCTCTAGAGGTGTGTAAAAAAAATTGTCAGTTTGCCGAGTCCATAGCGGGCCAAGAGGATATTACAAAAATAAATCTCAATAACGTTACCTGGATTAAAATACCCGATGTTAAAGATCGGCATAACATGAACGATACTGTCGCATCCAAAGGAAGCAGTCTCTCTACGCTGATTCCCATCTGTATTTCAGTTCTAATAAATGGGGCCTACCTGAGTTTCAGACATTTATTTGCCAAGCGTTTGCCACTAAGTGAATAATTTATTTTTTTCTACTGGAGAACATCATTAATTATGCTTATTATAAAAATAAGCTTATAAAAGTTCCCTTATGTCAATTACCTGATTTGAAATAATTTAAAATCTATAAAAGTTGACGATTTGTTTAAACAAAAAAAAGGTAAAAATATTAGATATGCTCTCAAAAATTAGCTGCCATTTTTAAAGTAAACGTAGCCTTTATTTATGATGATTTTTTATATACTTAAATTCGAATTCAAGCTATGTTTTTTAGCGACGGCCATATCCACCTCCTGCAATACCTCTACCAATTAGGAAGATTTTGAAATGAACATGACATTACAGCCATACGCACAGCCAGGTTTAAATCTTTTTCCGCATTCTATAAGTTTTATACCAATTAGAAATAATACTAATAATTATGCTACCCAAATTAGTATGCTCTCTAACAGTATTCTACCGATGATCAATGAGACAGAGAAAAAATTCGAAATCGATTATCCTGAAAGCACGAGTACTAATAAAAAAAGCGGAGAAAACAGTACAATGAAAAACGAGAATCCTATATTCAACACCAAAAAAAAGGGGAAAAATAACTTTAGATATCAAGCGCGGCTAGGGTGTTTGCGCCATGTTGAAAGGAGGGAAAGATTGCCGGAGAGCACGATTGCAGTAGACATCGAATATATGGACCCCAAAACAGTAACCCGAAATAATATTAACGATAGGAATGAGGATGGTCTTACCCCCCTAATGCGAGTAGCCGTGGATGGTGGCAACGTCGAGGATATCAGCGCCTTGCTAAAGAAAGGCGCTAAGATTGATCTACAGGATGAATTAGACAATACGGCGCTGATGTGGGTGGTGAAAAGTCTTTTTCGCCTTGCAAATGCAGCAAGAATTGAAAACAAATTAAAAATTCTAGATTGTTTAATAAAACAGAACGCCGATGTAGATTTAGCAGACAGAGAAGGGTTCACGCCGCTCATGATCGCCGCAATGGGAAATGATGAAAAATCCTTTAAAAAATTATTTAATATAGGTGCAAAGGTCGAATTAACAAATAATTACGGGGAAACAGCATTGCATCTGGCAATAAAATATAATGCATCTTGCATTATCATTGAGCAACTAAGTATGTTTTATCGCAAAATGGATTTGAAAGACAACAATGGTCATACGCCATTTATGATAGCGGCTTTTCGTGGTAAGTTGGATATTATGAGCAACTTCTTCAATAAAGGCATCAGTATTGACGAAGCGGACGCAAAGGGTTGGACAGCGCTGATGCATGCCGTGAATTGTCGCAATGAAGAGGTAGTAAATGACCTACTTAAATATGGCGCTAAAGTCAATTTCACGAATTCACGTAATAAAAGCGCACTGACTATTGCGTTCGCCAAAAAAGATAAAAAGATGACTTTAGTGCTTATGAAAGCAGGTGTGGTAACTGCTGATGTAAAGATGAACAGCTGGTTAAAGTCAGCGCTTAAAGAAAATGAGATTTCAAATATCCCGGCTGGGGTGGCAGTGGCCAATGGCAATAATATGAACTCTACTGACAGTTCAACAAATATTACGGATATTAAAGTTGACTTTATTGCTGTTAATCCCACCCCGGAACTTAATCTCAGCGGCGACAACGAAACTGAGTCAAATTCATCAAATTCTGGTGTATCAGCACATTTTATACCGCAATGGATTATAAATAAGATGAAGGAATTATATGAAGCTTTCAGGCGCGTCGCTTCCCCGATATCCCCCTTGTAAGGGTTGATGTGGCATTGGTATTATCTAGCGATATTATGTCATTGGTCGAGATAAACAACCCAAACGGATGGCCTATGTTCAGCACGGACATTTTTTTATTAGGATAAATATATGAACACAACATTGCAATCATACACTCAACCTTGGACAGGTAATTCTTTTGAGCTTATGCCAATTGTCCATAATCAATACCATTATAATTATAGTGAATGGCTAAACATGACATCTAATAAAGTTTTACCGTTGATTCGGGAAGCTGGACAATTTTATGGTACAAAACCAGACATGAGTAAAAGTAAAGGTGAAAAAAGATGGTTAACGAGTTTAAAAATAAATAAACGTGAAACCTATTTTGATGAAAATGTTTTTGAAAAACGTTTAGGCCGGCAAGCGAGACTCGGATGCCTGCGAAGTGAATCTAGAAAAGGCCGACTGCCACGATGCAATGTGGTATTGGATAGTAATATCCTTAAGATCGCGGAAGAAAAAACGGGCAACTACACTGCGTATAACAAGGACCGATTGACCCCGCTGATGCAGGCTGTGGCCACCAATAAAGGCACCGCGTCTATCAAATACATGATACAAAGAGGCGTCCATGTGAACTTTCAGGACATAGAGGGTAATACGGCGCTGATGTGGCTGGTAAAAAGCCTCTTTATGCTGAAGGACCCGGCGCTATACAATGAAAAATTGAAGATAATGGAGCAATTACGAGAGCAAAACGCCACTTTGGATTTAGCGGGCACGGCAGGCTATACCCCCTTGATGGTTACCGTGCTCGGAAAAGATCCTAGACCCTTTTTCAAGCTTCTGCTGGATGGTGCACAAGAGCAGCCTCGAAACCATGCCGGAGAAACGGCTTTGCACTTGGCAATAAAGTATGACACGCATTGGATGATATCAGTTATTCTTCGTTATGGCGCGACTGATGACAATATTAAGGATAAGAACGGCCATACACCCTTTATGATAGCAACTTTTCAAGAAAAAAAAGATATTATGGAATTTTATATTCGAAGAAAAGTTAATTTGGATATGATAGACAACATGGGCTGGACAGTGCTGATGCATGCAGTGAATTGCGGTAATGTTTCAATGGTTGAGTATTTACTTGGCAAAGGCGCTAATGTCAATTATGCCAATGCATACAACGATACGGCACTAAGAATTGCATTGCATAAGAATGATCAAAAGATAATACATATGCTCTCAAATGCCGCTGCCGCGTTTAAAGATATAAAGGGGGACCATCGGCCTGCCTTAACACTAAAGGGTGATGCGCCGGTGATTGATAGGAATCGTTTGTTAAATACTACTTCTATTGGAAGCCATGCTTCTAAAAACACGGAAAATGCTTCTGTTACTATGCTTGAGACCGAAGATAAAATGGAAAATGCTTCTGCTGGGACACGCCCTGGGGTTGATAACAAGAGCAATAATATTGTTACCACTTTCATCGCTTTAGATAATGAGATTATCACTACGGAGAGCACAGATAATCCACTGTCAAATAAAATGGATATGTCTGATTACACGACAAACGAAAACAATTACGGTAGATATGCTGAGACAGCAGGTGATGTCGCCTCATCGAAGGCGGGCGGTTTGTCAACGCTCTTTTCGTCACGTTTTCTCGGAGACGTGGATACGGTATACCAGTCCCTTAAAAGGATTATGTCCCGCCGCTCAATTTCACCGACGAACTCTTGAAATAAGGTTAAGCATAAATCTATGACTAAATATCCCTTCTTCAATAGATTCGTTAGCACGTTATAAATAATTATCGGAATACCAATAAACAGTATTTCAGCCTGCTTATCCATTTATCGACATCTCAATACATAAGAGAAAGATAACCGGTCGGCATTAATGGTGGCAGTTCTTTTGGGCAATGGATGCAGGCAAGTTTTAAATCTCTGGAAAAAAGCGCTGAACTTGATTATATGGATAGAGAAGGCAATACGGCATTGGTCTTGGCCATTATAGCCCGAGAAAACGCCATCACTGAAGTCCTGCTTAACGTCGGCGCCAATGTTAATCTTGCCGGAAATAAAGCCTTGACGCCGTTAATGCTGGCAGTGATCAATAATGATGCTAAACTTACTAACAAGCTGGCAACAAAGGGCGTAGAACCTGATAGTAAAAACGATGATGAAAATACCGCGTTAACATTAGCAATCAACAATGGCGCTGGCAAAAATGTTATTGACAGCCTGATTACTTTGAGCATCGACGTTAAGCTACTCAGACAAATAAGCCCTCACGGATAACGCCGAACGTTATGTCAACCACTCAACTAAACATCCAAATCAACGCTAAATCTTCTGTTGAGAATGTAAGGGTATTCACACTGCCTGCGACAATAATACCGGCTGTCTCCAGCGTAAGGCGTCTAAGGCAGGATGGGCTGCTGACGGCATTCACTACCTCTCTAATGATGCATTTCGTGCCGTGCTGCTGAGTCTGCCCTGGAGCAGGCGTTTTTAAACTGCTCAAGGAAATTAGCGCCAGACAAACCGCTTTGTTCGGCCTACCCTTGGTTGTTTTACGGTCTTACACCCATGCCAAAAAGAACTTTAGGTCTAAAATTATGTAGCTCTTTCCCTTGGGGCATGGGAACAGGTACAAGGTTTTTGTCTGCGGTCAGAGTATACTTGCGGCTGAAAATGTCATTATTCTCAGGGTTTATCCGCAGATAAATTTCTTTTTCGAGAAATCTATCTCCCCCCAGTTTGACCACCGGCACCTTTAATCCATATGGCGGTAAATACGCTATTTCATATCGTAAAGGAACAAAGGGATCGTTTTTTTTTGCTATCAACGTCCCCAGAAGATTATTCAATGAGGGCTGTGACTGGCTCGCTATAGCAGCCCCTTCTTTAATCTCTTCTAATATAGCCCCCATGGGTTGGCTGGTAATCTCAAGATCCGGATCAAATACACGTAAATACTCCAGCGCCAATCTATTCAAGGCTATAAAATTGAGTACCGGCGATGCCGGCAGATCCGCAATTCTAGACGGAGAGGATGCACCGTTTTTCATCGCCAACACCAGGGATTGCCTGACGGCAAAACCACTTACAATCTTACCGGTGGCAGCTGGTAATCCATTGTCGGGCTTTATCGACGCCTCGGCCTCGGATTTGCCCGCGATAGAAGACAGTGCCGCAACGTCTAGACCACACTCCGTCATATTTTTGTCTTCATTAGCAATCTGCTCATGCAGGTTACAATGATAAAAAGGAATTCTAGACGATAAAAATGACTTGTGATTATCATCCTGTGTGTCGGCATATATGTATGCGTTCAGATGATTGAGCATTTTATCACGGTGTATATGACTTAACTTATCCGCTAAAACTTTTAACGAGGCATAGGCATCCTTCAAAATTTTATTATCATCACTGCAAAATTTCAGTTTAATACTATCCGTGTCAAATTCCGGCCTAAAATATTTCAAATATTCAAAATATGTGGTGATATGTTCATTAACTCGTTTAATACGATATTCGCCTCTTTCTTTGATTAACGCATAAATCCTTACGTCGTTATTTTTTTCCGCAGAGAATACATCGACATTTTCTCTGATAGCTAAATCATTAATTTGATACAACGTTGCATCAAGCACAGTGTTTTTTGGGGGGGGAAGGTTCTCTAAGCTCACCCTGCTTAGTGTGACTTTAGATGCTTTGAGAAAATCAGCCTCTTCCTTACTGATACCAAAAAAAACATCGTAAATGACTTTTTTATCTATGTTTGCAAAAGCGTTAGAGATGTCGGCATTTTGCTTTAAAAATACCGAGTTTGGGTCGGGCATTTGCCAGTCTCTATTTTTTTTATAATTCATGACATAAGGAAACGTTGAACTATAAAAACAATATTTGTAGTAAATAGACTGATAATGTAAATGAGGCAATTCCAGCTCAAATTTTATATCTTGGCTTATGAGACTTAACGCTTCTTCTATGCTAGTCCAGGAATGCAAGTCGGCCAATCCCTGTGATAAACACATTATCGGGTCATTCATAGAATGGTATTTATTGCAGTCAGAAAAAAAATCTTCAAGGATACTCTGCTTTATACCATTCGGGCCGAAAATATCTTCTGCTTGAATAATAATGTTATTTTCAAGACTATCTTTAACGTGATGAAACATTGCAGGAATTATAAATAGCTTAATAAGTGAAAGATCAATTAATCCCTCTTTTAACATGGTTTCCAAAATTATACCTAAAGATAAAATTTCATTTTCTGGCACTGGCTTCAGGTCGAGTTCGGCACTCATGGCAAGGCCCAACCCAACGTGCATAAACCCCCATTCAATTGAACCCACTGGGTATGATATTGCTATCTCGCTGGTGCTGGAGTGGTAAAAGGTAGGCATGATCGGAAATAAAAGATTATCTGTAATAAATTTTGCAGGATGCGCTTGATGGTCTTCTCCATGATTATTTGAAGGATTTTTTAATAATTGCATCACACTTTTAAAAATATGATCAGCAAAGCTTTTTGACGTTAAAAATTTGCCATCGGGTCTGTTTTTATACATTTTAATAAATTCATTAACTAAAAAAATTTCCACCTTGTCTTTAAAAATGTACGATTTTATCCACGCTATCAGGATCTTCTTTTGGTGGCCTTCCGATAGCTCTTCATTCTCTTTAGCACCGAAGAAACCGGAAGATTTCAATAGATTTCTAGCGACAGTCTTCAGGCCATCATTGTGTTTTAATAAATTTTCTAAAGCTCTAATCACTGAAAATTGGCATTCAAGTTCCTCTTCTTGGATCAAAGATTCATGAATAAGCAAAGAAATGAGTTCATCAAAAGCTGAAGTTGCAGGTGGTAGATAAATTGATTCCTTTACTTCAGCGCTTCTGGCTACGCGTCGGCGATGAATTTTTTCTGCTGAACTACCATCGGGCGTAGAAACTTTACTCGTTGCGGCGGCCAAAGTGGCGGCATAGGCGTCATGGTAAACCAATGCGGTATCCGCACCGGAAAAAAATGGGTCAGAGTTGAGTTGTGATCTAATATTTACATCTATTTTATTGTATTCAGTAAGATTACTGGCAAAAGAGAACATCGGAGAATGAGCCGAAGCAAACAGAAGTCGCAAGACGAAATTTCTTTTAAATGAAAGCTTTTTCCTAGTCACCGGTTTTTTTATTTCGTAAACATCATGACTCCGAATAGATTTTAAATTATGAAACAGATGTTTTGCATCATAATATTCCTGCATATTGGCCGAGTTGGATAATAATTCTTTTTCTATTTCACTTTCATGATTTTTTTGATAAAAAATTAACATTTAAATTTTCTCCATAAAGAAGGTATTTCACATTACTTTTTTTTAGCTGGAGGAGCCAGAGCTATCTTCAATGAATATTGAATAGGTCATGAAAAAATCAATTTACATTTTATTCCTCCCATGAGTTTTGTATTTGGAAGAATAATCGAAATTATCGTCACAATAATAGTTTTTTGATCAAGGCGTGTTTTTAACATGAATGAAAATATTTATCGCGATCCTATAAAAAACGAAGTGAACCCGTATGTATTAGCCTCCTGAGGATCCATACACTTTGAGCTGCGTGCATTTTCTATTCTAAAATATATAAATTATTATACGTATAGTATCTCCTGGATGAATTATATATATAGGTATCACCTGTAAATAGATTTTTGGCGCTATAAGGTATTTCTGTCAACTCCTCCAATACAACGCCCACGCTCCACTTTCGGAAAGTGGTTTCTATTTCTTCTGAAGCCCCATTGACACCTTTAACGAGGAAATAAGATTGAGGAGGATAGAAATAATCTGTAGGAGATTTCACGTCACTGAAGTTCAGAGGTAAAATCGGAGTGCATTTATTCGCATTATCAATACGGTAGGTAATAGAGCTATAAGGTCTCTTGCGTTTAGAATTTTCTGTAGCCTGCTTTACGCAACTTCGAGCGAAGTTGTTGTAAGCTGTCGTAATCATAAACTGCGGATAATTGGTAACAATATCCCCCTCACGGATATTACAAAACCACGCGCAATGACTATTTTCGTATTCAGCGGTATGAAAATAACTCCCACGCTGTCGAGAAAAATCGGCTTGGGATAATTTCAATAGGCTATCGTAAATTTCCTGTTCTTCGGGATTTAATGTTTCCCCTACCATTAGTTTCCAGTTTAATCCTACATCACTATCCGTCAAGGTCCACCTGTGTATCACTTCTTTCTGCCTATTGTTTAACTTTGCATAGGCTTTAGCATATTCATCAAGATCTATTGCTTCACTAGGTGATGAAATGCCATATTCGGGACAGATTTTTTTTTCACTAACTCGCTCGTCGCGTGGGCCGATGGAAAATTGCGGTGGCAAATATTTCTCAGTCGTCTCGGGTTGTTCAAGGTTTTTAACCGTTGCATCATATGAGTTATTTGAGTGTTCGATTTTACAATGGTCATAATCGGTCGGCAGTACAATTTCAAGATCGGAATAATCTTTTTTCCAGAAAATGTCGCGCTTGTGCAAAAACCAGTTTTCTAACATCACTCTTTCTCCTGCTCCCCCCAGGCCTTGAGGACGTAAGTTTCGCAGTCCTTTCCCTTGCGGAATGGGAATAGGAATCAGTGTTTTATCCGCGTCCATCAAATATTTTCGGCTGAATATGTCATTATTTTCGGGATTTATTCGTAGATAGATTTCTTTACCGTGGAGGGTATCGCCGCCAAGTTTAACCACAGGTATCTCCAATCCCAAGGCAGGCAGGTGCGCCATTATATAATGGGCAGGCGGGTTGAAATGGGGCTTGATGTTTTTTCCTTTCAACTCCTCCAGAATATTGTCCAGTATGGGATGAACCCGTCTAACTATGGTTATACTATCGGTAACCTGTTTTAAAATTGAACCGCTTAAATGACCGATTATTTCCAGTCCCGGATCAAATACGCGAAAAAATTCAATGCTTAATTTACTCATAGCCAGAGAATTGATAACCCCAGCTGGCAAAACCGCAAATCTGTGCAGGGTGAGTGTACCGTTTTCTATTGCTGCCCTAAGAGATTCCCTGGCGGCTAAACCGCTTGCCACCTCATCAGATGCTTTCACTGTATTATTCTTATTTATCGAGACCGGATTGATCTTGTTGGACCCCTTGGCAGCAATGGGAGACAGCCCCGCAATGTTAAGGTAACAGGTCGTTTGAGGGTTGCCATCTTTTGTCCAATGTACCTGGGGGTTACAATTATAAAAAGGTATAAAGGATGAGAAAAGTTCACTAGCCGTCTCATCCACTGTGTTTGCATCATCGCGGGCATTGAGGTGATTAAGTAATTTGTCGCGATGTATTTGGGCCACGCTATTTGCTAACATGGTAAGCGAGTCATTGACCTCCTTCAGAGGTTTTACCCTAGCATCAAACAATTTTAATTTGATATTACCTTGTTCCTCAAAAGTAGGCCTAAAATATTTCATAAGTTGAAAATAGAGTGACAAATGATCGTCAATGCGATTAAAACGATATTCCCCTTTTTCTTTGATTAATGCATAAACCCTGCTGGAATTACCTTGTTTTGCTAAAAATACATTGACATTTTCTTTGATGGCTAAATTATCATACCCTTTGCTAAAATGAGCTAATGGTGATTGAGGAGCAACTCGAGGTTCGAAAACGACCCTAAGCAATATGATTTTTGACAGAGACAGGAAATCAACTTCGTTTATATCGATGCCGGTAAGAGAATCATAAATAACAGCTCTATCAATATTTAAAAAGGTGTCGACTATGTCGGTATTTTGTTTTATAAATAATGTTTCCAAATTGAGATGTGGCTGAAATTTATCCGTTGTATTATTTGAATTATCTGAACATTTTTCTTCGTAATTATTATATTGATAGGTGTCAAAATAGGGTAGCTTTGGTTTGATCTGCAATTTGCAATTGATATTTATTAACTTTTCCGCCATCGCTGATCGGGAATGAAACGATTGCAGGGCTTGAGATAAATATATTATCGGATCTTTAATGGCGTTAAATTCATCGCAGGCAGAAAAGTATTCTTTAAATACAGACTCTCTTACTCCTTTCTGCCCAATAATATCATCGATATTCACGTCCATGCCTTTATCTAATCTTTTTTTTACATAATAAAGCATAGCAGGCATCACAAAAAATCTGACCAAAGAAAGATCCGCTAATCCCTCTCTAAGCATGGATTCTAGCATTATGCCTAGCGATGGAAGTTCTTTTGTTGGGATTTGGAAATGGAGCAGATTTATACTCATGGCAAAACTCAATCCAGCATGTAAATAACCCCATTCTAATGAACCCGTTGGATATTTTACCACTAATTCATCAATATGTGCATAAAGTAACGTCGGCATTATTGGGTATAAAACACTGTGTATGATAAAATTATAGGTTGTAATTGAATTCGTATCGTGGATAAAATTAGGACTTTCCATGATTTTTTCTTTCACGATGTGCGAAAGATAAAAAATAAAGTTGCGTAGCGACACATCTTTTTCGAGAAATTTTTTCTTAGATAATTCGATAAATTTTTCAACCAAAAATCTTTCCGTCCTCATGTTAAACATATATGAACTAATCCAAGCTGTCAGGATCTTTTGTTGGTGAGCAGTAGTGAGTTTTTCATTCTTTTTACTCCCAAACAGACCGGAAAATCTTAGTAAATGTTTAGCGATTTTTTCCAAACCTTTATCATTTATCGAAGCAGTTCTCAAAGCATTAATCACAGCAAGGGGGGTTTCTATACTTTCTCTTTTTATCAAAGAGTTATGTATGAGGTATGAGGTCAAGCTTTTAAAGGCTGAAGCAGTGGGTGGGAGATAAGGGGATTCGTTTTCTTCAGCGCTTCTAACCACTCGTCGAGCCTTATTCTTGCCTGCTATTGCGCTATTGCGTAGGAATGAATCAACGGTTTTATTGGGTAAAGCGGCGGCACCAGCGCCTTGGTAAGCCAATGGACCACCATTTTCCGAGAAAAATCCTCCGTCGATTGATTGGAAGCTAATGTCACGGCTATAATGTCTTTGCGCGGTAATATTACCTGCCATTGATGCTATCGGTGAGTAACTCGTGGCAAGCAACAGCCGTGTGGCAAGATTTTTGTAAGTGGCCTTTCCCGGCGCCACCGGTCTTTCTAATTCTGTATTTTCCTGCATTCTTACGGATTTTAATGTGCGAAACAAATGTTTAGCTTCATGATATTCCTGCCAGCTTGTTGAGTTGCTTAATAAATCCTTTTCAATTATTTTCCCTTCAGTTTTATGGGGTGAAATACGCATGTTGTGCTCCTTAGTAATTGAATGCAGTTAAACTTTACTTTTTCTAAGCGAAGGGAGCCAGAGATATTTTTAACAAATAAAAAATAAGTAAGATAAAATGCTAATCTTTTTTTATTATTTTTTAATTTTATAATGCGATTTGAATTTAGTGTATATTTTTACTATATTATTTAATCTGCATTCAGTAAAATAAACGCGAACTCATTTTTTCCAAGATTTTTGTATATTGCTTCAAGGCCCTGTGTATGATTCAACCCAGTCTATAAGGCTATTCACTCTTTTATCCATTCATTTTTAGGAAAAAATATGCTCGACATGATTCATACCAATGCACCGTTTCATTTAGATACTACCTCGAATTACACACCATTGCTTAAAAATAAATTGAATAATTTCGCTCTAACAAGACAGGTTAAAAATGCAATTGATATCGCATCTAGGTCAGCGATTGGTACCGGTTATTTTCCTAAAATAATACAGAGAGAAATTAAAATAAATGAGAAGAAGCTCAAGCAAGGTGAGTTAAAAATCAATGATAATATTGTCTACGCAAAACAATACAAAGGTATTCGTATAAAACGAGGTAATGATGGGATGTTACCGCCGCTGTTAAAAAATGAACAATCAATTCCTCATGTTTCTGAAAGCAAAATCGACGTTAAAGGAGCAGTTCAATCGCAAAACTTAAAACAAAATGGGGAAATTTCAGTGACCCGTGAACCTTCAACGCCGGTAACGGAGTTGCTTACAACAATGAAAAACATTGAAGCAACCACCATTCCCGCGAAAGCACCAGCAGAAGCTGAGCCAGTATTAAAAGATAATGTATCGGCAAGTGGTGCGCTGTTACCAACTTTGACACCGTACGATATTACGAGAGATCAAGACATTCTCCCAGTGGACGATGATAATGTTTATACCTATACCATCGTAACCGAACCTGCTCTGCGGTGGATCTGGCTGCCGACGATTCTGACTGCCGTCACAATGATGATTTTTAATACCCTACGGCAATTTATGCCTCAGCAACCGCGTGTTTAACGCCCCTCGCTCATTAGAGAAAGTAAGTAAGACTCAGTCCGGTAGTTGATTCGCAGGAAGTAATGATTGATCAGATTGAAAAAATCGGACTGAGGTACATTCTTTTTTATTGTGAGGATGCCTCATATTTAATAAAGCGGTATCCTCTTTGCTGCTCCATATAAATAAGTGTCGACGTTAAGGAGTTTTTGTGTGTTAAATAAAACTTAAATAATTGACACAATTTTAACTCATTTTAATTGAGTTTGAATATAAACGGATACGCTTTTCTATGATGATTTTTATTTCAGTATTGTTCTGGGTAATATAGAGTTTAAATTAACCGGTCAGACTATTTTTTTAAATCCAATCTTTTTTTTCAGGAGAGATTATGCTGCCTTCGATTCAATATAATATTCAATTAAATTCAAATTATACTCCAACCAATTCGTTTTATAATCAATTTGGAGTGATTAATTCTGACTTCCCATTAAAAATTAATAATGCTTCTAACACCGTGTCTTTTTTAGTGCAGATTACCGCTATTTTACCTAAAAATATCAAAGAAGAAATCGTTAAGAGTGAGGGGGAATTAGAGCAGGGGAGGCTAAACATAAATGATGATATCGTTTTTTCAAAACAGTACGATCTCAACCGTAAAAAAAGAAGTTACAATATCAGCATAGCATGCCCGCTTAGAGTCATAGATTTATTCACTGAAATTCCTGAGACTAAAATTATCTTGAATACTAATATTCTTAATAACGTTATTGCTAATAAGGCGAGTATTAATTCCCTAGATGGGTCTCTTCGAAGCGCATTAATGGTGGCGGCCATATTGAATAATTCCCAGCAACTTTCTCAACTGATTCAGCAGGGTCATCAACTTAATGACCGGGATAAGGAAGGCAATACGGCATTGACATTGGCCATCAGAGCTCATGCATCCACCGCAATCGACATTCTGCTCAACGCTGGCGCCGATATGAATAAGGCCGGGGCAAAGTCATTGACCCCCTTAATGCTTGCTGTTATCAACAACGATGCCGGGCTGATTATAAATCTTTCAAAAAAGAGAGACCTACAGCCTAATGTTGAAAACGATGAAGGCAACACAGCGCTCACTATCGCTATAAATAATGGCGCGAGCGAAGAGGTTCTCAGGGCCTTGATTATGATGGCGGGCGTTAATATGCAGGCACCAGGTAAAGGTGGTTTAGCGCCAGTGATCCTTGCAGCCGGCAGCGGAAATGTACAGGCTCTTAATCAACTTTTATCTTATCATACTGATATAAACGTATTGGATGGCAAGCAATGGACGGCATTAATGCGTGCTGTGGACTGCCGGCATGTTGAGATGGCCAAATACCTGCTTGAAAGAGGTGCCAATGTTAACTACAGCGGGCCAAACGACACTACCGCGCTTTCCCTTGCTTTGTCCCGCTCCGATAAGTCCATGATTAAATTATTGTGCGACCATGGGGCGAATAAAAGCCGCTGCGAGGAGGCTATTCAAGAGGAATAGCCACTAGAGTTTAATGTTTTCAACACATCAAACAATTGCAAGTAATCAGGTGATGGTCATTCGCACTCCTCGCCAGTTTATGTCTCAGTTAATGCATTGTTAAACAGCAAGACGAGATTGCTCTAAACGCCAACAAATTCTGCTTGATTTTATACGGAAATATATATTTTTATGAAATCCCATTCAGTTAACGCTTTCTTATGGTGGACCGGTTAAAATTCTATCTTAAGGCGGGTCACTTTCAGCAGGCGGGAAAGATAATGGATTATGAATTTTTGCGCGATATCACCGGGCAGGTAAAGGTCACGTTCTCAATGGGGCACGAGGCCATCGGTCATTGGCTGAATGAGGAAGTCAAAGGCGATTTCGTCCTGCTTGATCAGGTGGAAGCCCAGATACGCCAGCTCGCCGGCACTGAACGCAGTTGGCAATGTGAGGGTCACGAGTACACACTCTGGACCGATGGCGAAGAGGTGATGATACGCGCCAATGAACTCACCTTTGTCAGCGAGGAGCTGGAAGAGGGCATGAATTACTATGACGAAGAGAGCCTGTCGCTGTGTGGCTCCGACGATTTTTTGCAGGTGTTAACCCAGTACCGCGATTTCTTCCGCCAGTCATAAAAACGGCAGCCTTGTTTCATCCCGCACAAAGGCAAGGATGCCGAATATTGGCCAAGATTGCTTGCCTGTCATTACCCAACTTGAATCGAGCGTGCTTAAGAAGGCCGTACCGGATGCTTTCGATTCGATGAACGCCGCCGCATTGCTCCACGGCGGTTGGCGCGCATCCGGTTAATTACATGACCGGTAAATTCCGGCCGTAATAGATTTCCCGCATCTCTTTATATAACAGTTGAGTGATGGTTTTACGCTCGTCCGGACTGAGATCGGCCGGGGTGGCGTTGAACAGATAATGCTTGAGATCGAAATCCTTGAGCATCATCTTGGTATGAAAAATATTCTCTTGGTAGATATTCACGTCCATCATGTGATAGAGCGCTTTCATATCTTTGGACAGGAAGTTCTGGATGGAACTGATCTCATGGTCGATATAGTGTTTGATGCCGTAGACGTCGCGGGTAAAACCCCGCACCCGGTAATCGATGGTCACGATATCCGATTCCAGCTTGTGTATCAGGTAATTCAGCGCCTTCAGCGGTGAAATCACGCCGCAGGTGGAAACCTCGATATCGGCGCGGAAGGTGCATAAACCGCCCTCCGGATGGCTTTCCGGATAGGTATGGACGCAGATGTGGCTTTTATCAAGATGCGCCACCACCGATTTTGATAACGGCCCGGGGTGTTCGGATTGATCGATACTGAGGGGGTCCACCGGCTCTTCACTCACCAGGATCGTCACGCTGGCGCCCTGTGGCTCGTAGTCCTGGCGCGCCACGTTGAGAATACTGGCGCCGATCATGGCGCAGGTTTCGCTCAGGATTTCCGTTAAACGATTGGCGTTATATCGTTCGTCAATGTAAGCGATATAACCGTCGCGGTCGTCGGCGGTCTTGGCATAACAGATATCGTAAATACAAAAACCCAGGCTCTTGGTCAAATTGTTAAAGCCGTGTAGTTTTAACTTCTGCAATTGGATTCACCTCCTTATGGATGCCGTCTCAGACGGACGCTGATAACGCATTCAGTATGTATTGTGGCAGGGCGAAGCTGCCGACATGAATCGCCGGATTATAGTAGCGGCAAACCAACCCGGCCGTTTCGGCCCGCGCCCGCAAAGTGGCGATATCACAGTGGCGCAGCGCCGGATTCTGGCTGGCCCAGGCAAAGGTCATGATGCCGCCGTAATAGGTAGGTACCGCCGCCTGGTAAAATCCCACATCTGCAAAATAGCCGCCGAGTTTGCGATAACTGTCCACCGCTTCGTCCTGTTGTAGAAAACAGACGCCGTTTTGCGCGACAACAATGCCGCCGTTATTGAGGCAGCGAGCGCAGCCCTGATAAAACGCCGAGGTGAACAGACTGGAACCCGGACCGATGGGATCGGTGCAGTCGGAAATGATGACATCGAATTTTTCTTGGCCGCGGGTGACGAAGTTAACGCCGTCGTCGATGACCAGATGAAAACGCGGATCGTCAAAGGAGCCGGCGTTGTGTTGGGGTAAATATTGACGGCAGAATTGCACCACCCCGGCGTCGATTTCAACCATGGTGATGTGTTTTACCTGGGAATGCCGGCACACTTCCCGCAGCATGGCGCCGTCGCCGCCGCCGATGATCAGGACCTTTTCGGCCTGGCCGTGCGCCAACAGGGGCACATGAGCCATCATTTCATGGTAAATGAATTCATCGCGCTCGGTGGTTTGCACCACGCCGTCCAATGCCATGATCCGGCCGAAAGCGGCGTTTTCGAAGATTATCAGGTCCTGATGCTCGGTCTTTTCCCGAAACAGAATTTTATCTACGTCAAAACGCTGGCCGAAGCTATCGTGCAGCGTCTCGCACCAGGCTTCTTTTGGTAACAAATCGGGTTGCGGCATGTTGGGCTGATCCTCGGCGAATTCGCCATGAGAAAACGGCGCAACATGATAACCAACTCCGCTGGGGGATGCACGGAGCAATTTCACACAAAATGCTTTAATAACTCATTATTTGGCGTAGGCGAGCAGGCTGAGCGAATTGGTGGCCAGGGATTCACATTTTTTCGGCGTGGGTATAGCGATACCACTCAGGTCGCGGTAACTGTCTTCTCCCATGGCGCGCATATCGTAGCTGCCGTAATTGCTCAGGTCCCAACGATTCTGCTGGGCGAAAATCAGAATGGCGCGGCGTATCTGTTCATTGGGCATATCGGTATAACCGCAGTTGTTTTTTAAATAAACAAACACGGCGGTTAAATCGGCCATATCCTCGGCTTCTGCTTCGGACAAGGCTTGCGACGCGGAGGAGAACCCCAATAACCCTAATAACAGCATCGTCAATACGGTGTGTTTCATGTTAAAACCTGAATCAGTCATTATACGATGACGTTATCATATTTAATGATTTGCGCCCTATGTTTTTTGTCCATCGCCGCACCCGCCGACGCAGACCTGTTCAAAGTATGGTTCAGCCTGGGCCGACTGTCCCCCGTCGCGGATAAATAGATTTCTCCGGTAATCAACCGGGCGCCGGCACGGACATATCGCCGCACCCGGCGGGTTGTGATAAAATCCGCTTCCTTTCCCGATTCTTTTTCTGGCTTTGTTATGAAACACACCGTGGACGTCATGATTTCCGAGCAGGAGATCGCAACCCGCATTGCCGAACTGGGGCGCGAAATCAGCGCGCATTATCAGGCAAGCGGCAGCGAAATGGTATTGGTCGGCCTGTTGCGCGGCTCTTTTATGTTTATGGCCGATTTATGCCGCGTCGTGACCGTACCTCATGAAGTGGATTTTATGACCGCCTCCAGCTACGGCAGCGGCATGAGCAGCACCCGCGACGTCAAAATCCTCAAGGACCTGGATGAAGATATTCGCGGCAAGGACGTGCTGATCGTGGAGGATATCATCGACTCCGGCAACACCTTGAGCAAAGTCCGCGAGATACTGAAGTTGCGCCAGCCCAAGTCTCTGGCCATCTGCACCCTGCTGGATAAACCGGACCGGCGCGAAGTCGCGGTGACGGTGGAGTGGGTGGGTTTTGTCATTCCCGATGAATTTGTCGTCGGCTACGGCATCGATTACGCCCAACGCTACCGGCATCTGCCCTATGTCGGCAAAGTGCTGAAACTGGAAGAATAACCCCTGCCGCCAAGCCATCATGGCCCGCCATCACCGATCATGAATCAAGCTTGTTAAAGGGAGAGCGCCCTATGGTGCGGCCCGCTTACACTGAACGTGCAACGAGCTTGTTAAAGGGAGAGCGCGCCAATAGGGTCGAAGCGGGCGTGGTTTTTCCGCCCGCCGGAGTGCCCTATGGTGCGGTAGGCCCGCTTACACTGAACGTGCAACGAGCCTGTTAAAGGGAGACCGTGCCAATGAGGTCGAATCGGGCATGGTTTTTCTGCCCGCCGGAGTGCCCTATGGTGCGGTAGGCCCGCTTACACTGAACGCGCAACGAGCCTGTTAAAGGGAGACCGTGCCAATGAGGTCGAATCGGGCATGGTTTTTCTGCCCGACCGAGTGCCTCATGGCGTGGTAGGCCCGCTTACACTGAACGCGCAACGAGCCTGTTAAAGGGAGAGCGCCAACGAGGTCGGAGCGGGGCTTACTTACCGTGCTGTTGCAGCAGAGTGGCGATACCCTGACGGTAACGCTGCTCCAATGTTTCCCGGCTGGTGGCCGAAACATCCAGATTGCGCAGCAATCCATCATGTATACTGTAGACCCAGCCGTGCAACTGCACTTTTTGTCCGCGCGCCCAGGCCGAACGCATAATGGTGGAATGACCGAGGTTATACACCTGTTCTATCACGTTAATCTCACACAGCGTATTGATACGCTCGTCTGGGTGGAGCTCCCCCAGCAGTGAGCTATGCTTGTACCACAAATCACGGATATGCAGCAGCCAGTTGTCTATCAGGCCCAGCTCAGGATTATCGATAGCGGCCTGAACGCCGCCGCAGCCGTAATGGCCGCAAATGATAATATGCTCGACCTCCAGCACGTCCACGGCATATTGCACCACCGACAAACAATTCAGATCGGTATGAATGACCAGGTTGGCCACGTTGCGATGGACAAAAAGCTCGCCGGGCTCCAGCCCGGTCAGGCGCTCCGCCGGGACACGACTGTCTGAACAGCCGATCCATAAAAAGCGCGGCCGCTGGGCCAGAGATAATTGCTCGAAAAATCCCGGGTCTTCCTCTTTAAGATGTTTGGACCACGCCTGGTTATTGGAGATGAGATCGGTGATGTCTTTCATTGTGGTTTTTAGCCCGTAGCGTCATATTGCGATGGGTTAATATAGGCTATGCCTAGTTTTTTTTAAATTAGTTCGTCACGTCCACTGAGAATAAGGTAATTCGCTACATATGACATATGCACTGGAATTGGAAAAGTTAACCAAGACCTACGCGGGAGGCGTACAGGCGCTAAAAGGGATAGATTTGAACGTGGAAGCCGGGGATTTTTATGCGCTGCTTGGCCCGAACGGGGCCGGAAAATCCACCACCATCGGCATTATCAGCGCATTGGTGAATAAGTCGTCCGGCAAGGTCAGGGTGTTCGGCTACGATATCGATAAAGACATCGTTAACGCCAAACGCCAACTGGGATTGGTTCCGCAGGAATTCAATTTCAACCCCTTTGAAACCGTTTCGCAGATCGTGGTGCATCAGGCCGGCTATTACGGCGTCGAGCACAAAGTGGCGGAACAACGCGCCGAAAAATACCTCAAACAATTAGATTTATGGGGTAAACGCGAGGAACGCGCGCGCATGCTGTCCGGCGGGATGAAACGTCGCCTGATGATCGCCCGCGCCCTGATGCATGAGCCTAAGCTATTGATTCTCGACGAACCCACCGCCGGCGTGGATATCGAGCTGCGCCGCTCGATGTGGGGCTTCCTGCGTGACCTGAACAGCAGCGGCACCACCATTATCTTAACCACCCACTATCTGGAAGAAGCAGAAATGCTCTGCCGCAATATCGGTATAATTCAAAACGGCGAACTGGTGGAAAACACCTCCATGCGCCAGCTGCTTTCCAAATTGAAATCCGAGACGTTTATCCTCGATTTGGCGGCAAAAAGCGCCTTGCCCAAGTTACAGGGTTATCGCAACCAGCTGTTGGACACCGGCACCCTGGAGGTGGAGGTGATGCGCGAGCAGGGATTGAACAGTCTGTTTAGCCAATTGAGCGCCCAGGGCGTGCAGGTACTGAGTATGCGCAACAAGGCCAATCGGCTGGAAGAGCTGTTTGTAACGCTGGTGACGGATGATAGGGACAGCAGGAGAGCTAAAGCATGATGCGGCTGTATTGGATAGCGTTACAGAGTATCTGGCGTAAAGAAATTAACCGTTTCGGCCGTATCTGGATTCAAACCCTGGTGCCGCCGGTGATTACCATGACGCTCTATTTTATCATTTTCGGTAATCTTATCGGTTCGCGCATCGGGGATATGCATGGTTTCTCCTACATGCAATTTATCGTGCCGGGCCTGATTATGATGGCGGTGATCACCAACGCCTACACCAATGTGGCCTCGTCATTTTTCAGCGCCAAATTTCAGCGCAACATTGAAGAGTTATTGGTCGCACCGGTGCCCACCCATGTGATTATCGCCGGATACGTGGGGGGTGGGGTAGCGCGCGGGATTTTAGTCGGTATCCTGGTGACCGCGGTGTCGCTGTTTTTTGTGCCTTTCCATGTTCACTCATGGTGGGTGGTGACCATTACCCTGGTGCTTACCGCGGTGCTGTTCTCCCTGGCCGGCCTGTTAAATGCGGTCTTCGCCAAAAGCTTTGACGATATCAGCCTGATTCCCACCTTCATCCTGACGCCGCTAACTTATCTGGGCGGGGTGTTTTATTCCTTGACCCTGTTGCCGCCTATCTGGCAGGCGGTGTCAAAATTAAATCCTATCGTGTATATGATAAGCGGCTTCCGGTTCGGCTTTCTCGGTATCAGCGATGTCCCGCTGGCGCTGACCCTGTCGGTACTGATTATTTTTATTCTGGGGTTTTATTGGTTATGCTGGTACCTGATTCAACGCGGAAGCGGATTGCGTACCTGACGGGGGAGGGTTTTACCGGCGCCCCTTATCCCGGGAGGGAGGGGACGCCGCGGCGGCATTAAGGGAAAAATCAGGCCACCTGAACCGGCACCGCTTTGGCGGTCCGTTTCAATTGATTTTCGTCGTCGAAATAGGCGACTTTCGGTTGATGACGCCGGGCTTCTTCATCGGGTAATTGCACGTAGGCGCAGATAATCAGCAGATCGCCGACACAGGCGCACCGTGCTGCCGCACCGTTAACGGAAATAATGCGCGACCCGCGTTCGGCGGCGATGGCGTAGGTGGAAAAACGCTGGCCGTTATCGACGTTGTAAATATCGATAGCCTCGTACTCCAGAATACCCGCTGCCTCAAGAAAATCCTGATCGATGGCGCAAGAACCTTCATAGTGTAAATCCGCCTGGGTAACATGGACCCGGTGCAGCTTACCTCGTAGCATGGTGCGTAGCATAACGTTAAGCCTTTGTACTTTCCCGCGGGGGGAGTTCAAAAATGGATTTCGGTCGGTGCAATCAATATATACCTTAAATAATTCGAGTTGCAGGAAGGCGGCAACGCAGCGAAGCCCCAGGAGCTTACTCAGGTAAGTGACTGGGGTGAGCGAGGAAAGCCAACGCACCTGCAACTTGAAGTATGACAGGTATAGAGTCAAACACCTTTAAAGAGTCAGGTCAACTTGTGCATTGTCGATTAAACGCGCCTTACCCAACCAGGCGGCCATCAGAATCACCGCCCTGGTACTTTCGGCCGTCAGGGGCCGCAACGTGAGGGCATCGCGGATATCCAGGGCGTCAGGGGATAATCCCGCCAGCTTCAGCTGGTTTGCCGCTTCTTCCAGCAGATCGCCGGTGTGACGTTCGCCATTTTTCAGCTTGGTCACCAACGACTCCAATACCTTGTGCAACTGCGGCGCCAGAAGGCGCTCCTCGGCGCTGAGATAGCCGTTGCGTGAACTTAATGCCAGGCCGTCGGCGTCCCGTACCGTGGGAACGCCGACGATGTCGATATCGTAGCCCATATCCGCCACCATCTGGCGAATCAATGCCAACTGCTGGTAATCCTTCTGACCGAAACAGGCCACGTCCGGTTGAACCAGATTAAACAGCTTGCTGACAATGGTGGCCACGCCGCGGAAATGACCCGGACGTAGAGCGCCTTCCAAGATGCCGGAAAACCGCGGAACATCCACAAATGTCTGAGCTTCCAATCCTTGCGGGTAAATGACTTCCGCCGCCGGGGCGAAAACCATGTCCACCCCCCGGCGGGTCAGTTTTTCGCAGTCTTCCTGCAAGCTGTGGGGATAGGCCGCCAGGTCTTCGGCGCGATCAAACTGCATCGGGTTCACAAATATACTGACCACAACGATATCGGCCCGGGCACGGCTTTCGTCCACCAGAGTCATATGACCGTCGTGCAGATTACCCATGGTGGGCACCAGCGCAATACGTTTACCTTCCTGCCGCCACTGTTTGACGGTTTGACGCAATAGCGGCGGGGTCTCGATAATTAGCACGCCATCTCTCCTGTCAATTAGAAAAAACTATGCTCCGGGGCGGGGTAAATGCCTTGTTCCACTTCTTCGGCAAACAAGCGAACGGCTGAGCGGATATCTCCCCCCTGAGCGAGAAAATCCTTCGCGAATTTGGGCGTACCCTGCCCGGTAATACCCAGTGCGTCCTGCATGACCAGAATCTGTCCGTCGGTGACATTCCCTGCCCCGATACCGATAACCGGTATGGACAGCGCCTCGGTGACTCGCTGCGCCAGGGAGACCGGCACGCATTCCAGCACCAGTAATTGCGCACCGGCCTGCTCAAGGGCCTGGGCGTCTTTGTATAACTGCTCGGCGCTGTCGGCGTCGCGGCCCTGTATTTTATAGCCGCCGAAGATATTCACCGACTGAGGGGTCAAGCCAAGGTGGCCGCACACCGGCACCGCCCGTTCGGTCAAACCGCGCACGGTGTCCCCCAGCCAGGACCCGCCTTCCAGCTTGACCATATTGGCGCCGGCGCGCATCAGTTCAGCGGCGCTTTCATAGGTTTGCGCCGGCGTGGCGTAACTCATGAACGGCAAATCCGCCAGCAACAGGCAGGCCGTCGCTCCGCGCCGTACGCAGCGGGTATGGTAAACAATGTCTTCCACCCGGACCGGCAGGGTTGAGTCGTGTCCCTGCATGGTCATGCCGAGGGAATCCCCCACCAGCATAACCTGGATGCCCGCCTCCTCGAATAGTCGGGCAAAGCTGGCGTCGTAGGCGGTAATGGAGGCGAATTTGCGCTTTTGCTGTTTCCATGCGCGCAGATGGGAAACGGTGGTCATTTTCATCATAACCTCAGTCTGGCCGGAGTAGGCTAAACATTACAGAATGGCGGATTATTCTAAAGGAACCGGCTAAAGGGTGATAGCGATCTCTGCATAAAAACCGCGGAAAATTATCCGATCTGGTCGGCGCAACAGAGTCATGGTAATTGCAAGTATCTGGATGATAACCGACCGGCGTGGGCGGGCGGAGTGAGTCATCGGGGTGATGCGGGCTTGATGGTGAAGGATGACGGCGACCACCGTCGGTTAGAAGCGCTGTCCGCGGTGCAGGTCGTCCCAGAAGTCCAGGCCGTTGAGCGGCACTCGGGACAGCAGGGCGTCAAGCCGCTCGCCATCGGGAAAAACCATTTTGGGGGCGAGTTCCGCCAGCGGATAAAGCATAAATTCGCGGTTTTTCATATCGTAGTGCGGGATGGTCAGCCGATCGGTATGTATTTGCCGGTCGCCAAACAGCAGGATATCAAGATCGAGAGTGCGGGGTCCCCAGCGGTTGGCTTTGCGTACGCGCCCCTGTTGCCGTTCAATGGCCTGGGTGTGTTGCAATAGCGTCTCGGGGGAAAGCGCGGTATCAAACCCCACCACCGCATTGAGATAATCAGGCTGATCCCGCGGTCCCAGCGGCCGGCTGCGATAATAAGAGGAGCAGGCCGTTAATTGCGTATCGGGCAACATGGACAAGGCGATTAACGCGGCATCAACCTGGCGCAGGGGTTCCGCCAGGTTACTGCCGATGGCCAGCCAGACCGGCGTCATTACGCCGGGTCGCGATAGGGGGTACGACGACGGGGACGGCGCGGGCGCGGGTGGCCCGCACTATCTTCACCCAGGGTACCGAGCAGGGATTTCTGGCTTGGCGGCGCGGCAACCTGGAATTCTCCCCACCACTGCGTCAGGCGTTGCAGTTCGGCGCTGTTTTCCACTCCGGCGCGCAGCGCCAGCAGATCGTAGGCGGCGCGGAATTTCGGATGCTCCATCAGCTTGAAGGCCCGTTTACCCTGGCGGCGGGAAAGGCGCAGCTGCAATTGCCAGATATCGCGCATCAGCGTCGTCAGGCGTTTGGGAATGGCCAGGGAGCGACACTGTTCGTCGAGGATATCGTTCAGCGCCAGTGAAAAAGCGTCGAAGTAGACCAGTCCGCCTTCCTGCGCCAGCTTTTGCGCCTGTTCCAGCAGCGGGTACCACAGCATGGCGGAAAACAGGAACGCCGGGTTTACCCGCATGTTGTTTTGAATACGCTGATCGGTGTTTTTCAGCACCTGCGTCACCATGCGTTCCATATGACTGTCGCCAAGCTCGGTGAAGTTGCGGCTGATCAGGGGGAACATCGGCTGGAATAACTGGTATTCGCACAACAGACGGTAAGTGGGCTCGCCATAACCGGCTTGCAAGAGTTTCAGCGATTCCTCAAACAGCCGCGCCGCGGGGATATCCCGAAGCAGGGAGGCCAGGCGCGGAATCGGCTCGGCGGTGGCCGCATCCACGGTCATGTTCAGCTTGGCGGCAAAACGCACCGCCCGCAGCATGCGTACCGGATCTTCCCGGTAGCGTGTTTCCGGGGAGCCAATCAGGCGAATGATGCCCGCCTGCAAATCGCGCATCCCGCCGGTATAATCGCGCACGGTGAAATCGGCCACGCTGTAATACAGGCTGTTGACGGTAAAGTCGCGGCGCTGGGCGTCTTCTTCAATGGAACCGAAGATATTATCCCGCAGCAGCATGCCGTTATGAGCTTGCAGCGCGGCTACCGGCGCCTGTGAGGCTACGGCGTCATCCTCCGGCTCATGGGTCGAATGATGGCCGCGGAAGGTGGCGACTTCGATGATTTCCGGCCCGAACATGACGTGGGCCAAACGAAAACGGCGGCCCACCAGGCGGCAATTGCGAAACAGCTTGCGCATCTGTTCAGGAGTGGCATTGGTGGTAATGTCGAAATCCTTCGGCTTTCTACCCAGCAGCAGGTCGCGTACGCCGCCCCCGACCAGATAGGCCTCATACCCGGCTTTATTTAAGCGGTAAAGCACCTTCAATGCGTTTTCACTGATCTCCTTACGGGAGATAGAGTGTTGATCGCGCGGGATAATCGTCAAAGGGCGTCTATCCTCTGGTGCCGTCTCCGCGCTTTCACGGTTTAACACCTTACGGCAGAAGTTGGCTACACGGGTAAAAATAGTACACCTCAATAGTAACAAATAAACAGTAGCAGCAAATAACAGCGGCTAATAATAGCTCACCCCGCGTTCTTTGAGAACGGGGCAGGGCTTATAACCGGCTCGATGGCGCAAGACGATAGCGGTACGGCCGACAGCGACCAGTGCTCTATCGCCAAGTCTAACATACTCCCCAGCGTCAAATCCCGCCACCCTTGCACTACCGGTTGATTTAAAAAACGTAACGCCGCCAGTAGCGTCGGGCGGGGATCGCCGCCGGGCAACTCCGGCGCATGATTTTGTTTTGACAGCTTGGTCCCGGCCGGGGTCAGTACCAACGGTAAATGAATATACGCCGGTTCTTTATAACCCAATTGCCGGTAGAGTGCCAATTGACGTACGGTGGGTTCGATTAAGTCCGCCCCCCGCACCACTTCGGTAATCCCCTGCGCCGCGTCATCCACGACCACCGCCAGGTTATAGGCAAACAGCCCGTCGCGGCGGCGGATGATAAAATCCTCCCGCGCCAAGGCCGGGTCGGCCAGGATCTCGCCGCGCAGGCGATCGTGAAAAGACATGACCGGTCCGCACTGGCGCAAACGAATGGCGGCATGCTCCGGCGGCAATGCGAGCCGGCTGCACTGACCGTCATAGCGGCCGCCGAGAGCCTGGATACGGGCGCGGCTGCAATGGCAATAATAGCTGAGTCCGCGCCGTTTCAAATCCGCCAGCACGTCGAGATAGGCTTCATGGCGTCGTGACTGGTACCACACCGGGCCGTCCCAATGCAGGCCGTAATCAGCCAACTGGCGTAAGATGGTGTCGGCGGCGCCGGGGATTTCGCGGGGAGGATCGATGTCTTCGATACGGACCCGCCACAGCCCGCGTGACGCTCGGGCCTGAAGATAGCTGCCCAGGGCGGCCACAAGGGATCCGAAATGGAGGGCGCCTGAAGGCGAAGGGGCGAAACGCCCCGTATATTGGCTATGTGCAGACATTTATGAGGAAAGGCGAACCGGTAGCGTTATCCCGATGCCCGAACTCTGTTCCCTGAGAGGCATCGGTAAACGTGATTGATTCTTAGCCTGCCATCTGCTTTTCGCGGATTTCAGCAAGCGTCTTGCAATCAATACATAAATCGGCGGTCGGCCGCGCTTCCAGGCGACGAATACCAATTTCCACTCCACAGGATTCGCAGTAGCCGAAATCACTGTCTTCCACCTTTTTCAGGGTCTTTTCGATCTTCTTGATTAACTTTCGTTCCCGATCGCGGTTGCGCAGTTCGAGGCTGAATTCTTCTTCCTGCGCCGCCCGGTCGACCGGGTCGGGGAAGTTGGCCGCCTCGTCCTGCATATGTGAAACGGTGCGCCCCACCTCATCTCTGAGCTGGTTGCGCCACGCATCGAGAATACGCCTGAAATGCAGTAGCTGGGCGGGGTTCATATACTCTTCACCCGGCTTCTGCTGGTATGGTTCCACCCCGGCGATGGCGAGAATGCTCAAGGAGGATGTCTTACGGTCTTGCCCTTCTTGCATGTTGCTTCTCCTTCATAACACGCACTATCGATCCCCAACGTGGGGAAAAAACAGGCCGCTATAAATAACAGATGACGCTATGGTTGGCAATTATTCCTGACGTCCACTTGACAAGAGTGCCAAGAAAGGCGTATTCGACGACCCCTTAAGCCAAGGAAATACGGGACCTTTTGTTGTTTTCACGGCTTAAATCATCATCAAAATTAAAAAACGGTATCGGTGTGTGCAACCTTATACCGTCAGGAGATAACTGCGCACCATAGCAAAGTACTTCTACTCCTCTGCGCTGCGCCTGCAATAACATTTCTGCATATAGCGGATCGATATGCCGCGCGGGCGCCACCCGGGTAATGCCGGAGTGCAGCACCGCGAAAAACAGGACGGCTCGCTGCCCCGATTCCACCATAGCTTGTAATTCTCGTAAGTGTTTTTGTCCACGTATTGTTACGGCATCGGGAAAGTATCCCCATTGTTGCTGCAACAATGTTACCGATTTCACCTCAATATAGCAGTTAGGGCGATTTTCTGCTGATAATAACCAGTCAACACGGCTATTTTCTGCACCATAGCCCACTTCGGCCCTGAAGCTCTGATAACCGGACAACTCCGGAACGGCATTGGAACATAACGCCTCTCCCAACAGGTGATTGGCCCGAAGCGTGTTCACTCCTATCCATTGACCACAAGCGGTTTGGGTTAGTTCCCAACTGTGCGGATATCTGCGCTTGCGATTATCCGACGTTGAGTACCACACCTGGTCGCCGGGCACCGCACAACCGGTCATGGCACCGGTATTGGCGCAATGAATCGTTAATTCCTCGCCGTCGGCTGTGACCACATCCGCCAGAAACCGTTTGTAACGTTGTATCAAACGGGCGGGCTTTAACACCGGTGTAAATTGCATAGGGTTTCCGTTAGGGGATGTTCCGTTGGAGGATCATGGGAGCCGCGCCGTGAGCGGCCAGCTTTCCAGCAGCATATATCGGGTACGGCCGTTTTCAAACGCCGAATGATACAGATTGAAGGCGGTAACCTCCGTTCGCCAGCCCGGCGTGCCGTCAGGCAGGGAGACGCCGGTAAATGCCTGGAGCAATAGTGAGATATGCGGGTGATAAGGCATAGGGCTTTGGTAGCAGCCATTGCGGGCGGCCTGCGCCCGCAGCCACTGCGCCAACTGCAGCAAACCCCGCGCCGGGCTGCGCAGACCGAGCCAAACCACGCCGGGGCGCGGCCAATGACCGCAATCGTCGAGGGTCAGTTGGAAGGCCGCTTGTTGCAATCGGCCGGCCGCCGCGCGTAAAGCCTGCTCTTTAACGGCGCTGACCTCCCCAAGGAACGCCAGGGTAAGGTGCAGATTGTCCGCGGCAACCGGTCGCCCGGTCTCGGCCGGAAACTGCGCGGCACGCCATTGGATCACCTCTTGCCGGAGTTTTTCCGGTAACGGCAGGGCAAAAAACAGACGCCGGGTGTCGGTCATAGGGCGTGTACCTCCACGGAATCCTGGAAAAATAGTGTAATCCCCGCGGTAAATCCGGTGGAAAATGTTTACGGGGATGCCGATTGTTCTGTTCTTTAATCAAGCGATGCTACAATGCCCGACTTTAAATGTTAACCCTTAACGGAGACAACGTGACGTCATTACCGGTCAGCGCCGTGGTGGATGAACTGCTGGCGGCGCTGCGAGACGCCGGACAGGTGCTGTTGCACGCCCCCACCGGCGCCGGCAAATCCACCTGGCTGCCGCTGGAAATACTGCGCCGCGCCGAACTGCCGGGGCGCATATTGATGCTGGAGCCGCGGCGGCTGGCGACCAAAAATATCGCCCTGCGGCTGGCTTCGCAACTGGGGGAGAATGTCGGGGCGACCGTGGGCTACCGCATGCGCGCCGAGAGCCGCATCGGCGGCGGGACCCGGCTGGAGGTGGTGACCGAGGGCATACTGACCCGTATGTTGCAACAGGATCCCGAGCTGCCCGGCGTGTCGCTGGTGATCCTGGATGAGTTTCATGAACGCAGCCTGCAGGCGGATTTGGCGCTGGCCCTGCTGCTTGATGTACAGCAGGGGTTGCGCGAGGATCTGCGTTTGCTGATCATGTCCGCCACCCTTGACGATGAGCGGCTGTTGACGCTGTTGCCCGGCGCGCCGGTCATCCGTTCCGTCGGCCGCAGTTTCCCGGTGGAACGGTCGTATCATCCGCTGCCGTCCCAAGGGTGGCCTGAACCGGCCATCGCCGCCGATGTGAGCCGCATGCTGCGGCTCCATCCCGGGTCATTGCTGCTGTTTTTGCCCGGCGTCGCCGAGATCCGCCGCGTACGGGATTTGCTGGCGGCGCTGGTGGCGTCGGACGTGGACTTATGCCCGCTGTACGGCGCGCTGTCCCTGGACGAGCAGCAGCGGGCCATCCGGCCGGCGGACGCAGGACGCCGTAAGGTGGTGCTGGCCACCAATATCGCCGAGACCAGCCTGACCATCGAAGGGATCCGGCTGGTGGTGGACAGCGGCCTGGAACGGGTTACCGACTTCGATGCCCGCAGCGGCCTTAGCCGGCTGCAGACCCAACGCATCAGCCAGGCTTCCATGGCGCAGCGCGCCGGCCGTGCCGGCCGGCTGACGCCGGGCATCTGCTGGCATCTGTTCAGTCAGCCGCAGGCCGAGCGGGCGCCGGAATACGGCCAGCCGGAAATTCTGCACAGCGACCTGTGCGGCCTGTATCTGGAGCTGCTGCTGTGGGGCTGCCGTGACGCTTCGGAACTCCGCTGGCTGGACAGTCCGCCGGAGCCGATATTGGCCGCGGCCCGCGGCGCCTTGCTGCAATTGGGCGCCACCGACGATGTCGGACGGCTTACCGCCGTCGGGCGCGCCATGGCGCAACTGGGCTGCGATCCCCGCCTGGCGGCAATGCTGTGCCACGGCGAAGGCCATGACGACAGTCTGGCCACCGCCGCGCTGCTGGCGGCGATTATTGAAGAACCGCCCCGCAGCGGCTCGCCCGATCTGCGCGATTATTTGGCCCGACCGCAATCCCACTGGCTGCGGCGCGCCAAACAGCTGGCCGGGCGGTTGTCGCCGCGCTGGGGCAAGCCGGATAGCGGGCGGGCGGAAGAATTGTTGGCCTGGGGTTTCCGGGATCGCATTGCCCGTCGCCGGGATGCCTCGGGGCGTTACCTGCTTTCCAACGGTCTCGGAGCCGCGCTGGCTCCCGACGAAGCCCTGTCCGCCGCCGAATGGCTGATTGCGCCGGGTCTGCTGCAATTGAGCCATAACCCCGATGCGGCCATTCGGTTGGCAATGCCGCTGGATATCGCCATACTCACCGAGAAATTCCCTCAGTGGGTCACCGTGGAAACCGCCATGCAGTGGGACCGGGAGAAAGGCAGTTTGCGGGTGGTGCGACGGGAGCGGCTCGGCAGCCTGGTATTGCTTGAGCAACCGCAGGCCAGACCGTCCGCCGAATTGATGCAGCGAGCGCTGCTGACCTGGGTTGGGGAGCAGGGCCTGTCGGTGCTCAATTGGGATGAACCGGCGCAGCAGCTTCGCCAACGCCTGCTGTGCGCCCGCGAGTGGCTGCCGGAAACAGACTGGCCGGCGGTGGACGATGCCGCGCTTCTGGCGAATCTGCCGTTATGGCTGCAGCCTTCGTTGGCCGGCGTGCACGATGTGCGCGCGCTTAGACAGGTGAATGTCAGCGAAGCGCTGATGCGGCTGTTGGACTGGCAATTGCGTCAACGGCTGGAGAGTGCGCTGCCCAGCCACTACACTGTGCCCACCGGCAGTCGGCTGCCGGTGCGTTACCGCCACGACGAGCCGCCGGTATTGGCGGTGCGGATGCAGGAAATATTCGGCGAACAGCGTACCCCGATGCTGGCGGACGGCCGCGTCGGGCTGGTACTGGAACTTTTGTCGCCGGCGCGGCATCCGTTGCAAATCACCGGCGATCTGGCGGCATTCTGGCAGGGTGCTTACCGCGAAGTGCAAAAAGAGATGAAAGGGCGCTATCCCAAACATGTGTGGCCGGATGATCCCGGGCGGGCTTCACCGACCCGGCGTACCAAGAAATATCAGTAATATCGAGTTTAATTTCAGAGGTTTCCCCTATCGCAGATGCCGGCAGGGGAACAGAGTAGGCGGGGATTCCGTCGGTAGTATGGAGAGTAACAACGATGTCTGGGGATGACCGCGAACCAATCGGACGTCATGGACGGCCGTCCGATCGCAAAGTGCCACGTAAGCAGCCGGCGCGCAGCCGCCGTGATGACGACTATGAAGACGATCAGGATGATTATGACGACGAAGAGGAAAATGTGATGCCGCCGCATAAAGGGAAAGGGAAGTCGCGTCCGCCGCGTAAAAGAAGGCGTCTGCTGGGCTGGATGATAAAACTTTTTATCCTGCTGATGATTGTGCTGGTTTGCTATGGTTTTTATCTCGACGCCCAGGTGCGCAGCCGAATCGACGGCAAAGTCTGGCAATTGCCGGCGGCGGTCTACGGCCGCATGGTCAACCTCGAGCCGGGCATGCCCTATAACAAGAACGAGATGGTCAACCTGCTGGAAGGCATGCAATATCGCCAGGTAAGCCGTATCACCCGACCGGGGGAATTTACCGTGCGGGCCAATAGCATCGACATGTTGCGTCGTCCGTTCGATTTTCCCGACGGCAAAGAGGGACAAATCCACGCCCTTCTGACGTTTGATCGCGACAAGCTGCTGGAAATCCAAAATCAGGATACCCAGCGCAATTTCGGTTTTTTCCGGCTCGATCCCAAACTTATCACCATGCTGCAATCCCCCAACGGCGAGCAGCGGCTGTTTGTGCCCCGCGCCGGTTTCCCCGATTTGCTGGTGGATACCCTGATTGCCACCGAAGATCGCCATTTTTATCAGCATGACGGTATCAGCATCTCCTCCATCGGTCGCGCGTTTCTGGCGAATATCACCGCCGGCCGTGCGGTACAGGGCGGCAGCACGCTTACCCAGCAACTGGTGAAAAACCTCTTTTTGACCAATGAGCGATCTCTGTGGCGTAAAGCCAATGAAGCCTATATGGCCCTGATCCTCGACTACCGTTACAGCAAGGATCGCATCCTCGAACTCTATTTGAACGAAGTGTATCTCGGTCAGAGCGGCAGCGAGCAAATCCGCGGGTTTCCCCTGGCCAGCCTCTATTATTTCGGCCGGCCGGTGGACGAACTCAGCCTCGATCAGCAGGCGCTGCTGGTGGGCATGGTCAAAGGCGCCTCTTTGTATAATCCCTGGCGTAATCCGCAGCTGGCGCTGGAGCGCCGCAACCTGGTATTGAGATTGTTGCAGGAACAGCAGGTGATTGACGGCGATTTGTATAACATGCTGAGCGCACGTCCGCTGGGCGTGCAGCCGCGCGGCGGGGTGATTACGCCGCAGCCGGCGTTTATGCAGATGGTGCGCCAGGAGCTGCAGCAGAAGCTGGGTGATAAATTCAACGATCTGTCCGGTGTGAAGATCTTTACCACCCTGGATCCGATTTCCCAGGATGCGGCGGAAAAGGCGGTGGAAGACGGCGTTCCGGCGCTGCGTGCCGCCAGGGGGGTCAACGACCTGGAGAGCGCGATGGTGGTGGTGGACCGCTTTAGCGGCGAAGTCCGCGCCATGGTGGGCGGATCGCAACCACAGTTCGCCGGTTTCAACCGCGCCATGGACGCCCGCCGTCCGGTGGGGTCGCTGGCAAAACCCGCCACCTACCTTACCGCCCTGAGCCAGCCTGATAAATATCGCCTCAATACCTGGCTGGCGGATGAGCCGATTTCCCTCAGGCAGCCCAACGGTACCCTGTGGGCGCCTAAAAATTACGATCGTGAATTCCGCGGCAAGGTGATGCTGGTGGATGCCCTGGCCAACTCGCTGAATGTGCCGACGGTGAATCTGGGGCTGTCGGTGGGGTTGCCGGAGATCAGCGGCACTCTGCAAAAACTGGGTATTCCGAAAGAGGTTATCGACCCGGTGCCGTCGATGCTGCTGGGGGCTATCAGCCTGACGCCGATGGAAGTGGCGCAGGAGTACCAGGCCATTGCCAGCGGCGGCAACAAAGCGCCGCTGTCGGCGGTGCGTTCCGTTATCAGCGAGGACGGGAGGGTGTTGTACCAGAGCTTCCCGCAGGCGGAACGCGTGGTGCCGGCCCAGGCGGCTTACCTGACCTTGTACGGTATGCAGCAGGTGGTGGCGCGCGGGACTTCCCGCTCGCTGTCGGTAAAATTCCCCAACTTCCATCTGGCGGGTAAAACCGGCACCACCAATGATTTACGGGATAGCTGGTTTGCCGGGGTGGACGGCAAGGAAGTGACCGTCACCTGGGTCGGCCGCGACAACAACGGCCCGGCCAAGATAACCGGCGCCAACGGCGCGCTGACCCTCTATCGTCGTTACCTGGAAAACCAGCCGCCGCTGACGTTAAATTTAATTCCGCCGGAGGGGATCAACTCGATCTCCATCGATTATGCCGGTAACTTTATTTGCGGCGGCGACAGCAATATGCGGGTAATCCCGGTTTGGACCGATAGTCCGCAGTCGTTGTGCCAGGCCAGCCAGCCCATAGTGCAGCAGCCGGGCGTGCCGACACAGCCGGGCGACGGACAACCGGCGCAACAGCCGGCCCAGCAGCAGCAACCGGCTCAGGATTCGGAAAAGAGCGATGGGGTCGCCGGCTGGATCAAGGATATGTTTGGGAAATAAACGCCGGCGAACGCCAAATGTTAAATTGAGCGCGTGTTAAAGGGGGAGTGCCTCATGGCACGCTAGGCCCGCCAACACCGAGCGTGACTACGAGCCTGTTAAAGGGAAACCATGCTGATGGGGTCGAATCGGGCATGGTTTTTCCGCCCGACCGAGCGGCCCACAGTATGGTAAACCCGCTATCACCGTGGCCTGAACCGAGGGCGTAAAAGAGCGCGCGCCAACGCTATCATGCAGTGGTGGACGGTATTCAGCGGGCGGACCATGTGAACCGGCGCGAGATTCCCCTTGCAGACCCCAATCCGTTACGCCTATGATTGCGTCTTTGAATAATTCTCATTAACTTTATCAGCCGCGCAAACAAGATTGGGGTTATGCAAGATTCTCTCGTATCACAGCACGCCGATTTCGTCTTAGACCAGGTGAGTTTTTCGGTTCCCGGCCGGGTACTGCTTCAGCCGCTCTCATTTTCATTTCCCCGGGGCAAGGTTTGCGGCCTTATCGGCCACAATGGCTCGGGAAAATCCACCCTGCTGAAAATCCTCGGCCGGCATCAGGACGCCACCGGCGGCGAAGCCCGGCTTAATGGCAAACCGCTATCGGCCTGGGAAAGTAAAGCCTTTGCCCGCCAGGTGGCGTATTTGCCTCAGCAGCTGCCGCCGGCGGAAGGTCTGACGGTGCGCGAATTGGTGGCGTTGGGCCGTTATCCCTGGCACGGCGCGCTGGGCCGGTTCGGCGCGGCCGACCGGGAGCATGTGGAAGACGCCATCCAACTGGTGGGATTGCAATCCTTCGCCCAGCGGTTGGTGGACAGCCTGTCCGGCGGCGAACGTCAGCGCGCCTGGATGGCCATGACCGTGGCGCAGGATAGTCGGTGCCTGTTACTGGATGAACCCACCTCAGCGCTGGATATTGCCCATCAGGTGGATGTTCTGGCGCTGATTAAGCGCATGAGCCATGAACGGGGCCTGACGGTTATCGTCGTACTGCACGATATCAATATGGCGGCCCGCTATTGCGACTATCTGGCGGCGTTGCGCAGCGGCGAAATCATCGCCCAGGGCTCGCCGGAGGCGTTGATGCGGGGTGACGTGCTGGAGCAAATCTACGGCATTCCCATGGGTATTTTGCCTCATCCCGGCGGCGGCGCGCCGGTGAGTTTTGTCTATTGATTAGCGGGCTGGCAGCTTGCGCTGACCCGCCTTATTGTCCCAGTGTGTTTCCCCGCCCTGTGACGCTTATGCCGGCGTTATAACCTGGCAAAACTGCGGCGGGCGGCATCCACGGTGCGGTCGATATCCTCGTGGCTGTGCGCCAGCGACATAAAGCCGGATTCATAGGCCGAGGGCGCCAGGTAGACGCCTTCTTCCAGCATCATATGGAAAAAGCGCTTAAAGCGTTCTATATCACAGGCCATGACATCCCGGTAACAGGTCACCGCGGGCGCATCGGTAAAAAACAGTCCGAACATGCCGCCGACGTGATTGACCACCAGGGGAACGCCTTCGGCCCGCGCCGCGTTAAGCAACCCTTGCGCCAATCGTTCAGTGAGCCCGGTCAGGGTCTGGTAGATACCCGGCTTGGCGATTTCATTCAGACAGGCGTATCCCGCGGCCATGGCGATGGGATTGCCCGACAGGGTACCGGCCTGATAAACAGGCCCGGTGGGCGCCAGCACCTGCATGACTTCACGCCGGCCGCCAAAGGCCCCCACCGGCATACCGCCGCCGATAATCTTGCCCAGGCAGGTCAGGTCCGGCACCACGCCGTAATAATCCTGCGCCCCCGCCAGCGCCACTCTGAAACCTGTCATGACCTCGTCGATAATCAACAGCGCGCCGAATTCATCGCACAGCGCCCGCAGCCCCGGCAGGAAATCCGGCAGCGGCGGCACGCAGTTCATATTACCGGCCACCGGCTCGACGATGATGCAGGCGATTTCACGCGGATACAGCTCGAACACCTGGCGCACCGATTCGACATCGTTAAAGGTGCAGGTCAGGGTGTGCTTGGCAAAATCCGCCGGCACGCCCGGAGAACTGGGCTGGCCCAGGGTCAGCGCGCCGGAACCGGCTTTCACCAGCAGGCCGTCGGCATGGCCGTGATAGCAGCCCTCGAATTTGATGATCTTATCTCGGCCGGTATAACCCCTGGCCAGGCGAATGGCGCTCATGGTGGCCTCGGTGCCGGAGTTCACCATGCGGACCATATCCATTGACGGCATGAGTTCGGTCACCAGGGCGGCCATTTTCACTTCGATTTCGGTGGGGGCGCCAAAGCTCAGGCCCCGGCCTACCGCGTCGATGACCGCATCACGTACCGCCTGATGATTATGGCCGAGCACCATCGGTCCCCAGGATCCGACATAGTCGATATAGGCCTTACCATCTACATCGTACAGCCAGGCGCCGTCCGCCCGCTCAATAAACAGCGGCGTTCCGCCGACGCCATTAAAGGCGCGCACCGGAGAATTCACCCCGCCGGGGATCAGTTGTTGTGCCTGTGCGTACAGCGTTTCGGAATGGCTCATTAATCGGTTCCTCGTTGGAAAAAACATTCACCGGGTAAGTGTAATAAACTGGTTCCTAATAAGACATCTTTGTCAGTAATTGATGCCGAAACTTTTCGCCGGCGCGGTCGACATAGCTCGGTGGCAACGGCGGGATTTTCCCGGACATCGTTTTGGCAACAAGGTAGAATAGACCGCTGGACGGATTGTATGACAATTAGCGGGTATTGCCTTTATGACTGATTTATCACCTTCTTCGACGTCGGTACCGACGGAACCGCTGGCGCGCGAGCGTATGTTCCGGCGGTTATTGTCCCGGGATAAAACGCCGTTAATCATTCTGCTGATGGCGGCGCTGGTTGGCGTAATCGTTGGTGTGGTAGGTGTAGTGTTTGAAAAGGCGGTGGATTGGGTGATTGCCGGCCGTGTCGCCGCCCTGGCGGTTTTGCCTCGCCATTGGCTGGTGCTTGGGCCTGCGTCCTTTGTCGCCTCCGCGCTGCTGGCGGTCATCGGTTATTATCTGGTGCGGCGGTTCGCGCCGGAAGCCGGGGGATCGGGTATTCCGGAAATCGAGGGCGCACTGGAAGAGCTGCGTCCGGTACGCTGGTGGCGGGTTATCCCGGTAAAATTCCTGGGGGGCATGGGTACCTTGGGCGCAGGCATGGTATTGGGCCGGGAAGGCCCCACCGTACAGTTGGGCGGTAATATCGGCCGCATGGTATTGGATATTTTTCGCCTGCGCGGCGCCGAAGCCCGTCACTCCTTATTGGCCACCGGCGCGGCGGCGGGACTGACGGCGGCCTTCAACGCCCCCCTGGCAGGCATCCTTTTTATTCTGGAAGAGATGCGGCCGCAGTTTCGCTACAACCTGATTTCCGTTAAAGCGGTGTTTATCGGGGTGATCATGTCGAGCATCGTTTTCCGGCTGTTTAACGGCGAGCGCTCGGTTATCGACGTAGGCAAGCTGGCCTATGCACCGGTGAATACGCTCTGGCTGTATCTGCTGCTGGGGTTATTGTTCGGTATGGTGGGTGTCGTATTCAATCAACTGATTTTTCGCACCCAGGATCTTTTTTTACGGCTGCATAACGGCCGGTATTATAAAATCCTGCTCGTTGGCGGCGTGCTGGGAGGGATGTGCGGTGTCCTGGGATTGATCAGGCCCGAAGCGGCAGGAGGTGGTTTCGGGCTGATCCCCATTGCGGCGGCGGGCCATTACAGCGCCGGCGTCTTGCTGTTCCTTTTTATCGCCCGCATGGCGACGACCTTGCTGTGTTTCGGCTCCGGCGCGCCCGGTGGTATTTTTGCGCCGATGCTGGCCCTGGGCACTCTGCTGGGCACGGCGTTCGGCATGGTGGGCGGCGCGATATTCCCGCACTATGACCTGCAACCCGGTACTTTCGCCATTGCCGGTATGGGGGCGCTATTTGCCGCCTCGGTGCGCGCGCCTCTCACCGGTATTGTTCTGGTGCTGGAAATGACCGATAATTACCAGCTGATTCTGCCCATGATCATTACCTGTCTCGGGGCGACGCTGGTGGCGCAGTTTCTGGGCGGGAAACCGCTCTATTCGTCGATTCTCGCCCGTACGCTTGAACGCCAGGAGGTTGTCGCAGCGTCGGAAAAGGGATCGCACGCAGCGGCAAACAAAATATCCGGAATGGACAATACTTGAACGTTCAAGACAGGTAGGGGATAATCATATTACTAATCAGGTTGTTTTGCCTTCAGCCTGACGGCCATGTTTGGGAGTGAGTTAATGAGTGAAACCGCGGTATTGCCATTACAATTTACCGATGCAGCAGCGCGCAAAGTCAAGAACCTGATCGCGGATGAAGAGAACCCGAACCTGAAACTGCGAGTCTACATTACCGGCGGCGGTTGCAGCGGCTTCCAGTATGGGTTCACCTTTGACGATAAGATTAACGAAGACGACATGACCATTGAAAAACAGGGCGTGGCGCTGGTGGTCGATCCGATGAGCCTGCAATACCTGGTGGGCGGTTCGGTGGATTATACCGAAGGGTTGGAAGGGTCGCGCTTTGTGGTTAATAACCCGAACGCCAAGACTACCTGCGGCTGCGGTTCGTCCTTTAGCATTTAAATCCAGGGGCGATAACGGTTACCCATCCCGATTCTTATCCTGAGGGCTGGCGCATTTCCGCGCATCGGCTCACGCATGGATGCGTCGACTTTTAAGGATAGCGACCGCTGTTCCAGTCGAATCCTCCTTCGAACATACGATCCTTGCCCCGGACGCGTCATCATTCAAACGCATTGACCTCCCGAAGTCATTTATCCAGTTCAAAGGTCGGCAGCTTTAAATGCCAGCGGATCGCCGCCAGCCTGATTATCAGGGTAACGGCCATGCCCAGGACCGACGCGTGCTGCGCATCCATCTGAAAAGTATGAAAAGCGGTAGCGTGGACAATGCCGCCGGCGATACAGGCGGTGGCGTAAATTTCGGTACGCAGGATCATCGGGATTTCCCGCGCCAGCACGTCGCGCAGTATGCCGCCGCCGACCCCGGTGATAACTCCCATGCACACCGCCACCAGCGGGCCGGTGCCGCCGGCAAAGGCTTTATTCACGCCGATGCCGACAAAGACCGCCAGCCCGATGGCATCCAGCACCGGCAGGATCCAGGCCGGTAGATGACGGGGTTGCCTTACCACCATGATGGTGACAAAACAGGTCACCATCGCCACCACCAGATCGGTGGGATCCTTCACCCAGAATACCGGGCCGTTGTTCAGGGCCATATCCCGGATGGTGCCGCCGCCGATGGCCGTTACCACCCCCAGCACCAGTACGCCGAAGGGATCCATACGCAGCTTTCCCGCCAGCAGGACGCCAGAAATGGCAAAAACCGCCGTGCCCAGAATATCCAAAATACCCAACATCAATGTACACCTGAAACTTTCGCGGCCAGGGTAGTCTCCTGACCCTGGGGATCGCGTGCCGCCAATGTCCGGCAAAGCTGCTCCGCCGCCAGCATGATGCGCGGCCCGCTGCGATTGAACCAATCCTCGTTGAGGGCGATAACCGGCACCTTCAATTGCGGTTGCCAAAAGGCCTTAACCAGGGGAATGCGCCCATCGTCGCCGGTGGTCACGATGGCCTGCGGTTTACGGATAAGCACCTGTTCGCGGCTGACCTGCGGCCAGGGCACCGGGCTGTCGTCGAAAATATTACGTGCGTTGCATAAACCGAGGATCTGGTTCTGCAATGTCTGCTTGCCGGCGGTAAACAAAGGCTGATTGCCGAACTGCATAAACACCCGGATCGTCCTGTTGGCGGCATAGCGTTTTTTCAAATCCGCCGCCTGTTGGCGGAGGGTCCGCGCCGCCCGATGGGCCTGTTCCGGGTGGGGGCTATAGCCGGCCAGTTGGTCCAGGGATTTGGCGATGTCCTCCACTGTGAGCGGATCGATATAAATGATCGGGATTCCGAATGCGGCGAGCTGATCCAACTGCCGCTGCGGATTTCCCCCGCGCCAGGCCAGGATCAGATCCGGTTTCAACGCAAGAATCCGCTCAAGATTGATGCCTTGCCAGGAGGCGACCTGCTCGAGCTTTTTGGCCTCCGGCGGGTAGTCCGACCAGGCGCTGGCCGCCACCAGCACGCTGCCCATCCCGGCCGCATAGGCCAATTCGGTGGTATGAGGGGCCAGGCTTATCACCCGGTGCGCCGCCCAAACCGAGGGCGCGAGGAGTAACAGCAGCAGCAGGTATCCGGCGTGCCGGGGCATCAATAACATTACCCTCGCCCGGCCAGGGCGCCTACCATAGTGTCGACCAGACGGCTGGACTGTTTTGCCGCCACCGCCAAAAACTCGTCGAAGCTGAGATGGGAAGCCCGGTCCGCCACATCGGAAATGGCCCGCACCACAACAAAGGGCACCACGAACTGATGGCAGACATGGGCAATGGCCGTGGCTTCCATTTCCACCGCGATAGCCTGAGGGAAGAGGGTGCGGATGCGGCTAAGGGGCTGCGCGCCGTTGATAAACGCATCGCCGCTCACCACCAGGCCGCGTACCGCCCGCAGGTCCAGCCGGGTGATGCACTTTTCCGCCAGGGCCACCAGCGAGGCATCGGCGGGAAATGCCGCAGGGGATTGGGCCATTTGTCCCGGCTCGTAGCCGAAGGCGGTGACGTCCACGTCATGATAACGAACCTCTGTGGACACCACGATGTCCCCTACCTGCAGGGAGCTGGCCAAACCGCCGGCGGAGCCGGTGTTGATGACGAAGTCGGGCTGGTAATGATCCAACAGCAGAGTGGTGCCCAGGGCGGCGGAGACTTTGCCGATACCGGATTTCAACAGCACCACTTCGACGCCATGCAGCCGGCCGCTGTAGATTTCACATCCCGCTTTTTGCCAGGTGGTCCGATCCTCAATCAGGTCACGCAGCAAGGCGACTTCCTGTTCCATCGCGCCGATAATGCCAACTCTCATTTCATTGCCCTTACTGTTAAAAAATTTCTGATATCCAACATGGATGATAATTTACCCCAGGGGTAAGTTCCGGCATTCTATCATGTCCGGGGGCGGGAAATAATTGCCGCCGTGGTTGCATTTAACCTCTGCTATGGGTATCACGGTAGCTCAGGAACAGAATCGGGGAACATGATGTCCGCAATCGACTTTCGCAAGAAACTGAGTTTTCAGCGCCCTTCCGGTCAACCCATCGTCGCCGAGGACGAATATGCCGTCATCCGCCAGTTTGAAAGCGATCGCGGACGCATCATCAATTCCGCCGCCATTCGCCGCCTGCAGCAGAAAACCCAGGTCTTTCCCCTTGAACGCAATGCGGCGGTAAGGTCGCGGCTGACCCATTCCCTGGAAGTTCAGCAGGTGGGTCGGCATATCGTCAAAGAGATTTTCCATCAGCTCAAGAGCGAACGGCGCATTGAGGAACTGGGGCTGTCGCAGCTCGAAGCCCCTTGTGAAAGCATCGTTGAGATGGCTTGCCTGATGCACGACATCGGTAACCCGCCGTTCGGCCATTTTGGCGAGGCGGCGATTAACGACTGGTTCGGCCGTCGTCTGGATATCGCCGGTTTGGGCAACGAAGTTCAGGGCAACGATCGCTGCCAGGTGGAGATTCTGCGCCTGCGTGCCGGCGAAACCGACGACAACGCTTTGCGAGCGCGAATCCGCCTCGATCTGTGCCATTTTGAAGGCAATGCCCAGGCTATCCGCATGGTGCACAGCCTGCTTAAACTCAACCTGACCTATGCCCAGGTGGGCTGCGTCCTGAAATATACCCGCCCGGCCTACTGGCAGGGGCCGGTACCGGCCGAATTCAGCTATCTGATGAAAAAACCGGGCTATTATCTGGCGGAAGAAGCCTATATCAACACATTGCGCGATCAATTGGCGTTAGGTGAGCACCATCGGTTTCCGCTAACCTATATTATGGAAGCCGCCGACGATATTTCCTATTGCATTGCCGATTTGGAAGATGCGGTGGAAAAAAAGATATTTACCGTAGAGCAATTATATAACCATCTCTTACAGGAATGGGGCGAGGTAAAAAAAGGCGATCTATTCCAGCAGGTGATTGGGCAGGCTTTCGAAAAGATAATGCGTAATCAAGGGTTACGCAGCGGCGATCAGTTTTTTATGTATTTACGGGTAAATACCGTTGCCAGTCTGGTGCCCCATGCGGCACAGCGTTTTCTTGACAATCTGGCGACAATATTTGACGGATCCTTTAATCAGGGATTATTGGAGGACTCAAGCCCGGCCTATCGGCTGCTTAAAATATTCAAAGGGGTGGCGTTTAAACATGTCTTTAACCATCCGGAGGTTGAGCAGCTTGAACTGCAAGGGTATCGGGTTATCAGCGGTTTGCTGGAAATCTACAACCCCCTGCTTGAGATGCCGCGCCAGGCTTTCACCGACCTCGCGGCCATGGATTACCATCGTGATTATATGATTCCCACCCGGCTGTTCCACAAATTATCCACTAAACATCGCCTGGCATATGGTGAGGCGGTTGCTCAATTAAACCAGTATCCGCAACGGCAGCAATCGATGATGGAATTTTATTATCGGGCGCGGCTAATCCAGGACTATATTAGTGGTATGACTGACCTTTATGCGTGGGATGAATATCGTCGATTAATGGCGGCGGAGTGAGCCGGCCAGCAGTGCCGAGTTTTGTAAAGCCGGCCAATAATTATTTACCATTGCGTTTTTTAGTCTGCTGAACTTCGTGTTATTTCATTACTCTCACATAATGACCACAGCTGTCGGTTCGAATCATTATCTGGTACTACTAATACTAAAAGTCGAGACAACGTTAAATGAAAAGAATGAATTTGGTCCTAAGTGCAATGGCGTTAAGTTTAGGGCTGGCGCTAAACTCCGTTTCCGCTTTTGCGGCGGAAACCGCCTCGACCAACCAGCAACTGCCGAGTCTGGCTCCGATGCTGGAAAAGGTAATGCCTTCAGTTGTTAGCATTAGCGTGGAAGGCAGCACGGCGGTGAATTCGTCGCGGGTGCCGCAACAATTCCAGCAATTTTTCGGCCAGGACTCCCCGCTGTGCCAGGATGGCTCACCTTTTCAGGGTTCGCCTTTGTGCCAGGGCAACGGTGGTGGCGGCGATAATAATACCCCGCCGGCCAGGGAGAAATTCATGGCCTTGGGCGCGGGCGTGATCATCAATGCGGAAAAAGGCTATGTGGTCACCAACAATCATGTGGTGAACGATGCCACTAAAATTCAGGTCCAGCTGTATGACGGCCGCAAATTCGACGCCAAGATCATCGGCAGGGATCCCCGTTCGGATTTGGCCCTGGTGCAGCTTATCGATTTTAAAAATCTGACCGCCATCAAAATGGCCGATTCGGATCAACTGCGGGTAGGGGACTATACCGTCGCCATCGGAAACCCTTACGGCCTGGGGGAAACCGCCACCTCCGGGATTGTTTCCGCCCTGGGACGCAGCGGCCTGAATATCGAGAATTATGAAAACTTCATCCAGACCGATGCGGCGATTAACCGCGGTAATTCCGGCGGCGCGCTGGTTAATCTGAACGGTGAACTGATCGGTATCAACACCGCCATATTGGCGCCGGACGGCGGCAATATCGGCATCGGTTTCGCCATCCCGAGCAATATGGTGAAGAACCTCACCGCGCAGATGGTGGAATACGGTCAGGTCAGGCGTGGCGAAGTGGGCATCATGGGCACCGAGTTGAATTCCGAACTGGCGAAAGCTATGAAAGTGGACGCTCAACGCGGTGCATTTGTCAGCCAGGTACTGCCGAAATCGGCTGCGGACAAGGCCGGGGTGAAAGCCGGGGACGTCATTGTCACCATGAACGGCAAGGCCATCAGCAGCTTTGCCGCTTTCCGGGCCGATGTCAGCTCCATGCCGGTGGGCACCAAGGTCTCTCTGGGCTTGCTGCGTGACGGCAAACCGGTGACGGTGGTGGTTACCCTGGAACAGAGCAGCCAGCCGCAGCTGGATTCCTCAAACATCTTCACCGGTATCGAAGGCGCGGAATTGAGCAATGTCCAAACCGGCGATGTGAAAGGGGTGAAAGTGGATAACGTCAAGCCCGGCAGCACCGCGGCGCGTATCGGCCTGAAAAAAGGCGATATCATTCTGGGCGTCAACCAGCAGCCGGTGCAGAACATGGGGGATTTGCGCAAGATTCTCGACACCAAACCCTCGGTGCTGGCCCTGAACATCCAGCGCGGCGATACCACTATCTATCTGCTGGCGCAATAAGATCACAGCGCCATATGGCGCTGTCAGACTAATGACAAACGTATTTGGAGTCTATGAGACGGGACAGGCTGCTAGAATAGTAAACCGTCCGCGCCAGGGATGGCGCGGATCGAGCCTCCATGGATGGATTTACGGCGTATTTACGTTCTAGCAGCCTGGCTCGGCCGGGCACTTTGTCAACAAGCTCATAGCGCCTCCGGGCGCTGTTTTTTTACCTGGAATGTGATATCCAGCACAAATTAAGCGGGTAAAGCTGCTCTTTATGCATTTGCACAATGAATGTCGCCTTATCAATGGGTATGCTAGTGCAAAGGGCTTAATGAGGGGCATGAACAGGATGGCTACATATCATCTCGATGCGAGATTGGCGCAAGAAATTGTGGCAAGGACCATGCAGATCATCGACAGCAATATCAATGTTATGGACGCTAGGGGCCGCATAATCGGCAGCGGCGACGAAGACCGTGTCGGCGAATTGCACGAAGGCGCGCTGCTGGCCTTGTCCCAGGCTCGTGTGGTAGACATCGACGACGGCGTGGCGCGGCATCTGCACGGCGTTCGCCCGGGGATTAATCTGCCGCTGAAAATCGACGGCAATATCGTGGGCGTTATCGGCTTGACCGGCAATCCCAGCCAGCTGCGCCAGTACGGTGAACTGGTGTGTATGACGGCGGAAATGATGCTGGAACAGGCCCGGTTGCTGCATATGCTGGCGCAGGACAGCCGGCTGCGGGAAGAACTGGTGCTGAACCTGATCCGCGCCGAAGAGGTGACGCCGGCGTTAATCGAATGGGCGCAGCGGTTGGGGATCGATATCAACCAGCCGCGGGTTGCGGCGGTGGTGGAAGTGGACAGCGGCCAATTCGGTGTGGACAGCGCCATGGCGGAGCTGCAACAGTTGCAAACCCTCTTGACCACGCCGGAGCGGGATAACCTGATAGCCATCGTCTCCCTCACCGAAATGGTGGTGCTGAAACCGGCCCTGAACGGCCATGGGCGCTGGGATGCGGAAGAGCATCGCCGCCGGGTCGACACCCTGTTTTCCCGCATGACGGAAAGCAGCCGCCTGCGGGTGCGTATCGCGCTGGGCAACTATTTCCCCGGTGCTGGCGGTATCGCGCGCTCCTGGCGTACCGCCCGCACCACCATGGCGGTGGGCAAACAGCGGCTGCCGGATCAGCGCTGCTATTTTTATCCGGACCTGATGCTGCCGGTACTGCTGGATAGCCTGCGCGGCGGCTGGCAGGCCAGTGAACTGGTGCGTCCGCTGGCCAAGCTAAAGGCGATGGACAATAACGGCCTGTTGCGCCGCACGCTGATTGCCTGGTTTCGCCACAATGTACAGCCGACCCCCACGTCGAAGGCGTTGTTCATCCACCGTAATACTCTGGAGTACCGCTTGAATCGGATTTCGGAAATGACCGGCCTGGATCTGGCCAATTTCGACGATCGCCTGCTGCTCTATGTCGCATTGCAGCTGGATGATGAGGCCTGAGAATCGGATGAAAGGCATGTCAGGCCCGCAATCGTCGAACGTGCAAAGGACGTGTTAAAGGGAGACCATGCTGATGGGGTCGAATCGGGCATGGTTTTTCTGCCCGACCGAGCGCCCCACAGCATGGTAGGCCCGCTATCACCGAAATTGAACCCTACGTGTTTAAGGGTGACCATGCTCATGCTACCGCACCAGCGCCGGCCTTTTCTTATCGAATGTCCAGCCCGGAATCAGATACTGCATGGCCGCCGCGTCATTTCGGGCGCCGGAAGGCATCCGCTTATACAGCTCATGCTGCTTCTCGATTAACGCCATATCGATCTCGACGCCCAATCCCGGCTTATCGCCGAGCGCCACCGCCCCGTTGACAATTTGCAGCGGCTCTTTGGTGAGATGCTGGCCCTCCTGCCAAATCCAGTGGGTATCCAGCGCCGTGGGTTTACCCGGCGCGGCGGCGCCCACATGGATAAACATCGCCAGGGAAATATCAAAATGATTATTGGAATGGCAGCCCCAGGTCAAACCCCACTCATCACATAACTGCGCCACGCGAATAGCCCCCTGCAATGTCCAGAAGTGTGGGTCGGCCAGGGGAATATCGATGGAATTGAGCTGCACCGCATGGTTTAGCTCACGCCAGTTGGTGGCGATCATATTGGTGGCCACCGGCAAACCGGTGGCGCGCTTGAATTCCGCCATCACCTCCCGGCCGGAGAAGCCCTGTTCCGCACCGCAGGGATCCTCGGCATAGGCCAGAATACCCCGCATGTTTTTGCACAGACCGATGGCCTCCCGCAGCGACCAGGCGCCGTTGGGATCAATGGTTATGCGGGCGTCGGGAAAACGCTTGGCCAATGCGGTGACCGTTTCAATCTCCTGTTCACCCGCCAGCACGCCGCCTTTCAGCTTGAAATCTTTAAAACCATAACGATCCTGCGCGGCCTCGGCCTGGCGCACAATGGCCTCGGAGGTCATGGCCTCCTCACGGCGCAAACGGTACCAGTCATGGGATGCCTGTTGCGGGCCGGCTTCGTAGGGCAGGTCGGTACGCTTTCTGTCACCGACGTAAAACAGATAACCCAGCACCGGCACGCTGTCGCGCTGCTTGCCCGGGCCAAGCAGCTCGGCCACCGGCACACCCAGATGCTGACCCATCAAATCCAGCAGCGCGGCCTCCAGCGCCGCCACGGCGTTAACCCGCAGCTCAAAGGTCCAGGCGCCCTGGGCGAAAGAGTCGAAATCCTGGCCGATATGGCCTTTATGCACGTCATAGACGATGCGGTTCAGGGTGGCGAGCTTCTGTCCGACCACCCGCTGCCTGGCGTCCAGCAGAGTATTCAAAATGACTTCGCCGCCGGGTGCCTCGCCAACGCCGGTATGCCCGGCATTATCGGTCAGGATAACGATATTGCGGGTGAAAAAGGCACCGTGGGCGCCGCCGATATTCATCAGCATGCTGTCATGGCCGGCCACGGGAATCACTTTCATATCGGTCACTGTCGGCGCGCCGGAAAAATCAGACTTATCCATTCATCATTCCTCGTATTCTCGGCCGCCCGTTTGACGGCCAGAGCAAAAAACCGTTATACCGACAGGGGTTTCAGCACCAGGCGCTGAATTTTCCCGACGATAAACAGATAACAAAAAATCACCACCAGACCGTTGCCAGCCACATAAAGCAACGCACCGTCAAAGGAACCGGTTTTGTTCAAAATATATCCGATAACAATGGGCGTCGTAATCGCCCCGATCTGAGTGACCAGATTCAGCACGCCGCCGCTGAGACCGACGATTTCTTTCGGCGCGGTATCGGCATTCACTGTCCAGCCCAGCGCACCGATGCCCTTACCAAAGAACGCCAGGGACATGGCCGCCACCACCACCACATCGGATGTGGTGTAATTACAGATAACCATACTGGTACACATCAACATACCCAGTATGATCGGGGTCTTGCGCGCCACCGACAGCGAATACCCTTTGTTGAGCAGATAATCGGAAAATACGCCCCCCAGCACGCCGCCGATACAGCCGCAAATCGCCGGCAAGGCCGCCACGAAACCCGCATCCAGAATGGACATTCCGCGGCCTTTCACCAGATATATCGGGAACCAGGAGAGAAAAAACCAGGTTATGGCATTAACGCAGTAATTGGCCAGATAGATACCCAGCAGCATCCGGCTTGACAACAATTGTATGACGTAGCCCATCTGCGGACCGGCGCTTTTCTTAAGCAACACCGGGTCGTCATCCATATCCACCAGACCGCCGCCGGCCCGAATATAATCCACTTCCTCTTTACTGACCCGGGGATGATTCAACGGGCTATACATGGTTTTGAACCACACCAGGCCAAGCACGGCGCCCACCAGCCCCATCACGATAAAAACGTATTCCCAACTGACTTCCTGGGTTATCCACCCCAGCAGCGGGTTAAAGATCACCAGGGCCGCGTACTGGGAGATATTAAAAATCGCCGAGGCGGTGCCGCGCTCCCTGACCGGAAACCAGGCCGAAACAATCCGGCTGTTGGCGGGCATCACCGGGGCCTCGGCAAATCCCACCATAAAGCGTAAAATGAATAGCATCAATGCCGCAGTGGCGAAAAAATGCACAAATCCTTGGGCGAAAGTAAACACCGACCAGATCATGATAGCGCTACCATATACGATTTTAGAACCGAATCTATCCAGAAGCCAGCCGCCCGGCAGCTGCGCCAACGTATAAGCCCAGCCGAAAGCGGAAAATACATAACCCATCTGCAGCGGATCCAGACCAAGATCGCTGGCAACATGAGGGCCGGCAATGGACAGGGTTGAACGGTCCGCATAGTTAACGGTACTGATAATAAATAAAATTGCCAGTATCCAAAACCTGGAATGGGTTTTATGGGTGGCAACGGAAATCGAGTTTTCAGCCATGATTCCTCTCCCCTGTGGGGTATAGGTGATTATTATCTGTCAGCATCCGGCGATTTTTCGAGCTTAACGTCTGTAGAGTAAGTAAAAGGATGCGGCTATCAAAAAACGGGTAACCAGTGGCTGAGTATAAATTGAGTTAGCCTGGCGCACATTGTGCTTTTGACTGAATGAGTGCTATCAAACCGGTGGGCTTTAAGGCGATGGAACAGCGCCGTGTGATCGCTGTCACCTTGAAGCGGTGTTTTGTGATCATGTTCGCAATGGTGAAAATAGAGTAAATCTTCACCAAAAAAAGGCGGTTGACATTTGTTCAGGGCAAAAAGCCGGCTGGTTCACTATGTTGGCTGAAGGGTGAATACATTCATAACAGAGGTTCAGGATGTTGGATTTTGACGAGATAAACGATTGCGGCTTAGGCATTTGCATAGTGTCCGGACCCGTCAGTGACGTTATAGTCGATGCCGACTTGTTATCACTTACGCCTACAGTATCAGTATCAGGAGAGGAAGGATTATGACTCCGGTTATTACCACCATGAAAGTCATCCCGGTTGCCGGTCATGACAGTATGTTATTGAATTTGAGCGGGGCCCATGGGCCGTATTTTACCCGTAATATCGTCATTCTCACCGATAATGCCGGACACACCGGTGTGGGTGAAATACCCGGCGGCGAGAAAATCCGTCTCACCCTTGAGGAGTCCGCAGCCCTGGTGGTGGGGAAATCCCTCGGCGAATATAAAAATGTCATGCGGGCCGTGCGTTTGTTATATGCGGATCGCGATGTCTCCGGCCGCGGGTTGCAAACCTTTGATTTGCGTACCACTATCCATGTGGTGACCGGTATCGAGGCGGCGATGCTCGATTTGCTGGGCCAATTCCTCGGCGTACCGGTGGCGGCGCTACTGGGGGAAGGGCAGCAGCGGGACGCAGTTGAGATGCTGGGGTATCTGTTTTATATCGGCGATCGCGGAAGAACGGATTTAGCCTATCGCAGCCAGCCGGATGACCGCTGTGACTGGTATCGTCTGCGCCATGAATCCGCCATGACTCCCGCCGCCATTGTGCGCCTGGCGGAAGCCGCCTATGAGAAATATGGTTTTAACGATTTTAAGCTCAAGGGCGGCGTGCTGGCCGGCAGCGAAGAAGCCGAGGCGGTTACCGCGCTGGCGGAACGTTTTCCCAAGGCGCGTATCACCCTTGACCCCAATGGCGCCTGGTCGCTGGCGGAGGCGATTACCCTGGGCAAACAGCTGCGCGGCGTGCTGGCTTATGCCGAGGATCCCTGCGGCGCCGAGCAGGGCTTCTCCGGCCGGGAGGTGATGTCGGAGTTCCGTCGCGCCACCGGCTTGCCCACCGCCACCAACATGATTGCCACCGATTGGCGGCAAATGGGGCATACCCTGGCCCTACAGTCGGTGGATATCCCCCTGGCGGATCCCCATTTCTGGACCATGCAAGGATCGGTCAGCGTCGCTCAGCTCTGTCACGAGTGGGGGTTGACCTGGGGTTCACACTCCAATAACCATTTTGATATCTCCCTGGCGATGTTTACCCATGTCGCCGCCGCCGCGCCGGGAAAGATTACCGCTATCGATACCCATTGGATCTGGCAGGAAGGCGATCAGCGCCTCACCAAAGAGCCGCTGCAAATTGTCGGCGGAAAGGTCAAGGTACCCGAAAAATCGGGACTGGGCATTGAACTGGATTGGGATCAGGTAATGAAAGGCAACGCGCTTTATCTCAAGCACGGCCTGGGGGCGCGGGACGATGCCGTCGCCATGCAATATTTGATTCCCAACTGGACATTTGATAATAAACGCCCTGCGCTGGTGCGGTAGTACGCCACTGGCATAGAAACAAAAAGGCCAGGATATCCTGGCCTGAGATTATTGACAAAGTGTTCGGTCGGGGCAGGCTGCCAGATCGTAAACACGCCGTGAATACATCCCTGTAGGCTCGATCCGCGCCATCCCTGGCGCGGACGGTTTACTCTTCTGGCAGCCTGCCCCGCCTTATTGACCCCGAGTACGTTTGTCAGCAGTCTGAGGCCGGGAAATCCTGGCCTTCATGTCTTCCAAATATCAGGTCACCGGCGCCGGGTTGAATACCGACAGGGCGTTATGGATGCCCCACTGATCGGACCAGGTTTTTTTGCGGTTGCTGGCGATGTCCAAGATCAAATTGAACAGCTGCCAGCCGACATCTTCGATAGTGGCTTCGCCGGTGGCGATGGTGCCGGCGTTAATATCCATCAAATCGTACCAGCGATCCGCCAGGGCATTACGGGTAGCCATTTTAATCACCGGTATCGCCGCCAGACCGTAAGGGGTGCCGCGGCCGGTGGTGAATACCTGGACGGTAATGCCCGACGCCAGTTGCTGCGTGCCGCAGATAAAGTCGCTGGCAGGAGTGGCGGCGAAAATCAATCCGCGTTTGGTGGGGCGCTGGCCGGGGGACAGCACTTCCACAATGGCGCTGGTACCGGATTTGGCGATGGAGCCCAAGGCTTTTTCCACCACGTTTGCCAGACCGCCGCGTTTATTGCCCGGGGACGGGTTGGCGCTGCGGTCGGTTTGACCATTGCTCAGGTAGTTGTCGTACCAGGCCATTTCCTCCAGCAGACGGCGGCCTACATGTTCATCGGCGGCGCGCGGCGTCAGCAGATGAATGGCATCGCGCACTTCGGTGACTTCGGAAAACATCACCGTGGCGCCGCAGCGCACCAGCAGGTCCGAGGCGAAGCCCACCGCCGGGTTGGCGGTGACGCCGGAAAACGCATCGCTGCCGCCGCACTGCATGCCGATCACCAGATCGGAAGCGGGGCAGGTCTCGCGCTTACGGGCATTCAACCGTTGCAGATGCTCTTCCGCCACCTGCAAGATATCGTCCACCATGGATTTAAAGCCGACGTGCTTTTCATCCTGCAACCGCGTAATGCTGACGCCCGCACTCTCAACCGCAATGGGAATTTCATCCTCGGTGCCGGTCAGCAGACGTTCCGGCTGCAGCTTTTCACAGCCCAGGCCGACTATCATGATTTCGCCGCCAAAATTGGGATTCAGGGCGATATTATGAATGGTACGAATCGGCACCACAGCGGCGGGAGCATTGATGGCCACCCCGCATCCGTACAGGTGGTTCAAGCCCACCACGCCGTCCACATTGGGATATTTAGGCAACAGATCCCGTTCGATCAGTTTAACCACAAACTCCACCACCCCCGCCACACAATGGACGCTGGTGGTAATGCCAAGCAGGTTTTTGGTGCCGACACTGCCGTCCGGATTACGATACCCTTCAAAGGTATATCCTTCCAGCGGCGGTAACGGAGCCGGAACTTTGGTGGCCAGCGGCAGGGACTCAAGGGGCGGCGCCTCAGGCAACGCCACCAGGGACTCGTCAATCCAGCTTCCCCGTTTTATATCCCGTACGGCGTAGCCGATGACTTCGCCATAACGAACGATATTGCCGCCTTTGGCAATATCATGTAATGCGACTTTATGTCCTTGGGGAATATGCTCGACAAGCTCCAGTCCATCAGGAAATTTCGTGCCGGCCGCCAGACCGTTATTGTTCACGATAATAGCGACATTATCGGTATCATGAACTTTTATATACAATGCATTGTCGACATTGTGGGTGATAATTGATGACATAAATGTCTCCGTAAATACTACTTGAGTTTTGAAAGCTCGAAATAGAAGACCATCAACGATAACAGTATGGGTGTGACGATAGTATAAGTGGTTTTTGTAGGGTTTTGCATTGTGCAAACGAACTATTCTTAAGCTGAATATGAGCTCATTATAGGGCTAATGTCATAAAAATAGTGATGCTAGTCGCCTTTCCCGCCGTGAAAATACCCAGGTTGGTGATAACGTGACATGAGACGCGTTACCCCGTGGCTTTGCCTAAAAAAATTGAGTATTGACGATAAATAATTGGGCAGATGCATAATGTCATTTTAAGCTGCTGTTTTTATACTAGCATTGCTCTGGTAATGAAAGGAAAGGAATTTGATTTGGCAATGCAGCAAAAGCAGCAAATAGATAATTATCGGGATAAAAACATCAACTTTCTGTATAGACGCGTAGCGCAAAAATATTAATGCCGTAATTTTTGCATTCTTAAATAGACTCCCTTGCTTGGAGCGTATTCTATGAGCACTACACCTCTGGCTACCCATAAAACTACAACTCACGTCCGTTACGTTATTTTATTGATTATTTTCCTGGTCACCGCGGTTAACTATGCCGACCGGGCCACACTCTCCATCGCCGGCAGCAACGTTGCCAAGGATCTGGGACTGGATCCCGGACAGATGGGAGAGATATTTTCCGCTTTCGGCTGGGCCTACCTGGTGATGCAAATTCCGGGCGGCTGGCTGCTGGATCGGTTTGGTTCCAAACGTGTCTACACCTACAGCCTGTTTTTCTGGTCGCTGTTTACGCTATTGCAGGGGTTTGTCGGCTGGTTCCCCCTGGCGTACGGCGCGTTCACACTGTTTGTGCTGCGTTTTATGCTGGGTTTTGCCGAGGCGCCGTCGTTTCCCGCGAACGCCCGCATCGTCGCCGCCTGGTTTCCCACCAAAGAGCGCGGCACCGCCTCAGCCATTTTTAACTCTGCGCAGTACTTTTCCCTGGCGATCTTTTCGCCGCTGCTGGGCTGGTTAACCTATGCCCTGGGCTGGATGCATGTCTTTACCGTGATGGGTGTGATTGGTTTCATCCTGACCATCGCCTGGGTGAAATATCTTCACAACCCCAATAAGCATCCCGGCGTTTCCCGTGACGAGCTGGAGTATATGGCGGCCGGCGGCGCGGTGGTGGATATGGACGCCCCCGGCTCCGCCAACCGGGACGGTCCGAAGTGGAATTATATCAAGCAGATGCTCACCGATCGCATGATGCTGGGTGTGTTCTTCGGCCAATATTTTATCAACAGCATCACCTGGTTTTTCCTTACCTGGTTTCCGATTTATCTGGTGCAGGATAAGGGCATGTCCATACTGAAAGTCGGCCTGGTGGCTTCCATCCCGGCGTTGTGCGGTTTTGCCGGCGGCGTGCTGGGCGGGGTCGTATCCGATTATCTGCTTAACCGGGGTTTTAGCCTGACGGCGGCGCGCAAGATCCCCATCGTGGTGGGAATGCTGTTGGCCACCAGCGTCATCTTGTGCAACTACACCAACGACAATGTGATCGTGGTGGCGTTGATGGCGTTGGCTTTCTTCGGTAAAGGATTCGGCGCCCTGGGCTGGCCGGTGATTTCCGATACCGCGCCGAAAGAGATCGTCGGGTTATGCGGCGGCGTATTTAATGTTTTCGGCAATGTCGCTTCCATCGTTACGCCGCTGGTAATCGGTTATATGGTTAAAGAGTTGCATTCGTTTAACGCCGCATTGGTTTTTGTCGGCTGTTCGGCCCTGGCGGCCATGTTGTGCTACCTGGTTGTGGTCGGCGAGATTAAACGTCTGGTGTTAATCAAGTCCTGATAAAAGGGGGCCCGGAACAGCGTGGCCCGAGCACATTTTGTTTCTTTGCTAAGAGGTAAATTATGAACAATCCACTACTGCCAAACCGTTTTCGTCAGAGTCTGCTGCAGGGAGACATCCAAATCGGCTGTTGGTGCGCGCTGGCGAATCCGATCACGACAGAAGTTCTTGGTCTGGCGGGATTCGACTGGCTGGTACTGGACGGTGAACACGCGCCCAATGATATTACGACCTTTATCCCCCAATTGATGGCGCTGAAGGGCAGCCACAGCGCGCCGGTCGTCCGTCCCCCCACCAATGAGCCGGTGATTATCAAACGTCTGCTGGATATCGGTTTTTACAATTTCCTGATCCCGTTCGTTGAGACCGAAGAACAGGCGGTGCGGGCCGTGTCTTCCACCCGTTATCCCCCGGCGGGCATCCGCGGCGTGTCGGTTGCCCATCGCAACAACAACTACGGCACCGTACCGGACTATTTCTCCACCATTAACGACAACATCACCGTATTGGTTCAAATCGAAAGCCAGGAAGGCGTTGACAATATCGACGCTATTACCGCGGTTGACGGTGTCGACGGGATTTTTGTCGGCCCGGGGGATTTATCGGCGGCGCTGGGTTATCTCGGCCAACCGAATCATCCTGAAGTGCAGCGGGTTATCCGCCATATTTTTGAAAGGGCGGCTGCTTTGGGTAAACCCAGCGGCATCCTGGCGCCGGCGGAAGCCGATGCCCGTCGTTATTTGGAATGGGGTGCGCGTTTTGTGGCGGTAGGCAGCGATTTGGGCGTCTTCCGCGGCGGCACGCAGGCGCTGTTCGACAAATTTAAAAAATAATTTCTCGTGGCGTGCCGGACGCGCCCCACCTTATTTAATGAATTAAGAGGTAATTTTAATGAAAATCGGATTTATCGGCCTGGGCATTATGGGTAAGCCCATGAGCAAAAACCTGCTGAAAGCGGGCTATGCTTTAGTGGTAATGGATCGCAATACCGACGCGGTGGCGGAAGTAGTCGCCGCCGGAGCCAGCTCGGCCCTCACGCCGAAAGCCGTCGCTGAACAATGCGACATTATCATCACCATGCTGCCGAATTCTCCCCATGTAAAAGAAGTCGTGCTGGGGGAAAACGGAGTCATTGAAGGATTCAAGGCCGGCGGCGTCTTGATTGACATGAGTTCCATTGCGCCTTTGGCCAGTCGGGAAATCGCCGCGGCGCTGGCGGAAAAAAATATCGCCATGCTGGATGCGCCGGTGAGCGGCGGCGAACCTAAAGCCATCGACGGTACCCTGTCGGTGATGGTGGGCGGTGATGAAGCGGTTTTCAAAAGCCACTATGACGTGATGAAGTCCATGGCGGGTTCGGTGGTCCACACCGGTGATATCGGCGCCGGTAACGTCACCAAGCTGGCGAATCAGGTGATCGTGGCGCTGAATATCGCCGCCATGTCCGAAGCCCTGGTACTGGCCACCAAAGCCGGCGTTGATCCGGAAAAGGTTTTCCAGGCCATTCGCGGCGGTTTGGCCGGCAGCACCGTGCTGGAAGCCAAGGCGCCGATGGTGTTGAACCGCAATTTCAAACCGGGATTCCGTATCGATCTGCATATCAAGGATTTGGCTAACGCATTGGACACATCGCACGGCGTGGGCGCGCAATTGCCCTTGACCGCGGCGGTGATGGAGATGATGCAGGCGTTGAAGCAGGAGGATCTCGGTACGGCGGATCATAGCGCGTTGGCTTGTTATTATGAAAAACTCGCCAAGGTTGAAGTTAAACGGCAGTAATTTGGTCGGGCGCCGCGAGGCGCCCCATCAGGCGGCGAAAGAGTCATTTCGTCGGCCCCAGTTCAACAGGCGCAGGTAGTCTATGAAAATAGTAATCGCACCGGATTCTTATAAAGAGAGCTTGTCCGCGTTGGAAGTTGCAACGCAGATTGAAAAGGGATTTCGCGAAGTGTTTCCCGACGCCCAATACGTCAAACTGCCGGTGGCGGACGGCGGCGAGGGAACCGTGGAAGCAATGGTGGCGGCCACCGGGGGTGAGATTGTAAAAGTGCGGGTTACCGGACCGCTGGGCGCGAAAGTAGACGGTTTCTTCGGCCTGTCCGGCGATAAAAAGTGTGCGTTTATTGAAATGGCCGCCGCCAGCGGGCTGGAGTTAGTGCGCGCCTGCGATCGCAATCCGCTGTTAACCACCTCGTACGGCACCGGAGAACTGATCCGGTGCGCGCTGGACCATGGCGTCAAGCACATCATTATCGGTATCGGCGGCAGCGCCACCAATGATGGCGGAGCCGGTATGGTACAGGCGCTGGGGGGCGGGCTGCTGGATGCCAAAGGCAAACAAATCGGCTATGGCGGCGGCGAGCTGGACAAACTGACGCACATCGATATCAGCGCCTTGGACCCCCGTATCCGGGACTGCCGTTTCGAGGTGGCTTGCGATGTCACCAGCCCCCTGACCGGCGAGGATGGCGCCACCGCCGTGTTCGGCCCGCAAAAAGGGGCGACGCCGGATATGATAAAACTGTTGGATGCGTCACTGAAGAATTACGCCAGGATCATTAAACGGGATCTGGATAAAGACGTCGAACATATTCCCGGCGCCGGCGCTGCCGGCGGCATGGGGGCGGGACTGCAGGCGTTTTGCGGCGCTGAACTGCGCCAGGGCATCGAAATCGTTACTGAAGCCTTGGGACTGGATGCGCTGGTCAGGGACGCCACGCTTGTGATAACCGGTGAAGGCCGCATCGACAGCCAGACCATTCACGGCAAGGTACCTATCGGCGTGGCCCGGGTGGCGAAGCGTTACAACAAGCCGGTAATCGGCATCGCCGGCAGCCTGACCGCCGATGTGGCGGTGGTGCATGAGCACGGCCTGGATGCGGTATTCAGCGTGCTTTACCAAATTTGCACCCTGGAACAAGCGCTGGACAACGCGGCGGAAAACGTACGTTTGACCGCCCGGAATATTGCCGCCACCATTAAATTGGCGATGCAGTTCCCCTGAATATCCAGGCCCGGGATCACCGTGGTCAAACCGAACGTGTTAAAGGGAGCGCGCACCGATGTGGTCGACGCGGGCGTGATTTTTCTGCCCGACCGAGTGCCTCATGGCGCGGTAAGCCCGCGATCATCGGACGTGCAATAAACGTGTTAAAGGGAGACCGTGCCAATGAGGTCGAATCGGGCATGGTTTTTCTGCCCGACCGAGTGCCTCATGGCGCGGTAAGCCCGCGATCATCGGAGGTGCAATTAACGTGTTAAAGGGAAACCGTGCCAATGAGGTCGAATCGGGCATGGTTTTTCTGCCCGACCGAGTGCCTCATGGCGCGGTAAGCCCGCGATCATCGGACGTGCAACAAACGTGTTAAAGGGAGACCGTGCCAATAAGGTCGAATCGGGCATGGTTTTTCTGCCCGACCGAGTGCCTCATGGCGCGGTAAGCCCGCGATAATCGGACGTGCAATAAACGTGTTAAAGGGAGACCGTGCTCACTCCGCGATAAACGGCTCCGACGCCAGCGTAACGTTCTCGATTTCATCCAGCATTTCCAGCCATTCCGGCTCCAGTTCGGCCGCCGGAATACCGCTGCGCAGCTGCCGTTCGATAGCGGCGCAAAGCTGCTTGAGACGGGGAACCCCGCTATAGCTGCAACTGCCGTGCAATTTATGGATTAACGCGCAGATATCATTATCCTCCCCGCCCTCCATCACCGCCTCCACACGCTGTCTCACTTCCGGCAGGAAAGCCACCAGCATGGACAACAGATCCTGGGCGAGATCGGTTTTATTTGCCGCCTGGCGAAGGGCCAACTGCCAATCCAGGGTAATATCCGGCTGCGGTCCGGCCTCCTGGTCGGCAGAGACTGCAAGCTCAGGGACGGGCACAGGGGAATAACGCCTCAGCAGCAGCTGCAACATGCTCTCATCAATGGGCTTGGCGAGGTAATCGTCCATACCGGCCTGTAAAAGGTCCTCCCGCTCATTGCCCAGCGTATGCGCCGTCACCGCCACGACAGGGGTATGCCCATGCAGCGGCAGCTTCCGCAGCAGTTCCGCCGCCCGTAGGCCGTCGATTTCCGGCATCTGTATATCCATCAGAACGATATCCAGCGAATGCAGGCCGGCATAGGCCAGGGCCTCCGCGGCGCTGCCGCACAACACCGTCTGCTCCACCTGCTCTTCCAGCAGGGCGCCGATAAGCTTGAGATTGGCCGGATTATCGTCCACCGCCATTACCCGCAGGGACAGACGGGACGGAGAAGGCGGTTTTATCCGCGGCACCGCCGGCCGGGGTTCTTTCCACAGCAAAGGCAAAAAGCGATTGGCGGATACCGGTTTTGCCAGGCAGGCGTAGGCACCCATACGTTTAATCTGTTCCGCCTCCACCATGGATTGGCTGGGCAGCGCCAGAATAATGCAGTCCGCCAGGGGCGCCGCCTCCGCCAGTTCACGCTTGATGTCAATCAAGGGCGTGCGCTGGGCGACCGGTTTGCCGATCAGCAAAACATCGTAATGGCCCGCCGGTAACTGCGCCAAGGTCGGGCTGAAACTGATATGCAAGGGGGTGGCGCTCAGCATGTCCAGGGTGGCCTGGGCGGCGGCGGGGTTGCTCTCCACAAAAGCCAGCCGCTTATCCCGCAGGTGCTCAAAGTCCAGCGAGTCCGGACGGCCCTGGTTATTAAGCTGCAGGGGGATATGAAACCAAAACGATGAGCCGCGATTGATTTCGCTGTGAAAACCGATATCGCCGCCCATCTCCTTTATCAGCTTCTGGGTGATGACCAGTCCCAACCCCGTGCCGCCGTGCCGGCGGGTTATGCTGGCATCCGCCTGGCGAAACGCCTGGAATAATTGGGACTGCTGCCGCTCGGAAATGCCGATGCCGGTATCGTGTATCTGTACCTCCAGCTCAATTTGCCGGTTATCCATCCCATGTTTTTCGATACGCAGATCGATATTGCCCCGTTCAGTGAACTTAATGGCGTTGCCCAACAGATTGGTTACCACCTGTTGCAGACGCAACGGGTCGCCGATGACCTGATCCGGTACGTCCCGCTGAACGTTAAGGGTGATTTCCAGCCCTTTTTCATGGGCGGTCTGCGCCAGCAGAACCACCACCTCGTCAAAGGTAGTCCTAAGGGCGAACGGGATGGCTTCCAGGATAAGCTTGCCGGCCTCCAGCTTGGAAAAATCCAGCACATCGTTGATGATGCTGAGTAAATTATTGCCGGAGCGTTCAATGGTTTGCAGATAATCACGCTGGGTGGGGGACAAGGGCGTTTTTAATGTTTGCCGGGTGAAGCCGATGACCCCGTTCAGCGGTGTGCGCAGTTCATGGGACATATTGGCCAAAAACTCGGATTTGATGCGCACCGCTTCCTGGGCGCGTTTTTTGGCCAGATCCAGCTCGACGTTCTGGATTTCCATTTGTTCCAAGGTCTCCCGCAGATCCGACGTGGCCTGATCGATATTCTGCTGCATCTCTTCATGATAGGCCGCCAGGGACATGGCCATGGAATTAATGCCGTTTTTCAGCATATCCAGCTCCCCCAGCATATAGCCCTGCACCCGGCTATCAAGCTGGCCGCGCCGGATGCGATCCACGGTACTGACCATATTGCGGATCGGGCCGGTCACATCCCGCATCAGGCGATAGGCGAACAGCATGGCGATACACAGGCACAGCAGCAGTAACAGGGTGGAAACAAAGGCTTCCTTGTACTGCTGCAGGCGCACTGAATCCAAATCCAGTTCGATGGCGATATAGCCCAGGGGAGACGCCCGACCTGTGGCCAGGTCGGCATTGTTGACCAGATCTTCCTCGGAGACAATGGGCGCCCGCATCACCAGCATGCCGTCTTGCCTGGTCAAGGTCAGTTCACCGGGTAAAGTGGCCCCCGGCGGCAACTGGAGCTGACCGAGATTGTGACGATAGTTCGAAGTGACGAACAGGGTATTACTGGCGTCGAATACGCTGATGGAGCGCACAATATCCGAATGGTGGCGGTGCAACAGGTTAATCAGATGGCGCACGGCGTCCCGGTTATGCAATGCCATGCCGTTGACGCTGGACACCGCCAGCGGCTCGATAATGCTCGCTCCGGCGTCCACCAACTGGTTTTGCAATTCGTTATAGCGGTGCACAACAAAAAAAGCGCTCAGCAGCAAACCGATTAACAAAGTCGGTGCCAAGATCAAGATCATCATCCGTGCGCGCAAGCTGTATTTGGTCATAGCGTTCCAATATGGGAGAATGACGAATCGGCTATCCGGAAAACCCGTTATCAACAATTATGGCGCAATTCTACTCTGCAAACCGTCGCGTGGCGACACAGCAAACCCTGAGCGTTACCTGTCACGATCTGGATGCCTTCGGCCAGGGCGTGGCGCGCCATGAGGGGAAAACCCTGTTTATTCCCGGGCTGCTGCCCGGCGAACAGGCCCAGGTGCGCGTGACCGAGGACAAACGCCAGTTTGGCCGGGCGCGGGTCATCAGCCGCGTTAACGACAGTTCGCAGCGGGTGGTCCCGCGTTGTCCGCACTTCACCGTCTGCGGCGGCTGCCAGCAGCAGCATGCCGCCCAGGCATTACAGCAGCAAAGCAAGGCGGCGGTCCTGAAGAATTTGCTGGCGCGGGAAACCGGCGCCCCTATCCCGACGGTGGACATTTTGGGGGGCGACGCTTACGGTTACCGCCGTCGCGCCCGGCTGGCGCTGGATTACCGGCAAAAATCCCGCCATCTGGCCATGGGCTATCGCCAGGCAAAATCCAGCGAGGTCGTGGACATTCAGGCTTGTCCTATACTGCGACCGGCCCTGGAGGAATTGCTGGCGCCGCTGAAACGCTGTTTGCAGACGCTGAAGGCGGTAAAACGTTTAGGGCATGTAGAACTGGTGCTGGCGGATAACGGGCCGCTGGTGGTATTGCGTCACCTGGACGCTCTCGGCGAGGATGATCGGCTTTTGTTGGCGGCGTTCGCCGAGAGTCATCAGGCCATGATGTGGCTGGCCGCCGACGGCGACTCGCTGGAATGCTTGCGGGGCGAACCGCCGGTTTACCATATCGACGGTTTATCCCTGCGGTTCAGTCCGCGGGATTTTATCCAGGTCAACGACGAGGTAAACCGGAAAATGGTTGCCCTGACGATGGCGTGGCTGGAGCCGCGGGCGGGGGAAAGCGTGTTGGATTTGTTTTGCGGCATGGGTAATTTTACCCTGCCGCTGGCCAAGCGCTGCGGGCAGGCTATCGGCGTCGAGGGGGTTGCGGCGCTGGTGGCGAATGGGCAATATAATGCACAACAGAATTTAATGAACAACATCACGTTTTTCCATGAAAATCTGGAAGGCGAGGTGGCAAAACAGCCCTGGGCCCGCCGGAAATTTGATAAAATAGTATTGGACCCGGCCCGTGCCGGCGCGCCGGTGGTGATGCCGCTGATAGCGGGTTGGTCGCCCCGGCGCATTGTCTATGTTTCTTGTAACCCCACGACGCTTGCACGGGACGGCAAAGCGTTGTTGGCGTCGGGTTATACCCTGGCGCGCGTGGCTATGCTGGATATGTTCCCCCATAGCGGACATCTTGAGTCGATGGCGTTATTTATCAAAGATACAGACGGCTTCGCACAGTAGGGAGTGGATATGGTTGCGGTAAGAAGTGCACATTTGAATACGGCGGGCGAGTTTGTCCCGGAAGACTGGGTAGCCAGTCTGGGTCTTTCCAACCCGCAATCAAGTGAGCGGCTGGCCGAAACCTGGCGTTATTGCGAGCAGCAGTGTAAAGATCACGCCGATGCCCCGCTGTTGTTATGGCGCGGTATCGAAATGGTGGAAATCCTCTCCATGCTCAGCATGGACAGCGACAGCCTGTGCGCGGCCCTGCTGTTCCCGCTGGCGGACGGCAACGTGGTGGCGGAGTCGGTACTCCAAGAGCACTTCGGCAAAAAAATCGTCGACCTGGTGCACGGCGTGCGGGATATGGACGCCATCCGCCAGCTTAAAGCCACCCATAACGACTCCATGGCGCCGGAGCAGGTGGATAACGTTCGGCGCATGCTGCTGGCCATCGTCGAGGATTTCCGCTGCGTGGTCATCAAGCTGGCGGAACGTATCGCCCATCTGCGGGAATTGAAGGACGCGCCGGAAGACGAGCGGGTGCTGGCGGCCAAAGAGAGCTCCAACATCTACGCCCCCCTGGCCAACCGCCTGGGCATCGGCCAGTTGAAATGGGAGCTGGAAGACTTTTGCTTCCGTTATTTGCATCCCGACGAATACAAACGCATCGCCAAGCTGCTGCATGAGCGGCGTATCGACCGGGAACAGTACATCGAGGATTTTGTCGGCTCGCTGCGCGGCGCCATGAAGGAAGAGGGCATCAAAGCCGATATCTACGGCCGGCCGAAACACATCTACAGCATCTGGCGGAAAATGCAGAAAAAGTCGCTGGAGTTCGACGAATTGTTCGATGTGCGCGCGGTGCGGGTGGTGGTGGAGCGCTTGCAGGATTGTTATGCCGCCCTCGGGATCGTGCACACCCATTTTCGCCACCTCCCCGACGAATTTGACGACTACGTGGCCAACCCCAAACCCAACGGCTATCAATCCATTCATACCGTGGTGCTGGGGCCGCGCGGCAAAACGCTGGAAATTCAGATCCGTACCCGGCAGATGCATGAAGATGCCGAACTGGGCGTGGCGGCGCACTGGAAATACAAAGAGGGCACCGTCACCACCGGCGTGCGCTCCGGTTATGAAGAGCGGATTGCCTGGCTCCGGAAACTGTTGGCCTGGCAGGAAGAGATGGCGGATTCCGGCGAGATCCTGGATGAAGTGCGCAGCCAGGTGTTTGACGACCGGGTCTATGTCTTCACCCCCAAAGGGGATGTGGTGGACCTGCCCGCCGGCTCCACGCCGCTGGATTTCGCCTACCATATCCACAGCGATGTGGGACACCGCTGCATCGGCGCCAAAATCAGCGGGCGTATCGTGCCGTTCACCTATCAGCTCCATATGGGCGATCAGGTGGAAATCATCACCCAGAAGCATCCCAATCCCAGCCGCGACTGGCTGAATCCGAACCTGGGTTATGTCACCACCAGCCGCGGACGTTCTAAGATCCACAACTGGTTCCGCAAGCAGGATCGAGATAAAAATATCCTGGCCGGCCGCCAGTTGCTGGACGACGAGCTGGAACATTTGGGCATCAGCATCAAGGAAGCGGAAAAGCTGCTGTTGCCGCGCTATAACGTCAACTCGCTGGATGAACTGCTGGCATCCATCGGCGGCGGGGACGTGCGCATCAACCAGATGGTGAACTATCTGCAGAACAAGCTCAACCAGCCCAGCGCGGAAGAGCAGGATCGCGAAGCCCTCAAACAGCTGACGACGCCCAAGACCACGGCGGTGCCCCGTTCCAAGGATAATGGCCGTGTGGTGGTGGAGGGGGTCGGCAATTTGCTGCACCATATCGCCCGCTGCTGCCAGCCGATTCCCGGCGACGACATTACCGGTTTTATCACCCGAGGCCGCGGCATCTCCATTCACCGCGCCGACTGCGAGCAGCTGGCGGACCTGCAGGCCAACGCGCCGGAGCGCATTGTCGACGCTGTCTGGGGTGAAAGCTACTCCAGCGGCTACTCGCTGGTGGTGCGGGTGGTGGCCAACGATCGCAGCGGCCTGCTGCGGGATATCACCACCATCCTGGCCAATGAAAAGGTCAATGTGCTCGGCGTCGCCAGCCGCAGCGACGTCAAACAGCAGCTGGCCACCATCGATATGGACATCGAAATTTATAACTTACAGGTGCTGGGGCGTGTATTGTCCAAGCTGAATCAATTGCCGGACGTGATCGACGCCCGCAGACTGCATGGTGAATAACATGTCCGATCGGGTCAACGCCCCTTCTTCCCGGCAGCGGCTGCTGGGCATCATGACCCGCCTGCGCGACCCCAGCGGCGGCTGTCCCTGGGATCGGCGGCAAACCTTCGATACTCTCGCCCCCTACACCCTGGAAGAAACCTATGAAGTGCTGGATGCCATCGCCCGGCGCGATTATGACGATCTGCGCGGCGAACTGGGCGATTTGCTGTTCCAGGTGGTGTTTTACGCCGAACTGGCGCGGGAACGGGGACTGTTTGATTTCGACGATATCTGCGATGCCATCAGCGATAAGCTGGAGCGCCGCCACCCCCACGTTTTCCCCGACGCCGACGGCAATATTACGGCGGCCCGGCCGGGGCAGTGGGAAAGCCTGAAGGCGCGGGAACGGGAGGAAAAGGCCCGGACCTCGCCTATGGACGATATTCCCGACAATCTGCCGGCGCTGATGAAAGCGCAAAAAATCCAGCAGCGCTGCGCCACGGTGGGATTTGACTGGACCTCCCTCGGCCCGGTGGTGGACAAAGTCCATGAAGAGATCGAGGAAGTGATGCAGGAGGCCCGCCAGGCGGTGGTGGATGAGGACAAGCTCGAGGAAGAACTCGGCGACCTGCTTTTCGCCACGGTGAATCTTGCCCGCCATCTGGGGAAAAAAGCCGAGACCGCCCTGCAAAAGGCCAACCGCAAGTTCGAACGGCGCTTCCGCCAGGTGGAAGCGATTATCCTCGCCCAGGGACTGACGCTGCAACAAGCTTCTCTTACACAAATGGAAGCCGCCTGGCAGCAGGTGAAAGCGCAGGAAAGCGCCGGCTAAAACGCGGAGTTAAGGAAGAAGGAGAGGGTGCTGGAAGTGTAAACCGTCCGCGCCGCTGCCGCATTTAGCAAAACGAACGTTTGTGGCCCAATAGCGCTTCAGGTATACTGTTTTCCCGTCTTGGTTATTCCGTCTTTACACCCTAATTCTCAGGTTCAGCATGACAACTAATTATATTTTTGTAACCGGCGGGGTTGTTTCCTCATTGGGTAAAGGTATTGCCGCAGCCTCCCTGGCGGCCATTCTCGAAGCCCGGGGACTCAATGTTACCATCATGAAGCTGGACCCTTATATCAATGTGGATCCCGGCACCATGAGTCCTATCCAGCATGGCGAAGTTTTTGTCACCGAAGACGGGGCGGAAACCGATCTGGACCTGGGACATTATGAGCGCTACATCCGCACCAAAATGTCGCGACGCAACAATTTCACCACTGGCCGCATATACTCAGACGTACTGCGTAAAGAGCGTCGCGGCGACTACCTCGGCGCCACCATCCAGGTTATCCCCCATATCACCAATGCCATCAAGGAACGCATCATCGAAGGCGGCGAAGGCCACGACGTGGTGCTGGTGGAAATCGGCGGCACGGTGGGGGATATCGAGTCTCTGCCGTTCCTGGAAGCCATACGCCAGATGGCGGTGGATGTCGGGCGCGAACACACCATCTACATGCACCTGACCCTGGTGCCTTATATGGCGGCCTCCGGCGAGGTGAAAACCAAACCGACCCAGCATTCGGTGAAAGAGCTCCTGTCCATCGGTATTCAGCCGGATGTGCTGATTTGCCGTTCCGACCGCTCGGTGCCCAACAATGAGCGGGCAAAAATTGCTTTATTCTGCAATGTGCCGGAAAAAGCAGTTATATCCCTTAAAGACGTTGATTCCATTTATAAAATCCCGGCCCTCTTGAAATCGCAGGGTCTGGACGATTATATTTGTAAACGATTCAGCTTGAACTGTCCGGAAGCGGACCTGTCTGAATGGGAGCAGGTGGTTTATCAGGAAGCCAATCCGGGCGGCGAAGTCACCATCGGTATGGTGGGCAAGTATGTGGAACTGCCGGATGCCTACAAATCGGTTATTGAAGCGTTGAAACATGCCGGCCTGAAAAACCGCCTGACGGTCAATATCAAGCTTATCGATTCGCAGGATGTTGAAACCCGTGGTGTGGAGATTCTGAAAAATCTCGATGCCATCCTGATCCCGGGTGGGTTCGGCTATCGCGGAGTGGAAGGCAAGATCCTCACCGCGCAATATGCCCGTGAAAAAAAGATTCCTTATCTCGGTATTTGTTTAGGGTTGCAGGTGGCGCTAATCGAATTCGCCCGACATATGGCGGGCATGGAAAACGCGAACTCAACCGAATTTGTGCCAGACTGTAAGTACCCGGTGGTGGCCTTGATCACCGAATGGCGTGATGAAAACGGCAACGTTGAAGTCCGCAGCGAACAAAGCGATTTAGGCGGCACCATGCGTTTGGGCAGCCAGGCCTGCCAGCTTACCGAGGGCAGCCTGGTGCGCAGTATGTACGGCCAGCCGACCATTGTCGAACGCCACCGTCATCGTTATGAAGTCAATAATATGTTGCTGAAACCGATTGTCGCCGCCGGGATGCGCGTCGCCGGGCTGTCGGGGGATAACCAACTGGTGGAAATGATCGAATACCCGGATCATCCGTGGTTCGTGGCCTGCCAGTTCCATCCTGAATTCACCTCGACGCCGCGTGACGGTCATCCTTTGTTTACGGGCTTTGTGAAGGCTGCCGGCGAGTTTCAAAAGCGTCAGATGAAATAAAAACGACGCAAAGATCGGCGTGCCGTATGACGGCGCGCGGGGTGCGTCCAGAATTTTGTTTTAACTTGTCCTGAGGAAATACTAATGTCCAAAATTGTAAAAATCATCGGCCGTGAAATCATCGATTCACGCGGAAATCCGACTGTTGAAGCAGAAGTGCATCTGGAAGGTGGTTTTGTGGGTTTGGCCGCTGCGCCGTCAGGCGCTTCCACCGGTTCCCGCGAAGCGCTGGAACTGCGTGACGGCGACAAGTCCCGTTTTATGGGTAAAGGCGTGACCAAAGCGGTTGGCGCTGTCAACGGCCCGATTGCCGAAGCCTTATTGGGTAAAGACGCTAAAGACCAGGCCGCTCTTGACAAGATCATGATCGATCTTGACGGAACCGAAAACAAATCCAAATTCGGCGCCAACGCCATTCTGGCCGTGTCCCTGGCCGCCGCGAAAGCCGCAGCCGCCTCCAAGGGCATTCCGCTGTACGAACATATCGCCGAATTGAACGGCACCCCGGGTAAATTCTCCATGCCGTTGCCGATGATGAACATCATCAACGGCGGCGAACATGCTGATAACAACGTCGATATCCAGGAATTCATGATTCAGCCGGTGGGCGCGAAGACCATTAAAGAAGCCATTCGTATGGGTTCTGAAGTGTTCCACAACCTGGCTAAAGTCCTGAAATCCAAAGGTCTGAACACCGCGGTGGGTGATGAAGGCGGCTATGCGCCGAACCTGGAATCCAACTCCGCCGCTCTGGCCGCCATTAAAGAAGCGGTGGAAAAAGCCGGTTATGTGCTGGGTAAAGATATCACCCTGGCTATGGACTGCGCCGCCTCCGAATTCTACAACAAAGAAACCGGTAAATATGAACTGAAGGGCGAAGGCAAAACCTTCACCTCCGAAGAATTTACCCACTATCTGGAAGGCCTGACCCACACCTATCCCATCAAGTCCATCGAAGACGGCCTGGATGAATCCGATTGGGACGGTTTTGCTTACCAGACCAAAGTATTGGGCGACAAAATTCAGTTGGTGGGCGACGACCTGTTTGTCACCAATACCAAGATCCTGAAAGAAGGTATTGAAAAAGGCATTGCCAACTCCATCCTGATCAAATTCAACCAGATCGGTTCCCTGACCGAAACCCTGGCCGCCATTAAAATGGCGAAAGATGCCGGTTATACCACCATCATCTCTCACCGTTCCGGCGAAACCGAAGATGCCACCATTGCCGACCTGGCAGTAGGTACCGCGGCCGGCCAGATCAAGACCGGTTCCATGAGCCGTTCCGATCGCGTTGCCAAATACAACCAGTTGATCCGTATCGAAGAAGCCCTGGGTTCACGCGCTCCCTTCAACGGTCTGAAAGAAGTGAAAGGCCAGGCGTAATAGCCCGGTGCCGGTAATCAAAGTCCCAGTGTGGTGGGGCTTTTGAGCTTACTGGCAACGTGCCCGGCCGGGACAGGATGCTAGATCGTAAACACGCCGTGAATCCATCCCTGGAGGCTCGATCCACGCCATCCATGGCGTGGACGGTTTACTCTTCCAGCATCCTGTCCCGCCTTGTTGACTCCGAACATATTTGTTAGCCGTCTCTGCGCCACATTCTTTTAGACTTTTAACAATCCCCCGCACCAACGCTATACATCGCTTAACCACCGCCTTGTGCAACTTACGCGGTACTCTCCGTTATCGATTAATGTTACTCTGCCCGCCACTCTTGGTCCCGCCGGTCAGGCGCGTAAAGATCACTTCCGCCGGATGTCGCGCTTTATGCCGGAAACCATCGCGGGTTTGGCGTATGTCGCCTAATCTGTAATAATCAGCGCCCTATTTGATGTGACATCAATCGAGATAAACATGCAGTACCCGCTCAACGAACTGTTTCAGACCCTCCAGGGTGAAGGCTACTTCACCGGCGTGCCCGCGATTTTTATCCGCCTGCAAGGTTGCCCGGTGGGCTGTAGCTGGTGCGATACCAAACACACCTGGCAACAGGATCCGCTCGAGGAAGTGCCGGTGGGGGATATCCCGCTGAAAACCGCGGACAGCGCGAAATGGGCCCTCGTGTCAACGGAGGAGATGCTGGAGATTATCAATCAACAGGGATATACCGCCCGCCATGTGGTGATTACCGGGGGTGAACCCTGCCTGCACGATCTCTTTCCGCTGACCCAGATGCTGGAGCAGCAGGGGTTCAGCTGCCAGATTGAAACCAGCGGCACCCATGAAGTGCGCTGCACCAGCCAGACCTGGGTGACGGTATCGCCGAAAGTGGAGATGCGCGGCGGATTGGAGATTCTGCCACAGGCACTACAGCGCGCCGATGAAATCAAGCATCCTGTGGCGCGTCAGCGGGATATTGAACAGTTGGACGCATTATTGGCCACGCTGGATGATGACAAGCCGCGCATCATCGCCCTGCAACCGGTCAGTCAGAAAGAGTCCGCCACCCGGCTGTGCATCGACACCTGCATCGCCCGCAACTGGCGCTTATCCATGCAAACCCATAAATATCTGAATATTGCCTGATTCAGGACATGCACAACGTTATAACCAGCGTCAAGATATGCATTATCACGGCATCTCAATCACGACTTTGCCGAAAGCGCCCCGGCCGAGATGGTCAAGGGCCGCGGACAAATCCGCCATGGAATAGCGCGTATCGATTACCGGCTTCAGACCTGTCCGATCTACGGCTCTGACCAGGTCCTCAAGCGCGCGGCGATGGCCGGTGCCGATACCCTGGATGGTCACGTCCTTGAACATCAATGGCGCGGATGGAGCCGTCACCTCGAATCCCTCCAGCGCGCCGATCATAGAGATGCGCCCGCCCACCGCCGCCGCCTGCACCGCCTTGCCGAGATGCGCACCGCCCACCAGTTCCAGAATGTGATCGGCGCCGCGATCGCCGGTTGCCTTGAGCACCGCCTCCACCCAATCATCCTGCCTGCGATCGATACCATGGTCCGCTCCCAGCGCTTTGGCGCGGACGAGCTTGCCGGCACTGCCGGAGACGATCACCTCGGCCCCATGCGCCTTGGCGATTTGCAGGCCGAACAGCGCGACACCCCCGGTACCCTCCACCAGCACCGTATCACCGGCCCGCAGGCGACCGCGCTCCACCAGGGCGAACCAGGCGGTAAGGCCGGCACAGGGCAACGTGCTGGCCAGGGCGTCATCCAGCGTAACCGGCGCCCGCACGAACCACTCTTCCGGAAACGCCACATACTCGGCCAATACGCCGGGGTAATAGCCCCCAAGGGTTCGGTAGGATGGCGTACGGGCGTCGCCTTCACGGACACCGTCGATCCAGTCGGGCGTAATGGTGGAGATCACGCGGTCGCCGATGCTGAAACGGGTAGTGTTTCCGCCCAGGGTGACCACCGTTCCCGCCAGGTCCGAACCGGGAGTGAAGGGAAAAGCAATGGGCAGGCCGCGACCGCTCTCCATCACCATCTTATCGCGATAATTGAGAGAGACGGCCGCCACCTTCACCAGCACTTCGCCCGGTCCCGGCTTCGGCAGCGGAACGTCCCTCAGTTCCAGTCGGTTTACACCGATTGCGTCCATCTCCCAGCGTCTCATGGTCTCAGTCATTTCTCACTCTCGTTGCGGTTTGTGGGGAAAGGGCCTTCCTCGCGGTCATCCGCCTTAGAGGCCCCCGGATTAATGAACCATAATTTAGCACGCTGGATTGTGCATGATAATGCCGTATAATTGGCACAGACTGATGAATAAGGAACAACTATATGAAGGGCGCGGAATACGCCGAGCTGATGGCTTTTTTGGCCGTTTCGGAGGAAAGGAGTTTTCGGCGAGCCGCGAAGCGGCTGGGCTTGTCACCTTCCGCCCTTAGCCATACCATCCGGTCCCTGGAGGAGCGGCTGGGGGCAAGGTTGCTCAACCGGACAACCCGGAGCGTCGCGCCGACTCACGCCGGCCAAGCGTTATCCGATCGCTTGCGTCCCGCCATCGCCGATATGGAAGGCGCCGTGCGGGACGTGGGCGCCTATCAACTGCGGCCGAGGGGCGTTGTGCGCGTGAACCTGCCGCGCATTGCCGCCCGTCTTGTGGTGACGCCGATCCTCTCGGACTTCCTGACGTTATATCCCGAGGTTCGGCTCGATTTGGTGATTGATGACAATCTCACCGACGTTGTGGCCGAGGGTTTTGATGCCGGGATTCGTTCGGGTGATCTGGTGCAACAGGACATGGTTGCGGTCAGGCTGACGCATGATCTGCGGATGGCCGTCGTCGGATCACCGGCCTACTTCGCGCGTCTTCCCTTGCCCCAAACCCCTCGGGATATCCGCTATCATAGGTGCATTACCTATCGGTGGAGTGAAACGGGCGCTTTATTCCGCTGGCACTTTGACGGTGCGGGAGAGTCAATGGACGTCGAGGTTGAAAGTCTGGTGACCGCCAACGATACCGACCTGCTGCTTGCGGCGGCGCTGCAAGGCACGGGTCTGGCTTTCCTTCCGGAAAGCTTTGTTGCGGCCCGCATAAAGAGCGGGGAGCTCATCCAGGTGCTGGAGACCTGGTGCAAGCCCTTTGCGGGATTTTATCTCTATTATCCCAGCAAGCCTCATATGCCCGCGGCCTTAAGAGTTTTCATCGACTTTATCAAGCTGCCGGTTTCGCCGCTTGTACAGGGAAATGCGGCTGCATCGGCGCAGACGTAGAGGCCATGACACATGGCGCGTTCCGTGCCGGCACGGGCGCTATCCCTGTTTTAAAAAGTAATGTGATAAAAAGTATTGTGATAAGAGTAAGGACATAAAAAATAGCGAGATAAAGGGGCTACTCCTCACCACGATAGAGACAGCCGGCGGTACAGGTCTCCTTCACCATGATGGCGCTGAGCAACGGCAAGCGCGGTTTTAACTGGCGCCAAATCCAGCGGGCGAGGATTTCGCTGGTGGGATTCTCAAGTCCCGGAATGTCGTTCAGATAATAGTGATCCAGCTGTTGCAGCACCGGGCTGAACAGGGTTTTTAATTCGCCGAAATCCATCACCCAGCCGGAATGGGGGTCCACCGGGCCGGTAATCTCCACTCGCACCATAAACGAATGCCCGTGCAGGCGCCCGCACTTATGGCCGTCGGGAACATGCGGCAAACGGTGCGCCGCCTCAAAGGTAAAATCTTTAAATAACGTGGTTACCACGATGGGGCCTCTTCAAAAAACGAACGTTGCATGGTACAGAAATACCGCAACCGATGCCATGCAATAATTAGCCGCAATTCTAACGCACTGCCCGGCGCCTATGCCACGGCTCTCTGACGCCAACGGTCACCGTTGCCGTCCCTCTTTATCCGGGCGGTACGGCTCTTATTACTTTAATCGATAAGTTTAACCGAAATTACTCTTTAGGCCATTTGGTTATTTATTATTGCCATCGCATCTTTTATAGATTGCATCACACTCGGTAACCTTACAAACTCTAATGATCCCATAATAAATGCCCGGCTATCCCGGTAAGCATAAGGAAATTCAGCAGCAATGACGACTCAGGCTCCACCCACTTCTTTGCTCCCGTTGGATCCGGAACAATTGGCCCGTTTGCAAGCCGCCACCGGCGACCTCTCTCCCCTGCAAATGGCCTGGCTCTCCGGTTACTTTTGGGGACAGGTCCAGCAACCGGTCACGGCGGTCGCCGCCGCAACGCCGGCGCAGCCCGATGCACCTTCCATCACTCTGCTATCCGCCTCCCAAACCGGTAATGCGCGGCGCTTGGCTGAACAGCTGCGGGACGCGCTGATCGCCGCGCAGCTGGATGTTAAACTGGTGAATGCCGGCGACTATCGATTTAAAAATATCGCCCAGGAAAAGCTGCTGGTGATTATCGCCTCCACCCAGGGCGAGGGGGATCCGCCGGAAGAGGCGGTAGCCCTGTATAAATACCTGTTTTCGAAAAAGGCGCCGCGATTGGAAGACACGCAATTTGCGGTCTTTGGCCTTGGCGACACATCCTACGAACATTTTGCCAAAATCGGTAAAGATTTTGACCAGCGTCTGGCGGAGCTTGGCGCTCTGCGGCTGCATGACCGGGTTGATGCCGATGTTGAATACCAGGCGGTGGCCGAATCCTGGCGCCGGGATATCGTGGCGTTGCTCAAAGAACGGGTCCCGCGGGAAAACCCGGCGCAACTGCAGCGGACCCTGAGCGGCACGCTGGATCAAGTGGATGCGACGCCCTATAGCAAAGACCAGCCGCTGGCGGCAACCCTGTCGGTGAAGCAAAAAATCACCAGCCGTCAGTCGGTAAAGGATATCCGGCATGTGGAAATCTCCCTCGGGGATTCCGGACTGCGTTATCAGCCGGGGGATGCCCTGGGGATCTGGTTTGAAAATGATCCGGCGCTGGTGGATGAACTGCTGGAACTGCTGTGGCTGAAGGGCGAACAGCCCGTCACGGTGGAAGGGACGCTGATGCCCCTGGCCGAGGCCCTGCGCGGTCATGTGGAATTGACGCAAAATACCACCGTTATCGTGGAAAAATATGCCGCCCTGGCCCGGGATGAGGGGCTGCTGACCCTGACGGCCGATAAAGCCGCGCTCCAGCATTACGCCCAGACCACCCCCATTGTGGATATGGTTCGGCAGGCACCGGTGGAACTGACCCCGGAACAGCTGCTGGGCTTGTTAAGACCCTTGTCTCCACGCCTCTATTCCATCGCGTCGTCACAGGCCGAGACGGAAGACGAAGTGCATATCACCGTCGCCGCCGTGCGTTATGAGGTGGATGGTCGTCCGCGCACCGGCGGCGCGTCCGGTTATCTGGCGGATCGGTTGGCGGAAGATGATCACGTGCGGGTATTTATAGAACATAACGATAATTTCCGTCTGCCGGAAAGCGGCGACATTCCGCTTATCATGATCGGCCCCGGCACCGGCATCGCGCCGTTTCGCGCATTTATGCAGCAGCGGGAAGCGGACGGCGCCACCGGCAGCAACTGGCTTTTTTTCGGTAACCCGCACTTTACCGACGATTTTCTTTACCAGGTGGAATGGCAGCGCTATAAAAAAGAGGGATTGCTCACCCGGATAGATCTCGCCTGGTCGCGGGATCAGGCACAGAAAATTTATGTCCAGGATCGGTTGCGTGAACAAGGGGCGGAAGTCTGGCGCTGGCTCCAGCAGGGCGCGCATATTTATGTCTGCGGCGATGCCAATCATATGGCAAAGGATGTGGAGCAGGCATTACTGGAACTGGTGGCCGAGCACGGCGGCATGAATATCGAACAGGCCGACGAATTTCTAAGCGAACTGCGCGTTGAGCGCCGTTATCAGCGGGACGTCTATTAATGAGTGAAAAAAAACCTTCCCCGCCCCTGTCCGATAATGAGCGGATAAAAGGGCAGAGCAATTTTCTGCGCGGGACTATCGCCGAGGATCTTGACGACACCTTAACCGGCGGATTCACCAGCGATAATTTCCAGCTGATCCGCTTCCACGGCATGTACCAGCAGGATGACCGCGATCTGCGCGCCGAACGGGCCGAGCAGAAGCTGGAACCCTTGATCAACATGATGTTGCGCTGCCGTCTGCCGGGGGGCATTATTACCCCTAAGCAATGGCTGGCCATCGATGAGTTTGCCGCTTCGGACACCCTGTACGGCAGCATTCGCATCACTACCCGCCAGACCTTTCAGTTTCACGGCGTGCTCAAACCCCATCTGAAGAAGGCGCACCAGATGTTGCACCGGCTGGGGCTGGATTCCATCGCCACCGCCGGCGACGTCAACCGCAACGTGATGTGCAGCGCCAACCCGGTGGAGTCGGTGTTGCACCAGCAGGCCTATGAATGGGCGAAAAAAATATCCGAACATCTGCTGCCCAGAACCCATGCTTACGCCGAAGTCTGGCTGGATGGGGAAAAAAGAGAGGCTACCGATGAGGAGCCGATTCTCGGGCCGGCGTATTTACCGCGCAAGTTCAAGACCACGGTGGTGGTGCCGCCCCTTAATGATGTGGATGCCTATGCCCACGACCTGAATTTCGTGGCCATCAGCGAGCAGGGGCAATTGGTGGGCTTTAATGTCCTGGTGGGCGGCGGCCTGGCCATGACCCATGGCGACACCTCCACCTATCCCCGTGCCGCCAGCGAATTCGGCTACATCCCGGCGGAGCATACCCTCGCGTTTGCCGAGGCGGTGGTGGGCACCCAGCGCGACTGGGGCAACCGATCCAATCGCAAGAACGCCCGGGTCAAATATACCCTGGAGCGGGTAGGCGTGGACGCATACAAAGCGGAAGTGGAAAGGCGCACCGGCATTAAATTCGAACCTATCCGTCCTTATCATTTTACCGAACGCGGCGATCGTTTCGGCTGGGTCAAAGGGGTGGAAAACCGCTGGCATTTGACCCTGTTTATCGAAAACGGCCGTATACTGGATTATCCGGACCGATTGCTTAAAACCGGCATGGCGGAAATCGCCCGCATCCATAAAGGTGATTTCCGGCTGACCGCCAACCAGAACCTGATCGTGGCCGGCGTGGCTACCCGGGATAAAGCCAAAATCGAAGCGCTGGCGCGGCAGTACGGCCTGATTAACGACGAAGTCACCCCGCAGCGCAAAGCCTCAATGGCCTGTGTGGCATTCCCCACCTGTCCCTTGGCCATGGCGGAAGCCGAGCGTTTTCTGCCGGGGTTCGTTACGCAGGTGGAAGGGATTATGTCGGCCCACGGCCTGGCGAAAGACGATATCATTTTGCGGGTGACCGGCTGCCCCAACAGCTGCGGCCGTTCGATGCTGGCGGAAATCGGCCTGGTGGGCAAAGCCGTTGGCCGCTATAACCTCTATCTGGGCGGCGATCGCAGCGGTACGCGCATTCCGCGCATGTACCGGGAAAATATCACCGATAAGGAGATTCTTTCGATTATCGATGACACCACCGGCCGTTGGGCCGCCGAGCGTCAGCCGCAGGAAGCCTATGGCGATTTTGTTCTGCGCGCCGGTATTGTCAAGCCGGTTATCGATCCGGCCCGCGACTTCTACGATTAACCCGGGGATCTTTATGACCGAACTGAATCTGAGCAGCCTCAACGCGCTGGATAAGGCGCAACAGACGGAGGCTCTGGCCGATATCAACGGTCGGCTGGAAACTTTCACCGCCGAGCAGCGGGTGGGCTGGGCCCTGGAAAACCTACCCGGAGACGTGGTGCTGTCGTCCAGTTTCGGCATCCAGGCGGCGGTGTGTCTGCATCTGGTCACCCGCCAGCGGCCGGATATTCCGGTGATCCTTACCGATACCGGCTATTTGTTCCCGGAAACCTATCAATTTATCGATGCCCTCACCGATAAGTTGCAGCTTAACCTGCAGGTTTTCCGTGCACAGCTGTCTCCCGCCTGGCAGGAAGCCCGCTACGGCAAACTGTGGGAACAGGGGGTGGAAGGCATTGAGCAGTACAACCAGATCAATAAAGTGGAGCCCATGAACCGGGCGTTAAGCCAGCTGCAGGCGCAAAGCTGGCTGGCTGGCCTGCGCCGGGAACAATCCGACAGCCGCGCACATTTACCGGTGCTGGCAATTCAGCGCGGCGTATTTAAGCTGCTGCCGATTATCGATTGGGATAACCGCCAGGTGTACCAGTATCTGAAACAACATGGCCTGGATTATCACCCGCTGTGGGAGCAGGGTTATCTCTCGGTGGGGGATACCCACACCACGCGCAAATGGGAACCGGGTATGAGCGAAGAGGAAACCCGCTTTTTCGGCCTGAAACGGGAGTGCGGCCTGCACGAAGGTTGAAGCTGCCGCCAGCCTGCCATGCCGCCTTAGTCGGGCGGCATGATATTATCCTGCGCAAGTTAGCCATAACCGGTACCCTGCTTTTTACCAATAAATCCCGCTAAACTATATCCTAAATAGGCCGAGTTGCAGGAAGGCCAACGAACCTGCAACATGAAGTATGACGGGTATATTCCTTGGACATGTTCGTTCAGGTTCATGGCGGTCAATACTCATGGTATTTTTATATATTATAAATGTTTGAACGAATATAACTGGTTGAAACAAATTTAAGTGCAAACATGTCTTTGTGTACCTTAATTTTACCAGGCCTCTGCGGGCAATCGATGTAAATGAGTATGTCGCCGTTCATAACTATGACGGTCGCCCGGCAGCTGCATCCTTAACGCTCCCTTTCATAAAAACAGGACTGGTTGTCTTTTATTTCTCGGGCTGAATCCGCCTGTCGGCTGGAAAAATCGGCGAATGACAGTGCCATTGTTTATTTTTTGGTTTGTTGATATTATTTATGACAGTCAGATGAATTTTTTGGGTCCGATATTTACCGGTTATTTCCCGCCGCTGTCCGAGACCACACGCTGCATGTCAATACGCCATGATTTTCTTGGCTATTTTGCCTGGGAATCCGGCCGTAAAAGAGATTGTCCACCTTGCAATGGCTGTCACAAAACATATTTAATCCTTAATTTCTTCATGATGTTTACGAGAAATTTACGTTAAATCGCATTAGCTTTCCCTATTGACATAATAACGCCCGCAAAGAGTCTTTCTTAGAATAAATATCAATAAGACAAAAATAAAATTGTTACCTTGATTAACTTTTCAAAGCGCATGATTACCTTCATTTTTAACGCTAGCGGCCGGACGGATAAATATACTCCAAATGATTCGAGTTGCAGGAAGGCCAACGCATCTGCAACGTGAAGTATGACAAGTATAAATGACCTGATATCAATATGCCGCAATACCATGGCCATTAACGTTTAACACTCATTAAATAAGACAGGTTCTATCATGAACATAAAATTTTGTATTGCCGGCGTTTTCATCGCAATGCCTATACTTTTTTCCGACGCTGTTTTCGCTGAAAATATCGTGGCGCCTTTTTGGACCGGTAACATGATGGATGATTTCAAACGGCCCAAACCCGCGCCTGTGGTTCCCAAACTGACCAACGCGAGCCAAAAGACCAGCGTGAATCAATCTCAGCCCGCTAAAATGAGCGGCGAGGTCACCTCGGGCATGGGCGCGCCTTTCTGGTCCGGTAATGCCATTGGCACCAAATAGTCGCCGGAGGGTTTGAAAGCGAGAGCTCGGCCGACGGCAGCGCAAACACCGCCAGCCTTGAGGTGCCCGCGAACCGCCGCCGGTTATCCGCGGGGCTTATTGACCCGCTTGAATTTCACGGCTGTCGGCGTACAAGAGCCGCCGCCGGTTATTCTTTCGGTTTGTCGGCGCGGGTAAGACCTTCCAGCAGCGGCCCTAGCAATGCCATGCTGTCCCGGGCGCGCTTGTCCATTTGGCCGGTAAGATGATGATCCAGATAGGTCAGGTTATCGAGGGGACTTTGATAACGCACCATGCCGTGCGGGAAGTTGCGGCTGGTTTTGCGTTCGCGGCAGTTGTTCTCGGCAATGCCTGAACTGACGTCCAATACGGCGAAGCCGGCTTTGGCGAAGGGCAAGGCGTCGGTCATACAGTCAGCGGAGGTGCGAAGACCGGCATTGAGTATCAACGGAATGCCGGATTGTCGCGCACGGGTTCCCAGCGTTTTTACCAAGCCCTGCAGACGGCTGTCGCCGCTGTCCGGGCTGTAATCCACCCGCAGCTTTTCGCCGCCGAGCAGGCTATCAAGATTAATGACTAAAAGGGTATTGCGCTTTTCCTGCGGCGTCATCCGCTGCAAATAATCCTCGGCCCCCAGGGTTTCGGGTTCACCGGCGCTGAGCGCGACAAAACGCACCCCCACCGCGAGGGGAACCGGACCGAGCCGTCGGGCCAGATCGAGCATGACACCGACGCCGGAGGCGTTATCGTCCACCCCCTGCAATGTCAATCCCCCGAGATTATTATTCAGATCGCTGTCGCTGCGCGGCATAAATGTATCCGAATGAGCAATGACCAATATTTCGCCGCCGGTGGCGCCGGATTTGGCGGCAATCACCGAGGTGGCGGAAATTTTACGCCAGTCGGCCTTGCCGTCGCTGCCGTGAAATTGATATCGAGTGTTAAAGGTGCGCAGATTGCTTTGATAGCCCATGTGCGCCAGGTGCCGCTGCAGGTATTCCGCAGCCATCAATTCGGCCGGGCTTCCCGCCATGCGTCCGGGAAAATAGGTCGCGATATAGCGCATCTGTTCTTCAGCATAGTGATCGGGAGCCGCGACAGCCGGCAAACACACCGCCAGCAAACTGCTTAAGCCCAGGATTAGCCCGGCGCCCTTAATGTGACGCATAAACCTGGCTCGCTTACCGCGACCCATCAGCCTGGTTCGCTTAATGCGACCGAGGTGAAACATAAACCTTTTCCTTGTTAATCGATGCGGCAATCTGCTTTGCCGCTGTTCTCAGGGTATAGTATGGAACGCTCGCGGGGCTAACACAATTTGTACCCTCCGGCTTATGGCGCTTACCGCACGATTGGTTGCGCTTCATCGGCCATATGTCAATTGCAGCGTTATTCCATTAAAGCAAATGTAATTCCAATTAAGAATTTAATAGAACCTATCTGCAAGACGTATAGTCATTTTATTGCTAAGTCACATCGTTAAAGGTTGCCGTGGATTATTTACCTCTGTTTGCCGATCTCAGGCAACGTCCTGTGCTGGTTGTCGGCGGAGGCGACGTCGCCGCGCGTAAAATCCATTTGCTGCTGCGCGCCGGTGCGCAGGTCAGGGTGGTGACGCGCCGGCTGTTGCCCGAACTGGAACAACAGGCACAGTTGAAGGTTATCCGCTGGCTTGGCCAGGAGTTTTCCGACGATATGCTGGATGACGTCTTCCTGGTGATTGCCGCCACCGATGATGCGGATCTCAATGCCCGGGTCTTTGCCGCGGCCGATAAGCGCCGGATATTGGTGAACGTGGTGGACTGCCAACCTTTATGTTCCTTTATTTTCCCCTCCATTGTCGATCGGTCGCCGATTACCGTGGCCATCTCCTCAGGCGGAAAAGCGCCGGTGCTGGCGCGTATTCTGCGGGAAAAGCTGGAGTCCCTGTTGCCGGCCTTTCTCGGGCCGATGGCGGATATTGCCGGTGCCTGGCGTGAACGGGTCAAACAGCATATCCCCTCGGTTTCCGGACGCCGCCGGTTTTGGGAAAAGGCTCTTGACGGCCGCTTCGCCAACCTGGTGGCGCAGGGACAGCTCGCCAACGCCGAAGATGCCCTGCAACAAGCGTTGGACGCCGGTTCTGAGCAGGTGCGGCAACAGACGTCAGACACCGATACCTCACAGTCACCGCGGGATACATTGACCGGCGCCGATGCCGAATCCAAGGGCGAAGTGGCGCTGGTGGGGGCCGGGCCGGGCGATAGCGGGCTGATGACCCTGCGCGGCCTGCAGTTGATTCAACAGGCCGACGTGGTGCTGTTCGACAACCTGGTGAGCGAAGACATCCTGGAGCTGGTGCGGCGCGACGCCGAGCGGATCGCCGTGGGCAAACGCTGCGGCGCCCACTCCATGGCGCAGGATGAGATCAATCGGCTGCTGATTCTCCATGCGCGGCAGGGCAAACGGGTGGTACGCCTGAAAGGCGGCGACCCCTTTATCTTCGGCCGCGGCGGCGAAGAGCTGCAGGCGGTGGCCGCCGCCGGTATTCCCTTCCAGGTGGTGCCCGGCGTGACCGCCGCCGCCGGTGCCGCCGCCTATGCCGGCATCCCGCTGACCCACCGGGATCATGCCCAGAGCGTGACCTTCATCACCGGCCATCTGCGCCCCGATGGCGAACAGCTTGACTGGCAGGCCCTGGCCCGCGGCCGGCAAACGCTGGCGATTTATATGGGCGTGGTGAAAGCGGCCGAAATCAGCCGGCAACTCATTAAACACGGCCGCTCGCCCCTCACGCCGGTGGCGGTGATCGGCCGCGGCACCCGGCCGGATCAGCAGGTCTTCACCGGCACGCTGGAAAACCTGGCTACCCTGGCGCAACAGGCGCCGACCCCGGCCTTGCTGATTATCGGCGAAGTCGTCTCCCTTCATGATGAAATCGCCTGGTTCGGACAAACAGCTTTAGCGACGCAAAAACGCGCGTCGCTGGTCAACCTGGCTTAAGGACGTAAATATGGATCAACAACGACTCACTCATTTGCGGCAACTGGAGGCGGAAAGTATCCATATCATCCGTGAAGTCGCCGCTGAATTCGCTAATCCCGTGATGATGTACTCCATCGGTAAAGACTCGTCGGTCATGCTGCATCTGGCCCGCAAGGCGTTCTTTCCCGGCACGTTGCCGTTCCCGCTGCTGCATGTGGATACCGGCTGGAAATTTCGCGAAATGTATGAGTTCCGGGACTATACCGCTAAAGCCTATGGCCTTGAATTAATCGTCCATCGCAATCCGGACGGGGTGGCGATGGGGATCAATCCCTTTATTCACGGCAGCGCCAAACACACCGATATCATGAAAACCGAAGGGCTGAAACAGGCGCTGAATAAATATGGTTTTGACGCCGCCTTTGGCGGCGCGCGGCGCGACGAGGAGAAGTCCCGCGCCAAGGAGCGCATTTACTCCTTCCGCGACCGTTTGCACCGCTGGGATCCGAAAAACCAGCGCCCCGAGCTGTGGCACAACTATAACGGCCAAATCAACAAAGGGGAAAGCATCCGGGTTTTCCCGCTGTCCAACTGGACCGAACTGGATATCTGGCAATATATCTTTTTGGAAAATATTGAAATCGTGCCGCTTTATCTGGCTAAGCCGCGTCCCATCCTGGAGCGCGACGGCATGCTGATGATGGTGGACGACGACCGCATCAATTTGCAGCCCGGTGAAGTGATAACCCAGCGGATGGTGCGTTTTCGCACTCTGGGCTGCTGGCCGCTCACCGGCGCGGTGGAATCCAACGCCGGTTCCCTGCCGGAAATCATTGAAGAGATGCTGGTGGCCACCACCAGCGAACGGCAGGGCCGGGTTATCGACCGCGATCAATCCGGATCGATGGAACTGAAAAAGCGTCAGGGTTATTTTTAAGGAGCCATCGCCATGAACACTATCATCGCTAAACAAATCGCCGAACAGGGCGGCGTGGAGGCTTATCTCCACGCACAACAGCATAAGACCCTGCTGCGTTTTCTCACCTGCGGCAGCGTGGATGACGGCAAAAGCACCTTGATTGGCCGCTTGCTGCATGACACCCGGCAGATTTACGAAGATCAGCTCACCACCCTGCATTCCGACAGCAAACGCCTGGGCACCCAAGGGGAAAAACTGGATCTGGCCTTGCTGGTGGACGGACTGCAGGCCGAGCGTGAACAGGGCATCACCATTGATGTGGCTTACCGCTATTTCTCCACCGAAAAACGTAAATTCATCATTGCCGATACCCCCGGACACGAACAATACACCCGCAACATGGCCACCGGCGCCTCCACCTGCGATCTGGCGGTCTTGCTGATCGACGCGCGCAAAGGTGTGCTGGATCAAACCCGGCGGCACAGCTTTATCAGCACCTTGCTGGGGATACGTCATCTGGTGGTGGCGGTGAACAAGATGGATTTGGTGAACTACGATCAGGCGGTTTTTGAACGCTTTAAACAAGATTACCTGGTGTTCGCCGAAGAGCTGCCGGTGGATTTGAGCATTACCTTTGTGCCGATTTCAGCCCTGGACGGCGATAACGTGGCGCAGCCGAGCCGCACCATGCCCTGGTATAAAGGCCCGACCCTGCTGGATGTCCTGGAAACGGTGGAAGTGGTCCACCTGGACGAGCAGCAGCCGATGCGTTTTCCGGTGCAGTATGTCAACCGCCCCAACCTGGATTTTCGCGGTTATGCCGGCACAGTGGCCTCCGGCGTGCTGCGGGTCGGCCAGGAGATTAAAGTGCTGCCCTCCGGCATCACCTCCACCATTTCCCGCATTGTCACCTTCGACGGAGAGTTAACCGAGGCCTGGTGGGGCGAGGCGGTGACTCTGGTCCTGGCGGATGAAGTGGATATCAGCCGCGGCGATATACTGGTGGATGCCAAAGAGACTCTGCAGCCGGTGCGTAACGCCAGCGTGGACGTGGTATGGATGACCGAACAGCCGCTGGTGGCGGGGCAAAGTTTCGACATTAAAATCGCGGGCAAGAAGACCCGGGCCAGGGTGGAGAACATCCAGTACCAGGTGGAGATTAACAGCCTGACGCAGCGGGTGACGGACAGCCTGCCCCTTAACGGCATCGGTTTGGTGGAACTGACCTTCGATGAGCCGATGGTGTTGGATAAATACCCCCATAACGCCGTGACCGGCGGCATGATCTTTATCGACAGGCTCAGCAATGTCACCGTCGGCGCGGGTATGGTACGCGAGCCGCTGGCGGAAGTGTTCCGGGACCCCGCGCCCTACGGCGAGTTTGAACTGGAACTGAACGCCCTGGTCCGTCGTCATTTTCCCCATTGGGGCGCCCGTGATTTGCTGGGGGGAAAATAACCATGGCCGACCCGCATTCGCCGCCAATAAAAAGCCCGCTGGAACAGAGTCCAACCGAAGAGAGTTCATCCGAAGTGAACTCACCTAAAGAAAGTTCGCCGGTTGACAATATAGTCTGGCATGATCATCCGGTGGCGCGGGAAGATCGCGAGAGACTGCACCGGCACCAGGGGGTGGTAATCTGGTTCACCGGCCTGTCCGGGTCGGGAAAATCCACCCTGGCCGGCGCCCTTGAGCAGGCATTGCACCAGACGGGTGTAAGTACTTATTTGTTGGATGGCGATAATGTCCGTCATGGTTTATGCCGTGATTTGGGCTTTAACGATACCGACCGGCGGGAGAATATCCGCCGGGTAGGGGAGGTTGCCCGGTTGATGGTGGATGCGGGTCTGGTGGTCTTGACGGCCTTTATTTCACCCCATCGCGCCGAGCGCCGCATGGTGCGCGATATGCTGCCCGCGGGGCGTTTTATCGAAGTGTTCGTGGATACGCCGCTGGCGGTGTGCGAAGCCCGCGATCCAAAGGGTTTATATAAAAAAGCCCGCGCCGGCACGCTGCCGAACTTCACCGGTATCGACTCGGTTTATGAGGCGCCGGAACAGCCTGAAATCCATCTTGACGGTCAACAATTGGTAACACATTTGACTGACCATTTATTAGACCTACTGCGTGGTCGCGTTATTATCAAACCCTGAGATATCTTGTCGGCTCTGCGTCTCGGAGCATGCCGGTGTATTTAGAGCCCAGGGATAAAGATGTATGCTGAATGTTACCCAGTCCAAGCACGTCATACCCGTTACGGTGAAGCCTATCAGCGCCCGTGGCAGTGAACGCGGAACCGAGGAGCCGGCCTATGGTTTCTGGGGCGCCATGGCGGGGTTTCTCTTTTATTGGGTGGCGTTCGCCGTGCCGATTCTGGTCTATGGCGCGAATGCCCTGTTTTTTCTGCTCTACACCTGGCCGTTTTTCCTGGCGCTGTTGCCCCTGTCGGTACTGATCGGCATTATTGTCGGTACTCTGCTGGCCGCACGCATCTGGCTGATGATACTCTGCAGCGGCCTGTCGATATTCAGCCTTTTCTGGCTGGTCTTCTCCCTGCTAACCGGCTGGTAATCGACGTTTTGGGTGTGTTCAGGTAACAAATGGTAAATAACCATCATCAATCAGGACGAAAAAACGCTTTTTTGCCGGTTTAGCGCGTCATTTTACCGGCTGGAGTGGAGTCCGGCCACAAGTTATGGGATGATTGGGCAGTCTATCAGGGGGCGGAATGGGTAAACTGACGCTGCTATTACTGGTACTGCTTGGCTGGCTGCAATACTCCTTGTGGCTTGGAAAGAACGGTGTGCATGATTTAGTCCGGGTTCAGGACGACGTTTCGGTCCAGCAGGGCAGTAATGCCAAACTTAAAGCGCGTAATGATCAGCTGTTTGCTGAAATCGACGATCTCAACGATGGCCAAGAGGCTATCGAAGAACGATCGCGCAACGAACTCGGCATGATAAAGCCGGGTGAAACCTTTTATCGGCTGGTTCCGGATCAATCCAAACGCCAACCGGCCGCCCCGATGTCACAAGATAATCAATAATGGCCTCTGACGTTTTTCCCGATGTTATCGCCATATTACCGGCCGCCGGTATCGGCAGCCGCATGCAAAATGACTGTCCCAAGCAGTATCTCACCATAGCGAATAAAACCCTGCTGGAACATGCGGTTGCGGCGCTGTTGCGCCAGCCCTGCATCCGCCGGGTGATTGTGGCGGTCAGCGCGGATGACCGGCAGTTCGCCCGTCTGCCCCTGGCGGACAATCCCCGTGTGAGCCGGGTCACCGGCGGCAAGGAGCGGGCCGATTCGGTGATGGCCGCACTTAGCCAGGCCCAGGGCGCGGATTGGGTGCTGGTACATGATGCCGCGCGTCCCTGTCTGCACCAGGACGATCTGGCGCGTCTGCTGGCGATTACCGCCTCCACCGCCGTCGGCGGCATACTGGCGACGCCGGTACGGGATACTATGAAACGCGCCGGTCCCGGCGGCGATTCTATAGATCATACCGTGGAACGCCGGGATCTCTGGCACGCGCTGACGCCGCAGCTCTTCCCCCTGACGCTGCTTAAAACCTGTCTCTCCCGGGCGCTGAACGACGGCGCGATAATCACCGATGAAGCGTCGGCGCTGGAGTATTGCGGTTATCAGCCGCTATTGGTGCCTGGCCGCGCGGACAATATCAAAATTACCCGCCCGGAAGATCTGGCGCTGGCGGCGTTCTATTTTTCCCAACTGCAAACCCCCTCTTTGCAAAACGCGCACTCTTAACGCGCACCAATAAAAGGAGAACCGTCAATGCGAATCGGTCATGGTTTTGATGTGCATAAATTCGGCGGCGCCGGCCCGCTGGTTATCGGCGGGGTCCGTATTCCCCACAGCCAGGGTTTGCTGGCTCATTCCGATGGTGATGTGGCGCTGCATGCCGCGACAGATGCCCTGCTGGGCGCCGCGGCACTGGGGGATATCGGCAAACTGTTCCCGGATACCGATCCGGCGTTCAAAGGCGCAGACAGCCGGGTGTTGCTGCGGGAGGCCTGGCAGCGGGTGCGGGCCAAAGGCTACAGCTTGGGCAATATCGACATCACGCTGATTGTCCAGGCGCCGAAAATGGCGCCGCATATTCCACAGATGCGCATTAATATCGCTGAAGATCTCGGCTGTCACATGGACGATGTCAGCGTCAAGGCCACCACCACCGAGCATCTGGGATTTACCGGACGGGGCGAGGGCATCGCCTGCGAGGCGGTGGTTTTGCTGCATAAAGCCCTATGATGGATTTCCAGTCGCTATACCGCCTGCATGGCGAACCTGCGGCAAGCGGCCTTATCAAGGCCCGCCCCGAGGATTTCCTGGTGGAAGAAGATCTGGGATTCGTGCCGGACGGGGAAGGGGAACACGTCCTGGTGCGCGTGCGCAAACAGGATTGCAATACGCCTTTTGTGGCGGACGCATTGGCAAAGTTTGCCGGTCTGCCCGCCCGGGCGGTGAGTTATGCCGGCTTGAAAGATCGTCAGGCGGTAACCGAACAGTGGTTCTGCCTGCATTTGCCCGGCAAGGAAACGCCGGATTTTACCGCCTTTCAGCTGACGGGCTGCACTGTCCTGCAAACCGACCGCCATCGCCGTAAACTGCGTATCGGCACCTTGAAGGGCAATCGCTTTACCCTGGTGCTGCGGGAAATCAGCAGCCAATCCGCTGTAGATGAGCGGTTAATGGCTATCCGCAGTGACGGCGTGCCGAATTATTTCGGCAGTCAGCGCTTCGGCCATCAGGGTAATAATATCCTTCAGGCGCTTCACTGGGCACGGGGCGAGATTCACGTTAAAGAGCGCGCCAAACGCAGTTTTTATCTCTCCGCTGCCCGCAGCGTCTTGTTCAACGCCGTGGTGAGTGAACGGTTGTCCCTCTACGGGCGCTGGCACCTCATGAGCGGCGACGCGCTGCAGCTGGCCGGCCGCGGCAGCTGGTTTGTCGCCACGGACGAGGAACTGCCCTCCCTTGCCCCACGCTTGCGGCAAGGGGATATTGACATTACCGCACCCTTGCCGGGAAATGGCGAGCCGGGCACCTTACGCGATGCGTTGCTGTTTGAACAGTCTTGTCTGGACAACCAGCCGGACCTGATGGCGCTGCTTATCCGCGAGCGGGTGGAACCGGCCCGCCGCGCCATGATGCTGCATCCGGCGGACATGCAGTGGCAGTGGCTTGACGACCGGACCTTGCGATTGTCGTTTGCGCTGCCGGCGGGAAGTTTCGCCACCAGCGTGGTCCGTGAATTGCTGGACGTTCCGCCGGATGGCGCCGGCTGATTCAAACTGAGGCGGATTTTAGGTAACGGTCTGAATTCCAGGCTTCACCACCGTGGCGTTTCATGCCATTATTGCTTTTATTCCCAGCCAGCGGCCATTCATTGCCAACCCCAAGGAGCAGGCTGGTTTTTGCGTCCAAGGGGTGGACGGCGCGTTATTCACTATTAATAATTAATAAAGCAAATCATGATATGCGCATATTGCTGAGTAATGATGATGGAGTCCATGCCCCCGGCATTCAATCGCTGGCGGTAGCTCTGCGGGAATTTGCCGACGTGCAGGTCGTCGCCCCCGATCGCAACCGGAGCGGGGCCTCCAATTCGTTGACGCTGGATGCGCCGTTAAGAACGGTTAAGCAGGCCAATGGCGATATCGCGGTCCAGTCCGGCACGCCTACGGATTGTGTTTACCTCGGAGTGAACGTCCTGATGCGGCCGGTGCCGGATATCGTGGTCTCCGGTATCAATGCCGGCGCGAATCTGGGGGACGATGTCATCTATTCCGGCACCGTTGCCGCGGCCATGGAGGGGCGGCATCTGGGGTTCCCCGCGCTGGCGATTTCCCTCAATGGCGAGCGTCATTATGATACCGCCGCCATTGTCGCCTGCCGGCTGATTCGGGCATTGGCCCAGGAGCCCCTGCGCACCGGTAAAATCCTTAACGTCAATGTGCCGGATCTACCGTTATCTTCACTGAAGGGCATCAAGGTGACCCGCTGCGGCAGCCGTCATCCCGCCAGTCAGGCCATCCCGCAGCGTGATCCGCGCGGGCGCGAGATGTTCTGGATCGGACCGCCGGGGGAAACCTTTGATAATGGACCCGACACCGATTTTGCCGCCATTGAACAAGGTTTTGTTTCCATCACGCCGTTGCAGGTGGATTTGACCGCTTATTCCGCCCAATCGGTACTCACGTCATGGCTGGCTAAAGCGGAGGTCAGCGGCAAATGGTAAACCGGCGCACGCAGACATTAATAGCTCAACTCAGGCAGCAGGGCATCCAGGACGATCGGTTGCTGCAGGCCATCGAGACGGTTCCACGTGAACGCTTTATCGATGAGGCTTTCGAGCATAAGGCCTACGACAATACCGCCCTGCCCATAGGCTCCGGCCAGACCATCTCCCAGCCGTATATCGTCGCCCGCATGACCGAGCTGTTGCGCCTGCAGCCCACCTCCCGCGTATTGGAAATCGGCACCGGTTCCGGTTACCAGACCGCTATCCTGGCTCACCTGGTGCAGCATGTCTGCTCGGTGGAGCGCATAAAAAAGTTGCAATGGCAGGCTAAGCGCCGACTGAAACAGCTGGACTTGCACAATGTCTCCACACGTCATGGCGACGGCTGGCTGGGCTGGCCGTCGCGCGGGCCGTTTGACGCCATTATCGTGACCGCCGCGCCGCCGGAAATCCCCGCCGCGCTGATGGCGCAATTGGATGAGGGCGGCATTATGGTGTTGCCGGTGGGGGAAGATAACCAAGATCTGACCACCGTCCGCCGCCAGGGCGGCGAATATCTGGTGGAAACCGTCGAAGCGGTCCGTTTTGTGCCGCTGATCAAGGGGGAACTGGCGTAACGCCATAGTGATATAGGTTAGCGGGACTGCATCAACCGCCCCTTAATTCTCACCGGTGCGGAAGGTGGAACCAATCTCAGGGTCAATTTTATCTTGCTGGAATATTAACCACCCGCACCGATCTGGCTAGTGTGAAATTTTAAATTTTTAACCAAGCAGATAATCACAAAATAAGATGCTTGATTAAATAAAATATAAACAACTATCTATTCTTCCCTCCAGCCAATGCCATTCAGGGCAGCGAGAGCAGTACGGCCACGGGGAGGATTGAAAACCCGACAATCCGCGTTAATCTCCCTAAAAGTCCACTGATGCGTGTTTATTCTATCCAGGTTCTGTATTCGCCGGTCAGCATTAAAAATCAGCCTATTGGGATATCTTCGTCTATCTTTAAACTGAGGTAACATTATCCATTGCTCACGAAGGGAACCGGGATAATACGCATTTAAAAGCCCAACGGCATTTTTTTAAATTTCTATACAACTGGTCTATGGCACCCTCTGCCGTATATTGCTAGCATTGACAACAGGAAGTTTGTTTTCGGAAAGCGCTGAAAATACTCTCATTCATGCGGTAATGAGCGGTAATAGGATGTATAACGTAAATGTCTAGCATGTTTGGAACGATAATTGGCGTTGCTGCCGTAGGGGAGAGATGAGCATGGGAAGCCCAAAATGCTATTGGCGCCGCGTTGCGGTCTGTGCAATGGCGGGCAGTATCGGGTTGGCCGGTTGTGCCAGTAATGAATCTTCAGCACCGATTAGCAGCGTGGGCGGCGATAATAACGGCGAAATGATGACACCCCCCCCGGTGCCGGCGCCGGTTCAGAGAAACCGGGCCGCGGCTGTAAGTGGAATCAATACCCCCCAGCAAGGGAACTCTATCCCCCAGCAAGGGGGCAATATGCCCCAGCAGGGGAATTATGTTTATAACCGCAGCTACAATACAATTCCCAAAGGTTCCTATGCAGGCGGTTCCACTTACCAGGTAAAACGGGGCGATACGCTGTTTTATATCGCCTGGATTACCGGTAATGATTATCGCGATTTGGCAAAAAGGAATAATATTCCGGAACCTTATGGATTAAATGTTGGTCAAACATTGCAGGTAGGTAACGGAACGGCGCCACTTACCGGCAACACAGCTGTAGTAAGTAACGGAACGACATCACCCGTCAACGGTAGCGGAGCCGTGGTGGGTGGCGGCGGCATGCTGGCAGGCAACAACGGCCACATGCTTAGATCAGACGCCAATGTCGTACCAAACCCGCCGTCAAATACGAAAATGGTGAGCACGGGTATTGATTCCCAAGCAAACAATGCGTATCCTGACGATTCAGGTAAACAAAATGTAGGGAAAATGTTGCCTTCAAACGGCAGCAAAATGTTACCCACGTCTGGTGCCGTTGTGACGACCACCGTCACGACAACCGCGCCAGTTACCGCCCCAAGCACAACGTCAGGCATTGTATCGTCTGGCAGTACCGCGATTGCAGGTTGGCGCTGGCCGACGGACGGAAAAATCATCGATAGCTTCTCCGCAGCGGAAGGCGGAAACAAGGGTATCGATATTTCCGGTTCACGCGGACAGCCCGTCAGGGCTACGGCCGATGGCCGTGTTGTCTATGCAGGCAATGCGTTGCGAGGGTATGGTAATTTGATTATCATCAAACATAATGATGATTACCTGAGTGCTTACGCCCATAATGATTCGATGCTGGTCCGGGAACAACAAGAAGTCAAGGCGGGACAGTCTATCGCTACCATGGGTAGTACAGGAACCAGCTCGGTTAGATTGCATTTTGAAATTCGTTACAAGGGGAAATCCGTAAACCCGCTGCGTTATCTTCCGCAGCGATAAATTGGCCGGAATATTTCGGTATTCTGTCCTGGGATCACGGGTAGGAGCCACTTATGAGCCAAAATACGCTGAAGGTTAACGAGTTACATGAAGATGCTGAGTTCGATGAGAATGGAGCTGAAACATTTGACGAGAAGGCGTTGATAGATGAGCCCGCTGATAATGATTTAGCGGAAGAAGAACTGCTTTCTCAGGCAGCAAGCCAGCGGGTGTTGGATGCTACGCAGCTCTACTTGGGTGAAATCGGATACTCGCCGCTGCTTACTGCTGAGGAAGAGGTTTATTTTGCCAGACGTGCGCTTAGGGGCGATGTTGCCTCACGACGTCGAATGATCGAAAGCAACCTGCGGCTGGTGGTGAAAATTGCCCGTCGTTACGGTAATCGTGGACTGGCTTTACTGGATTTGATTGAGGAAGGAAATCTCGGTCTGATTCGTGCGGTAGAGAAATTCGATCCGGAAAGAGGATTTCGTTTTTCAACTTACGCAACCTGGTGGATTCGGCAGACCATTGAACGGGCGATCATGAATCAAACCCGTACCATACGTTTACCGATCCATATTGTAAAAGAACTGAACGTTTATCTGCGTACCGCCAGAGAACTGTCGCATAAACTGGATCATGAGCCGAGTGCGGAAGAAATCGCCGAACAGCTTGATAAACCCGTTGATGATGTCAGTCGGATGCTGCGGCTCAACGAGCGGATAACGTCAGTGGACACCCCGCTGGGTGGGGATTCCGAGAAAGCGCTGCTGGACATCTTGTCTGACGAGAAAGACAGCGGGCCGGAAGATACCACCCAAGACGATGACATGAAACAAAGCATCGTGAAGTGGCTATTCGAGCTGAACGCCAAACAGCGTGAAGTGCTGGCCAGACGTTTCGGTTTGCTGGGTTATGAAGCCGCAACGCTCGAAGATGTTGGTCGTGAAATCGGTTTGACCCGCGAACGCGTTCGTCAAATCCAGGTTGAAGGGCTGCGTCGCTTGCGTGAAATTCTGCAAGGACAGGGGTTGAACCTTGAGGCGCTTTTTCGCGAATAATACCCGCGATTTTGCCCGGCCCCCCAGGCCACATAAAAACGGTGGGATGCGAATCCCACCGTTTTTTTATGGAAAAAATAAAGCGGGCGAAAGGATTAGAGCATTCCCTTCAGCCGGTACAGCCACTCCAGGGCCTGGCGCGGAGACAACGCATCGGGATCCAGTTCGGTCAGTGCCGTCACCACCGGGGAGGGTTCTTCCGGCTCCGGCTGCAGCAAAGAAAGCTGTGAGCCGTCCACGGTGCCGGTGGCGGCGTGGACAGACAGATTTTCCAGTTCCTTGAGCTTTTGCCGGGCGCGTTTAATCACGTCCCGAGGCACCCCCGCCAGCGCCGCCACAGACAGGCCGTAGCTCTTGCTGGCGGCGCCGTCCTGTACGGTATGCATAAAAGCAATGGTTTCCCCCTGTTCCAGCGCGTCCAGATGCACATTCACCACTCCCTCCATTTTTTCCGGTAATTGGGTCAGCTCAAAATAATGGGTGGCGAACAGGGTCATGGCCTTGATGCGGCCGGCGAGGCTTTCGGCACAGGCCCAGGCCAGGGACAGCCCGTCATAGGTAGAGGTGCCGCGGCCGATTTCATCCATCAGCACCAGGCTTTGCGGCGTCGCGTTATGCAGGATATTGGCCGTTTCGGTCATCTCCACCATAAAGGTGGAACGACCCGAGGCCAAATCGTCCGCCGCGCCCACCCGGGTGAAGATCCTGTCCACCGGGCCGATGACCGCCTGTCCGGCCGGCACGAAACTGCCGATATAAGCCATCAGGACAATCAGCGCGTTCTGCCGCATATAGGTGCTTTTACCGCCCATGTTCGGACCGGTAATAATCAGCATTCGCCGCTGGGCCGACAGCGACAGCGGATTGGCGATAAAGGGTTCGCTTAACACCTGCTCCACGACAGGATGGCGGCCGGCGGTGATGTTGACGCCAGGTACGCTGGTGAGGGTAGGGCAGACATAATCCAGGGTTTCCGCCCGTTCCGCCAGATTGCTCAACACGTCCAGCTCCGACAGCGCCGCTGCGCTTTGTTGCAGCGCCGCCAAATGAGGCAACAGCATATCGAATAGCTGATCGTAAAGCGCCTTTTCCAGCGCCAGGGCTTTGCCTTTTGAGGTAAGGACTTTGTCTTCGTACTCTTTGAGTTCCGGGATAATATACCGCTCGGCGTTCTTGAGCGTCTGCCGACGGACATAATGAATCGGCGCCTGATGGCTTTGACCACGGCTGAGCTGAATATAATAACCGTGGACGGCGTTGAAGCCGACCTTAAGCGTCTCCAGGCCGGTTCGTTCCCGCTCACGCAGCTCAAGCCGGTCCAGATAATCCGTGGCGCCGTCCGCCAGCGCCCGCCACTCATCCAGTTCCGCATTATAACCTGGCGCAATAACGCCGCCGTCCCGCACCAGTATCGGTGGCGTTTCCACCACCGCCCGTTCCAGCAGTTCCTTCAGTTCTGTAAACAACCCGGTTTGCCCGAGCAACTGTCGGATATGCTCGGTGTCCTGCCGGGCGAGCACGGCATGGATTTCCGGCAACTGCCGAAAAGCGTGGCGCATCCGTCCCAAGTCGCGAGGACGGGCGGAGCGCAGCGCCAAACGGGCCAACACCCGTTCCAAATCCCCCACCTGCCGCAGCAGCGGTTGCAGCTCGGCATAACACTCCTGCAGGGCGCGAATGGTTTGCTGGCGATGGGTCAGTACGTCGACATTCCGGGTGGGCATATGCAGCCAGCGCTTCAGCATGCGGCTGCCCATGGGAGTCACGGTACGATCCAGAATATCCGCCAGGGTATTGTCGGTTCCGCCGCCGAGATTCTGTGTCAATTCCAAATTACGGCGGGTGGCGGCATCCATCACGATACCGTCCTGCTGGCGCTCCAGGGTGACGGCGCGAATATGCGGCAGACTGGTACGCTGGGTATCCTTGGCGTACTGTAGCAGGCACCCCGCGGCCCGCAGGGCCCGCACGGCGCGCTCGATGCCGAAACCGTTCAAATCCCGGGTGCCGAATTGCAGATTAAGCTGCTGGCGGGCGGTATCCAGTTCAAATTCCCAAATCGGCCGCCGGCGCAATCCCCGGCGATGCTCAATCAAGCCCATGTCCGAAAAGGTTTCCGGATAAAGCAGCTCCGCCGGGTTGGTGCGCTGCAGCTCGGCGGCCATGGCCTCGCTGTCCGCCGGCTCGCAAACCAAAAAACGCCCTGAACTGATATCCAGAGTGGCATAACCGTAGCTTTGCTGATCCTGCCACACCGCCGCCAGCAGATTGTCCTGGCGCTCGCTCAGCAGAGCCTCATCGCTCAGGGTACCCGGTGTCACGATCCGCACCACCCGCCGCTCCACTGGGCCTTTGGTAAGGGCGGGATCGCCGATTTGCTCGCAGATGGCCACCGACTCGCCCAACTGGACCAGCTTGGCCAGATAGGTCTCTACCGCATGATAAGGCACACCGGCCATGGGAATGGGTTCGCCGGCGGATTGACCCCGCCGGGTCAGGGAAATATCCATCAGCTGCGACGCCCGTTTGGCGTCGTCGAAAAACATCTCATAAAAATCGCCCATCCGGTAGAACAACAGAATGTCCGGATGCTGCGCCTTCAGGCGCAGGTACTGCTGCATCATGGGTGTATGTTCGTCTGAATTTTCTGGTGTACTCATGGAGTTATGATATCCATTTCATTGAATTTGATAGGTTTAGTGATGATGATTGTTCTCATGAATTATCACTATGTCTCAAGAAATATCGCTACATCTTACATTTAAGTGTAGGTCAAAGTGTAGGTTTTACTGGTTGCGGCTGGTATAATATGGCGTATTAAACCACCAACCTACACTTTGCTCGTCTTTGTATGGCGTCCATGATAACGGAGTCTCCATGGCAGGGAAACAAGCGGGGAAGCCCCTATCGTCAAAAGCGATAGAAATGATGAAACCGACAGATAAAGATAAGGCTGATACCGGTGAAAACCGTGGACTGCGAGTCAGTTGCGGTTCGACCGGCGTCAAAACCTTTTTTTACCGTTACACCAGCCCACTGACAAATAAGCTGACCCAAGTTAAAATCGGCAACTTTCCGCACATGTCACTGGCTGTGGCGCGTATAAAGCTTGATGAGTTGAGGCAGATTCGCCAGCAGGGGCGTTGTCCCGCCGCTGAACTCAAACAAGAAAAACAACAGCAGACTGAGGCGGCAGCAAAAAAAACGGCGCCGGAATTGACGGTACAGGGGTTAATTGAACTCTATCTTTCCGAACGCATAGAAGATCGCCATGCGTCGGATGGCAAGGTCATTGCCGGCGCGAGAAAGAAGAAAGGGCAGGCCGAGGTTCGCCGTACTTTATATGCGGACGCGGTGGAAAAGCTGGGTGGCCGTATTGCAGCGCAGATTACCCGAAAAGATATCATCGACTTGATCAATGGCGTCATCGCCCGTGGCGCAAAGGTTCAGGCTGGCAGTCTTTTACGAGAACTCACGCTGGCATACGAATTTGCGATTGGCTTAGGGCGCTTGGAAGAAAGCTTTGCCAATCCGGCACTACTGGCGAAATCCAGTTTACGTCAAACCAGAATCAAGCTCACCTGTGGGCGTGGCACGCGGGTATTGAGCGAGAGCGAGCTGGCCAAATTTCTTAAATGGTTGCCGGGATCAGCCTATACGCCCACCATTAAGAATGTATTACGCTTGACCCTATGGACCGGATGCCGAACGGGCGAAGTGTGCAATATGGCCTGGGACGACGTGGATCTTGCTAAAGGGACCATACATCTTCGAGAAACCAAGACAGGGGTAGAGCGCGATGTGCAGTTATCAACCCAGGCTATCGATTTTCTGAAAATCCTGCGTCTCAACTCGAACAAATATTTGTTCCCTTCGCAAGCGACCAAGCTGCCTATTCAGCAAAAGTACCTGACGGAAAACTCATGGCGTTTGCGTGAGGCGGGTCAAATGCTCGATATTCCCCACTGGACGCCCCATGACTTGCGGCGCACCGTTCGTACCGGATTGTCGCGTTTGCAATGCCCGAATGAAATTGCCGAGGCGGTGCTGGGGCATACGCGTGGCGGGGTGGAAGGGATCTATAACCTGTACAAGTACGATGCCGAGTGCAAAAAGTGGTTGCAGGTTTGGGCGGATTATTTGGATAGCTTGGAATAGGGATATATCTGATTTGTACTGACTCGTATTTAATCTGACCGCCTTGCTACTCTGGGTCCAATCAGGTCTGATAGTCAGCTCAGTGCTGCAAGCGGATGTTTGTTCTGGTTAATCACCCATTGTATAGGCATACAAATATTGTAAAAACTTGTCTTGCTAGAAGAGGTATTCTGTTCTTGCCCCAACACTAAAACCATTTGTACCTATAATTCTTTGTAGTTTGGTGAAAAGCAGCATGATGTTTATCACATTGAATTTATAAAGGCGTGGCAACCCATACTTAAACACGGGTTGTCCTGGCGAATAAGCGTTAGACTGAGCAAGGAGATGTTGCATCTTGAGCAAACAAATTTTTATAAGTCATGCTGTTAGCAACAAAGCGCTGGCTGATGCATTTGTAGACCTTCTTCAAACGGGTGTAAACTTAGCTTACGATGATGTTTTTTGTTCTTCGCTTGAAGGCTTAGGTATTTCAGCGGGTGACAACTTCATAGATCATATCAAGGGTCAGATCCAATCGCCGAAGCTGGTGGTCGCGATTATCTCAAAAAACTACCTTGCTTCCCAATTCTGCATGTGTGAACTTGGCGCAGCTTGGGCAATGTCACATAAACTTCTTCCTCTGTTAGTTCCGCCATTGAAATATGCTGATGTGCAAGGAGTGCTAAAGGCTTCGCAGTTGGTACGCATAGATGATGAAAATGCCCTGAGTCAATTTGCAAACGATTTGAAAGATATTGTTCCGTCGGTAAAAGTAAGCATTCCAAGGTGGAATGTTAAGAGTAAAAAATTTATCCAGCATCTACCTGACCGAATTTCAGAATGCGGTGCACCAAGCATTATTCCGATTGAAGAGTATGAGGCTTTGAAAAAAGAGTTATCTGAAACGAAAGCAGCTTTAGCCGAGATAGATGATGACAACGAAAAATTATCGATATTAGTGAAAGAGCTAGAGCAATGCAAAGACCAGTCAGAAGTGCGTGCTGTCAAGAAGAGGCATTCATCTGAAAAAGATGAGTTTGATGAACTTATCCGGATCGCAGTTGCACAATTAATGGAGTTGCCAAGAGTCGTTTCACTAGTTATGTGCAAAGCCTTTGGTTCTGGAGAATCCACTTATTTGGATCCTTTCAAGGATAAAGATACGAGAGACGAGGCAGACGAGGCAGTCGGTAAGCAGTATCTTGATGTTGATAACAGTTGTTATTCTCTTAACAGGCAGCATCCTAAGATAAAAAAAACAATTAAAATGCTGGAAAATCTTGACGTATTTATTGACGAAATAAGTAAAGAATTCGTTGCTGCCTTTGAGGAGGAAAATGAGTTTCTCCTTTCACTTAAAAATCGTGAGTTTTGGGAATGGGCATTGGATAAAAGGCTGGCTAGATTATCTGTCTAACAATAGCAAACACTTGAGACAACATTTCGCTGTGCTCAAAGTTGTCCGGTGTCGCGGGCGTTATAAGAATAGGAAGTTGGAGAGTATTATGCTTCCAAAAGGTAAAAAAGGCCTATCTCGTTTATCTGTATTTTGCTGCAAAACTAAAACGAGGAATATTCGAAATAAATTCTACTCAAAGGCGCAGTGCTTTCGTGCTGACTTTTCCTATTCATCCTTTGTGAATGTCAATTTCAAAGGTGCAATTTTGACTAGCTGTAAATTCAAAGACGCTAAATTTACGCAAGTCGAATTTTTAGGTACAAACATAAAAAAATCAAATTTCACTAATGCCACGTTCAAATATTGCATATTTTCTAGAGTGTTGATGGAAAAAAGCAACTTCAAAAATTGTACCTTTGATAACTGTATTTTTGTAAACACAAATATTGTCGTTGCTAAAAGTATTGTAATTGGTGAAAACAATAGAATTTTTAATCGGCAACCATCACCCGAAGTTTCTCAAGAAATCTTAACACTGTTAGATGGATTCAAATTTAATTCAAAGATACAAAATAGCCGAGTTTTACACTTAAAGGGTGGGAAAATAAATGCTCTTACACTACAAAGTCTTATTGAGCGACTTGGAGAAAAAAGGCTTAAACGTGGCTTGCTTGCACTTAACGGCACTTTGCCTTATCGGATTGTAACTGCAAGTGGGTTGTGCAATGCAATTGACAAGGCTGCTCGTTCATGATACCGTTTTTTCCGTCCCGCCCCATTCAATCGAGAGATTGAAAAGTTAAGAAGATTAATGGGGACTCGATTCAATAGCTGGCATTCGAGAGGGGGTGACTATGGTAGGAAATATTTGCACGATCTTTGGTTTTATTAGCTTAATCATTGTAAACTGCTTAGACTTTTTTATTTTAGGTAATCACTCTCGATTGTTTGGGGTATCCACTACTTCTTAGTTCTCGCTAGTTGTTTATTCACCCGCAAAATACATTTTACCAGTACCATCAAATATGCACCTTGAGGTTGGCAGACGTTCTTCCCCGCGTCGTTTATGGCGGGCGTTATGTACACTTCTCGCTCATGTAAGACAGCCATAATTAAATCTCCCTCATTATAGGTGAATAACTATGACTACGTCACCTTGGAACAAAAAATGTATCATCGATCAAAAAAGACCTCTTCAGATATTTCATATCTGAGGAATTCGAATCAGGCTGGAGCTGGAAGGTAAAACGCGTGATCTCGCTCTTTTTAATTTGGCGCTTGATAGCAAACTTCGCGGCTGCGATTTGGTGAAGCTCAAAATGTCAGATGTTACTTGTGGCCGCTCTATTTTAAGCAGGGCAAATGTGTTGCAACAGAAGACTGGTAGCCCTGTCCAGTTTGAGTTAACCAGAGGAAGAAGAGAAGCAGTTGCTGTATGGATAGAAATAGCCAACTTGCGTAATTCTGATTATCTCTTTAAATCCCGTGTTGGATCCTCCCAATATATACCGACTAGGCAATATAACCGTATTTTCATGGATGGCTTAAAAAGCTGGATCTTGATGGTTCGCTTTACAGTACGCATTCCATGAGAAGTAAGATGTTTACCAAACTGTGCCCCGTAAGGTTTATGAAAGCCAAAGTCACCGCGATTACGGCAGAGGTGACCATTGCGGGAGGTGCCGCGCAGAGGATTGCACAGATTCATCATTATGGTTCGAGTGATCGGGTATGGCATAGAGGAATAATTGTAAGATATCCTGAACGCCATTTATTTGGGTTTGAATATAGCAAGGAAAATATACTTTACAATATGTTGATTGATTATCTTATTGAGTAATGTTATCAAAAATTTTTTTTCTTCCTGTCCATTCGAATGCGTCATCTTTTAATAGAGGAGCTTGCATATCTTGAATTTCCCAAGTTGGATTTTCATTGGTAATAAAAACACTTTCATAGTTTGAGTGTAGGGGCTTGTCAAAAATAAATGCACCATACTGAGATTCTATTAAAATATGGATGGCTGCAACCGCATTAATTAAGTTAGCTAGAGTGGCTAATCCTTTATTATCTCCTCTGTTATGTTTAATAGCATTATACGAAGCATACCAAGGAAGAGTTTTTGATGGTTCTAACTCATCCCAAACCTTGAAAGGACTGAATTTTCCTAAAGAAGGAAATAATATTAATTTAACCTCGTATTGGTTAAGTTTCAAAAGACTTAATGCTTTTACATAATGTTTCATTGTAAGAAAACCCTTCTCGATTTTAAAATTATTGTCTTTTAGAAAACTGCTTAATAAATATTCGACTTCCGTGCAGGAAAGAATTAGCAACTCTCTGATTTTGTTTCCAAAGGCTGATAGATTTTTGTAATCAGGTTCTATGAAATCAAAAATATTCAGTAAATAACTCGTTATATTATTATAAGCTCGCACTTCATCAGTTACATTATTTTCAGAATAAGTAAATTCATATAGACCAGGCTCATTCCTGTTTGTCCTACAGAAAAATAAACCTGTATCAGAGATCTTGACTGCTTCCACAATGTCAGGACAATTATTAATATAGTTATACCAGGAATAATAACCAATTTCTCGACATATAGGATCTTTAGAAATAACTGGTAATGGTTGAGATGACGGGTTTTGAAGAAAACTTGTCCATGTTGATAAATCAACTTTCCTTATATCTGAAGAACCAGAAAAAATATGTTTTTTTAAATAAATGTACCCATAATCACTATATTTTTGATAATATCCAATTTCATTGTCACTATTTTTGAAAATATAACTGTCCATATATTACGCTCCAAAGACCTTGTTAAAATCTATGCATGTGCTTCCACTTCGCATGGTGTGTGGCCACGTTTTGGCTCGATAAGGATCAGCGAGGCATCGGGTGTCCAATCGCCAGCAGATCATTGCGCCCACCGTCCAGCGTGCGCTCCTGATGACCAATAAGCATCCATTCGTTCGATAGAATGACGGGATCGTGCAGGATCATTTTTGCTCGCTAGCCAGGCGGCTAGCGGCTCAGGGTTTTCACTCATGCGCCAGATAGCACGATGAATCGACATGTTTTGTTCATTAGTTTAGCGCTACGTTAGTGAGCGAATCCGCCAGATGAAGCTGGGTTTGTTGTGCGGATTGCAGGCGAGATTCAAGGGTTTCACATAGAGTAAACAGCTCTTTAACTATATTGACAATATAATTTTGTTCTTTATACGGCGGTAAAGGAAATAAAAGGTAATCGAGCGGGGATGTCACCTTACCATCCTATATTAACCGGTTGATACTCTCGCATTTCCCATAAACAGATTTGGCAACTTTGGAACTGTTAAGGAACCATTGAGTCCAGCCCTGTCACTATAAACCTCACTCTCATTCCTTTGCTGTGAACGTAGAACGGTGAGTGAGCTCGTAGTACTGGTCGAACTTTTCTGGGTCCGACCACCCATCAACCGACCGGTTCCGTTTGGAGCGTCATCTTATCAGTGGGTCTTGCGTCGGCGAGGTGGGATATCAATAACGTATCGAACCGGGTGGGTCTCAGGCAAAGTGGTTTTCGGCGTAGAGCAACAGCTCGTTTATCCAGTTGTTGGGCCAGGAAGGCAACCGCATTAGCACATCCCTCAGCCAAATATAAGGGTCATGACTGTTGAGTTTGGCGGTTCCCAGCAGGCTCAGGATATCCGCCATTCGCAGTCCGGCGCGTAGCGACCCGGCAAACAGCCAGATTTTTTCTACTTACTGCCACCGGGCGCATGACACCTTCGATACGCTTATTATAGATGGGTACGCGACTGTCCTCCAGCTAACGCAGCAAGACCGGCCATCGGTCCATTTCTGATATAAGTATTAAACAGGAACAACGTTATGCCCTCGCCGTAAAAATTACAGCCCTAACACATTAATATAGAACTGACTACCATCGTCTGTTTTCTGAATATTATACGTAATCGGGAGTGATGAGGGATTTCCAATACCTGACATTTCTAAATCTGCGGCGCACTCATAAATATCGGGCGATGACTGATGTTTCGTTGTCCTGACATTTTTCACCGAAAATTTAACTCCATCGATATTTTTAGGGTACATCTCTGACAACTGCGAGCTTTTAATCGCGGTAAACTCTTTAGCTACCTGCTCACGGGCAATGCTAATCACCAGATTTCTGGCGTCATCACTATTGCACTTTGGTGTACCTGAGTTACAACCTGACAGCAGCATTCCTGTAGCTAGACAGGTTATAATCAATCGGAAGCATGACATTTCAATTTCTCCCGCATTACGAAAAAATAAGAATAAGTGTGTACAGGTTCAGTAACGTATTAAAACCCGTAATGGCTAATGCTAAAGTTTTCCATAGTTTCTTTCCGGAAGTATTCCACAAACTTACTAGTATTACGCAGCTCCATATCATCATACCGGCATCGATTTTTGCATCATTCCAACGCGAGTCAATGAAATATTCGATAATAGAAAATATAGCTATAGGAAGAAACCAGAACAGCCAGAATGTTTTCGCTAGCCCATATTCACCATTCAATAATTTCTTTTCTCTTAACTTTCTTTTTTCTTGATTGGTTTTCAATTTACTTGTCAAAGACATGATGTTCCCCTACTGAATTTGTAGATTATTAAATGATATTAATAGGTTTACCAGAATGATGATTCACTTGTTATGGTCATATACGCCATCAAGTGAGTTTTCTGAACCCATGCCACAAGGCCCGTCTGGCACAAATCCCATAACGGTCCATTTACCATCGGTACGCCCTTTAAGAATAACCATCGTTTTTCTGTCCGGTGACAAATACATCCAAGATGATCCGAAGTCTGTTCCGACCCAAAATTTTGCCTCTCCACTTATTTCGCAAACACTAGGCAGATCATTCATTCCCGGTCCGTTACCGATAACATCGAACTTGATCGGCGCGCTGGTTTTATCACCCATATTAACCGTCAGAGTGGCGGTCGGACTGGCTAGTTGTAATGTTTTTGCTACGACAAACGGGGAAAATAATACAATCAACAATAACATTTTTTTCATAATGCCAAACTCCATTTTTTTTTGAGTTTTCTCGTAGTATTAATAATTTGAATTGTACTTATGTTCAAGTATTAACAATCTAGTTTTACTTGATTTACAACGCAGCTGATCCTTAGCCTGACTAATAAATAATGCTATTCTTAAAATTTCAATAAAATTAATTAGCTGTGATCGATATAAAAACGACCCACGTTGAATACCGTTGCTATGATTTCTTTTAACGTTAGAAATTTTGTTTTGTAAACATCTTAACCTAGCCTCTGAATAAGGCGTTTCCGGGAGATCGAACATTTCCAGTAGGGCTTTGCCGTCGTATTTTACCAGTTTCTTTATTTCCGCACCGGTCACGGCAATGGATACTGTTGATATGAACACACCGAGTCCCCGGAAAACTAACCTCGTCCTCTCCACCACGTCATCAGTGACAAAATCTATATAGTCGTTATCCCATACAGCATTCGGAAGTTCCCTCGTGACTTCTGACGTGAACTGGTCAGTAATCCCTCCCGAAAGATAGTAACGAACCCATACTAACAGTTCCCTTTCGGTACATTCATGAAGCCTCAGTGTTCCGACAAACATCTTCCGCCAGAGAGAACAAAACCAGTATTCGATGCCCTCCATCACTTGGCATGCAGTGGTACTCATTCCGACTTCCTTTTTGCTGTTTTATCAAGGTAGCGGCTGGGCCATATTTCCTCCGGCTCCATTTCAAGTGCATGGGCGATCAGCCCTTCAGCCCTGGGATAATGGCGTTCGAAGGCATTGTTAAGTGTTCTGGCCGCCAGCCCCTGATCGCGAGATAACTGAGACAAGGTGACTCCACGTTTATGCAGCGCAGCCACAATATCAGCCCGGTGCCAGTCCTGAGGACTTCCTTTAGTTCGCTTTTTTTGCGATGCTGATGAGTTATTCACTGTATTAACTCCGCTGAATCAGTACAGGGATATTAAAAGCGAATAAAGAGAACTTATCAAGTTCCTTTTTATTGTATTTGAGTTCCTTTTGTCAATGCTTTGATATCTGGTGAAATTTTTATGACTAAAGAAGAATGCATGAACTCTGCGTCAGTCTCACCCACCGTTGTCGGTCCAGAAGACCAGGAGTGGCTGGCAGCAGTGCAATTTGTTAATAGGGAAGGGATGCCGGGGACGACCAAAGGTGCCCGCCTGCGCCTTGAAAAACTGGCTGAACTGCACCCTGAGATTAAGCGCAAGCGGACCCGGGGAAAAGGATTCGTTTATCACATCAGCGCCATGGGTATGTCGTTAAAGAGTGAACGTGAGAACGTGCAGATGATACCGGATGAAAAGCTGAATCTCTGGATACAGCTTTTCAAATCCATGAGCCCGGCATCCCGTGAAAAACTGCTGCAACTGGCTCTCAAGCAGGTGGCGGAAGATATTTCCAGGCCCCAGGAACCAGCACGTGATGATTTATGATGTCAGTATAACTACCTGATTTATATATATTTTATACTTTAAATCGTTTTACTTCCAATCATTGTTTTGGTATAATTAACTGTACTGGCGCTATATATTTTTTACTGTGTACCAGTACGCATTACACAATGCTATATAACCATACGTACTTATTATCCTTCCGTGGGGAGGGTTACTGGCATTAAAAATATGAGTTATAAAATGTTTTTATTGCATTATAAACTCATCGATGGAAATTTATTAATCAGTTAGATGAGAAATATGATTGGATGCAAATAGGGGCCATATCATTTTTTTATAAAGTCGACTGTTTTCACTTAGTAATGAAGTCACTCTATTACTTAATCTATATTTTATCCACTGATTACCGTATGAAGTTATATTACTGCTATTAACTCACTGGAGTTTGTTATGGAAATTAAAATGACTGTTCATCAGTCAGGGCTGCATTTGCCCATCAGTCAGGCTTTCATTAATATCCTGTACGAAGCATTATCCTATTCTCCACCAGCGGGCCAAACCTGTTCCGCCGTCGTTATCAACTTTCGTGACCAAAAATATAGTGCGGAAAGTGGGGGTTTCCATCCCGTAGAAATACGGCTGATATACCGGGAAAATAGGTGGTACTATGATTATATTACCGACTTCAGCTTTATGGGCAGCCCGTGGTCTGAATTGGAGAAAGAAATGGATATCAGTTGGAGCCAGCAGTATATATGGCACTATCTGATAGGGGATATGGACCCTGAAGAAGGGGGTGCCCTGTTTGAACTGTGGCAACGCAACTTTATTCAATATTGGCGCATGAATATATATACAGTATCCGTCCAGAGAGAAGACTAAACCAGAAAACTGCCGGATTGGCCATCACGGCAAGATAACCTAAACAGCGCGCAAAACTTCATGACGTCATGAGCAGCAACAGTGTGGCTCAGCAATGAAAAAACAAACGCAAGTAACATTGACCCCGTCCCGACAAGGAGACCTCGACAGCCTTTGCGGCCTTTATAGCGTGGTCAATGCGCTTTTTTGGCTATATGGGCATAGCATCCGCCGGAAGCCGCTTTTTCGGGCCCTAGTACGCCATCTCAGTGAATTGGTACCTATTGAAGAATGTCTGACTCAAGGGATGGATTCACCATTGATTGACAAGTTGCTGTCTTTCCTCGGGCACGGCTATTACCGGCGATATCCGGTCACCATCATGAAACCTTTTCAACATTTCACTCCCTCGACGACGACCAAAATACTTAAACAGTGCCATCAATGGCTGTTTCAACGCCAGGATAGGGTGGTGCTGATCTCAGACCAATATCACTGGTCTGTCGTTACTCAGATGGACAATGACTGGCTGTATTTTTTTGACAGCTACAAATACCAGCGCATTTCCCGTCGGGGTTTTTCACTTCGTGCGCAGACCGGAAAGCATCAATTGTTCAAGGAAGCCATTTATTTTATTGAACGGGGGAAAGATAGCCAAGAAAACGCAGGAATATGCACTGAGTGAGCAGGCGAGAAAGCTGCTGTCAGCAGGGATGCATAGGAGTTAGTCGATGTCGGGACGCTTAATCGTTTTATCGTTGCTGGAGACCGGAACCGGGGTATCACAGGCCTGCCACTCACCACTGCCGGACTGACGGAAAATACTGCGTTAGCTACAGAAAAAACCGCTTAGAGCTACCCTTTCACGCCCTACGACCGCCTGCGTCGCACCTTTATCACCCGGCAATTGGTGCGGGGGGTGGATATCAATATTGTGCGCCAACTGGCGGGATACAGTGACATCTACACGTCAGCGCTGTATGATCGGCGCTCAGCGATTGCGCTGGCCCATGTCTCTTTGGTGCTGCGATTTTGACGTCTGTATATATAGCCATTATATCAGCTGGCTGCATCCGCATTATTAATACCTGATGCCCAATGTAACTGTACTGCATTCCTGCTTTTTACTTATCGGGCGTTTTATTGGCTTTTTTCAAAAGGTAGTAAACCCTTTTTGCACTCCTATATAAATAAGCATCTTTCTCCTGCCACTCTCGTTTTTCCAGTGAAATAAAACCGTCATTGATTTTAGTCGGCACCCGTTCGCCACTCTTGTTCATTAATGTGGCAATATCTTTATCTTCCATTTTCTTAGTTATCTGCATTTCCCAAATTTCACAGTACTTGTCATAAATATATTCTGATATTTTCCCGGTGCGCTTCATAACATATCCGGTATAATACTGATTGATCAGTTCGGCTATAACCAGACTCCGTTCCTGTGTTCCAGGTCGTTTGTTTCCGGTGAGTATCTTTGCGATTCGGTCAAGCCTCATTTTGTCATCATCCGCCATATGAACGGCTACCGCCGGTCCGATTTTTTTAGTAAGTTTAGCCCTTCTGGTTGCTTGTCTTTCTGCATTTGATTTAGGGGCAGTACTTATTTTTTTGTCTTTAGCCTTTGCCATTTTTTCTATCCTTTGTCATTTGTGTTTCTCGTCACCAGGTTCATATCTTACTCTAAAAACGGTCACGTAACCGTTGTGATTGTCACAACAGTTAAATCCAATGCTTTATAGAGAAACTCTGTTAAACAAGCAAACCGTTGGGATAATAACGTGACCGTTGCACCGGTTTACTGATTTTAGGCAAAAATAGGCCGTTTTTCAGCAAAAAAGAGAGATTGAGATCGCTGTTGTAAAGCAGCAGCAGCCACTCGTGGGGGTGGATTTTTAAAGCGATATATTATGAATAACTGCAAACTTATCGATCTCAAAACCGTTCTCGGCATCTATCCGGTTTCACGCGCGACACTCTATCGGCAGATTAAAGCCGGTATCTTCCCGGAACCCGTTCAGCTAGGGGTAAGGCGTGTTGCCTGGCGTCAGGATGAGGTTCAGGCCCATATCAGCGAACTGCAAAAAGTGGCGCTGAAACTGTAGTGATTGTGTGCTGATAAGCACACCGTTCTAATAGCACGTTATACGCACACACAATCATTCATACAGGGACAATCCAGTTAGCTGAGTTGAAGTAGTTGCTATTGCTTGCTGAGTAGTAATCAGCGACAGACAGTCTCTGTTCCCAAAATGTGGGGGAGCCATGCTAATTAATAAAAAAAATGTGGAAATTAATCAGTCGGTGGATATCGGGATTGATTATTATGGATATCAGTTAAAAATGCGGGTAGATAAATTGGTGGTAATTCTACCTATATATAAAGAAATGCTAGATTATGACGAAATTGATGGCCGTCTTATCAGTATGAGTAAAACAAAATGGAAGTGTTATAAAATCAGTTTGGAGTTTAAGAAAAAGACGGGTAAGCGTCATCCCTATTGGAAAGGATTAATTATACGGCGGAAGTCAGATAATAAAATGCTGGTACGTATCGATTTTGAACCGCGGAATAAAAAAACAGGCGCTGTCCGGCTTGAATTTGGTCCGCAGCATATGACCCCACGCGAGCTGGATATGCTGTTACTGTGGCTAGCGGTACGTATTGGCTATAACGTGTTCATGACTCTGCTGGAAGAAGCCTGGGTGACGCAGGTGGACGTGGCGCTGGATGTTTATGGCTGCCGTCTCTGCGATTATGTATGGGGGCTGAAAGATGCGAGTGTTTTTAAAGGCTACAAGAAAAAGCACGGGCTTCCCGGATTACAGTTGGGAAGCAAGCGGTCTTCCTTGCATATCCTCTGCTATGAGAAAGTAGATGCTGTCGGATGTGATACTAAAGTGTTTCGTGAAAAAGGCGGCAAGTTGGATCTTGAATTGGAGCATTTTCCCCGTTTTCTGCGCATTGAGGCTAGGGACAAGCCTGGACCGGTGTCACAAAATCATAAATGCTTGATGTTGTCGGAGCTGGTAAACATGGCCTACCCGTTCAGGCGTCTGCAGATCCACTCCAGGGGGATGTTACAAGATATTAAGATGGTGCAACTTATGGCTAATAGACCTGAACATTATACGCTTACATGGTTGAAGAATCACTTATGCCGCTCTACGGAGTCGCCGAGGATATCTCGAAAGATTAGACGGATCATTGATAAACATGAATTGACGCTGTTCGAGGAGGAAAAAGTTTGGGGATATTGGCCAGAATGCGTCGCCAGGCTGGGGCTCGTCCTCACTTGTTTTGAGACACAGTAACCGGAAATCAGGGCGGGGAAGCTCTGTAACCCATTGAAAATAGGAAAAATGATTGTGTAAAATTCAGTGGTATTTCAGTCCTATGGGGGCGCAACTGGGGGGTGCGGACGAAAACTTGGACTGCTTTGGAGGTAGTCCATGTATTCGTTCGAAGAGCGTATCCGTGCTGTTGAACTCTATGTCAAATATGGCAGAAAAGCGTCGCCGGTTGTTCGCGAGCTGGGGTATCCATCCCGTAAAAATCTTATTCGCTGGGTTCGTGCATGGGAAGCCTCAGGAGAATTAACTGGGAAAAAGTGGCGGGTGTCCCGCTATACGCCCGAGCAAAAACAGGCTGCAGTAGAGCATTATCTGACCCACGGTTGTTGTTTAGCATATACTCGTAGGACACTTGGATACCCTTGCAGTGAGCTTCTGGTGCGCTGGATTGACGAGCTGCATCCCGGCAGGCTCCGGGTGATCACGAGTACCAAAAAGCATAACATTACTTTTGAGCCCGAACAGAGACGGCAGGCGGTCAGGGACCTGTGCATGCGCCGCATCCCGGCGCGGGTCATCGCACAAAAGCTTGGCGTCAGCCGGCAGGTATTGTACAAATGGAAGGATGAAATGCTTGGTGACGAGGCATATCAATCCATGCGCAAACGTAACGTGGCTTCGCCTGAGGATACGCGCGATGCTCTGCTCGATGAAATTACTCAGCTTAAACAACAAGTACAGCGGTTACAGCTGGAACGGGATATCCTCACGAAGGCGAGTGAACTGATAAAAAAAGGCCTGGGCATCAACATCCTGACCCTAAAAAACAGGGAGAAGACAAAGGTCGTTGATGCCCTGAGAAAGGCTTATCCCCTGGCGGAATTGCTTACCACCATGCAACTTGCACGTAGCTGCTACTTCTATCACAGAGCGGGATTGCGCCTGAACGATAAGTACGCGGATGTTCGCGCCACCATGACACAGATCTTCAATATTAATTACCGCTGTTACGGCTACCGCCGCATTCATGCCGAGCTGCGTCAGAACGAGACTTTGATATCAGAAAAGGTCATCCGCAGGCTGATGGCAGAGGAGCAGCTCGTTGTCGGCCAGTCTCGTCGCCGTCGTTACAGTTCCTACTGTGGTGAAATCGGTCCCGCCCCCGAAAATCTGCTCGCAAGAGATTTTAATGCAGGCTCTCCAAACGAAAAATGGCTGACGGATATCACGGAGTTCCAGCTTCCGGCAGGGAAGGTCTATTTGTCACCCATGCTCGACTGTTTTGACGGTAAAGTGGTGAGTTGGTCGATCGGAACGCGACCTGACGCGCAGTTGGCCAATACCATGCTCGATGGAGCCATCAGCACGCTTACCGGTGATGACAGGCCGATCATACATAGCGACAGAGGCGGGCATTACCGGTGGCCTGGCTGGCTTGAACGTATCCGGGTAGCGGGACTGGTCCGCTCAATGTCACGCAAGGGATGTTCTCCCGATAATGCTGCCTGCGAAGGCTTCTTTGGACGGCTTAAGAATGAAATGTATTATGGTCGTGACTGGTCGGGGGCTACGCTGGAAAGATTTATGCAGAGCGTGGACACCTACATCCGGTGGTATAACGAACGACGCATCAAACTGTCGTTGGGTGCGATGAGTCCGGTTAAATACCGGCAAAAACTGGGAATGACAATATAAACCAGTCCAAGAAAACGTCCGCACCCCCCTGTATCAGTTTTAAATCGCCGTTGACAACTGATATCATTGGTGTCGACAAATCTAAAGGAGGGAACCACGCCCCAACTTGAAAACGGCTGTGAGACGCACAGCAAAGTGATAAAAGAGCATCGGATGGCGTTGTTGGATGCTTATGCCATATGCGACATTTGCCGCAGGTAATCAATAATCTTGGAATACTCGGAAAAACTCTGTAATGGGATTACGGGAACCGGATTTACTAGACTGGTCCCTTAATTATTAATGATAGAATAATTCAATTATTTATCAATATATTAGGATATGGCTCGTTACGATATTCCTGATCCTGCATGGGAAATCATTCTTCCATATTTGTCTATCGAGCATTCCCAACGCATCGGACATCGTTACTTAGAGCATTGTCGAATCATCAACGGGATGTTTTGGTGGGAGCACCATGGCGGGATATACCCGGAACGCTATAGCCCAAGAAAGACGGTTGATAACCATTTAACCGATGGTTAAAAACAGGTATTATTGATCTTATTTTCAATAAATTGCTCTCAATTCTTGATGAAAATCAATTTGTTGATTGGTCCGAAATATCGCTAGATAATAATATTCGTGCCAACCACTTTGAAATCCAACGCATGTGCCGTGGTGGTACCAATGCTGATATGTTCCAAAATGATATTTTCATCACAGAACGGCGATATAGCATCCACCCAAACAGAAACCGTCGACTGCTACAATAGATTATTGGTATCGCTGGCAGGGGTAATCACTATGGTTGATTTTACCATTGCTGTCGAGGATATGTGTTGACAAAAGAAAGTAGAATCTTGGCCAAAAGTACAGCTAAGATACAGAGCTAACAGTTAATGCAGGCATTGAGGCGAAAAATTAGATATGGTTGATTTGTACAATAGTTTGAATACGCACAAACAAACTAAACCTTCCATAATTTCAACCGAAATGTCTGGGGACATCCCAGCATGGCTGAGTGCTCCCCCTGATGGAGAGTTCCCTTCTTTGCCAATTGATACTCGTGTCCAAACTCTCCCTTTTTGTGAGTTAACTTGGGAAAATTTCGAACGCCTCATTAGGCGTTTGGTAGATAGAGAGTCAACAGTCTCTGCGTGCTGGATTTACGGAACACCTGGACAAACTCAATACGGGCTGGATATCCTTGCAGCCCGAAAGCAAGCACCTGATGAATTTTGTTGTTATCAGTGCAAACGTATCAAAGATTTTTCTGGTGACGACATCAAGAAGGCAGTTGATAAATTTTTGGTTGGTAAATGGGTTGACAAAACAAGAAGTTTTGTTTTGTGCGTATCATCAGCTCTTAGCAAAACAGAGCAGGTTGATGAAATTGCTAACCAGCATGCCCGCCTGGCTGCAGTAAATATCAATTTTGAGGTTTGGGATGGTTCTGAAGGGGGTCAGCTAGCTCAGAAACTTAAAAGATATCCAGATATTGTTGATGATTTCTTCCTTAGAGAATGGGTCCGTCGTTTCAACGGTGAGGAGGAAGCGAGATCTCTTGGTGAAAAGCTCGATGGAGTTGAGCTGGGGAAATTACGTTTACAACTTTATGAAGTTTATACGACATTATTTCTCCGGCATGACCAGGGATTGCGTTTAGGTTCTCAACGGCCCGCCTCGTTACTCAAGCGTTATATTGCGCCTGCTGTTATTGAATCACGAAACATTACAACTTCTGAGCCATTAACGGCTTCACCTCCTTTTAAACAGGAAGAGCAAAATCCCAGTAATGCAGAAATGCAACACCCCCAGCGTCCCCGAATACAGTCAACTATCACTCAAGAAATTCGCTTCCCTATTGGCGAATGGTTCTCAAGGAATAATAGGAGCGTAGTACTTGGGGAACCAGGATATGGTAAAAGTACATTGCTGCGTATCATTGCTTTGCAATTGCTCTCAAAATCTGATGACCCTGTTAAAACTCCGTGGAGCAGATTACTACCTGTTTGGATTTCCTTTGGTGGTTTCAGTTCTGCCGTCCAGGTCCAATCCAATCTCAGCCTTGAGGATTATTTTGATAGTTGGCTTCATCAAAATGCAGCAGATGATATCCGCCCACTATTTCGGAGAGCTGTCAGACAAGGTGATATGCTTCTTCTCGTTGATGGCTTGGACGAAGGGCAAGATATGGATGCGGCCAGGCAAGCTATGGATAGAATTAGTGTATTCTTGGCAATTAGGTCTATACCTGCTGTTTTTACAAGTAGGCCAAGAGGTTATGAGCGAGTTCGCCCTGATGGTTCTTGGCCAGTCATTCGCTTGGGAGCGTTTGAGGAAAAGCAAATCGAACAGTTTGCCAATATGTGGTTCGAATATCTAGAATTCCCGGAAACGACATCCAATGAGGGATCTTTAGAAAATGTTTATCAGCGCACAAAAGAATTTCTGAAAGCAACCCAAGTCAACCCACGAATAATGGAACTTGCAAAAACACCGCTTTTCTGTCAGCTTTTAGTCGATATTTTTCGTTATTCTCATCACCTACCTGAACAGCGGGTTAGGGTATATGAAAAAATAATAGAAATGCTCCTGTCGGACCATCCGGCGGCGCGTTTTCAAGCTGCCGGGCTTCCTAGTCATATGGTTCCTCGCATAGAAGACATGCGCGAAATGCTGATGAGGCTGGCATTGCAGATTCAGGAGGGGGGAGGTGCGGGGGTCATTACCGTAGATATTTGTCAGGCTTCGTTTTGTGCTTTTTTAACTGACGATCTTCATGGCCCGGGGCTAACAAATTATGATGCCAAACGTCAAGCTCAAGTAATTACAGATTACGCACTGTCTGGTTTAGGATTGATGGTAGAGCGTTCACCGAACGAATTAGGCTTCTTCCATCTGACAATTCAGGAGTATCTTGCTGCTCAGTCTATGATCCGCAAGGATGAGAAAGAACAACTTGCTTGGCTAGCTCGAGTATGGAACCAACCACAATGGCGTGAAGTAGTTCTGGCATGGTTTAGCATTTTAGGGAATGATCAAGGCAAAGGGGCTACCCAGCATGCCATTGATTACTTGAAGGAATCTGTTAATTCACCTTGGGAGAAAATCCAACTTCTATTGCTCCGAACCGAACTTGCTTCGAATGATTTTGGTCTTTCTCCAAGGGAAGCTCGTGCTACTATTGATGAGGCGGCAGAGCAAGTAGATACGACGCCTTTTCAAAAGTTACGGCAGGTTTTGGCTGGTTATATTGCCCAGGGCCTTCGCTCTCCTTCGGTAGCCAATACTTGCGAAAGCCATATAACTAATTGGATTCCTGCGCGACCGGAATGGGACAGAGCTAATCTTATCAGGGCCCTAGGTGAGTGGAAACCATCTAACGACTTGTTAAATACACTGAAGTTAGCATTGCATGACGAGGCTCTTACATGTCGATGGTCTGCAGCAGAAAGCCTAGCAAAGGTATTTTCTTCCGATGGTGATATAGGAAACGAATTAGCCCAAAAAGCCAGAAACTGGCCTGATATGGGGGTGCGTGCAGCTTTTTTGTACACTTTGTGGAAAGGTTGGCCAAACCATTATGTATTAGATGAACTGGCAGATAATGCTCGCCAATCCATGAATATGGATTTGGCTCTGATGGGAATTTCAATTCGAATCTCAAAAGGTTTGCATAGCAAAGATGATCGCCAGAAACTTTGGCTGATGTTCATCAATGGGTCCGTCTCATATGAACTGCAAGACACATGTTGCCGTGTATTAATTCAAGGGTGGGGAAAAGATGTAGAGATAAAGCAGCTTGCTTTGGCAGAGTTGCGTAATTTGCATAATCATTCTCCATTCGAACAAGAACGGTTAATTGCATTTTTGACATATTCATGGCCGGGAGATATAGAAGTTGCTCCTTGTGTTATCAATTATGTTCATAAGTTTTCTTTGTCCTTTATGCATCAAAAATCCTTATGGGAAGCTATACGGACAGGATTTAGTGGTATCCCTCAATTATCGAATACAATTAGACAAGTATTAGATGAACGTAGAGAAAAATACCAAGCTATCTATTGGGGGCCGGATACACAACTCGCCTATTTGGCACTTGGTGGTGATACTGAAAAATTAGAGTTGCTCGAAGCCTATTTAACCGCAACTAAGAGTATGGATAAATTCTGGATATGTTCTACCCTTATGAATGGATGGGATAAAGACGATGCGGTGATTGCATTAATATCCAGTGAATATTTGAAGCCGCCTGGAGAGGTTGCAATCCTTGCCAACTGGGTACGTCTATTTATAAAGGAGAAAGAAGCAAGGCGTAGTTGGCTACTTGAAGCGATAAAAAAGGGCAATGAAAGAGACATCAGCTCCGCTATCGGCCGCTTACTCGACGAATTCAAGGATAACGAATGTCTAGATGTTGTCAAGGCAGCCTTATCCCAACAACTTTGGTTCTACAATAAAGTTGATATACAAAATAGGCTAATTGAAACTTTTGCGAACGATCATGATGTAAAAAAATGGGTTGAATCTGCATTCGAAAATATTGATAGTTTTTCAATCGCTTCAATAGCCATTAGCCATGAACACGATCCTACAATCCGTACAAAAGTGTTGAAAACAGCGCGCCCAGCTAGGTCTGATGCTAGAGCCGAAATATTTCGTATAATACGTGAACACCCCATCAACCCTGAAATTATTCAGCGGTTAACTTCTGCAATTTTTGCTGAAGGCAATCATCAGATTCGTACCTCTGGGCTTATAGCTAGATGCATTGCAGGTCAGCAACTACCCGAAACCATAGCACCTTTGCTGAACAACCTTCATGAAGAATTTAATTCATCGGGAGCCTATTTTGAAATGCGTAAACGTAGTGCATTTACTGCTCTGCTTTACCTTGATAAATATAAAGAATGTATTGATATATTAACCAAAGACTCTTCCTTTACTCTCCATTGGCTTAGCGATTACCATGAAGCAGATAACTTGGCGGCTCGTATCCTATTTGAACACTGGGATGAATTACACAATGATTCTCGCCTCCTTGGCAAAAGTATTGAAATAAATTGGAGCGCGTTCATATATAACGGAACAGCTAGAGAGGCTTTGATTAATGGTTCTTCTCGTAACCAATTAGTAGCGCATTTGAAAACATTGCCACTTAAAGAACATAATCCATCAAGTTTGAATTTGATGGCTGAACTTCTACCTGTATCAAATGAACTACGCACTTGTTTAGTTGAGATGATGAATGATCGGCAATCTTTCACTCGAGAAGACAACATTGCTGAAGCCCAACGAATTTACGCAGAGCAATTCGAAGGCAACGAGGATGCACTATGCTCGTTAGCGGAAACATGGGTATCCTTGGGTATAGATAAAGAACCCAAAACAGGATTGTTAATTAATGTGTTATATGCTTTAGCACTTGGGTGGCCAGATTCTAACCTGCTTAAAACGGTATTGGCGAGGGGGGAGCAACCCAAGATGCCCATTTATATTGTACTTTCACTTTGCGGTATAACCGGTGATAAAGCCAAAGCGCTAACTTGTATTGAAGCAATGATTAATGCTACTTGGGAAAGAGGGAGTGCATTACCAACCCAATATCAAGAGGCACTACGAAAATGGTCATTTTCCTCATCGGCAGAAGTTGTGCTGCAGAATTTGCTCTGCAACTCGGACTGCTCGTACATGATCACTGCTTTAAGACTTCTCGGCATTTCTGGAAAGATAAGCAATGAAAGCCGTATAGAGATGATTAGACGCTTTAATGAATACTTGGAAAACATAACTCCGATGACGGATGGAGTGAATGTCTTTATGGGTAAGGTAGTCTCAAGTGCACAAGCTATTGTAGAAGAACTTCTGTTCGCTTCTGCTTAATTGTTCCTGTTATAGACTGAGCGGATTACACATCCTAAGGAGTTGTAAATTGAAAGCCTTAATCAAAACACGGTTAAAATGTTGTGATTAATGAATGAGATGTAAATGGATGGTGAACTTTCCCGCTGTCAGATATTGGCCGGTCGATACTTTTCGTAAGGGGTCGGTGAACTCACGTTGTGCGGATAAAATAATGTTATAGACTGACCAGTATCAACTGAAGCTATTTTCGGCGTAGGGCAACAGCTCGGCTATTCTGTTATTGGGCCAAGTGGGGAGGCGCGTTAATACGTCCCGCAACCAGATATAAGGATCGTGGCCGTTCAGTTTGGCGGTTTCCAGCAGGCTGAGGATAGCGGCCATGCGTTGCCCGGCGCGTAACGAACCAGCAAATAACCAATTTTTTCTGCCCACGGCCACCGGGCGCATTGCATTTTCGCAACGGTTATTATCTATGGGAACCCGGCCGTCCTCCAGGTAGCACAGCAGAGCCGGCCATCGGTTTAGAGTGTAGTCCAGAGCCCGCCGCAGTCCGGAGTTGGGCGCAGATCGGGAATGTTGCAACAGCAGCCACTTATGGAAGGCGTCCATTTGCGGCTTGGCGTAGCGCTGTCGCCACTGGCGCTGTTTCTCTACCGGGCGATGTTTAATTTTGCGCTCGAGCTTATATAACTCGCGGATAATATCCAGCGCCTGTTTGGCCACCGGGCTCTTGTTGGCGATAAAAAGCTCGAAGAACTTACGCCGAACGTGGGCCATACAGCCGGCTTCTTTAGCTTTTGCTTTTGCTTTGGCTTTGTCTTCGGCTTTTTCCTGGTCTTTGGTTTTGCCGAACAAGGCCTGGTAACCGCTATATCCATCGACTACCAGGATGCCGTGCCAACCATCAAGGATATCGCGAGCATATTGGCCACTGCGCCCTGGCTGGCAGTCATATAGCACTATCGCCTGCTCGGCGCTGTGGGCGGTAACATAGGCCCAGAGATAACCGCGTAGAGTTTTGCCTTTGCCAGGGTCAAGGATGGAGAGCGTGGTTTCATCGGCCTGCAGCACCGGATGCTGCAGCAGGTCATGATGCAGCCGCTCGGCCAGCGGTTTGAGCGCCGCGCCCACCGCGCCGAACCAACCGGCCAGCGTACTGCGCGGGATATCAACACCGCTGCGTTGATAGATAACCTGTTGGCGATAGAGTGGCAGGTGATCGAGGCATTTGGCGCTGACCACCTGCGCCAGCAGACCTGGACCGGGCTGGCCTTTTTCGATCAGTTGCGCCGGCAGTGGTGCACTGACTACGGTATCGCAGTGTTCACAGCTGAACTGCGGACGGATATGCCGATGCACGATAAAACGTGCCGGGACATATTCCAGCCGCTCGCTGATCTCATCGCGGATGAAGCGCAGGGCATGTCCGCAGTCCGGGCAGCTATCGGATGCGGGGGCCAGGTGGATATCCTCACGGGGTAATTCCGGCGGCAGAGGTCGGCGTTTAGGTGTTGCCGCTAGGGATTCTTTTGGCTCAGGTAACAAGGTCGCCAACTGCTGTTCAATATCGGCGGCATCGGCCTCGATATCTTCATCGAACAAGCCGCGTTGTTCGCCCTGGAAGGCTTCACTTTTACGTCCGAAGCGCCAGTGACGGGCATTTTTTAGCGCTTCTTCCAGTTGCTGGATATACTGCGCCAATGCCTGGTTTTTTTGGGTTTTCTGCTCTAGGTCCGCGAGTAATTTCAACGCCAGGGAGCGCAGATCATCGGGGTTTTGTGAGGCCAGCAGCGAGTCGATATCCATGCATTGATTTTATCAAAACAGATTATTATTGTCATTTAAAATCAATGTATTAATTCATTTTTATCATTATTCCCACTGGGTTAAGTCCAGGCCGTCAACGCGCTGCCAGTCCACGCCTTTTATCAGCCAGTCGAACTGTTCCGGCGACAGCATCCAGGCGATATCACCTTGTTTTGGCCAGACAAAATGGCCTTGGTGCAACCGACGCAGACAGAGCCAGACGCCATGCTTATCCCATCGCAGGACCTTCATGCGCGAGTGGGCTTTATTGCAAAACACAAAGGCGGCGCCCTCCTGCCAGGGCTGGTGCAAATTATCAGTGATGTATTGCGTCAACGTATCGATGCCACGGCGCATATCCACCGGCTCGCGTGCCAACCAGATGCATGGTGGCGTTAACACAGTGATAAAGCCTGCATCACGGTCATTAATTGGGCCGGAAGACAACTGACCGAACAGCCGTTAGGCAGGTTCAGCGTTACTGCACTAGCATTATTATTCTCAGCCACAACCCGGCGCGCGGGGATAAAGGCGGTGGTCTCTGTCGCGGTAACCTCATCCTTATGATGTTTTATCCAATAATAAAAGGCGCTAACGGTTATGTGATGCTGCCGACAATATTCTTGTTTGGTTAATCCACTGCATTGCCAAGCATCAAGGTGTTGCTGTCTTTCACTAAGGGAATAACGTTTCGTCATGATCCATCTCACACCGATTTTATGGGGTGAGATCAGAATGCTGGAATGGTATTTCGTGAGCAAGGCGAGACGCCCGTCCCCTTACTACTTTTCGCCTTACCAATAAAGCGGACTTGGCAAGATTGGGCACCGTTAATAAATTATTAGGCCCGCCGTACCATGTCGTTGCAGGTGGTTTTACTCATAAGGATCATATTTCGTAAGCTAAAGAATCAAGGATCCTTACAAATTCTAAACAAGCTTTAAAATCTACGAACTTTAATAAATTACTTAACCTTTACGAATAAATAATCCGGCCGCTTATTCGCAAGCCGGCATATCAATCATTCCTTAAAAGTTAAAGGGGACAATTACATCATCAAATCCATCATCATGATCGGCTACATATTTAACACCGGAAATATCAGCTAATAGCTCTGGTTTGATCCCCAATTTCTTAGCCAACATTTCGAAAGATATACCTAACTGTTCTTTCAATATAGTTAAACTTTCTTCTAGAACATGAGGTTCTTCTAAAGGAATTTGGTCATCAAACTTCTCACTTTTAGTTTGCCGTGTTTGACTAAACCAGACATTAGCACTTCTATATTGTTGGGCATTAATAAATCCTAAAAAATGAGCTCTATAAACGATCGCTCTGGCACTTACCTTCCATCGCATTTTTAGGCTGTAAACCCTTTTCCAATCGATAGCCCCTCCGCTCCCTAAGCAATCAGGAAACTCTCTCGCAAAAGATTTACGAGGGAATAAAAAAGCACTAGCGAAAGCATCGGCTTCTCGCTCGGTTTGCTTACAGCCAGTCTCAATACCATCATGCATGATCAGGTGGCCACTTTCATGAGCCAGATCAAAACGCATTCGACATGCGCTTTCTTTAGCTGTATTACGAATTATAATGGGAAATTTCCGATTCACTGATAGAGCATCAACTTTCTCAGAGACGCCATCGAAACAAGTAACAATAGCCCCCTGGTTCTCAACGACATTCACCATATTATCGATCGGTGCATCAGGCGTTAATCCCCAACGAATACGAGCGCCTTCTGCTATTTTTTCAATCACAAGAGGTGTTAATTCTGAGATTTTGCTGTTATCTATCAAATTAAAACGGTTTTCTGGTAAGTCTAGATGCTCATGCAACTCGGCAACAAGTTGTTCAAGAACCGTACTATATGCTTGCACTCGCTCTTTAACCCCAGCAGGGGTTGTTTGTCTCTTGCGAAAGTGACACTGCTCAGGTTTAACATCACCTGAAAGTAGAATACCAAAAAAATCAGGAAATACCTGAAGGAATTCAGCCAATGCATTTCGCACATCAGTAGCTGGGGCTCTAACATCACTTTCATACTGATTTATACTTTGCCGGGTTACCGAAACGGCATCGCCGAGTTCTTGTAGCGTATACCCTTTCAATAAGCGAGCGAGCCGTAGCCGCTCGCCATAAAATGCTATGGACATAATTTACTAACCATTATTCGAATCATCATTCTCGGCCTTTTTGTCCTTCTTTTTAACAGAGACTGATGCTTTCTGAGTTTTTACTGGTTCTGGTAGTTCAGCATCAGTTAAGCTGAAAGCAGAAACTCGTTCATCAAGAGGGATTTCCCAACATGAAACCTGCACTCCATCTGAAAAACCTGTGAACGTTACTCGTTCTACATAACGGAATTCGTCAACTTCGATAGCAAAAAACCACAGTATGGAAGCAGCTTCACCTACTTCAGCAGGTAATAAAGTCATTTGACTGAGTGCTTCCACGCAAGGAATTAATCTCCGCTCTTCTGGACGACTAGGCCCCCCTCGATACAAACGTACTGGAACGGAATCGATAGAAAAGGTAAATCTGCCATCATCTTTTACTATACCAAGCCAAGGCCATTCTTTATTCTTTGTCGAAGCTCGAATAATTCTCATACGACAGCATTCGTAAGCTCTTAATCCCGTCGAACGAGCCGAATCACCAAGATCTTCGTCATGTCTGTCAACCACATCATCTCTGACGTCTCGAATCAGGGACGCCAGTTGCTTCAGGTGCTCCAGAGTTAGAGCAGGGTTTAGTTCCCAGGGTTGCTTCATTGCGAACAGTTACCTTATGTATAAAGTTGTGTAGCCCTAAAAGGGATTCGGTGAAATGTCTAAGCATAATCTTGCGTTTTGTCTATTTTGTCAAGCTGATGAATAAAAGTAACCATAAATTATTTATGTCAATTTTGTTATCAGTCGCCTATTGCTTGTACGCCGATTTCGGCCATCGATGTACCCCGCTCAAATTTATTGAGTGAAAGGGAATCTACGCGTCGGTGAATCATGATTTTTTTCATCAGCACAACTTCGTTCAAGAAAGCCAGCAATGCTGGAACTATTGTTATAAATTGGGCAGGATTGAGGGACAGGGGCAATCCAGGTCATGATAGTTCAGTTTGGCAGTTTCCAGCAGGCACAGGATGAACGCCATCCGTTGCTCTGCGCGCAGCCGTTCGGCAAACGGCCAGATGTGTTGCGGCGTTAACACAAGGATAAGGTCTGCATAAGGCCTATTCACTGAACCTGGAGGCAACTGACCGAGCAGCCGTTCGGCAAATTCAGTGTCATGGTAGTATCGATATTATTCTTGAGATTTTTCAGCCAATAATAAAAACTGTTAATTGCAATTTAACGCTATTGGCAATAATGCGATTTAACTAATCCGTTACACTGCGAGGATTTAAGATGTTGCAGTTGCTCGGTGTGGGTATGCTATAACGAATTCATACCAACGAGATGACCGACTGAATATTGTGCATCTAATCCAATTAACCTTTTCCACTGACAAAAATGCCAACACACCAGCACCATTTTTGGCTTATAATGTGTTCCTACAATCAGCCGTCAGCGCAGGAGTTGTGATGAGTAGTAGTAAAAAAGTGGTGGTATCTTATAACAAGCCCTCGCGCGAACAGATCGTCCGTTCGGTGGTGACTTCGACGGCAATTGAAACCGGTCAGTCTTCGGAGCAAATCGAGGCTTCCCTGAAAGCCCAGCGCAAAAAATTCGCCCATCTCCGTCTAGGGGATTAAGCGTTTTCAAGTGCTTTACTAACCCAATATTTTATCGGCTCATAATTCATGGACATACCTACATGAATAGCTGATATGTATTGGTTCTTGTTTTGCTCCCAGCATCCATAATTCAAAGGGTTAAACCCTCCCTGTACTGCCATAACGTCAGCCAGAAGCCGTGATAAGCGCCCGTTGCCTTCCCTGAAGGGATGGATGAGTATCAGCTCGACATGGACAATGGCGATCGCTTCAGTGACTTGCTCTTTATCCATCCCCGAACAGGGTGTGTATTTGGCGAGGTATTTTTTTTCGAACTCACTCAACAATTTCGGTAGTTGGGCTGAAGGCGCAAACATAAAGCCGCCTTTGCTGATATTCACCGTTCTTTCCTGTCCAGCCCACTCATAGACGCTCTCTAACCAACGGCGATGCCAGCTTTTTATCATGGCAAGCGTTATGCGCCCAAGGGGGAATTGCTGTTCAAAAATAGTCTGATAAAATTTTTCCAGCAGAACCAATTCCGCGCCATTGATTTCATCAGGTTTCGAAATCCCCAGCTTGTTGGCCAAGACCTGTTCGCCAGAGCTTTCGGCAAACTTTCCTTCGCTGTTGGAAACATCATATCGGTTCATCGGGGCAATCCACTTTACGGGTATCGGTATTCCGGGTCAGCCTTCAATCATAGTGCTATACCCGTCATACTTCGAGTTGCAGGGTTGTTGGCTGTCCTCGCTCACCCCAGTCACTTACCTTAGTAAGCTCCTGGGGATTCATTCGGTGGCCGCCTACCTGCAACTCGAACTATTTAGGGTATATAATCGTCCAAAGGAAAGTAATGACCTATAAATCAATCAGTTATAAAAATGTAGGTTAAAGTATAGTCTTTTCTTTATTTATAAAAATAAATGTTAAATATCAATACCAACACACCAATGCATCATGGGGGTATGTTCGTCAGAATTTTCTGGTGTACTCATGGAGTTATGATATCCATTTCGTTAAATTGAAGGGGTGTAGTGATGATGATTATTCTCATGGGTTATCACTGATAGCTTAGCGCCCATGATAACGGAGTCTGTATGGCAGGGAAACAAGAGGGGGAGTCTCGACCCACAAAAGCGATAGAAATGATGGAACCCACAGATAAAGATAAGGCTGATACCGGTGAAAATCGTGGCCTGAGGGTCACCTGCGGTTCGACCGACGTCAAAACCTTTTTTTACCGTTGACGTAAGAAAGAAGAAAGGGCACAGGCCGAGGTTCGCCGCACTTTATATGCGGATACGTTGGCTTTTCAGGACGATAAGGGTATAACAAAATCTAAAGGCCTGGATGTCATATCGGCCCCTTTAAGATCACAGGACGGGGAAACCATGCATAGCGTAGGGCTGATTCTCTATCCGGGTTTTCAGGTTATAGGGCTTTCCATGTCGGCGACGTTTGAAGTTGCCAATATAGTTACGCGCCAACCTATCTACGAAATAACGCTGGTATCGGAGCATGGCGGATTGGTCATGACTTCGGCAGGCTTTGGGGTAGACACCCATGCCTTTGATGACCGGCGCTTTGATACCCTCCTGGTGTTGGGCGATAATGTCGTACGGCCCGCCTCCCCGGGGTTGATTGCGTATTTGCGTCAATCCAGTGCGGCTACAAGACGTATCGGCTCTATTTGTACCGGTTCCGCGGCGCTGGCTGAAGCAGGTTTACTGGATGGCCGCCGTGCGACGACTCACTGGCAGCATGCCCCAGACCTGCAAAAGTCCTATCCCAAAATAAAGGTGGATGAAGACCGCATTTTTGTTAATGACGGCCCAATCTGGACCGCGGCGGGAATGAGCGCTTGCGTTGATCTGTCGCTGGCCCTGGTGGAAAACGATCTCGGCGCCGGGATAACGCGTCTGGTGTCCAGACAGCTGGTGTTGTATCACCGCCGGGCCGGCGGCCAATCACAGTTTTCCGTGATGCAGGATTTAGATCCCAAAAGCGATCGTGTCCAGGCAGCCTTGACGTACGCTCGCCAGCACCTGAAAACGGATCTCTCGGTCGGGACGCTGGCGGACGTGGCCCATTTAAGTCCCAGGCAATTCAGCCGGGTGTTTCTCGCCGAAACAGGCAAGTCTCCCGCAAAAGCCATTGAAAATCTGCGCCTGGAGTCTGCGCGCATGATGATGGAAGCCGGACATCACTCTATAGATGTCGTGGCGACCGAGATTGGTTTTGGCGACCCTGAGCGCATGCGCCGCGCCTTTATCAGAGCTTATGGTCAGCCGCCGCAAGTGTTTATGAAAACATTGCGCGCATAATTCATCAATGCCCGTCGATGCCGGCTACCAGGCGCGCATAACCGGCCATAGGCCAGCGATATATAGCCGGCGGTAGAAAACGCAGGTTGTCCGAAAAGGTGGCACCTGCGACCTATGGCCGATAGATTTCACTTGTAATATAAACCTCACTACAGACCCAACCCATCAGTGAGGAGCTTTACCATGACTATCGTCAAAGCAGCCGCCGTACAAATATCTCCCGTGCTTTACAGCCGTGAAGGCACCGTGGCCAAGGTGGTGGACAAGATTCTTGAACTGGGCGAAAAGGGCGTGAACTTTGCCGTTTTCCCTGAAACCATCGTGCCCTACTATCCCTATTTCTCATTTGTCCAGACCCCTTTCGAAATGGGCGCTGAGCACTACAAGCTGCTCGATCAGGCGGTGGTGGTGCCTTCCGCCACGACGGATGCCATCGGGAAAGCGGCCAAGGAAGCCCATATGGTGGTGTCCATCGGCGTTAACGAACGCGATGGCTACACGCTGTACAACACGCAACTGCTGTTTGATGCCGACGGTACCCTGCTCCAGGCCAGGCGCAAAATTTCGCCGACGTATCACGAGCGCATGATCTGGGGCGTTGGCGATGGTTCGGGTCTTAAAGCGGTGGATAGCGCCGTCGGCCGTATCGGCCAGTTGGCCTGCTGGGAACACTACAACTCGCTTGCGCGTTACGCCCTGATTGAAGACGGCGAGCAAATTCACGCGGCGATGTATCCGGGTTCCTTTGCCGGTGATTTATTCACCCGGCAAATGGAGGTCAGCATCCGCATGCACGCCCTGGAAGCCGCCTGCTTTGTGGTTAACTCAACCGCCTGGCTGTATCCGGAGCAGCAGGCGCTCATCATGGCGGACACGGGTTGCGACATCGGCCCAATCTCGGGGGGATGCTATACCGCCATCATCGACCCCCAGGGTGAAGTTATCGGCGCCCTGACCGAAGGGGAGGGAGAGGTGATTGCCGATCTCGATTTATGGGAGATAGAAAAGCGTAAACGCCAGATGGATTCTCGCGGTCATTACAGCCGTCCTGAATTATTGAGCCTGGTCATCGACCGTACTCCTCATCGTCATGTTCACGAGCGTAGCGCCCATCCGAAAGTGGCGGAACTCGAAAAACTGGCTGGAGACCTTCAGTGATGCTGAAACGGCCTGTTTAAAACGTGGTGGGTGAGCCAACCGTGATGAGCGTTTTCGTGTAACAGCGTCATTCACGCTACCCGCAGTGCGTATAACACTTTGGTTCGGCCAATATTATAACTTCTGACGACAGGGGCTATTTATGAATGTCATCGACACCTTGCTAAAACGCAACAAGACCTTTGCTGCCACCGATTTCAACGCCGCATTGAACATCGTGCCGTCCATGAAAACCATGATCATCGGCTGCGTGGACAGCCGGGTAGACCCCGCGGATATTTTAGGTTTGCAGCCCGGCGAAGCGGTGGTAATCCGTAACGTCGGTGGGCGTATAGAGCCGTCTACCCTGCATATCATGTCAATCCTCGGCACCGTGACCAAAGCCAGCGGCGGGGTTCCCGGCACCGGTTGGAATCTCATCGTCCTGCACCATACGGACTGTGGTATCAAACCATGCCTGACGCATGCCCCCGGGCTGCTCGCCAAATACTTTGATGTCCCGCCTAACGAGCTCGACAAGCTGGCAATCAACGATCCTTATGCGTCCGTACGAATTGATGTCGCGGCGCTAAAGGCAAATCCGCAATTGCCAGGCGACTTCCTGGTGACCGGCCTGGTCTACGACGTGGATACCGGCAAAGTTCAGACCGTCGTTCCTTCCGCGCCGCTGCGGCCATGAGATCGAGCCGCAAGGATGCGGGTTTTAATCAGCGGCATAAAAATGCATTTATCAAATAGTATTTCTTCCCTTCCCTTCACCGTCCTTTCTTTTCCTGCCCACTCATAGACGTTTTCTAACCAGCGGCGCTGCCAGCTTTTATCATGATGATGTGATGATGATTATTCTCAAGGGTTATCACTTATAGCTTAGCGCCCATGATAACGGAGCCTGTATGGCAGGAAAACAAGAAGGACGCCTCTACCGATAAAAGCGGAAAAAATGATAAAATGCCCGCAACAGGTGATCTTCTCGTAAGGATAATTCGGTGGCACAACGCAAATTGGCAAAAACCAGGCCCGTCACTAAACCCCATCTCAGCGATCCGCAACAGCAATTTCAGGCGCACTGGGCAACCATTGACCGATTGCAGCGTGAGATGGTAATAAAACAGCAACGGCAAGAGGTTGTATTGGCCCGATTCCGCCAGGAAGTGTTGCCCGTTGAGCACCAATATGTTCAGGCGCTTTATGACAAAATCCTCCGGTTAATCTCATTTGCCGATAAAAAGACCCTGGGAAAATATAATCGCGAAGCGCTGTTTTCATGGATTGATGAAGAATTGGATGAGCTGTTTCATCATCCCTTTAATGAACAATTGGATCTGGAGGCGCTGCGTCAGCAGTTTTCTGCCCTGAATGAGATGCCGGACGACGAGCCGACTCCGGATGAAATTGATCGGTTTCGCCAGTACGTCAAGGAACAGTATGGTTCAGACGGGAAATTGAGCGATGCGGAATTGGCTGAAATGATGGTCGATCCTGAAAAGATGTTCACTACGCTTGAGCGTTTGTTCCCAGATGCTGAAAGCATCTTCGATGACGATGACGATGACGATGACGATGAGGATAATGATGCTGACCATGATCACGCCAACGATACCGACCATGATGATGATGCTGATGATGAGAAAGCGAGTGGCGGCGGCACCGATCGGACAATAGACAATGCGCAGCACACCTTGGACGGCTTGTTAAGATCGCCGGAAGTGAAGAAGATGTACAAAAAACTTGCTAACATCCTGCACCCCGATCGTGAACAAGACCCAGAGAAAAAAAATGAGAAACACCTGTTGATGGTGCAACTGTCCAAAGCTAAAAAAAATCACGATGTCTGGACGATACTGGAATTGTACCATCGGTATTCGGACCCGGATTTTCGTTTTGGCCAGGCTGAAATACCCGCCATCAATGCCCTGATGCAACGCCGCATTGATACGCTCACTGCCGAACTGGCCGAGACGGAAAATCCTTCTTCGTTGTCAGGCATGATCTGGGAAAAATTCGGCGCTAAAACAACAAAAGCCATTGATAACAAATTCAGAAAACATAATGAGAAATTACATCAATTGCTTGAACAGCAGGTTCAGGAGCGTGAACAATTACGTTCGTTGGCGGCGCTGAAAATCTATTTGGCCCCTCGGCGCGCCGCACTTGATTTCGAATGGCAGAGGGGGGATTTTTTTTAGGCCTCACGGCACGTTTCGCCTCAATCGTGGTAATCCACGTTGGCACACCTTCTTTTCTTGGATTGGATAAGTCAAAATTTTTAGAGGTAATGCATGAAAACGATTCGCTGGGGCATGATTGGCTGCGGGGATGTTACCGAGGTAAAAAGCGGGCCCGGGCTTTACAAGGCTGCGCATTCCACCCTGTTGGGCGTGACCAACAGAACGTTAGCCAAGGCCGAGTCATACGCATCGCGTCATGGTGTGCCCAGGGTCTATCCGGATGTGGCTGCGCTGCTGGCCGATCCCGGGATTGATGCGGTGTATATCGCTACGCCGCCTTGCGAACACAAGGCGCTGACCTTGCAGGCTGCTGCTGCCGGCAAACATGTCTATGTAGAAAAACCGATGGCGATGAACCACGACGAGTGCAAGGAAATGATCGCCGCTTGCCAATCTGCCGGCGTACGGCTCTATGTGGCGTTCTACCGTCGCGCCATGCCGCGTTTCCTGCAGGTGAAAGACTGGATCGACCAGGGTGCCATCGGCACCCTGTGTACCGTGAGCATTCTGCAGCGTCAGAAACCGTCACCCGAAGACCTATCGTCAGAAACGTTGCCCTGGCGTTTGCATGCCGATGTGGCCGGGGGCGGTAAATTTTTGGATATGGGCGTGCATGTGCTCGATATTCTCGCGTTCTGGTTCGGCCCCATCGGCGAAGTACGGGGTCAGGCCGGCAATCGTGGCGGTCTTTACGATGTTGAAGACACCGTCACTGCGACCTGGCGCCATGCTAATGGTGTGACTGGTGTGGGTAACTGGTGTTATGTGGGCCAGGATGATGCCGATCAAGTCGAAATTACCGGCACGCGCGGCCGCATCGCATTCGAATTTTTTGCTGATTCACCCGTACGCCTGGTCACCTCGGCAGGGGTGAAGGAGGTCAATATCCCCAATCCGATCCATGTTCAGCAGCCGTTTATCCAGAGTATTGTCGACGATCTCAATGGATTAGGCATTTGTCCGGGCGATACTCAATCCGCGGCGGATACCAGTGCCGTCACCGACAGGATTCTGGATTCGTTTCGCCGGAAGTCAGAGTAAATGTCGGCCGGCCCCGCCGGTATGTGCGAAAGCCGGTCGGCTACTGTTTTTTCGTTTTCCCCCCCTTTCCATGTGCTTGAACAGCCCATCCGGTTACCCATTGATACGTTAGGCTAAAGTTCGAGAATATTTACACATCATCATAAAGTTCACCTCAACCCTGCCGATAGAAATTCCTATAAAACAACAAATAAAACAACGCAATTTTGCGTAAGCATATTTGCCGCCGGCCTGGGCGTTGGCGACATTCAGGGATGGTCCATGAGAAGTCGTTTGCCGGTCAATATCGGCCTGATATGGGTTGGTCTGCTTTGTGTCTGCGGACGGGCGGTAGCCATCAGCCCGGCCGATCGGGATGTTATTCAACAACAGCAAACGGAACAATTGAATCAGGACAGCCAGCAGCGGCAAGCCTTGCAGCGGGCGACACCGTTATCGACGTCGCCGGCGCAAGCCGCCGCCCCGGGCGGTCCCTGTTTTCATCTCAAGACTATTCTCCTGCCGGGGGCGGATACTATGCCCGAGTCCGTCCGCCAGCGCCTGACCGCGCCTTATCTGCATCAATGCGTGGGGTTAAGCCAAATCAATTTACTGGTGAAACAGGTCTCGGACTGGTATATCGCCCGGGGCTATATCACCAGCCGGGCGTTCCTCACCGGCCAGGATCTGTCCGGCGGCACGCTGCGGCTGACGGTAATGGAAGGCCGGTTGCAAGATATCCGCCTGGAAAACCATGATGCCCGCTTATTGCATATGGCGTTTCCCGGCCTGAAGGGCAAAATTCTCAACCTGCGGGATATTGAGCAAGGCATGGAGCAGATTAACCGGTTGCGCCGCAATCCGGTACAAATCGACATCCAGCCGGGCAGCCGACCGGGATACTCGGTGGTTAACCTGACCGCCGCTCACGAACAGCCTTTAGGTCTCAACGCGGGGTTCGATAACAGCGGCCAGAAAAGCACCGGCGTCGGTCAGTTGAACACGGCGCTCACGGTGAATAACCCCCTGGGACTGGCTGACCAATGGTATATGAACGCTTCCCGCAGCAGCGAGTTTGTCAGCGATCGCGATGCGCGCAGCGTGCAAGCCGGGTTTAGCCTGCCTTACGGCTACTGGCTGTTGGACTACAGCTATAGCTATAGCGATTATCTCAACACCATCAGCGAGCAAGGTTACGACTGGCGCTCCGCCGGCGACAGCCAGGCGCACCGGCTATCGTTGTCCCGTGTGGTGTTTCGCAACGGCAACATGAAAACCGGGCTGATGCTTGCGTTGACGCACCGCATCAGCCGCAACGATCTTAACGATACCCGCCTCGACAGCAGCAGCTACGAACTCACCAGCCTGACGGCGGGAGTTAATCACAGTCAGAAACTGTGGGGCGGATACGCGACCTTATCGCCCTTCGTCAGCCGAGGTATGCCCTGGCTGGGCGCGGGCAGCGATTACCAGGCCGACGGGCAGCCCACCATCGACTTTACCAAGTGGGGCGCCACCGCCAGCTATTATCTGCCGCTGGCCAGCAATTTCACTTATCTCACCAGCCTGTCCGGGCAATGGACCGCCGATCGGTTATACGGCGCCGAACGCATGACTCTCGGCGGCGAAAGCTCGGTACGTGGTTTTAAAGAGCAGTACCTGTCCGGCGATAACGGCGGTTATTGGCGTAACGAAATCGATCGGCCCATGGCGGTATTACCGTTACTGGGGGATATCGGCGCATTGGCGGCGCTGGACGCCGGTTATCTTCGCCACGATCGCCAGGATATCAATTCAGCCGGCACCCTGTGGGGCGCCGCCGTGGGGTTGAGCAGCAGTAATCGCTATTTTGTCAGTCAATTCACCCTGGGCTGGCCGCTGGGGTATCCCCGCTCGCTGGCGCCCGACCGGGTGTCGGTTTATTACCGCCTTGGCGTGGTGCTGTGAAAATGAGGATGTCAGGGATGAAAAATCCAGTGACCGGCATGGTTTCCATATGGCGTCTTATATTGAGTTATCTGCTGGTCGTCCTGCTGGCCTGGCAACCGCTATTACCAGTGCTGGCGGCCGTTATCACCCCGGCCAACGGTTCCACCCAGACCCTATCGGCCGGCAACGGCGTGCCGGTGGTGAATATCGCTACTCCCAACCAGGCCGGTCTTTCCCATAATAAATACCAGCAGTTCAACGTTGGCGGAGAAGGTCTGATCCTGAACAACGCCACCGGCAAACTGACCCAAACCCAATTGGGCGGATTGATCCTTAACAATCCCAACCTCCAGGCCGGCCAGGAAGCCAAAGCCATCATCAACGAAGTGGTGGGAGCCAATCCTTCACAGTTGCAGGGCTATATGGAAGTGGCGGGCAAGGCCGCCAGCGTCATGGTGGCCAATCCCTACGGTATTACCTGCAACGGCTGTGGTTTCATCAATACGCCGAACGCCACACTGACCACCGGCAGCCCGGTTATCGGCGCCGATGGCAATCTGCAGTCCCTGGAGGTCACCCAGGGCGCCATCACCATTGAAGGTAAAGGGCTGGATGCCAGCCAGAGTGATGCTTTCTCATTGCTGGCCCGCGCGGCGCAAATCAATGCCGGCCTGTATGCCAAAAGTCTGACCGTCGCCGTGGGGGCCAATCATATTGATGCCGCGGGCAATGCCACCCCGCTGGGCACCCCGGACAATATGCCGACCATCGCGGTGGATACCGGCGCCCTGGGGGGCATGTACGCCAATAGCATCCGGCTGGTCTCCAGCGACAAAGGCGTGGGCGTTAACCTGGGCAATCTCAGCGCCGCCGCCGGCGGCATTGCGCTGTCGGCGTCCGGGGCATTGACGGTGACCAACGCGGTAGCGAACAACGGCGCCGCCGCAGGCGATATCAACCTGTCGGCGTCCGGCAAGCTGACGGTGAATAATGCCTCGGCTCAAGGTTCTCTCAGCGCTTCCGGTAGCGGTCTGCAACTGGGGGGCAACGTGGCGGCGCAGGGCAACATGGTCCTTGGCAGCCAAGGCGATCTTGAAACCGATAATGCTACCCTGGCCGCCGGCGGCAACCTGCAGTTGAATGCCGCCGGTCATCTCGGCATCAATAATTCCAGACTCGACGCCGGTACAGACAGCGCCGGGAATATAGGCGAACAGGGCAATCTGTCACTCACCGGGGCGACGGTCAGCCTCACCGGCAGCCACGGGGCGGCGGCCATGGCCAGCGTCACGGCCGGAGGCGCCATGATGATGGATGTCGCCAGCCTGTTACAGGCGCGTCAGTTGTCTCTCAGCGGCCAACAACTGCAATTGGATGGCCAGTTGGCATCCAACCAGGACCTGACGATCACCGGCACCAGCCTGACCGGGGGTACCGGCGCCGCCATCAGCAGTCAGCAGAATATCAACCTGAATCTCGGCGGCGTCAGCCTGTGGAACGGCCAGATGCTGGCGGGAACCGGGCTGCATTTCCAGGGCGGCGTTCTGACCAACGGCGGACAATTGCTGGCAGTGAACGACCTGAGCGTTAACGGCACGGCACTGAATAATAACGGTCTGATCCAGGCCGCCGATCTCTCCTTTACCGGCGGCTCGCTGAACAATGCCGGCCGATTACAGGCGCAAAACAGCGTCACCCTCGCCGCAGGATCGCTGATTCAGCAGGCGACGGCAAGTTTGACGGCAGGGGGACAACTGAAGGTGCAGGCGGCTAATGCCGATACCGACGGCATCTGGCAGAGCCAGTCTCTTGATTATCAGGGTGGCGATTGGCACAACGCCGGCAGCATCAATTCCCTGGCCAATATGGACATCACCCTGAACGGTGTCGGGCAAAACAGCGGTAATCTGCTGGCGGCAGACCAATTGGCGCTGACGGCGCCGCAGTTTACCAACCTGGGCCTGCTGCAAGGTCAACAAATCGCTGTTAGCGGTGGCGGCCAAACCACATCCCAGGGGGGCGGTACCTTCGCCAATAGCGGCACATTGCGCGCTGTTGACAGCTTGACCCTCGACGGTCTGGACTCGCTGTCCAACAGCGGAGCGCTATTAAGTGGTGGATTAAGCCAATTCTCCGCCGTCCGGTTGACCAACGGCGGCACCATCACCGCCGCGGCCCTACAGGCCACCGGCGCCAGCCTCAGCAACAGCGGTACCCTAAACGTCGCCGGCGCGCTGGCATTCAACGGCGGCGATGCGGCCAACAGCGGCGATATCAGCGCGGGTCAAACCCTGTTCGGCGGCCATACCTTGAACAACACCGGCAACATCGTTTCCGGCGGCAGTTTGGCTATAAACGTCGATCAGCTGACCAACGGCGGCGCGTTGACGTCGGACAGCCTGTCTTTCTCCGGCCAGGTCCTTACCAACGGCGGGACGATGGATATCGCCCAGGGAGCGGATATCCAGGCGTCGCAGTGGCAAAACAACGGCACTTTTCGGGCCGGCCAGGTTTCCGCCGCCGGACAGAGTCTGTTTAACAGCGGAGAATTAACCGGGAGCGACCAACTGGTATTGGGGTTTGACGCAGGGGTAAACAACAGCGGCGTGCTGGCCACCAACGGCCCTTTGTCCCTGACCGCCCGCGTTTTGATCAACTCGGGCACCCTGTCGGGGGCGACCAATCTTACCCTGAGCATGGTGTCGCTGCAAAATCAGGGGAATATCCTTGCCGGCGGTGCGGGAAATATCACCGGCGCCAGCGTGGTCAACAGCGGACAGCTGCAGGCCGGCCAACTACAGATTGCGGCCGGTACGCTGGATAACAGCGGCACCCTGCTTGGACAAGACGGCCTGACGCTGGCGCTGCTTGATACGCTGCAAAACCAGAACGAGGGCCAGATCCTGAGCGCCGGTCCGGCCAGGCTGACGGCGGCGGCGATAACCAATGCCGGCGCCCTGCAGGCCGAATCGCTACGGCTTACCGCCGGCGAGCTTGACAATAGCGGTCATATCCAGGGCGACAACCAGCTCAGCCTGCGGTTGGGTCAACAGGAAGACAGCGCCGTATGGGCATCGGCCGCCGCTCCCGTCGCCATCGGCGTATTGAACAATCAGGGCGGGATCATCTCAGACGGCGCCGCATCATTGCAGTTAGCGCAGTTGAACAACCAGGGCAGTGTCCAGGGGCAAACTCTGGTCGTACAAGGGAATCAACTGCAAAACAGCGGTACCCTGATCAGTCCCGGTGATCTGGATGTCACCCTGACCGGCGCGTTGAGCAATCTGGCGTCCGGACAGGTGCTGACCGACGCTCTGTTGAATATCGCCGCCGGTTCGGTGAGCAATCAGGGTTTAATGCAGGGCGGTACACTGACTGCCACGGCGGCAAGCCTGGATAATCAGGGACAATTGCAAGGCACTCAGGGATTGACCTTCAATACCGACGGCGCGCAGACCTACGGCGCGGACAGCCGGTTGTTAAGCAACGGCACCGCCGCGCTGAGCGCGCAGGACATCACCACTGCGGGCCTGTGGCAGGCGGACGAGCTGAACATCACCGCCGATCGCCTGGATAACAGCGGCGCCATGGTCGGGCTGACCAGCTTGACTATCCACAGTAGCGGTCAACTGAACAATCTGCTGACGGGACAGCTATTGTCCAACGGCGATATCACCCTGCAAGGGGGGCAAATCGCCAATAATGGTCAGATACAGGGCGAAACCCTGACCCTGAACGGCGGCACGCTGGACAATGAAGGTAGTCTGACCGGGCTGGACCAGCTCGCGCTTACCCTGGACGGCGCCCTATCAAGCAGCGGCAAACTGCTGACCAATGGCACCGGAACGCTGACCGCCGGTCAATTTACCCATAGCGGCTTCGCCCAGGCGCAACAATGGAATATTACCGCCGCCAGCCTGGATAATAGCGGCATACTGGCGGGGATTGGCGGCTTATGGCTCTCCCTGACCAACTCGGCGCAAAATCAGTCGCAAGGACAGCTGCTGAGTAACGGCGCCAGTCAAATCCAGGCCGCCGATTTTACCAACAGCGGTCTCTGGCAAGCCGCATCATTGTTGCTCAACGCCAACAGCGCCGCCAACCAGGGAACACTGCAAGGCACCGGGCAGGTGGTGCTCACCCTGCTTAATGGCTATTCCGGCGCCCTGGGCAGCATGCTGGCCACCGGCGAACAGGCCGTGCTCAGCGCCGCCACCTTCAGCAACGCCGGCACCTTGCAAGCCCAACAACTGCACTTATCCGCCGGCAGCCTGACCAACAGCGGCACCCTGCAAGGCACCGGACTGCTGGATTTACAACTGACGGGGGATCTCGCCAATTCCGCCGGCGCCAGCCTGCTGGGGGCGGACCAGCTGCAACTGCGGGCGGCGCACATCACCAACCAGGGCATTGTGCAAGGCGGGGATGTCAGCGTTAATGGTACGGCTCTCGACAACAGCGGCACAATGCAGGGCAACCAGACGCTGGGCTTGACCCTGACCGGGCAATTAAACAACCTGGCGGGGGGCCAGATATTATCCGGCGGGCAAACCAGCCTGCTGGCGGACCAGTTGAACAACGATGGCTGGCTCCAGTCGCAACAGCTTACCTATAGCGGCAGCCAGTTCAGCAATAACGGCACCCTGTTGGCGGGGGATCTGCTGCAACTCACCGTACCGACCTTCACCAACCAAGGCACCCTCCAGGGCGGTCGCGCCACCATTGACAGCACGATGCTGAACAACGACGGCACCTTGCTGGGGATAACCTCTCTGGCATTACAGTCGGGGGCCATCAACAATCAGAGCGGCGGGCGCATCTACAGCGCCAAGGATTTGAGCTTCACCAGCGCCAGCCTGCAACAAAACGGTCAATTCCTGGCGTTGGGCAACCTAAATGGCCATATTACCGGCGCGCTGGATTTCACCAGCCTGCTGGCGGCGGGCCAAACCCTGACCCTGAATGCCGACGGCGATTTCAGCCAGCAGGGCACCTTACAGGGCAACGCCGTGCAGTTAACCGCCGGCGGCACCTTCACCAACAGCGGGCAGGTGGTGACCGGCAACGGCGGCCTGTCGGTGACCGCCGCGACAATCAATCAACCATCGGGCGGCAGCCTGCAATCCGGCGCCGCCGTCACCCTCACCAGTAACAACAATATCACCAACCAGGGTTTTATCGGCACCCTGGGCAATTTACTGTTGCAGACCGCCGCCACCTTAACCAACACCGGGCTGTTGTATTCCGGCGGCAATATGCAACTGCTGGCGGACAGCATTCAAAACATCAGCGGCGATATCCTGGCGGGCAACGGCCTGTGGATGCAACGGGACGCCGCCGGCGACGCCAATAGCCAGATAGTCAACAGTTCCGGCGATATCGAAACCCAAAATGGCGATATCACCCTCAACACCGGCCTGTTGCTTAACCAGCGGCAAGGATTCAGCGTCACCCAGACCGACACTACGCTGGCGGTGCCCGCCTGGGCCAACGGTGCGTCGATCCTGATCCCCGCCGACTGGTTCCAGCCGGGAGACATCGGCGTCAGCGATTACGGCGACACCATCGGCGGCGGCAGCCCCGGCCACGGCGGCGGCGGTTCCTATGTCACCACCTATTGGTATGTTCCTTATGCCAGTGCTTATGTGCAGGACATCGCCGTCGCCGAAACCACCTTCAGCGTAACTTCCGGCGGCAATGCCGGACGGCTGGTGGCCGGCGGAAATATCGTCGGCTATGCCGGCAGTTTGAACAACATTGCCTCCAACATCCTGGCCGGGGGCAACATCACCCTGTCCGGCAATAGCCTCAACAACCTTTCCTATCAGGAAGGCACCACCACCGAGTATCAGCAGTACCACTACGCGGTGCTGGATACCACCCCCGGCGATGAGATCGATCCGCCCATGCTGACCCTGGATGAAGCCCCGGCCTACTTCACCAGCGATGATCGCTTCGCGGATCGCTACACCTCGGACAGTATCGCGTATACCGCCGTCGGCGCGCCGACCTATACCTACACCGGCGGCGGCCAAAACTACAACGCGCTGATCCAGGCCGGCGGCTATATCAGCGCCAGTTTCTCGCAGGATATCAGCAACACCACGGTGGCGCCGGATATCGGCGGCATTACCCACCAGCTTACCGCGCCTTCACTGACCGCCATTAATGCGCTGGCCGGCCAGTCACAGCAAAGCAGCCGCCAACTGGCCGCCACCGACGACGGTTTTACCCTGGCGGGCAGCGTGCTGGATCCCCAGACGGTGAACGGCGGGCAGAACGGCAATCTGGCCCTTAACCAGGGCAGCGCAGCCAACAGCGCTCAGGGCCTGAGCGCCGCCGATGGCGGAGCCAAATCCCTGGCGTCCGCCCCCGGGCCGGACGCGCCGCTGTCCACCCTGACTCCGGCGCAACTGAGCGCCGCCATTGCCACCGGTCTGAAACCCTTGACCGAGAATCCGCTGGCGGATTACCCGTTGCCCGCCGGTAATGACGGCCTGTTTGTTATCAACAGCCAGCCCGGCAGTCACTACCTGATTACCGCCAATCCCAAATTGACGCAGCTGGGCCAGGTGAATGGCTCGGTATTCAACGACTTGAACAGCCTGCTGGGACAGCCCCCCATCACCAGCCCCACGGTGGAAACCAGCAGCCAGTTGACCAACGAACAGCAATTTGACGGTTCGGCTTATCTGTTGAATAAACTCAACCTGAATGCCGATACCGACTACCAGTTCCTCGGCGACGCGGAGTTTGACACCCAATATGTCGACAACGCGGTAATAAGCCAGGCCGGCCAGCGATATATCAACGGCGTCGGTTCCGATTTACAGCAGATGCAAACCCTGCTGGACAACGCGGCGTCGGAACAACAAGCCTTGAACCTGCAGTTCGGCGTCAGCCTGACGCCGGATCAGGTGGCCGGTCTGACGCAAAGTATTGTCTGGTATGTGCCGATCACCGTCGACGGACAAACGGTGCTGGCGCCGCAGCTGTATCTGGCCCAGGCGGATGAAACCAACCTGCAGGGCAGCGTGATCACCGCTTCGCAGGTTGGGCTGGCCAGCGCCGGTTCCATTACCAACAGCGGCGCGGTCACCGCGGTGTCATTACTGGATATGACCAGCCAGGACCAGATAATCAATCAGAACGGCGGACTGCTGAAATCCGACGGCAGTCTGGATCTCACCGCGTTAAACACTATCAGTAATCTCAGTTCCGCCATTTCGGGCGGCAATATAAGCCTTACCAGCCTGAACGGCAGTATCGTCAACCAGACCGCAAGCGATACCTGGTCGGTGGGCAGCCTGACGTCGCCCGCCGTAGGGGGTTCTATCCAGGCCGCGCTGACCGCCACCGAAACCGGCGATATGGCGAGCATCAGCGCCACCGGCGACCTGGTATTGTCCGCCGCCAAGGATATTTCCGTGGTCGGCGCCAGCGTGGCATCCGGCGGCGATACCGTCCTGGCGGCGGGCAACGATATTACCATAACCGCTCTGAGCCAAACCGCTACCGACAGCACCCTGACCGGCCGGCAAACCAACGACAGCCGGCAAACCACCGCACAGTCCGGCACTATCACCGCCGGCGGCGCATTGAGCATCCTGGCCGGCAATGATCTCACCCTGAACGGCAGCGGATTGACGTCCGGCGCCGACATGCAGCTGGCGGCGGGCAACGACCTTAACCTAGAGGCCACCGCGACCGGCACGCAAAACAACAGCCAATCGGACCGATCCGGCCAGGAAAGCCAGGATCATACCCTTGGCGGCGTAGTCAGCAGCCTGGACAGCGTCGGCAACCTCAGCCTGACGGCCGGACAGGATATCACCAGTCAGGGAGCATCCCTGAACGCCGCCGAAAGCGTCGCCCTCAGCGCTGGCGGCGATATCACCTTGGATGCCTTGCAAAGCGACACCTACAGCGAAAGTCACGGCGATAACAGCGAGAACATCGACGAAACCATCGGCCAGCAGGGCACCGCCATCACCGCCGGCAGCGGCATCCAGCTCACCGCCGGACAGGATATCACCCTGGCCGCCACCCAGGCGCAGGCGGGGGGCGCCATCGGCCTTGACGCAGGCGGCGACATCACCCTCGATACCGCGCAGGAAAGCGATTATCACTATGATGAAGCTACCCACACCAGCAGCGGCCTGTTCTCCTCAACCAGCACCCATACGGTGGATGAGGATTACGACACCCATCAACTGGGCAGCCTGCTGAGCGGCGACAGCGTTAATCTGTCGGCGGGCAACGATATCGGCATTACCGGATCGTCGGTGATCGGCGACGACCATGTCACCCTGCAGGCGGGCAATGACATCACTATCGCCGCCGCCACCGAAGAACAATCCAGCTATCAGCTGAAGGAAACCGAAACCAGCGGCATGTTCAGCGGCGGCGGGTTCGGCGTGACCTTCGGTTCCACTTCCATGCGTGATGAAATCGACCAGAACGGCACCACGCAAAGCCAGAGCGTCAGCACCATCGGCGCCACCGACGGCAACGTCAATATCATTGCCGGCGGCACTGCCCATCTCAGCGAGGCGCAGGTGATAGCCGGCGACAACCTCAATGTGGTGGCCGGGGCGATCACCATCGATCAGGGCGACGACTTGCTCAATCGCCGGGAAAGCTACGAGCAGCAGCAAAGCGGACTGACCATCGCCATTTCCAGTCCGATAACCGACGCGCTGACCACCATGGACAATCTGGCGGATAAGGCCGGCCAGACCAGCGACGCCCGCATGGACGCGCTGTATGGGGTGGAAGCGCTGCATGATGGCTGGGCGGCGTCCCAGAACGGCGGCGTCGCCACCCAGGCATCACAAATCGCCAAGGGCGATTATGACGCCAGCGTCAAACTGCAAATCAGCGTCGGCGCCAGCCAGAGCAGCTCGCTGAGCACCCTGGCGGAACAGCAAGCGGCGGGCAGCACCCTCAGCGCCGGCGGCGATGTCACGCTGGTGGCCACCGGCGGCAATAATCAAAGCGGTGACTTGCTGATTACCGGCAGCGGCATTACCGGCGACAATGTCACGCTGGCGGCCAATCACGACCTGATACTGGACGCCGCCGCCAGCACCAGCGACCAGCACAGTTCCAGCGACAGCAGCGGCTGGAATGTCGGGGTCAGCGTTTCCCTTGGAGCCTCCACCGGTATCGGGGTCTTCGCCAACGGCTATATGGCCAGCGATAACGCCGACGGCAGCACCACCGATTACCTCAATACCCGCGTCAACGCCCAAAACCAGCTCAGCCTGAGCAGCGGGGGCGATACGGTGCTGGAAGGCGCGCAGGCGCTGGGCAACAGTATTATCGCCAACGTGGGCGGCGACCTGACCATCACCAGCCTACAAGACACCGATGACTATCAGGAGTCGCAAAAATCGGTGTCCGGCGGATTGAGCATTTCCTTCGGCACCATGCCGGTTTCCGGGTCGCTCAGTATCAGTGGCTCAAACATCAACAGCCAATACGCCAGCGTCGGCGCGCAAAGCGGCCTGTTCGCCGGCGACCAGGGTTATGACATCCATGTGGGGGACCACACGCAGCTTAACGGCGCGGTGATTGCCTCCACCGCCGCGGCGGCGGACAACCAGCTGTCCACCGGCACCCTGGGCTGGGACGCTATCCAAAATGCCGCCGACTACAGCGCCACCGGCTACGGCTTTTCCGCCGGCGCGGGCGGCGGCGCATCGCCGTTCGCCCTGCCTGCGCTGAGCGACAGCCAGAGCGGCAGCGCCAGCGGCACCAGTTCGTCGGCCATCGCCGACGGCACGCTGACTATCCGCGACCCGGGCGCCCAGCAGCAGGATGTCGCCACCCTCAGCCACGATACGGCGGACGCCAACGGCCATATCGATGAAATCTTCGATAAGGAGCAGGTAGAGCAAAACCTGGCGTTCACCCAGGAAGTGGGCCAGGTCAGCATGGGTGTGGTGCAGGATGTGATGCAATATCAGTTGAGCAGCGCCGCGGACGCCGCCCGGGCCGGCTTGCAGCAAAGCGACCCGAACTTCAACAGCCTGTCGCCGGAGGCGCAGCAACAGGAGATAGAGCAAACCGCGGTCTACAAAACGGCCCAGTCGGAATACGGCATCGGCGGCACCTACGCCATCCTGGGGGATGCCATCAGCGGGGCGCTGACGGGTCTGGCGGGCGGCGACCTCACCCAGGCGGCGGCGGGAGCACTGGCGCCCTATCTGTCCCAGGTGGTCAAAATAGCCACCACCGATCCGGATACAAAGCAGGTAAATGTCCCCGAAAATGCCCTCGGCCACGCCCTGGTGGGCGGGCTGGTGGCGTATTTGCAAGGGAATTCCGCGGCGGGGGGAGCGGCGGGAGGCGCCGGTGGCGAACTGGCCGCCGAAGCAATAACGGCCGAGCTTTACCCCGGCGTCGCGACCAGAGACCTGACGGAAGAACAAAAGCAGACTATCTCGACATTAAGCACCCTGGCGGCGGGACTGGCGGGCACGGTGGCCGGCAATAGCGCGGCGGGTGCGGTGACCGGGGCGGATGCGGGCAAGAATGCGGTCGATAATAATTATCTGAGTGCGACTGATAAAAGTCGCCAGACGGAACTCGACTACAAACAGAACTTGACTCCGCAGGAACAAACTGAGCTCGATGCCCTGAACCTCAAGGACGCTGAAACCAGCAAAGCGTTGGTGGATGCATGTATGAATGGCAGTGCTTCAGCTTGCGCTGCTGCCCGCCAGGACGCACTAAATGTTCAGGATACTTATCAGAATCTGGGTTACCAAGACCAAAAGGAAACACAGGCGGGTTATCAACAAATCCAGGCGTTGCTGACGGGCACGAGCGAGGAGGCGAAACAAACCCAGGAACTCTTTAACAGTATGGTCGTGGCGTATATGGGCGCCGGGATGAGTGAGGAAAGCGCAGAGTCGGCGGTTGGGTATCAGCTCGGCGCTATGTACGCTATCGGTGGTATCGCAGGTATTGGTTTGGGGGAAGTGGCTGATGACGGGTTAACGCTTAGCGAGGAACCAGCTCTACAGCTTCTGCAACCGGATGTTAATAATGCAACTGAAATTAATCAACAAGTATCGCCTGCAACGCCAACAGGTTCTAAAGGTAATCCGCTAGATGTTCCTGCTGGAACAAATAAATCTGCCGTAATAGACGGGCTTGAATATTCCGGTCATTCCTTAGATCGCATGCAAAAACAGGGGATTACCCCTACTGTGGTTGAAAACGCGATCAATCCAGAGAATGCGGTGCAGGGGAAAAATCCTGGCACGATAGCTTATCATGATAATATAAATAACCTCACCGTAATTACTGATGAGAAATCGGGGCGTGTGATTACTGTAGATTTTGGAATTATCAAACAATGAAAAAGTTGAAGAACCTATCACTGACAGAGTACGATATCAGGCAGCTTAAGCTGATGAAAGAAGCGTTGACAGATTATGAGGAGAATAAAGTATCGCTAAATTTACTTATCAATCGCTTAGGAGGATTGCTCAATTGTTTACAAGATCTCAGCGATGAATGGAAAGAAAATTTTCATGAAAACTGGTTTGAGCTAGAGCAAATGTATGCTGTAGCGTTAGACAGAAATGAGCCTATTAGTAAGTATAGTATTGGCATTAATGAATCAATAGGTAATTTGAAAAAATTATTAGAATTTTATTAATTTAACAATATATTAGATGCGGGATCTTTACTTATATATTGATGAATCAACATTAATTGACAGCTGTCGCTGGCCAATTCAAAACCCAGTTTTTTTAGCCATCAGCCAGCGCGCCTGTTGTTATATTGTGAAAAAACATATTAGTTAGCAATGCTTGAACGATCATAATACCTCGCTACCGAACAAAGCGCGGTCAACTTTGGTAGCGGTAGTTTCAGAATTTACCACACCAGCACCCACTGGCGGCGTTATTTTATAGTCCCCTTGAATTTAGTCTTACCGCTTGATGGAGTTCTCTGGTTAAAATGCAAGCAACGAGAGTCTCATCATGAAGAAAGCGCGTTTCACTGAAACTCAGATCTTGCGAGTCCTGAAAGAAGTTGTAGATGGCCGGCATGTGAATGATGTCTGTCGCGTAAACGGTGTTTCAGAAGCCAGCTACTATAACTGGAAATCAAAATACTAGGGGATGGAATCCTATGATATCAAGCGGATGAATGTGCTTGAAGAAGACAACCGCCGACTGAAGCAGATGTATGCCTCCCTGAGCTTGGATCATGAATTCCTTAAGGATGTCGTAGCAAAAAAACTTTAACGACACCTGAAAAACGCGAGTTGGTTCGTTATGTCATGACGGAACATCACGCCAGTCAGCGTCGCGGGTGTCGGATTATCGGCATCAACCGAAGTCTTTTGCATTATCGCCATAACACCGCGCGGGACCTGCCGGTGATTGAGGCATTACAAAAAATGGCGCAACAGTATCCAGACTATGGCTTTGGTCTGATGTTTAATACGTTACGTCAGTTCGGACAGATCTGGAATGTAAAAAGGGTTTGCCGAATTTACCGATTGTTAAAGTTAAATCTCAGGCGTAGGGGAAAAATCGATTGCCCAACCCGCATCCCCTGCCTTTGGTTATTCCCCAAAAAATGAGCCACTGCTGGTCAGATGATTTTATGAGTGATGCCTTGGTAGATGGGCGAAGGTTCCGCCTGTTCAATTTGGTCGATGATTTTAATCGGGAGGCACTGGCAATCGAAGTTGATTTAAATCTACCGGCTCATCGTGTCGTCCGTATCCTGGACCGACTCAGCAGCGAGAGAGGTTATCCGACTAATATTCGAAGTGACAATGGACCCGAACTTAACGCCGTTGCCTTGGCTGAATGGGCAGAGGAAAACGGTGTCATGCTGGATTTTATTCGGCCTGGCAGGCCAATGCAAAACGGATTTATCGAGCGGTTCAACAAAACCCTGCGAACAAAAATACTTGATATGTATCTGTTCCGGACGCTATCCGAAGTGCGGTTTTTAATAGAGAGCTGGCGGACAGGATATAACGAGGAACGTCCACACAGCTCACTTGGCGATATGCCGCCAGTTATTTACGCAAGGCAAAAACTGATCGGAGATCCTCATTGGCAGTGGTACTAAAAACCGGAGGGACTGCACGCGGCATGTCGGGATTATTTTTCCTATTTCACCTATATCAGAGTAAAATTTTTTCAATTAAGAAAACTAACCATATAACACCCATAGGTAATGGATGACAGCACGATGCTATTTGTTTAATATATATATTTCATTCATTAGGTTTTATGACTAAAGAAGAGACAATTGATGCAACGATCTTTTGTTAAAGCGCTATCAATTTCGAGTTTATTGATACTGACGGCCTGTGCTACCGTTAGTAAATACGCTACTTCTCGCTATTTTGAGATTTATTCGGTTAATAATCTGTCAGCCTGCAACTTTAGACCAAGGTTTAATGATTGTGCAGAATCTATGTCTTTTGACGTAAAAATTTCCGACAGTAACGAAAAACTTGCTATTTCAAAATATATCAATGAAACAAATGAAACCAGCTATTTTGGTTTTACGCGGAAGAATTATCAGCAGCAGACTAAACCCATTCGTGATTTCCTACTATGGGTTCAAAATCGTAATAACAATTTTCAGCATATCTCTATGTTACGCGAGGCAGGAAATACCGGTGGGTATTTGTATGAAAATAAACATATCGAATACACGTTTGACTTTATACATACTAGAGCCGATATTCCTATGCTGGTTATTCATGCCGGGAAAAACGACCACTATTACGGCTTTACCTATGAAGAAGCGAAAACCTTGATAAAAATCCTGGATTCTTGGCAGGATAATAGTTTTTTAGGCGAGAAGTTAACCTGATATGATCATCAGACAACCCGTTGGGCTGTCTAATATGTGATATTCAAAAGTTTTGAATTCTAAAAAAACCATCCTGGCAATTTTTCAACCCAAGATCATGCACGAGTCTTTTATCATAATATCCTTTTTCAGTTTTGAATTCCTCGTAAACTGTCAGGACACGCGGGAAATGCGGATCGATCATCAGCCCGGTAACATAATAATAAGAGCCAATGACGGGTTTGAACGTTACCGTACGGTAGGAGCCATTCCCGGCAAACATTCGTATGGTGATTTTTTTCTCCGCGGCCACCCAGAATTCACGGCGCATCACTGATGTTTCCGGTATCTCCGGAAAATTTTCAATTTTATTGTTCAGCATGAGTTGAAAGCCAATAGCACTATTGGTGAATCCATTGTCAGGATCGTCCAGATTGATGCAATCGCCAGTGTGCGGGTAAACCCGGATAAGGTCGAGATTTCTGTTGTCAAAAGCGATCCCTACCCGCTTTTCATCATGGGAATCTTTTAATTTATGGCTGAAAGAGGCACCCGAACAACCATTAAGCAGGATTACCGCTATCCCTATCAATAAAGTATACTTAAACATAACCATCCTTAATTTTATACTGTGAAGAGATAATTTTATTAATTAGAATAAAGGAAGTACGATTTTTCTGCGATGATTATATATTTTTGGATATTTTTTTTCAAAAGTTATTTCCTGACGTTGGTGCTCTAAAGAGGCGCAGAGGAATCTCCAGAAAACAAGACAGGCAAAGAATTTTGTGATCTATTGATAGTCCAACCAATGCAATGAGGTCAACCCTATGTCTACCCGCCAATTATGCAAAAAATTATTCTTAAATGCCTTAGCTACATTTCACCAATACCGGCAAAATGCCCTGCTAGATGCATTTGTTGCGTTAATGGACGGCGCATCAATGACGCTCAGTGGTATCGGATGATTTATGCTGGGATTGGCCCAGATCAGAAAAAAAGTTAAAAGTGTTGATCGAGTCCAAGCACCGGGGATGACCAGAAATACGGCGGCCTGAGCGGGTAGGGCGGCGAATGTCAGTAATCAACTTGCATGAAACAATAGATCTCTTTTCACTTATAGTTAAACTGATAATCAACAATATAAGTTCCGAGTTTGTTTACTCGCGCCGTAACCCATACCTCATCCATACCTTGCTTTCTTTTTTTTTGCAGAGCCCTTTCATTGGTGCATAGCTGTATCCATCGGTCGGTATGTACATCTTTAATCCATAAACCTATTTCACAATGACCATTTTTTCCTCTGGGTGGACCGGGGACCACAACATCATAGTCGGAGGCGTAATTAATTACTTTATCAGGGAAAAGATAAACGTAAATGTCGAAAATATGTAGTGTGGAAACAAACCCAAAGCAAAAACCAGCCAGGAACATATAGAAAATCTGCTTTGCTGCCTTACTCACGGGCCGTAGAAAGGTTGCTCGCACTGCAAGGATAATTCCTAATATAACCCCAATGCTAATGTAGATTGTGAATTCTGGAAACGTCTTGATCAGTACTGTTTTATACGAAACATGCGAAGCCCAAAGCATATGCCAATAAATAGGCAACATGACTGCCATGGCGATGAGAAGATTGACAAAATCCTTTGAAAAAACAAACATCATCGGTTTTTTATAATAATGGCACATCTATTTATAGACTTGTATTACAAGCTTATTATGTGCCTGTTTTATACGAATTTTCTACCAGACAACAAGAACATTTGCTATATTGACGGGAATTATTAGCGGCTTTCAAACAGTCGCATCAACAGGGAATACATGCTTGTATAATATCAATAACTGGTCATTGGACTGATTTCACAGATTAATTTATGACAAAGACCGAACAAGCAGGGGGAGCCCAATGGCAGATTATCAACCGCCTTACAGTATTACACCTGCTATCCTAAATCGGGTGGTGGAGGTCGGCGAGCTACTGGGGCACTGGTCCGAGCAAGCCGGGCGATCCTCCCCTTTGTTACGTAGAGAAAATCGCATCCGCACCATTCAAGCTTCATTGGCCATTGAACATAACAGTCTTACCACTGAACAAGTTACCGCTATTATGGACGGCAAACGGGTGCTGGCGCCCGTAAAAGATATTCAGGAAGTTCGTAACGCATCCTGGCTTATGAAAAATTGCCTTACTGGCGTAGCGATAAAATGTCAGATTTATTGGCCGCCCACCGGCTGTTGATGATGGGGTTAGTGGACACTCCGGGCCAACTGCGTGGGGGTAATGTCGGGGTTTACCGTGAAAAGCGGCTTATCCATATGGCTCCGCCGTCTCATCAGTTGCCGCGTTTAATGGGGGATCTGCTTAATTGGTTACAGCATGCCGAAATTCATCCCTTGATCGCCAGTTCTGTCTTTCATTATGAATTTGAGTTCATTCATCCGTTTGCCGATGGCAACGGCCGTATGGGTCGTTTATGGCAAACCCTAATACTGGGTGAATGGCGTCCGGAGCTGGCATGGCTGCCGGTAGACACATTAATCCACCATAGGCAGCAGGAATACTTAGAAGTGCTGGGAGAGTGTGACCGCGCTAGTGACTGCTCGGCATTTGTGACTTATATGCTGGAAATAATCAATTCAGCTTTGGCCGAAGGTATTGCTACAAAACGGAATGATGCCGGTAGAAATGCCGTCTTTAAGCTCCACTGCACAAAAAATCTTGACGGCCATCGCTAAACATCCTTCGATTACCATGACCCGACTGGCAGTGGATCTGGCGGTAAATCGCCGTACCGTTGAACGCAATATGAAGATACTTCAGGATAAAGGGCTATTGGTGAGGCAAGGGCCGACCAAAAACGGACTTTGGCGAGTGGGGTGAGGGCTGATTAAAATCAGGGTTCTAGCTGAATAATCACGGTCAGTAGCAATCAAGACTGATGCCAGGAAAAATAAATCAATGAAAGACCTTTATATCAAAAGCGCGGGCGCCGCGCGTGGCTTGATCGAGTCCACCTGTGATGGATTTTCCGCGCGGCGTCAGTTCAGGCTGGTAAAAGAGTTTGCGGCGGTGGGCACGACCTTTGACCGGGCACGCCAAGCCATGTCGGAACATGAGCGCTGCGACCTGGTGGCCCTGACGCCGGATCTGTTGCACCGGTTGGGAGAAGAATTTCCCCAACGTATCGCCCCAGCAGGATCTCTCGGTTTTACACCCACTTGCCTTGCTTGCCGCCCCGGCGTCGAGCCGGTTGATATTTCCACCGTTAATGCGCTGCGTCGTGCTATAAGCGATGTCGAGGTGATTTTCACCGGCGATCTGCGCCAGTCCACCATTGGCCGCCATACGGTTTATTTGTTGAAAAGCCTTGGCCTCGATTCCCGTGCAACGCCGGATATCGTTGAATTTCCCGGCGGCGCGCAGGCGGTGGCGGCGATAATGGCCACGGAAAAATCCGTGCTCGCCATTGCCCAACTGACGGAACTACGGCTGCATCCTTCCGCCATATTGGTGGGGCCGCTTCCCGCTGAATATTACCTCGCCACTGAATATGCCCTGGGGGTCGTTGACGACTCGCCCGCGGCATGGGACTACGCCGCCTTGCTTACCGGTTTATCGCACGAGGAGACGCGCAGGCAATGCGGATTTAATCCTCTCTGAGGTTCGCGCACCGGCGTATCGCGGGAGAAGATGCACAGGTCAAGCGGGTTTTATGGCCGCCTGTGAGGAACGCACAGCCGGGGACGCAGTGATAACACTTTAGGACAACGGATAAGAGAAAAGAGCTGTGGTAATAAACCTTTAGGGTTCAAAAGAGGCCAGCGTCTGGGTAAGCAGCTCTTCGGACAGCGCTTCGTCATCCACCGCCCGCGCAAGAATCATGGCCCCCACCATGGCCGACCAGCGGGAAATTGCCACGCGCCGGCGTTCTTGCGCGCTGTTGCCGGGGGCGGTTTGGCTAAAGCGTTCGATTTGCGCCTTGATGGCCCGGGTGGTGACGGCAACCGTTTCCGGCGACGTGCGGGGAATCTCGCAGCCCAGGGCCGAGAACATACAGCCGTTACCGAGATTGTCCCGCTGCTTTGTAGTCAGGTAGTTTTGCCCAAAGGTTTTCAAATCAAGATCGGCGTAGGGAGACTGTCCGTTTTCAAGAAACAACACATGTTCAAACACCTTGGCAATAAGGTCGTCTTTTGATTTGAAGTGGTTGTAAAACGCTCCGTGGGTCAGCCCCGCGGCTTTGGTCACGTCGGCAATGCTGACATTTTCACATCCCTGTTCACGCATCAGTTGCGCAGCGGCATCCAGGATCCGGCGTCGATTATCGGCAAGATGGTCGCGGCTGATTTTCATCTCTTTAGGTCCGTCAGGGTTGAGGGCAAATGATAATAATCATTATCGGATAAATTGTCTTTTTTTGCAATGATGACAGACAACACTATTGCATAACCCCAAAACCTCTCTTATGATGATGGTCGTCACTATTAGAACACCCATACGGTTTTTTTAACCGTTTCACTGTAAGGAACCCTTTATGAATTCACTACACTCCACGGCCCTGGTCACCGGCGCATCCACCGGCATCGGCGCCATGTATGCCAAAAAGCTGGCGGGCCGCGGCTATCATCTGGTTCTGGTGGCAAGGGATATTCATCGCCTTGAAACGCTGGCGGCAGAGCTGAGGTCTGATTTCGGTGTTCAGGTCGATATACTGCGGGCGGACCTGACCCATCCGCAGGAATTGCATCAGGTTGAAAAACGGCTGCGGGAAGATTCTGCCATCGGGTTATTGGTGAATAACGCAGGCACGGCGAATCACGGCTCGTTTATTAATGCCGATCCGGACCAGATGGAAACCTTGATTGATCTCAATGTGCTGGCGGTGACTCGGCTTACCGCCGCGGCGCTTACCGGCATGCTGGCCCGTGGTCAAGGCGCCATCATCAATATCGCGTCGGTGGTGGGTCTGGCCCCCGAGTTCCCCTTGGGGATTTACGGCGCCACCAAATCCTTTGTCATCGCCATGTCGCAGGCCCTGAACGCCGAACTGGGTGAAAAAGGCATTTATGTCCAGGCGGTGCTGCCGGCGGCGACCCGTACGGAAATCTGGCAACGCTCCGGACGTGATGTGGACGCATTGCAAGGGGTCATGGAAGTAGAGGAATTGGTCGACGCCGCGCTGGCAGGTTTCGATCGCCGTGAGACAGTGACTATTCCCCCGCTGCATGACGAAAGCCTATGGCAGGTTTATGATGCGGCCCGCCAGGCCATGCTGCCGCATTTTGCCCAAGAGCATGCCGCGGATCGCTACCAGACAAAATGATCCCAAGACACTGGCGGTATTTTTGCTGGGGAATTGCCGCCTGGCCCTCTGTTTTGCCGCAGCGGGTTGGGTGGGTTTGCACCTTCAGTCAACTATAATCACTTCCGTCAAGCTCTTCAGATCTTTGAATTCATTCTCGGGTATGGCGGAGTCGGTAATAAAATAGTCGATTTCGGACCAATTGCAGAACTGGAACAGCCCTGAGCTGCTGAATTTAGTACTGTCGCTAACCACCACTTTAATAGTGGCACATTTTACCATGGCTCTTTTGATTTCCGCTTCTTCATAGGATGCGGTGCAGGGACCGTGTCTGCCGCGCAGTCCGTCGGTGCCGAGAAAGACAATATCGGCATTCAGCGATTCGAAAACGTTTACCCCCCACAGGCCGACCATGGCCAAACTACTGGAATGGATTTTGCCTCCCACCAGATAAATATCATTGTCGGTACCCGCCAGCGGTTGCACTATATTAATAGCATTTGAAATGTTGATCAGTAACTTCAGCATGGGCATCGTCGGACTTGTCATCACGCTATTGGGTTATTTGATTATCGGTCCGGTTATCTCGGTATTGATTCATATCCTTTCAGCCGGCGTCAATTGGAGCATCGCCCACGAAGTCCTGCCGTTGATTTCCATTTTTGTCGCCCCGGCCCAGGTGCTGTTTTTGAATAACGCCATTAACCACGGGATTATGGGCCCGCTGGGGCTGCAACAGGTGGCCGAGCATGGCAAATCCGTGCTGTTCCTGGTCGATGCCAATTGCGGTCCGTCGGTGGAAACCTTGCTGGCCATCTCCTTCTTCGGTAAGGGAATGGCGAAGAAAACCGCGCCCACGGCCGCATTGATAGCAGGTGTCGGCGGCATTGGCGAAGTCTACTTTCCCTTCGTACTGATGAAACCGGTGCTGGTATTTGCGACTATGGCGGGGATAACCACGTCACTGACCTGTTTCCTGATGTTGGGTGGCGGGACTGTCGCCACGCCGTCGCCGGGCAGCTTTTTTGCCATGCTGGTATTGACTCCTAAAGGGGCGATGCTGGGCAACCTGGTAGGTTTCTTCGCCGGTATGGCGGTGGCTTTCGCCGTTGCATCGGTGCTGTTGAAAATGGACAAGAGCCCGGAAGAAGCTGAGACGCCGGAATTGGCGGATGCCGACCCCCAGGCCAGTGCTTTTCTCAATCATTTCCTTTCCCTCATCTGCTGATATGGCTATTTGTACGCCGGCATGCATTCCCTTCTGATAATACTAAAAAGAATTTTATAAATTATTTCGTAATATCAATATTGCATTCAGATAGTAATATTAATAATTATAATTTTTTATTTAATATCTTTATGATACTTAATTTTTCAATATTTTCATGATGTTAAAATTTTAATACGATGAGAATAAGTTATTTCCAGATTGCACCCCACTCGTTGATGACAAATGATTACCGCCGCGACATGATAGGTTTTGTATGGGGACATTGGATCAGATAATCTGTCTGAAATAGGTGGATATGAACCTATATTATATATATTTATGCTATTGGATTTATTGAAAATCATATCGATTAAATCTATGGTTTTAATTATCCCCAGGGCATGACATATAAAAAGCGTTAAAAAGAGGAATTTTATGCATGATATCTTTACCCAACATTCAGATAGCCAGTCCCTTGGGAACCATGAGGAATGATGACGCTAATCCCGTGAATACGGCCAGTGCCTTTTCCAGTTCCGGAATGTCTTCCCGGCAATTGGAATGGCATCTCAATGAAAATGCCGCACTCGGGCAAACAGAATTAAACACTGATGCGTTGAGGACATGCGCGGAAAACATCAATAGCCAGATTGACAATCTTAACGGCGAGCTTCTCGATAAACTTGATGACCATGAACGCGATGATGCGGAACGTCTGGTGGAGAGTGCCGGGAATTTATTGAAGAACGGCGAAAACGCGCCGCTTACCACTAAAGCGGGCACTGACGAACATGCCATAGCATCGGGTCTGCGTCAGCAATTACAGCGCCGGCCTTGCACTGACTTTATGGAACGCGGCAGGACGCTGCTGGATTGCATCGGCAGCGTGCTGTCCAATGATTTTGAGGTGTTATCCGGCAACGCGGCGCGTCGTGCGGGCAATGTGATTGCGGTGGCGACGCGGACCGGCACCATCGTTGCGCTGACCACCCTACTGCGTCAAATGGTGGGTTTTGCCCTGGCGCATAATGTGTGCTCTTTAGGACAAAATGCCTCTTTAACGCCGCGTATGGTGGCGGGTATATCCTCCCTACTGATCGGACCGGGACTCAATCTTGCCGGGGCGGTACGGGATGAAAGAAACGGCGCCGCCACCTCGACATCAAGGATTTCACGAATTTCGATGGGGCTGTTGAGCCTTGGCGGTCTGCTGATTGCCGCCGCCTATAATCCGGTCGAGGTCATCGGACATAAGCTATCCGTCATCGGACCGCAAATGGCGACCTATACCCTGGCCCGGGATCTGCTTCAAACGCTTTTTCCGCTCCATGAGAACGGCGGAATCAATGTTACCGGCACGTTGTGTTCCGCATTTATGTATGGCATCGCTCAAGTGTTGTTAGCGCAGGGCATGATGACTCTTGCCCCCCAATCCGGGGCGGAATATCTGGTCTCGGAGGCCGACCGGATGGCGGATACGATGGCGGACTGGGCGGCGGCAAGCGCGGCCATGACCCTCATTGAGCCGAACCCTCTCCATGACCTGCTGCGCAGCGCAATGAATACCGCTGTGGAAATGTTCGACGAATTGCAAAGGACGGCACTGATGCGTTACTTTTCAGTGCAAAGGGAACCCGACGTCGTCCAAAGGGAACCCCCAGTCTCCCCTGAGAGCGAACCGTTAAACTCCGCGATGACCGCAATGGAAATGACCGCGATTAAAACCCCCCCGACAGCGTCGGATAAAATCAGCAGCCGAAATATACCGGACGATCCCTCCACGTCCGAGGATAAACGCTCCCGGTCCCCCGCGTCCGGGCTGCCGGGCCAAACCGGGAATAGTCGCCCCCGGCCCCTTGTGCCCGAGCAATCGAATCAAGCCCGGGAAGGCGTTCGCATCGGCCTTGACCCGCCGCGCATCGGCGCCGGCTCCTGGCCGACATCGGCGCAGTTAGCCGACAATATGCTCACCACCTGCGCTATGCGCACCTCGATATTTGAATCGGTAACGGCTATTGCGGTGACGGTGTCAACCGCCCTTCATAAAACCCGGCTGGAACAAACGGATCAACGCCATATTTTGAGTGCGCTGATTGGAGGATTGGTCATGGTGGGATATCCCGCCTTTGTCGGTGCTCATTTGACCGGGCCTCCCTCCCCGGACGCATTGACGCCGGACGCGGAAGGGGGTGCTGATCCCGCCCCAACAGGTGTGGAAAGGCAGGGAAAAGCGGATAGCACGGACAAAACCATGCCATAGCCCGATGGGTTTATGCCCGTGTGCTAATAATTAATCTTGCTTAAACCTTGCAGCCTTGATTCCATGTTTCTGTAAAGGGCGGGCAAAACCCCGGTTGCCGTATTACTCTCGGTGTCCAGGGGCAAAAGGCCAGGCGTCCGTCATATCCGACTGATAGTTTTAGGTATAAAAATTAGCTGTTTACCCTGTAGATGGTAAACTCAAGTAACGTTATAACAGTGTAATTCACCCGGGGGCGGCATGGATGGAGCGTTGATTTTCTGTAAAGACTCAATATTGAGATTTCGTTCAGATTATGACGATTTGACGGCGGTTCCCCTTTTATCGATCCAGGAATGTCTCGAGGAAGAAAATTCGTTATTCCTTCTGCAATATTTCCGGCATCACGTCATCATTGAAGAGGATACGACGCTGTCTGATATGTTTCTGGCGATTGAGCCCTGGGCCAACGTCCTGGCTGCGTACCTTGACATAGATGTGATGGCGTATATTGATGAAATCAGAAAGCCCTCTCAGGCGGAGGCGGTGTTCGACTGGATCGGCATCCAGAAAGTGACGTCGGTGCACCGCGCTTATCAGCACCATAACATCCAAGAAGGTGAAGACCTGAGCAGCTATTTCAACCGTGAACGCATTCCCACCAAGCGCTTCGATATTGAAGCCGCGTGTACCGCCAATGGCTATAAAAAAGGTGATAAAGAGCATTACAGTATCAGCGGGGACATACATACCGTAAAGAACGTGCCGGTGGTGATAAGCGATCGCCAGGTTTTGGTAAGCTATGGCCAGGATAAAAATAATCTTTTAAATCATAAGCATACTGGCGTAGTGGTTAACAATAAGACAACCTACATACAAGGCGAGATCTCCTTTTCTTTGAATGAAGTCATGGAGGCGCTGTTTAATGACGGTTTGTTTTATTTTTCGCCGCAAACCGCCAGCCATGACATGGAAATGATTAAAGAAATGGCTGAAATGATTGAAAAAAACGAGGATGAAAATAAAGAAACAATCCTGAACCCCAGATTTGATGAAGGCCAGAAGGCGGATGCAGACAATAAGATAAAAGTTGAAATTGCCGAAGGGGCTTTTGATCCGATGATTGATCATATGGAATCTGAACAGGCGTACTGGCAATATGTTAAATCCCTTTGTGACTCAAACAGCGAACTGCCCATACGAATCGGCCAAATAGATGAGGCCAAATCACCGGAGTATCGCTTTTCCAATTTTATTATGGATGATAATTAACCTAAACCATAGGTGTCCTCAGGTTGCGGCAGATTATTCGTAACGACGGAAATAGATTTCCAGCCGAGTTTGCAATTTGCTGAGCACCGTACAAAACATCAGATAGATGAACGCCGCTTCGATATACAAAATGAGAGGTTCATAAGTTACGGATACGATGCGCTGCGCTGCCAGGAACATCTCCGGCACCGTGATAACCGCCGCCAGCGAGGTATCTTTAATAAGCGAAATGAATGAATTGGCCAACGGCGGCAGCGATACGAATACCGACTGGGGTAAAATGACCCGACGCATGGCCTGGGGACTACTCATGCCGATGGAGTAGGCCGCCTCCCACTGCACTTTGGGTACCGACACGATGGCGCCGCGGATAATCTCCGAACTGTAGGCGCCCACGTTGAGGATAAAACCTATCAATGCGGCCGGGAAGGCGTCCAACGTGATGCCGGCGCTGGGCAAACCGTAGAAAATAACAAACAGCTGCACCAGCAACGGAGTGCCGCGGATCACCCAGACATAAAAGTCCGCTATTCCTTTAAACGGTTTTGGGCCATACAGCCGGACCAGTGCCACCACAAAAGCCAGCACCAATCCTCCGATAAAGGAAAGAACCGCCAGCGGCAGGGTAAACATCACTCCGGCTGTAAATAACCGCCAAAAGGAGTCCAACATCAGTTGAAGCCAGGATGGCATCGGCAAGAACCCCTTAAGGGTGAAAAATTACTTAGAGATATCCTGTCCGAAATAACGGATAGAAATAGTTTTATAGGTGCCGTCCGCTTTCACTTCATCCAAGGCGGTATTCAATGCTTTCACCAGCGCCGGTTGATCTTTGCGGATCAGAATTCCTGACGGCGCGTTTGCCGCCTGGGTTGCCACCACTTTCAGCGGCGCATCAGGTTTGTGCTTTTTGAAATCGAGATAGGATAAATTATCGTTAAGGGTTGCCGCGGCGCGTTTGCTCAACACCAGGTCCAAAGATTGGTTGAATCCGTCGGTGGGCACCAGTTCGGCACCGTATTTGGTCGCCAGTTGTGAAAAATTACTGGTTAAACTTTGTGCCGCCTTTTGTCCCTTCAAATCAGCAAAATCTTTGATGGTGGTATTATCGTCACGGGTAATCAGAACCACTTTTGAATCAATGTAGGGTTTGGAAAAATCAAATTTAACCTGGCGCTCCGGCGTTATCCCCACCTCGTTGATAACCGCGTCATAACGCTTTGCGCTCAGCCCGGCAATAAGCCCATCCCAGCGGCCCTCGACAAACTTAGCCTTAACCCCGAGCTTGGCGGCCACGGCACGCCCTAAATCAACGTCGAACCCCACCAGATTATTATTGCTGTCGTGAAAGGTATAAGGGGCGTAAGTTCCTTCGGTACCGAAACTAATGGTGCCCGCGGCTTTGATTGCCGCCAGTCCGTCTTCCGCTTGAGCCTGCACCGCGCTAAAAAACAGGGACCCGGCTACCAGAGCTAATGTGATTTTTTTCATCGTTATTCCTGAAAGTGACAGTGGAAAAGACGCAAGAGGCGCCTTATATGTCGGAGAATGCTAATCCACTTTGTATTTTGCAATAAATTCCATTAAGTCATTAGAAAGCACATTAAATTATAACGGATGAATTGGAAAGAACGATAGAGCATCATCCGGCGGGTGACAAGTTAAAAATCGGTTTTGCCAAGCCACCGCCCGACCCGGCTATACTACTTCTGCGCGTCCCGGTTTTTCTCCCGCTGCATGTCGCCATGGCTGACTGCCGCCGATGACGCTATGATATTCGCCGTATGCCGGAACCTAAGGCCAAAAATTGGAATGCGCCTTGCACTAATTTAAAAAAACGGCACGAGAGTCTGCGTGCGCATTCCCCTTTGACCTATTTCACATCAGGATGGGGTATTATGAAAGACGAAGAACTTTTTCAACTGAGTGCCCGCCTCGGAGCGGCATTGAAAGAGAAGGGCAGTTTTATTACCTGTGCCGAATCCTGTACCGGCGGTTGGATAGCCAAGACCATTACCGATACGTCAGGCAGCGCCGGTTGGTTCGATCGCGGCTTTGTGACTTACGGAAATCAGGCAAAATCGGATATGCTGGGAGTCAAAGCCAGTACGCTGGAGCAGCATGGGGCGGTGAGCGATCCGGTGGTTCTGGAGATGGCGCAAGGGGCGCTGGCGGCGGCGGCGGCCGATTACGCCGTGGCGGTCAGCGGCATCGCCGGGCCGGACGGCGGCACGATTGAAAAACCGGTGGGCACCGTGTGGTTCGGGTTTGCCGCCCGTGACCGCGGTCCGTTCTCCCAACTGATGCATTTCGACGGCGGCCGGGATGACGTCCGCAGGCAGGCGGTGCATTTTGCCCTGAAAACCCTGTTGGACACATTTTTCTGAAAAACACTTGATACTGTATGATTGTACAGTATACTTGGCAACAACACCGTTATATGCCCAATGGCTTTCAAGTTGCAGCAAGGCGGCAAGTCCGTGAGTCCCCAGGAGCTTAGATAACTAAGTGACTGGGGTGAGCGGGCGCGGCCAACACAGTTGCAACTTGAAAGATGACGGGCATAGATGTTTGGCGAAAGAGGGTAGCGATGTCGCTCCCCGCTTGATAGGAGTTGAAATGGCTATTGATGAGAATAAACAAAAGGCGTTGGCGGCGGCATTAAGTCAGATTGAAAAACAGTTTGGCAAAGGCTCCATCATGCGTCTCGGTGAAGATCGTTCAATGGATGTCGAGACGATCTCCACGGGTTCTCTTTCCCTTGATATTGCGCTGGGCGCCGGTGGTTTGCCCATGGGGCGCATAGTTGAAATCTATGGGCCGGAGTCCTCGGGTAAAACAACGCTGACCCTGATGGTTATCGCCTCCGCGCAGCGCGAAGGTAAAACCTGCGCATTTATCGATGCCGAACATGCCCTCGATCCCATCTATGCTAAAAAATTGGGTGTGGATATTGATAACCTGCTGTGTTCGCAGCCGGATACCGGTGAGCAGGCGTTGGAAATTTGCGACGCGTTGACCCGCTCCGGCGCGGTGGACGTCATTATCGTCGACTCCGTCGCGGCGCTGACGCCGAAAGCTGAAATCGAAGGTGAAATCGGCGATTCCCATATGGGGCTGGCGGCGCGCATGATGAGCCAGGCCATGCGTAAACTGGCGGGTAACCTTAAAAATGCCAATACGCTGCTGATCTTTATCAACCAGATCCGTATGAAGATTGGTGTCATGTTCGGAAATCCCGAAACCACGACCGGCGGTAACGCCCTGAAGTTCTACGCTTCCGTACGTCTGGATATCCGCCGCATCGGTTCTATCAAAGAGGGTGAAGTGGTGATAGGCAGCGAGACGCGGGTGAAAGTGGTGAAAAACAAAGTGGCCGCGCCCTTTAAACAGGCTGAGTTCCAAATCCTTTATGGGGAAGGCATCAATGTCTATGGCGAATTGGTGGATTTGGGCGTCAAGCACAAACTCATCGAAAAAGCCGGCGCCTGGTACAGCTATAACGGCGAGAAAATCGGCCAAGGCAAGTCCAATGCCTGTGTTTTCCTGAAAGAACGCCCTGAGATTTTCGCCGAATTGGATAAAAAATTACGGGATATGCTGTTGCACAATACCACTGCCACTGGTTTTGCCAGTGAAAGCGAAAGCTTTGATGAAAGTACCGCCAGTGAGAGTAGCGAGGAAATGTAAGCTTTCCATGCCGGAACAACGATGTGTTCCGGCGGATGAGCGGTTAACGCCATGACAGCATTGCTCGATCGTGCATTACATATACTTTCATTACGGGATCATAGCGAAGCCGAGCTGCGACGCAAACTGGCGATGCCGTCAGCTGAAGGGCGGCGATGGAACCGACGTCCTCCCGCGGTGGAAGTTTGTTCAAACGATCTGCAGCATGGTGTAGAGGATGATGCGGCTGAAATTTCTCAAGCCGAACTAGAAGCGGCAATCGAATATTGCCGCCAAAATGATTGGTTGAACGATAGCCGCTTTGCCTTGAGGTATGTAAACAGTCGCAGCAAAAAAGGGTACGGCGAACAAAAAATTCGCATGGAGCTTATTCAAAAGGGAATAGATCGAGACACCATCAATAACGCCTTTACCGAGGCGGCCATTGATCGGTCCGCACAGGCCAAGGAAGTCGCGTGGAAAAAATTCGGGCAACCTCTTTCCACAGATCGCCTGGTAAAAATCAAAGTGCAGCGTTATCTTCTCACCCGCGGTTTTTCCTTTGAAGAAATACAGTCAATCTATACCCAATAGATTTCGAGTTGCAGCCAACTCAGCGGCAAGTCGAAAGATGAAGGTATAATTAATTTATAAATTGGTTGCTATGACATTTTACTTCGTACCAAAGAAAATTTATCTTATTCCCACTTTTGAGTTCGTGAACGCTACTGTAGCGCCCTAATACTGCGCTATTCTGTTTTCGATCCGTTCGTTTAGCTTGATTCCGGGACAACTATGAGCAAGAGCACCGCTGAGATCCGTCAAGCGTTTCTCGATTTTTTCCATAGCAAAGGACACCAGGTAGTCGCAAGTAGCTCCCTGGTGCCCGATAACGATCCGACATTGTTGTTTACCAATGCCGGCATGAACCAGTTCAAGGATGTTTTCCTTGGTCTGGATAAACGCCAGTACCAGCGCGCCACCACATCACAGCGGTGCGTTCGCGCCGGCGGTAAGCACAACGATCTGGAAAATGTCGGTTATACCGCCCGTCATCACACTTTTTTTGAAATGCTGGGCAATTTCAGCTTCGGCGATTATTTCAAACATGACGCCATCAGTTTCGCCTGGGAATTATTGACCGGCGAGCAGTGGTTCAACCTGCCGAAGGAAAAGCTGTGGGTGACCGTGTATGAAACAGATGATGAAGCCTACAATATTTGGGCGCAGGAAGTGGGTGTGCCCCGCGAGCGAATCATTAGGATAGGCGATAACAAAGGCAGCGCCTACGCCTCGGATAATTTCTGGCAAATGGGGGACACCGGTCCATGCGGCCCCTGCTCGGAAATTTTCTACGATCACGGCGATCATATCTGGGGCGGCCCTCCGGGAAGCCCGGAAGAAGACGGCGATCGTTATATTGAAATCTGGAACCTGGTTTTTATGCAGTTCAACCGCCAGTCGGACGGAACAATGCTGCCCCTGCCGAAACCCTCTGTGGACACCGGCATGGGGTTGGAGCGCATCACCGCGGTTTTACAGCATGTGAATTCCAATTATGATATCGATCTGTTCCGCACCCTGATTGCCGAAGTGGCGAGCGTGACCGGTTGTACGGATCTGACCAGTAAATCCCTGCGGGTGATTGCCGATCATATCCGTTCATGTGCTTTCCTGGTGGCGGACGGCGTGGTGCCTTCCAATGAGGGGCGCGGTTATGTGCTGCGGCGCATCATCCGCCGCGCGGTGCGTCACGGCAATATGGTGGGCGCGCGGGAGACATTCTTTTACAAGCTGGTGGCGCCGTTAATCGGCGTTATGGGTCCTGCCGCCGAGAGCATGAAACGGCAGCGCGCCTTGGTTGAACAGGTGTTGCGCACGGAAGAAGAGCAGTTTGCCCGTACCCTTGAACGCGGCCTGGCCCTGCTGGATGAAGAGCTGTCCAAATTGAAAGGGGATACGCTGGATGGCGAAACCGCTTTCCGTTTGTATGATACCTACGGTTTCCCGCTGGATCTCACCGCCGATGTTTGCCGCGAGCGGCAATTGAAAGTGGATGAAGAAGGCTTTGAGCGGGCCATGGATGAACAGCGCCGTCGCGCCCGCGAATCCAGCGGCTTTGGCGCCGATTACAACAGTATGCTGCGGGTGGATGAGGCCACCAGGTTCTTCGGTTACGAAGAGGTGCGGCATCAGGGCAAGGTGACCGCGCTGTTTCGTAACGGTCAGTCCGTGCCCGCTATACAGTCCGGCGAAGATGCGGTGGTGGTGCTGGACGAGACGCCCTTTTACGGCGAGTCCGGCGGTCAGGTTGGCGACAAGGGCGAGCTGAAAGCCGGGCTGGGGCTGTTTAAGGTAACCGACACGCAAAAATATGGCCAGGCCGTAGGCCACCTGGGCCAGCTCGCCTATGGGGAATTGAAGGTGGGCGAACCCGTGGAGGCCGGTGTCGATCTGGCGCGGCGTAACCGTATCCGTTTGAACCACTCCGCCACGCATTTGCTGCATGCAGCGCTGCGCCAGGTGTTGGGCGATCATGTGGCGCAAAAGGGCTCACTGGTTAACGATCAGTACCTGCGCTTCGACTTCTCCCACCCGGAGGCGATGAAACCCGGGCAAATCCGTGAGGTGGAAGATATCGTCAACGAACAGGTCCGCCGCAACCTTCCCATCCATACCGATGTCATGGATCTGGAAGCAGCACGCGCCACAGGCGCCATGGCGCTGTTTGGCGAGAAATACGATGCAAAGGTACGGGTATTGACGATGGGGGACTTCTCCACCGAGCTGTGCGGCGGTATTCATGCTTCCCGCACCGGTGATATCGGTTTGTTCCGTATTCTGTCCGAATCCGGCACCGCTGCGGGTATCCGTCGTATCGAGGCGGTGACCGGCGAGGGCGCGCTGGCGACATTGCACCAGCAGAGCGATGTTATCCGCGATCTTGCCCAATTGGTGAAAGGCGACAGCCAGAACCTGCCGGATAAAGTAAAGGCCTTGCTGGAACGTACCCGCCAGTTGGAAAAAGAGCTGCAGCAGCTTAAAAGCCAACAGGCTGCCCAGGAGAGTTCCGCTCTTACCGGTAACGTAAAATTAATTAACGGTGTCAAAGTACTGGTCAGTAAACTGGATAATGTGGATCCCAAGATGCTGCGTACCATGGTTGACGATTTGAAAAACCAGCTGGGTTCCGCAGTGATAGTATTGGCGACGGTGGCGGATGATAAGGTCAGTTTGATTGCCGGGGTAACGAAAGATTTAACCGATCGTATCAAAGCCGGCGATCTCATCAGCCATCTGGCGGGTCAGGTCGGTGGTAAAGGTGGCGGACGGCCCGATATGGCCCAGGCCGGTGGCAGCGATGTCAAGGCTTTGCCCGCGGCGTTGTCAGGGGTTGAGACATTTTTGGCAGCGAAATTCTGAGCGCGATAAGAATACGTTATTATCAACGCCATAGCTTTCTGTTAAGTTATGGCGTTTAGATTCGTATTATTTCCGGGGTCAAAAGTTAGGCGCGAAGCTGGTCATATCGACTAAACTTATACCTGATGTTGAAAGTTGTCAGCCTGCTGGCATTTTATGTCACTAACATGACTTACGTTTTCACGGTATATGATGGATAATGGCGGGAAACTGAGAGACCCGACTCTTTTAATCTTTCAAGGAGCAAAGAATGCTTATTCTGACTCGTCGAGTTGGTGAAACCCTCATGATTGGCGATGAGGTAACGGTTACGGTTTTAGGAGTCAAGGGCAACCAGGTACGTATCGGTGTCAATGCGCCTAAAGAAGTTTCAGTTCACCGTGAAGAAATATACCAGCGAATCCAGGCTGAAAAGTCACAACAGAACCCATTCTGATTTTCATGCGCCTTGCGTTAGCGAGGCGCAGCTTATTATGTGTCGAAGTTTTCTAATTCATTTCTAAATATTCTTCCATTCATTCGTGGTGCTTATCTGCTTTCAGCGGATTATGGGCGATTGACCGCTATTGCGCTGTCAATGTGTGCAAGTTGCATGGGATTTAGGCAAACGCTTCGCAGACGGGAAAAATTGTTTGACTTATCAGGCCGGGAAAGTAATATGTGCGCCACGCAGTGCCGATGAGCTTTTACACCGGCGCGTAGGTGAGGTGGCCGAGAGGCTGAAGGCGCTCCCCTGCTAAGGGAGTATACGGTCAAAAGCTGTATCGAGGGTTCGAATCCCTCCCTCACCGCCATTTATTAATGCATCCATAGCTCAGCTGGATAGAGTACTCGGCTACGAACCGAGCGGTCGGAGGTTCGAATCCTCCTGGATGCACCATTCACTGCTGGAATAGCGCCATCAGTGGTAAGTAGCGAATAAGATAATCGATGTTGGTTGTTACAATATCATTGTTTATCAGGCAACAAACTGGATTAGGTCCATAACATACGGCAACGAACAAAAGCATATGCTCGAGTTCTAATCCATCAAATACAATGCATCCATAGCTCAGCTGGATAGAGTACTCGGCTACGAACCGAGCGGTCGGAGGTTCGAATCCTCCTGGATGCACCATTACCTTCTTGATTAATTTCAGTAAGAAAATGGTTGGTAATAATATTTAACGTTAATAGTCAAATATTGTTATTTATCAGCAAATATATAGGATCAAGCCAGATAAATACGGTCACTCACTAAAAGGAGTTCCGGGGGTTTAATCCGCACGACGTTTTGCATCCATAGCTCAGCTGGATAGAGTACTCGGCTACGAACCGAGCGGTCGGAGGTTCGAATCCTCCTGGATGCACCATATCTTACCTCATCTCGATTACCCTATTATCATCCCTTTCCCTGTCGTGCTTATAACGTTGTAATGTATTCTTTTATACCCCATTTCCTCTGATACCGCCGATAGCCTTTACCCCCGCGTTTCCAGTAACAGAAAAAGCGACAACTTTATGACTTTGCGTTACAGTAAAGCCCTATTATGAGTATCAGGAAGCGATGATGTACGACCAATACGATGGGCTGATCTTTGATATGGACGGAACGCTGCTCGATACCGAGCCCACCCACCGCAAAGCCTGGCATCAAGTACTCAAGCAATATGGCATGCATTACGATGAGAGAGCGATGGTATCGTTAAATGGATCGCCAACATGGCTAATTGCTAAAACGATCATTGACTCTCACCACGCCTCCATGGATCCCTATGCACTGGCCATTGAGAAAACCGCCGCGGTCAAAGCTATGCTGTTGAATTATGTAGAGCCATTGCCGCTGGTCTCGGTGGTGAAGGAGTATTACGGTAAACGTCCGATGGCGGTCGGCACCGGCAGCGAGCATGCCATAGCGGTGGCGCTGCTCGAACATTTAGGGTTGCTGCGTTATTTTGATGCGGTGGTGGGGGCGGACGACGTGAGTCACCATAAGCCCCATCCGGAGACCTTTTTACGCTGCGCCGAGCTGATGGGGGTGGTCCCCGAAAAATGTATCGTTTTTGAAGATGCTGATTTTGGAATTTTGGCCGCAAAATCCGCAGCAATGGCCTATGTTGATGTTAGGTGCCGTTGATCGTTAACCGCCTATGTTCTTGACGGAGCGTAGATACCGCATCGATGGCATTCCGCCGGCGACGGCCCGGGATAGCACGTTCGCACACATAAGAGCCGGATGTTAAATGCGTTAATGATAACGATAGATAGCCATAAACGGGCAGATTCAATTATGCTAACCCAATATAAAATTTTCCGCGGGAGGTCAATTTGATCCCGGACGTATCAGAAGCGCTTTCATGGCTGGAAGCCAATCCTCACGCACTAAAAGGTATTCGTCGCGGAGTCGAACGCGAAACCTTGCGTATTTCCGCCGATGGAAGTTTGGCACAGACACCGCATCCCGAATCCCTTGGCGCGGCGTTGACTCATAAATGGATTACCACGGATTTTGCCGAGGCGCTGCTTGAATTTATTACGCCGGTAGATGAGGATGTGGATCATCTATTGACATTTTTGCGGGATATTCACCGCCATGTGGCGCGCCATTTGGGCGAAGAACGTATGTGGCCGCTGAGTATGCCGTGTTTCATCGATAGTACCCAGCCCATCGAGCTGGCGCAGTATGGCTCCTCCAATCAGGGCCGGTTTAAAACACTGTATCGCGAAGGACTGAAAAACCGCTACGGCGCGTTAATGCAGGCCATTTCCGGCGTACATTACAATTTTTCGCTGCCGTTGGCATTCTGGCAGGCGCGCACCGGCGTTAAAAACGAGATGGACGGCAAAGATCAAATTTCCGCCGGCTACCTGCGCTTGATCCGGAACTATTATCGTTTTGGCTGGATCATTCCTTATCTGTTTGGCGCCTCGCCGGCAATCTGCTCGTCATTCATTGATGGGCGCAAGACCAATTTGCCGTTTGAAAAAGCCGGATCCGGCATGATCTACCTGCCTTATGCCACCTCGCTGCGGTTAAGCGACCTGGGGTATACCAGTAAGTCACAAAGCCAATTGGGTATTACCTTTAACCGTCTGCCGGACTATATCGCCGCCCTGAAACAGGCCATTAAAACCCCTTCCGCCGATTATCAGCGCATCGGTATGAAGAAGAACGGTCAATATTTGCAGTTGAATACCAACGTCCTGCAAATCGAAAATGAACTTTATGCGCCGATTCGCCCCAAACGTATTACCCGACCGGGAGAAACCCCGTCAAATGCTTTAAAGCGCGGCGGCATCGAGTATATTGAAGTGCGTTCTTTGGACATCAATCCTTTTTCACCCATTGGTATTGATGAGCAGCAGTCGCGCTTCCTGGATCTTTTCCTGATATGGTGTACGTTGGCCGATGCGCCTGAAATGAGTGCGGAAGAGCTATTGTGTACCAGGACCAATTGGAATAGCGTCATTCTGGAAGGGCGTAAACCCGGTTTAATGCTGAGCGTCGATTGCGGTACGGCGCAGTTGCCGTTGGCGGACGTGGGCAAAGCACTATTTCGGGACTTACGCCGTGTAGCGGATATTCTCGACAGCAACAATCACAACCGGCTCTATCGCCAGGCCAGCGATAATCTGGTGGCGGCCTTCGACGATGCCGACTTGACGTTTTCCGCCCGTATATTAAAGGGTATGCAGGAGTACGGTATCGGGGGGCTGGGATTGAAGTTGGCTAATGAATATCGCCGGATGTTATGCGACGAGCCGCTGGAAATTTTAACCGAAGAAACTTTGGCGGCGGAACAGGCGCGTTCGTGGCAACGTCAGCGGGAGCTTGAGATGGCGGATACCCTAAGTTTTGAGGAGTATCTGGCTAAACAGAACGGTGAGTAGAAAAAAGAAAAGGCCACAGAAACTGTGGCCAAACAAACATCTCTGAAAACAGGGATGATGATAACAAATGCGCGTCTTTCACTAATTATGACTCGCGGCTAGCAATAAAGTTTCCACTACCAGTTAAAAAAATTTAATTTTTATTAGAGGAGGTGACGATATGCCACTGTTGGATAGCTTTACCGTAGACCACACCCGCATGGCGGCGCCAGCGGTTCGTGTTGCTAAAACCATGAAAACCCCCCATGGCGATACCATCACCGTCTTTGATTTGCGCTTTTGCCGACCCAATCTGGAGGTCATGCCTGAACGCGGCATTCACACTCTGGAGCATTTGTTCGCCGGTTTTATGCGTAATCATCTCAACGGTGACGGCGTGGAAATTGTTGATATTTCCCCCATGGGTTGTCGCACCGGTTTTTATATGAGCCTGATCGGCGCACCGGACGAACTCCGGGTAGCCAAAGCATGGAAAGCCGCGATGGAAGATGTGCTGAAGGTAACCGATCAGAAAAAAATTCCTGAACTGAACGAATTTCAATGCGGAACCTATCATATGCACTCCCTACCGGAAGCGCAGGAGATAGCCCGGCATATTCTCGATAGCGACGTTCGGGTAAATCACAACGAAGAACTGGCTCTGCCGAAAGAAAAGCTGGCCGAGTTACATATCTAGGCCAAGGCGCGTTGTCAGTAAGCTCAGCCCTTCTAACGAGGGGCTTTTTTATGGCATGTCCATTTACGGCCCGGCTAAACGGTTTCCTCCACGCCCGCTTTAAACGCCTTAAGGGGCGTGATCCGCACCTGTTTGATCATATTGTCCTGTACCGCCAGGATCTCGATCTGGTAATTGCTTATCTGGGTATGGGTGCCCACCGCCGGAATATCCTGCAACGCCTCCAGCAGCATACCGTTCACCGTCCTCGCCTCCGCCTCCGGCAGCGTCCAGTTAAAGGCTTTATTCAACTCGCGAATATTGGCGCCGCCTTCAATCAGGACCGAACCGTCGCTTTGCGGAATCACTTCTTCCGCCAGAGTCGGCGACATGGAGGTGGTGAAATCGCCGACGATTTCCTCAAGGATATCTTCCACCGTCACCAGGCCTTGAATATCGCCGTATTCATCGACAATCAGCCCGACCTTTTCCTTATTACGCTGGAATTTCACCAACTGAATATTTAGCGGGGTACCTTCGGGGATGTAGTAAATTTCATCGGCGGCGCGCAGCAGGTTTTCCTTGGTGAACTCCTGCTTTTCAGTCATCAGGCGGTAGGCTTCCCGGACCCGCAGCATACCGATGGCGTCGTCGAGATTATCCCGGTAGAGCACGATGCGGCCATGGGGCGAGTGGGTAAGCTGGCGGATGATGGAGCGCCATTCATCGTTGACGTTTATGCCGACGATTTCATTGCGCGGGACCATGATGTCGCCGACGCTGACCTTCTCCAAATCCAGCACCGAAATCAGCATGTCCTGATTGCGGCGGGAAATCAGCGATCGGGATTCATTCACGATGGAGCGCAATTCATCCTTGCTCAAGGCATCATTCAAATTTGAGGGTACCTTGATGCCCATGATCCGCATCAGGATGCGGGTGATGATATTCAGCAGCCACACCAGCGGCAGCATGATCTTTTGCAGCGGTACCAGCAACAGACTGCTGGGCAAGGCGATCTGTTCCGGATAAAGCGCCGCCACGGTTTTCGGCAGCACTTCGGCAAACAGCAAAATAACAAACGTCAGTACACCGGTGGAAATCGCCACGCCGATATCGCCATATAACCGCATACCGATAATGGTCGCCAACGCCGATGCCAGAATATTGACTAAATTATTGCCGATCAGCACCAGGCTCAACAGACGATCGGTGCGGCGCAGTAATTTTTCCACGCGCCTGGCGCCGCGGTTGCCCTGTTTGGCTAAATGACGCAAACGATAACGATTGAGCGTCATCATCCCGGTCTCAGAACCGGAGAAATAGGCAGACACCAGCACCATAATTACTAAAATTATTATCAGTGTACTGGTTGAAACATGTTCCAACGTGGGAATTCCTTATGGGCGTTAAACGTGACGGCTGATTGCGGACAGGGGCTTATCCCGCCATGACATTTTGCCAAATGCGGCTACCGAAGTAGGCCAGTGTCAACAACAGTATCCCCAGCAGGCTGAGCCACACCACGCGGCGGCCCCGCCAGCCTTCATGATAATGACCCCATAATAGCGCAATATAAACAAACCAGGCCGCAATTGAGAGCACGGCTTTATGCTGATTTTCGCCGTTGAACATGTTTTGCATATACAACAGGCCGCTGGCAAGCGTTAGGGTTAACAGGATCACCCCTACCTGGGTGATATGGAACATCTTTCTTTCGATGGTCATCAACGGCGGCATATCGGCGCTGAAACTCAATTTCTTGATTTTCAGCATATGATCCAGCCAGGCCAACTGACCGGCGTACAGCGCGGCGATAATCAGCACGGCATAGGAAAACAGCGCCAGGCCGATATGCACCAATAATCCCGGCGTGGTCTCCAGATGGGTAATAAACTCTCCCGGCATGATGGTGGCGGCCGCCAGATGAATCATCGCCAGGATATAAACCACCGGCAGCAGGAACCAGCCCCGGTTACGGGTCGCCACTACGGTCATCACGACGCAAATCATCAGGCTGACTAATGAGCCGATGTTCAGCAGACTCAGGTTTTGCCCGGCCTGAACCGAAAAAATCCGCAGATACAGCACGCAGGCGTGGCTGACCAGCGCCACAAAGGCCGACAGCAGCGCCAGGCGGCGGTAAGCACTGTTCCTGCGCAAAATGCCTGGCAGAATAAGGCCGAGACTTAATGCATAGGCAATAAAAGCCAGAAGGGCTATCCACGACATATCGGCTTGGGACTTAACATAAAGAGAATGAAACGAGCAGTATAACGTTAGCGGCGTTTTGCTCCAACCGTTCTCGACGTCAATACAGAGATCTGTCGCCGCTTCGTGTTATGATAGCGGCAATAATATTGCCTATAAGCAAAAATGCCGCCTATAAGCGATAATGCTGCATACAGGCAAAGATGCTGGATACAAGCGATAATACCGCATAGGCAAAAATGCTGTATATAGGCGATAATGTCGCGTCCGCGGCCCGACTTCAGGTTGAGTAGAGAACGATGTTTGAAAATTTATCCGATCGGTTATCCCGTTCATTGCGCAATATCAGCGGCCGGGGCCGTCTGACAGAAGACAATATTAAAGAAACCCTGCGTGAAGTGCGCATGGCGCTGCTTGAAGCCGACGTGGCTTTGCCCGTCGTGCGTGATTTCATCAACCGGGTGAAAGAAAGCGCACTCGGGCAGGAAGTGAACAAAAGCCTGACGCCGGGTCAGGAGTTCGTCAAAATCGTCCGTACCGAACTGGTTACCGCCATGGGCGACGAGAACAACGAACTCAACCTGGCGGCCCAGCCGCCGGCGGTGGTGCTGTTGGCGGGCCTGCAGGGCGCCGGTAAAACCACCAGCGTGGCGAAGCTGGGGAAGTACCTGCGCGAGAAGCACAAAAAGAAAGTCCTGGTGGTATCGGCGGACGTTTATCGCCCGGCGGCGATTAAGCAGTTGGAAACCCTGGCCGAGGCCGTCGCGGTGGATTTTTTTCCGTCTGACGCCGGACAGCGGCCCCTGGATATCGTTAATCAGGCGTTGCAGCATGCAAAGCTGAAATTCTACGATGTGCTGCTGGTGGATACCGCCGGCCGTTTGCATGTTGACGAAGCCATGATGGACGAGATCAAACAGATCCACTCGGCCATCAAGCCGGTTGAAACGCTGTTTGTGGTGGATGCCATGACCGGCCAGGATGCCGCCAACACCGCCAAGGCCTTTAACGAGGCGCTGCCGCTCACCGGCGTGATACTGACCAAGGTTGACGGCGACGCCCGCGGCGGTGCGGCGTTGTCCATCCGTCAAATCACCGGCAAACCGATTAAATTCATGGGCGTCGGCGAAAAAACCGAAGCCCTGGAAGCGTTTTATCCGGACCGCATCGCCGGACGCATCCTCGGCATGGGCGATGTCCTCTCGTTGATTGAGGATATCGAAAGCAAGGTAGACCGCGCCCAGGCGGAAAAACTGGCCAATAAACTGAAAAAAGGCGACGGCTTCGATTTAACCGATTTCCTCGATCAGCTAAAACAAATGCGCAGTATGGGCGGCATGGCCAGCATGATGAGCAAGCTGCCGGGCGTGGGCCAACTGCCGGCCAATGTGAAATCACAAATGGACGACAGCGTCCTGACCCGCATGGAGGCCATTATTCAGTCCATGACCCTGAAAGAACGCGCGCAGCCGGAGATTATCAAAGGCTCGCGTAAACGCCGTATCGCCGGGGGCTGCGGATTGCAGGTACAGGATGTGAACCGTATGCTTAAACAATTTGACGATATGCAGCGGATGATGAAGAAAATGAAGAAGGGCGGGATGGCGAAAATGCTGCGCGGCATGAAGGGTATGATGCCGCCGGGATTCCCCGGTCGCTAACTATAGATTGCTTTTTGCTCCAAAACGAGTAATATTTTGGGGCTTTTTATACGGCAACCGGACCCCGTTCCTCGATGGGGCCCGGTTGTTTTATTCACTAAAGAGGATGTTATGGTAACAATTCGTTTGGCACGTGGCGGCGCAAAAAAACGCCCGTTCTATCAAATCGTCGTGACCGATAGCCGCAATGCGCGTGACGGTCGCTTTATTGAACGTATTGGCTTCTTCAACCCGATCGCAACCGGTCAGGCAGAAATCCTACGTTTGGACCTGGATCGCATCCAACATTGGGTCGGCCTGGGCGCAACGGTTTCCGAGCGTGTTAGCGCTCTGATCAAAGATGCTAGGCAAGCGGCTTAATTTGTCGCGGTGGTCGTTATGAGCAAACAATTCCTTACCGCAATTCCCACCAAGCCCGTTGTTCTGGGTAAATTGGGGTCGACGTATGGTATTCACGGTTGGCTCAGGGTGTTTTCGTCCACTGAAGAATCCGAAAGCATTTTTGACTACCAGCCCTGGTTTATAAAACGGGCCGGCGAGTGGCAGCAGCTCGAGCTGCAAGGCTGGAAACACCACAATCAGGATTTGATCATCAAGATCGAAGGTATGGACGATCGGGAAGCCGCGAGCCTGCTGACGAATTGTGAAATCGTCGTGGATTCAACGCAATTGCCGCCGCTGGAAGCGGGTGATTATTACTGGAAAGACCTTACGGGTTGCCAGGTAATCAATACCGAGGGTTATCAGCTCGGCAATGTCATCGATATGATGGAAACCGGCTCCAATGATGTGATGGTGGTGAAAGCCAACCTGAAAGATGCCTACGGCATGCAGGAACGATTGATTCCGTTCCTCGACGGGCAGGTTATCAAGAACGTTGATCTCAACGCTCATCTTATTGAGGTTGAATGGGATCCGAATTTTTGACCCCGAATGTCATGTAGTGATAATGGGTGGAATGGTGTTATGTGGATTGGGGTAATCAGCCTGTTTCCCGAAATGTTCCGCGCAATTACTGATTACGGGGTAACTGGCCGGGCGGTAAAAAACGGCCTGCTGGATATGCAGTGCTGGAGTCCGCGTGATTTCACCCATGGCCGGCATCGCACCGTGGACGAACGCCCTTATGGCGGCGGACCGGGCATGCTGATGATGGTGCAGCCTTTACGGGATGCGATTCACGAGGCGAAAAACAAGGCAGGCGAAGGGGCGAAGGTGATTTATCTCTCCCCCCAGGGACGTAAGCTCGATCAGCAAGGTGTGAGCGAGTTGGCCGCGAACCGGAAGATAATCCTGGTATGCGGTCGTTATGAAGGTATAGACGAGCGCCTTATAGCCACCGAAATTGATGAAGAATGGTCAATCGGCGACTATGTGCTCAGCGGCGGTGAATTGGCCGCCATGGCGTTGATTGACGCCGTTTCCCGGTTTATTCCCGGGGTGCTGGGCCACGAGGCATCGGCGGCGGAGGATTCTTTCGCCGAGGGGCTGCTGGATTGTCCCCACTATACCCGTCCCGAGGTGTTGGCAGACATGGAGGTTCCGGCGGTATTGCTGTCGGGCAATCATGCTGAAATTCGTCGCTGGCGCCTGAAACAGTCGCTGGGCCGCACATGGCTTAGAAGACCTGAACTTCTGGAAAGCCTAGCTCTGACTGACGAGCAAGCAAAGTTGTTGACTGAATTCCAACGGGAATATCAGTTTGAGCGACAACACTAATAGGGGTGTGGCAGCTTTATGCTGGCAACCCGAACACTCAGTTTATCTAGGGTAAGAGACCTATTATGAGCAACATTATCAAACAGATTGAAGACGAGCAGATGAAGCAGGACGTACCTGCATTCCGTCCGGGTGATTCCGTGGAAGTGAAGGTATGGGTTGTTGAAGGCAGTAAAAAACGTCTGCAGGCATTCGAGGGCGTGGTTATCGCTATTCGTAACCGCGGTCTGCATTCTGCATTCACTGTTCGCAAAATTTCCAACGGCGAAGGTGTAGAGCGTGTATTCCAGACGCATTCACCGGTTATCGACAGCATTACTGTTAAACGCCGTGGTGCCGTTCGTCAGGCCAAACTGTATTACCTGCGTGAACGTACCGGTAAGTCCGCTCGTATCAAAGAGCGTCTTGGCTAAGCGTACGCTTTCGCAACATCCGAAAGCACAAGATATCCAGGTCGGCCCACGGGTCGACCTTTTTTATTCAATGCCGGCATGAGTTCGGCTGTGCCCTGTTTTGCAGATGGATAGGTAATTCTTCCTACGTCCCCGTATTCGTAAATTGGCTTTTACTCAATGGTGTAAATATATATTTACATATAGTGTTAATTCAGGGTCTCCGCACTCATGGCGGCTTTAGAAAGACGAGATCTATTATGGCCTGTTTTTATTTTAACATATTGTAAAATAATAATTTTATATCTAAAAGTGTTTTTTTTGGACCGTTTTTGCCACAAATAGGCCGCGTGTCAAAAATGAGTACAGGTAGTACTATAATATTTACACTTATGGATTGAAAACTTTACGTGCCGTGGTATCTTATGTGTCATACGCTGGCGGAGGGGTAATGGCTTATCGATGCATGGCACCTTCTCCGTCAGGACACTTTCAGAAAGACGACTTTGGTCAGGACTGGATCATGCAAAAAGACGCGCTCAATAATGTGCATATCATCGACGAGCAGGTGATGATTACACCAGAAGAACTCAAACGGCAGTTACCCTTGACCCGCCAAGAGCAGCAATCCATTGCCGCGTCGCGTCAAACCATTGCCGATATTATTCATGGCCGCGATCCGCGGCTGTTGGTGGTCTGCGGTCCTTGTTCCATACACGATCCCGATTCTGCCTTGGATTACGCCCGTCGTCTTAAAGCGCTGTCAGAGGAATTAAGCGATCAGCTCTTTATCGTGATGCGAGTCTATTTCGAAAAACCGCGTACCACCGTGGGCTGGAAAGGTCTTATCAACGACCCCTACATGGACGGTTCGTTTGAAGTGGAAGCCGGACTGAAAATCGCCCGCGGCCTGTTGCTGGAATTGGTGCGGCTGGGCTTGCCCCTGGCCACCGAAGCGCTGGATCCCAACAGCCCGCAATATGTTGGCGATTTGTTCAGCTGGTCGGCCATCGGGGCGCGAACCACCGAATCGCAAACCCATCGGGAAATGGCGTCGGGACTTTCGATGCCGGTAGGTTTTAAAAATGGCACCGACGGCAGCCTTTCCACCGCCATCAATGCCATGCGCGCGGCCGCCATGTCGCACCGTTTTTTAGGCATCAACCAGGCGGGGCAGGTGAGTCTGTTGCAAACCCGGGGCAATCCGGACGGCCACGTGATTCTGCGCGGGGGCAAACAGCCTAACTACCATCCGGAGGATATCCTCGACTGCGAGCAGCAGATGGCCAAAGCCGGATTGAACGCGGCCCTGATGGTGGATTGCAGTCACGGTAATTCCAATAAAGATTATCGTCGCCAGACGGCGGTGGCCCAGTCGGTCCTGTCGCAAATCAAGGCGGGGAACCGTTCCATCATCGGCCTGATGCTGGAAAGCCATATCAACGAAGGCAATCAATCTTCCGATGGGCCTCGCACCGAGATGCAATACGGTGTTTCGGTAACGGATGCCTGTATCAACTGGCAAAGTACCGATACACTGTTGCGACAGATGCACGATGAGTTGCGCGATGTCCTTGCGGGACGATTGGCGGGAGAATAAGACGTATGGTTGCCGAGTTGAACGCATTACGCGATCAAATTGATGAAGTGGATCGGTCGCTGCTGGCTTTATTGGCCAGGCGCCTGGAGTTGGTGGCCGAAGTGGGCGAGGTGAAAAGCCGCTTCGGTTTGCCTATCTATGCGCCGGATCGCGAAGCCGCCATGTTGGCGTCACGTCGCGACGAAGCCGTGGCGCAGGGTGTTCCCCCCGATTTGATTGAGGATGTGTTAAGACGGGTCATGCGCGAGTCTTACAGCCACGAAAACGATAAAGGGTTTAAAACTCTTTGTCCCCAGTTGCGTCCGGTGGTGATAGTCGGCGGCCGTGGGCAGATGGGGCGGCTTTTTGAAAAGATGCTGACGTTGTCCGGCTACCAGGTCCGGATTCTGGAGCAGGAGGATTGGCCCAGGGCGGAGTCTTTGCTGGCGGATGCGGGCATGGTTATCGTCAGCGTGCCGATTCATCTCACCGTTGAGGTTATCGAACGCCTGCCGCCGCTACCGCAGGACTGCATTTTGCTGGATGTCGCGTCGATAAAAAATGCGCCGCTTCAAGCGATGCTGGCGGCTCATCCCGGTCCGGTAGTGGGGTTGCATCCGATGTTCGGCCCCGACAGCGGCAGTCTGGCCAAGCAGGTGGTGGTGTATTGCGACGGCAGGCAGCCGGAGGCCTACCAATGGCTGCTGGAGCAAATCCAGGTCTGGGGCGCGCGTCTGCACCGCAGCAGCGCGGTTGAACATGACCAGAATATGGCCTTTATCCAGGCGCTGCGTCATTTCGCCACCTTTGCCTACGGCATGCACCTGGCGGAAGAGAATGTTCAATTGGAGCAACTGCTGGCCCTGTCTTCTCCCATCTATCGGCTGGAGCTGGCCATGATTGGCCGCCTGTTCGCCCAGGATCCTCAGCTGTACGCCGATATCATCATGTCTTCCGAAAGCAACCTGGCGTTGATTAAACGCTATTACCAGCGCTTCGGGGAAGCCATTACCCTGTTGGAGCAGGGTGATAAGCAAGCTTTTATCGACCGCTTCAAGAAAATCGAACGTTGGTTCGGCAGTTATGCGCAAAGTTTTCTCGAGGAGAGCCGCTTGCTGCTGCGCCAGGCCAACGATAGCCGTCGATAGCGGCGGCTCAAGGTGCTAACTGGGATCCACCGGTACCACATTCTCGCTGGGATAGCAGCCCAGGACTTTAAGGGAGCGGGTGATGGCCAGTAATTCCGTCAGAGCTTTTTGCATCGCCCCATCGCGCAGGTTAGCCTGCACATCAATATAAAACATTTCTTCACGGGGATTGCCGTTAATGGGGCGGGATTCAAGGCGGGTCATGACGATGCCGTGATCGCGCAACACCAGCAACGCTTCCACCAGCGCGCCGGATTGCTGACCGGTGGCCATAATCAATGTGGTTTTGGCCGGCACCTGCTCCGATACGTCTATGGCTTTTCTGGCGAGGATAATAAACCGCGTGAAATTCTGTTGCTGATTAGCCAGATTCTGTTCCAACACCTGCAAACCGTACAACGCACCGCCGGGGCCGCTGCCCAGTGCGGCCGCCTTGGGTGAATTCAGTGCCGCCACTTTTTCCATGGCGGCGGCGGTGCTTTCGCAATATTCAATTTTCCACTGTGGGTGGCGGGCGATAAATTGACTGCACTGCTGGAAGGGCTGCGGATGGCTGTAAACCACCTCGATTTGGTCCAGCGTGCTCTCACCGGCCACCAGCATGCAGTGATCGATGGGGTTGGTCAGTTCGCCCACCAATGCGAGATTGGTATGCTGCAGCAGGTCGTAAACATCGTTGATTGACCCTGAACTGCTGTTCTCAATGGGTAAAACGCCATAGTCGGCCTGGCCGGTTTCCACCATTTGCACAATGTCGGTGAATTTCAGGCAGCCGCACTCCACCACCTGATCGAAATAACGCGCGCCGTATTGCCGGGCGGCCAGATGGGAATAAGATCCCTTCGGTCCGAGAAAAGCGATGCGCGCCGAATGTTCAATGGTTTGGTTCAGGTTCGACTGCAACAGCGCCTGCTGCGTCAATACCGAGTCTTCAATAATCAGCTGGAACAGGCGGGTGACATAAAATCCGTCGAGTTCCAGTTTTCGACCCTCTTTCACCAAATGTCCGAGTATATCGCTCTCACGACTTTTATCGCGTATGGGCCGGTGGGTGGTCAATTTATTGCGCGCAACGTCCAGCGCCAGCTCGCGTCTTTCCGCCAGCAGCGACAATAATTTCATATCCAGCGCGCTGATGCGATCCCGTAGCGCTAATAATGGGTTGTCACTCATATGTTTAGTTACCTTTCACGCCGTAATAAAAAAAGCCCCCTGTCATCAGGAGGCTTTTTGTTCGTCTTCGCATTCTTTCTCACATGACGAGCGGCCTCCCGTTCAGGGGAAGGTAAAAAAGAAGGCGAAGAAAAACGGGATAATACGCATAGTATCAACTTTCTGGTCTTATGGGATGTTTACAGTAACCGTTGGCTTTTCATTCTGTCAATATAAAACGCGCCATTATGGCGCGTTGCTCGGTTTGGCTGGTTATGCGGCGGGAAAAGTCTCCACCGGCTCCCGCTATCGGTTACAAAACAGCCAGGTTATTGTTAATCTTGACGCATTCGGTCGCACGGCGGGCTTCGCCTTTATGCTGCACTTTATTCAATTGCCGTTCCAGCTTGGTTATCAATTCATTAATGGCGGCATACATATCCAGGTTGCCGGCGCTGGCGACAAGCGGTCCGTTTGGCGTGTTCAATGTGGCATCGGCCACAAATCCCTGCGGTTGTTTAGAGAGGATTATATGAGGATTTATCAATTGCGTCTGCCACTTGGACAACTTAGCCAGACGTTCTTCCACATGTTGACGAATGGCCGGGGTGATTTCCATCTGTTTGCTGGTAATATTGATAATCATATCACTGCCTCTCTGTCTTTTTCCGTCTACGTAATTTTAGCATACCCTCTCGAAGGGTAAAAAGTGTGATCTAAATCACTTTTAGTCCGAGCTTTAAACAGGGCCAGGGGGTTTTGTGAACCGGCCTTGGAAAAGGGCTCTCGGCTCTTGAGAGTTGCCGGCGGATCGGTCATTATCGATGGGATGATTCAGAGGGGTTCTTGTCGCCGGCCCGTGGCGACAAACGAAAACGGCAGCCTAGGCTGCCGTTTTACGTTCATCAAGGCGTGGTTCAGGCGGGATTTGCCTGGATAATCTTCGCTACTTTGTCAGCCTGACCGGGCAGTTGCAGCTCTTCATAGGCGTTTTGCATTAACGGCAGTGCTTGATGGGTTGCCTTGGTATCCGGGAAATCGGCCAACATCTGCTCGACCCGGTTGACTACCGCCACATAGGCGCCGCGACGGGTGTAAAACCGCACCACCGCCAGCTCATAATTGGCGAGACGGTCTTTAAGATAAACCAGACGTTTATTGGCATCCGTGGCATACTGGCTGTTAGGATACCCGCGAATCAGCTGGGTGAAGTCCCGGAAAGCCGCACGGGCGTGTTCCGGATCGCGGTCGGAACGATCGATGCCGAAGAATCCTTGTATCATGCTGTCATCCAGCGCCATATCCGTCAGACCACGCATATACAGGACGTAATCTACGTTCGGATGTGTTGGGTTCAGGCGGAGGAAGCGATCGATGGAGGCCTGGGCCAATGTGAGGTCCGCCGATTTGTAATAGGCATAGATCAAATCAAGCTGAACCTGCTGCGCGTAAGGACCGAAAGGATAGCGGTTATCCAGTGCTTCCAGTTCCTTAATGGCTCCTTTATAGTCGCCGTCCTGTAATCTTTGTTGTGCGGTACTGTACAGCTCGGAGGGCGGATTATCGGGAACGGCATCCTTGGAACTGGAGCAACCGACCAGCATCAGGCTCAATGTGGCTGCTGCCACCAGATATTTCATACGCATCATGACGTTTTGCTTATCCTCAGAGTGTTATTCCGGGAGACTGTCCGTTAAGCTCCCGAATGAGACCAGCTACAATAGCATAATTCTAAACGGCATTGCCGCGAAAACCCAACGATAACGAAGAAGCTGCATATGGCACAACAACAACTCCTCACCGCTATGGTGAATGAATCACAACTTGGGCAACGGTTAGATCAGGCTTTGGCCGAATTGTTCCCTGATTATTCACGTTCACGTATAAAAATCTGGATCCTCGACAGCCGGGTCCGGGTTAACGGAAACGTGACCGCTACGCCGAAAGAAAAAGTGCTGGGCGGCGAAGCCATTGAAATCGATGCGATTATCGAGGAAGAAACCCGCTGGGCCGCGCAGGACATCGCGCTGAATATCGTGTATGAAGACGACGATATCCTGGTGATAAATAAACCCCGCGATTTAGTGGTGCACCCCGGGGCGGGTAATGCCGACGGCACTATCCTGAATGCGCTGCTGCATTATTATCCGGCCATTGCCGAAGTGCCGCGGGCCGGTATCGTGCATCGGCTGGATAAAGACACCACCGGCCTGATGGTGGTGGCAAAAACCGTACCGGCGCAAACCCGGCTGGTGGAATCCTTGCAGGCGCGGGAAATTACCCGTGAATACGAAGCGGTGGCCATGGGCACCATGACCGCCGGCGGCACGGTGGAGCAACCCATCTCCCGCCATCCCTCCAAACGTACCCACATGGCGGTGCATCCCATGGGCAAACCGGCGGTGACCCATTACCGGATCATGGAGCATTTTCGCGCTCATACCCGTCTGAGGCTGCGGCTGGAGACCGGACGGACCCACCAGATACGCGTTCATATGGCCTTTATCAACCATCCGCTGGTGGGGGATCCGCTTTACGGCGGCCGTCCCCGTCCTCCCAAAGGCGCCTCGGAAGCGTTTGTGAATATGCTGCGCGGATTCGATCGCCAGGCGCTGCATGCCACCAGGCTGCGGCTGTACCATCCCATCACCGGCATTGAAATGGAATGGTTCGCCCCGCTGCCGCAGGATATGGTGGAGTTAATCGCCGTGATGAAGGCGGATAGCGAAACGTTCGCGGATCAGATGGATTAGCCCTATGGATTCCCTGCTGATTCCCCACTGGCCCGCACCGGCCAACGTACGGGCTTATTCCACCACGCGCCTGGGCGGCATCAGCCAGTCGCCCTATGCCTCGCTGAACCTCGGTATGCATGTGGGGGACAGCCCGCTGGCGGTGGAGCATAACCGCCGTCGCCTGGAGGTACTGGGAGGACTGCCCGCTTCGCCGCATTGGCTGGAACAGGTGCATGGCACCGATGTGGTGGTCATACAGGGCAGTGATGATAACCTCGGAACGTCGCCGCGGGCCGACGCCGCCTATACCGGCGTCAGCGGTCATGTATGCGCCGTCATGACCGCCGATTGCCTGCCGGTGCTGTTCTGCGATCGCGCAGGTCACGAAGTGGCGGCGGCCCATGCCGGATGGCGTGGATTATGCGCCGGCATCCTTGAGCGGACGCTGGCCCGTTTTCAATCGGATCCAGCCGATATCATCGCCTGGCTGGGACCGGCCATCGGCCCCCAGGCATTCGAAGTGGGTCCCGAAGTCCGGGAGGCGTTTGTTTCCCTAGATGCGCGAGCCGACGAGGCCTTTATTCCCCGCGGTGAAAAATACTTTGCCGATATCTATCATCTGGCCCGTTTGCGCTTATTAAACGCCGGTATCCGCCAAATTTTCGGCGGTGATCGTTGTACAGTCACCGAATCATCAACATTTTTCTCATATCGGCGCGATGGAATCACCGGACGTATGGCAAGTTTGGTCTGGCTGATATAATCTCTTTTACCAAGACGATCCAGGGTGGATAACAAAGATTTTCCCATTATTTGGCGAAATATCCTTGAATTTTAAATAAACGACCTTATTTAATCTCCAGTAGCAATTTTGACCAATATGGGAGGAGTTATGCGTCTGGATCGTCTTACCAATAAATTCCAGCTTGCCCTCGCCGATGCCCAGTCCCTTGCACTTGGGCGCGACAATCAATTCATCGAACCTTTACACGTCATGCAGGCCCTGCTCAACCAGGAAGGCGGGACGGTACGTCCGTTGCTGCAATCCGCCGGCGTCAATCCCGGGCCGCTGCGCACCGCCATTGAGCAGGCGATTGAACGGCTGCCCCAGGTTGAGGGTACGGGGGGCGACGTTCAGCCTTCCGCCGACCTGGTCAGGGTATTGAATCTTTGCGATAAGCTGGCGCAAAAACGCTCAGACACTTTTATCGCCTCCGAACTGTTCGTGCCGGCGGCCCTGGAGTCGCGCGGCACGCTGGCGGATTTGCTGAAGTCGGCCGGCGCCACGCCGGAAAAAATCACCCAGGCCATCGAACAAATGCGCAGTGGAGACAACGTGAACGATCAGGGCGCCGAGGACCAGCGGCAGGCATTGAAGAAATATACCATCGATCTCACCGAGCGGGCGGAGCAGGGCAAACTTGACCCGGTCATCGGCCGTGACGAGGAAATTCGCCGTACCATCCAGGTACTGCAGCGGCGCACTAAAAACAACCCGGTATTGATAGGCGAACCCGGTGTGGGTAAAACCGCCATCGTGGAAGGTTTGGCGCAGCGGATCGTAAACGGCGAGGTGCCGGAAGGCATGAAGCACAGCCGGGTCCTGTCGCTGGATATGGGCTCGCTGGTGGCGGGCGCCAAATACCGTGGCGAATTCGAAGAGCGGTTGAAAGGGGTGTTGAATGACCTGTCGAAACAGGAAGGCCATATTATCCTGTTTATCGACGAGCTGCATACCATGGTGGGCGCCGGTAAAGCCGACGGGGCGATGGATGCAGGCAATATGCTCAAACCCGCCCTGGCGCGCGGTGAGCTGCACTGCGTCGGCGCCACGACCCTCAACGAATATCGCCAGTACATTGAAAAGGATGCCGCGCTGGAACGGCGATTCCAGAAGGTGTTCGTCGCCGAGCCCAGCGTGGAGGATACCATCGCCATCCTGCGCGGCCTGAAAGAGCGTTATGAACTGCATCATCACGTGCAGATAACCGACCCGGCTATCGTCGCCGCGGCGACGCTGTCGCACCGCTATATTTCGGACCGCCAACTGCCCGATAAGGCCATTGACCTTATCGACGAAGCGGCATCCAGCATCCGTATCCAGATAGACTCGAAGCCGGAGCCGCTGGACAGGCTGGAACGGCGCATCATCCAGTTAAAGCTGGAACAGCAGGCGCTGAAGAAAGAATCGGACGATGCCAGCATCAAACGCCTTGAAATGCTGAGTGAAGAGCTGTCGCAAAAAGAGCGGGATTACTCCGAACTCGAAGAAGAGTGGAAAGCGGAAAAGGCGTCGTTATCCGGCACGCAAAACCTGAAGGCCGAACTGGAACAGGCGAAGATATCCATCGAACAGGCCCGCCGCGTGGGGGATTTGGCGCGCATGTCCGAACTGCAATACGGCAAAATTCCGGAGCTGGAAAAGCAGCTGGCGGCGGCATCTCAGGCCGAGGGTAAAACCATGCGCCTGTTGCGTAACCGCGTCACCGACGCCGAGATAGCCGAAGTGCTGGCGCGCTGGACCGGTATCCCGGTATCGCGCATGCTGGAAAGCGAACGGGATAAGCTGGTGCGGATGGAAGAAGAACTTCATCAGCGGGTCATCGGCCAGAACGAAGCGGTGGAGGCGGTGGCCAATGCCATCAGGCGTAGCCGTGCCGGGCTGGCGGATCCCAATCGGCCCATCGGGTCGTTTATGTTCCTCGGGCCCACCGGGGTCGGTAAGACGGAGTTGTGCAAGGCGCTGGCAACCTTCCTGTTTAATAGCGATGACGCCATGGTGCGTATCGACATGTCCGAGTTTATGGAAAAACATTCGGTGTCCCGTTTAGTGGGCGCGCCTCCGGGATATGTCGGTTATGAAGAAGGCGGGTACCTGACGGAAGCCGTTCGCCGGCGTCCTTATTCAGTGATTCTGCTGGACGAAATTGAAAAAGCCCATCCGGATGTGTTTAATATCCTGCTGCAGGTGCTGGATGATGGACGTCTTACCGACGGACAGGGGCGCACGGTGGATTTTCGCAATACCGTGGTCATCATGACCTCCAACCTGGGCTCGGATGTTATCCAGGAACGCTTCGGACAAATGAATTACCAGGAAATGAAGGACATGGTGCTGGGCGTGGTCAGTCATCATTTCCGGCCCGAGTTCATCAACCGGGTTGACGAAGTGGTGGTGTTCCATCCCTTGGCGCGGGAACACATTACCCGCATTGCGCAAATACAACTGCAGCGGCTGTACAAACGCATGGAAGAGCGCGGCTACAGCATGACGCTGACGCCAGCGGCATTGGAATTGCTGGGCCAGACCGGGTTCGATCCGGTTTACGGCGCACGGCCGTTGAAACGCGCCATCCAGCAGGAACTTGAAAATCCGCTGGCGCAGCAGATGTTATCCGGCAAGTTGATACCAGGGAAGCCCATTACCATGGATGTAAAAGACGGCCATATCGTCGCCGTGCAATAAGCCCCTTACCGGTGTTATCGTCCCGGCGTCGGTTAAACACCTTAAAAAGTCCCGTGGCTGCCACCCCGGGGCTTTTTTATTGGGAGAAAACCCCCGTAAGGGCAGTTCCTTTCGCGGCCCTAACCTTGTTAAAATTAACGTCGCCGGGGAAGCTATCCGGTTTAATAATGAGCAACCAAACTTTATTTTAAAAATAGCGCTTGCCACGCCTCGGGAAGT
>NZ_JAAVUT010000068.1 GCF_018449575.1 Sodalis sp. dw_96 | reverse complement strand
GCAGCCAGGTTGGCGCCATAGACGGCATCCTCAGGACGCTCCACCATGTCCCCCGGGTCGGGATGGGGGTCGGGAATAGGTTCCGGTATAGGCTCCGTTCCAGGCGGTTCCGGCACCGGCGCCGCCGTAGAGCTGTTAAGATACCAGTTGGCGGCGTTGGTCCCGGTGCCGCGCTCCAGGGTATAGTCATAGGCGCCGGCGACGATACGGCCGGATTGGGTAAATTCACCGTCCGAAGTACCGCCGACGGAAATCAGCTCGATGCCGTCCACGGTCTGGGCGCCGCTGCCGCCGGCGTTGTTAACGTTCACAAGGGTATCGCCGGAGGTGTCGCCGCCGACAACCAGCCGTTCGGAAA
>NZ_JAAVUT010000067.1 GCF_018449575.1 Sodalis sp. dw_96 | reverse complement strand
ATGGTGGGAACTCAAAGGAGACTGCCGGTGACAAACCGGAGGAAGGTGGGGATGACGTCAAGTCATCATGGCCCTTACGAGTAGGGCTACACACGTGCTACAATGGCGCATACAAAGAGAAGCGAACTCGCGAGAGCCAGCGGACCTCACAAAGTGCGTCGTAGTCCGGATTGGAGTCTGCAACTCGACTCCATGAAGTCGGAATCGCTAGTAATCGTGGATCAGAATGCCACGGTGAATACGTTCCCGGGCCTTGTACACACCGCCCGTCACACCATGGGAGTGGGTTGCAAAAGAAGTAGGTAGCTTAACCTTCGGGAGGGCGCTTACCACTTTGTGATTCATGACTGGGGTGAAGTCGTAACAAGGTAACCGTAGGGGAACCTGCGGTTGGATCACCTCCTTACCGAAAGATACGCGT
>NZ_JAAVUT010000066.1 GCF_018449575.1 Sodalis sp. dw_96 | reverse complement strand
AATCTGCGAAAAGCGTCGGTAAGCTGATATGAAGCATTACCAGCCGGCGATACCCGAATGGGGAAACCCAGTGCAATTCGTTGCACTATCATTACGTGAATCCATAGCGTATTGAAGCGAACCGGGGGAACTGAAACATCTCAGTACCCCGAGGAAAAGAAATCAACCGAGATTCCCCCAGTAGCGGCGAGCGAACGGGGAACAGCCCAGAACCACCATCAGCTTTTGCATCAGGAAAACGGTCTGGAAAGTCCGGCGACAGAGGGTGATAGCCCCGTATCCGAAGGTGCAATTGTTGTGGGTTCGATGAGTAGGGCGGGACACGTGATATCCTGTCTGAAGATGGGGGGACCATCCTCCAAGGCTAAATACTCCTGACTGACCGATAGTGAACCAGTACCGTGAGGGAAAGGCGAAAAGAACCCCGGCGAGGGGAGTGAAACAGAACCTGAAACCGTGTACGTACAAGCAGTGGGAGCC
>NZ_JAAVUT010000065.1 GCF_018449575.1 Sodalis sp. dw_96 | reverse complement strand
TAGTTGCAGGGTATAGACCCGAAACCCGGTGATCTAGCCATGGGCAGGTTGAAGGTTGGGTAACACTAACTGGAGGACCGAACCGACTAATGTTGAAAAATTAGCGGATGACTTGTGGCTGGGGGTGAAAGGCCAATCAAACCGGGAGATAGCTGGTTCTCCCCGAAAGCTATTTAGGTAGCGCCTCGTGAATTCATCTTCGGGGGTAGAGCACTGTTTCGGCTAGGGGTCCACCCCGGATTACCAACCCGATGCAAACTGCGAATACCGAAGAATGTTATCACGGGAGACACACGGCGGGTGCTAACGTCCGTCGTGAAGAGGGAAACAACCCAGACCGCCGGCTAAGGTCCCAAAGTCATGGTTAAGTGGGAAACGATGTGGGAAGGCATAGACAGCCAGGATGTTGGCTTAGAAGCAGCCATCATTTAAAGAAAGCGTAATAGCTCACTGGTCGAGTCGGCCTGCGCGGAAGATGTAACGGGGCTAAACCATGCACCGAAGCCGCGGCAGCG
>NZ_JAAVUT010000064.1 GCF_018449575.1 Sodalis sp. dw_96 | reverse complement strand
TGAGTGACGTGTCCACACAGATTGTCTGATAACAGTATTGAGCAAGAAAAACCTTCTATAGGCTTGTAGCTCAGGTGGTTAGAGCGCACCCCTGATAAGGGTGAGGTCGGTGGTTCGAGTCCACTCAGGCCTACCATTCCTTCCCATGCTGCGTTGCGGCGCCACTCGTTTATTATTATAAACTTCGTGACCCCACGCCTTGCCTGGAAACGAATGGGCTATCGAGTTAAATCCTCTTTCAAAAGATAAGGCTTCGTATTCATCATTGATGCGTGGCTTTACGTGTTGAAAAGAAGCAACGCGATACTAAAGGGTTAGAAACGACTTGGGGCTATAGCTCAGCTGGGAGAGCACCTGCTTTGCACGCAGGGGGTCAGCGGTTCGATCCCGCTTAGCTCCACCATTTCGCGCCGCGAAATGAGAGATTGTCTGGTTTTTCTTTATTTATTTCAGAGCACACTGATACGCCAACACCTGCGGGTGAAGGTGCATGAAGTATGCTGCGAAATACTGCTCTTTAACAATCCGGAACAAGCTG
>NZ_JAAVUT010000063.1 GCF_018449575.1 Sodalis sp. dw_96 | reverse complement strand
CTAAATAGGTGTGCCAAATTGTAGATCACCGAAGTGAACTCAATCCGGTTTGAGCGATCTGATCAATCGCCAAAAAGAACTTTTCACCCAACCGGACGAGTTATGCCGATCATAGCATCTATACCCCGAAATGAACGACGCCAGATGCAAAAAGAGATACATAAAACGCGCGATAAAAATCACGCCCGGCGGCTGATGGCCATGCTTATGCTGCATCAGGGCGACTCAGTTACCGATGTCGCCCATCGCCTTTGTGCCGCGCGCTCATCGGTAGGTCGATGGATCAACTGGTTTACTTTATTCGGCGTCGAGGGGTTAAAAAGTCTCCCGCCTGGACGCCAAAAGTGCTGGCCTGTTGAAGCTATAATGCGCATGCTAAACCTGCTGGTTCAACGTTCCCCGCAAGACTTTGGTTATCTTCGTTCACGCTGGAGTAGTGAACTGTTATCCATTGAAATCAATAAGCTATTCAACTCTACGCTCCATCCTGCAACGCTGCGTAAATGGTTGCCGAAAGCCGGCCTGGTATGGCGTAGGTC
>NZ_JAAVUT010000062.1 GCF_018449575.1 Sodalis sp. dw_96 | reverse complement strand
TCCAGATGGCCTGGGCCTGGGGCTGGATATAGTAGGTGGCGTTTTTCGCCGGGTTGGCGCCGATGTTAAAGGTGTAGCCGCTTTCCAGGGAGGCGGTGAAGCCCTTGGATTTGTAGTCTTCCTCGTTGAGATTCTGGCCGTCCACCTCATTGTCGAACCAGCCGTATTGGGTCCAGCCGTCGACGTACATCCCCGAGCGGTCGGCGGCGTCGGCATACCAGGTGCCGTAGATGCCGACGCTGTAGCCGTCCACCGAGCCTTTGGCGCTGTAGCCGGAGACCTGGGAATCGGTACTGCTGCGGGCATGGCCGTAACCGGTCATCAGGCCCAGGCGGAAGCTGTCGATATCGTTGCTGCTCCACTGGCCGACATCGCCCCCCAGTTGCAGGACGTAGCGGTTGCTCTGGGTTCTGAGCTGCCCGCTGTCATCGCGGGAGCGGTTGTGGCCGCCCAGATTGGTCATCCACAGGCTGGTGGTCTGCTGCTGGCCGGTGATGGGGTCGATATAGGCGGTCAAGGCCGAACGGGTATCCCGGCTGGCGGCGAACATCGTGTTGGCG
>NZ_JAAVUT010000061.1 GCF_018449575.1 Sodalis sp. dw_96 | reverse complement strand
TGCCCCAACACTGCACATCAGGGATCCGCATAAAGAAGAAAAAATGGCTGCAATTGAAGAGGCGTTGACCAAGAACTGCGCGGACCACCCGGTCTTTTATGAGGATGAAGTGGACATTGATCTTAATCCAAAAATCGGCGCTGACTGGCAATGTAAAGGACACCAAAAGCGGCTCCCGACACCGGGTAAAAACGAAAAACATTACCTGGCTGGGGCGTTACACGCCGGAACCGGGCGAGTAGATTATGTCAGTGCCATAGGCAAAAGCTCGGATTTGTTTATCCAGATGCTGGGCCACCTGAAAAGTACCTACCGCAGCGCGAAAACTATCACGCTAATCGTTGATAATTACGTCATTCATAAGAGCCAAAAAACGCTGGATTGGCTGGCTGAAAATCCAAAATTTATCATTATTTATCAACCTATTTACTCACCTTGGGTAAACCGAATAGAGTTATTATGGCTGGCGCTTCATGAAACGGTGACACGCAATCATCAATGCCGATATATGTGGCAATTATTAAGAAATGTGGCCCAGTTTATGAAAGCAGCATCCCCATTTCCTGGCAACGGACATGGACAAACAAAAGTGGAGCGTTAATAGGCACACCTATTTAG
>NZ_JAAVUT010000060.1 GCF_018449575.1 Sodalis sp. dw_96 | reverse complement strand
TCCAGATGGCCTGGGCCTGGGGCTGGATATAGTAGGTGGCGTTTTTCGCCGGGTTGGCGCCGATATTAAAGGTGTAGCCGCTTTCCAGGGAGGCGGTGAAGCCCTTGGAATTGTAATTCTCGTTATTCAGGTCCTGGCCTTCCACCGTATTGTCAAACCAGCCGTATTGGGTCCAGCCGTCGACATACAACCCGGAGCGATCGGTCGCATCGGCATACCAGGTGCCGTACACCCCCACGCTGTAGCCGTCCACCGAGCCTCTGGAACGGTAGCCGGATACCTGTGAATCGGTGTTGCTTTTTGCGTCGCCGTAGCCGGCCATCAGACCCAGGCGGAAGCTGTCGATATCGTTGCTGCTCCAGCGACCCACATCGCCCCCCACTTGCAGGACATAACGATTGCTTTGGGTCTTGAGCTGTCCGCTGTCATCGCGGGAGCGGTTGTGGCCGCCTTCATTGGTCATCCACAGGCTGGTGGTCTGCTGTTGGCCGGTAATGGGATCGATATAGGTGGTCATGCCGGAACGGGTATCCAGGCTGGCGGCGAACATCGTATTGGCGGCGGCCAGGTTGGCGCCATAGCTGGAATCTTCCGGGCGTTCCACCATCGTGCCCGGGTCGGGATGCGGGTCGGGAATAGGCTC
>NZ_JAAVUT010000059.1 GCF_018449575.1 Sodalis sp. dw_96 | reverse complement strand
GACCATGGTAAAACGACCCTGACCGCCGCCATCACCACCGTACTGGCTAAAGCCTTCGGCGGCAGCGCCCGCGCTTTCGACCAGATCGATAACGCACCGGAAGAAAAGGCCCGCGGTATCACCATCAACACCTCTCACGTTGAATACGATACCCCGTCCCGCCACTACGCGCACGTTGACTGCCCGGGGCATGCCGACTACGTGAAGAACATGATCACCGGTGCCGCCCAGATGGATGGCGCAATCCTGGTGGTTGCCGCAACCGACGGCCCGATGCCGCAGACCCGCGAGCACATCCTGCTGGCCCGTCAGGTAGGCGTGCCTTACATCATCGTCTTCATGAACAAATGCGACATGGTTGATGATGAAGAACTGCTGGAACTGGTTGAAATGGAAGTGCGCGAACTGCTGTCGCAGTACGACTTCCCCGGCGACGACACCCCGGTAATCCGTGGTTCCGCGCTGAAAGCGCTGGAAGGCGACGAAGCCTGGACCCCGAAGATCCTGGAACTGGCCGAAGCGCTGGATACCTACATCCCGGAACCGGTTCGCGCCATTGACAAGCCGTTCCTGCTGCCTATCGAAGACGTGTTCTCCATCTCCGGCCGCGGTACCGTGGTAACCGGTCGTGTGGAACGCGGCGTGGTGAAAGTGGGTGAAGAAGTTGAAATCGTCGGCATCAAAGCGACCTTGAAAACCACCTGCACCGGCGTTGAAATGTTCCGTAAACTGCTGGACGAAGGCCGTGCCGGTGAAAACGTGGGCGTGTT
>NZ_JAAVUT010000006.1 GCF_018449575.1 Sodalis sp. dw_96 | reverse complement strand
TTGTCTGATAAATTGTTAAAGAGCATGCGGCAGGGAGCACTATTCTCACCTGGCGCGGGTTGCGTATATTACGCTTTCCCGTTGAAGAGTCAAGCTTTTATTTGCTTTAGCGAAGCGCTTTTCCCTTCCCGACCCGGTCCGTCGCAGCGGTTAATCCCGGTCAGTGGAGGCGCATTATAGGGACTTCCTGAGACGAGACAAGTGCTAATTGCAAAATTTCAACCGATCGGTTTATTTTTCAGCAAATCACTTCACTTGTTGCCCCAGATAGGGGGTTTTGCCCGCTAAAACCGCAAAGTCCCGCGCGAAGGCCGTTACCTGCCGCCAGTCGGTATATTCAACCTCTTTGGAACTGTCGGTCTCGCCGCCGGTCATGCGCATGATCAACTGGATCATGACCCGATCCAGCCAGCGGTATTGCGGATAGCGCAGCGCGCCGGCGAAAACAGCGCATTCATCCGGCCGCCAGGGCGTAGCGGCCAGGAATTTACGGGTATACACATTGGTTTCCGGCGTGCATTTATCCACTTTACGCGCCGTGAGATTAACCGAGAAAAAAGCGCTGGGCAGCGCATTAAGCCAGTCCAGATGCCGCCGGATGAATGCATGCAGCTCGGCGGCGTAATGGCCGTACCGGATGGCGGCGCCAATAATAACGCCATCGTATTGCGGCAACGGACCCTCACCGGCCTGACTGAGGTCAACCACATCACAGACTGCGGCGGCGGCGAGCTCGGCTGCAATAAACTGCGAGATTTTTCGGGTTTGTCCGTCCCGGCTGGAATAAAGAATCAAAATGTGCATAACAAACCTATTCGCGCCAGAAAGTGGGCGTAAAGAGCACCAATACGGTGAAGACCTCCAGACGACCGAACAGCATGTCGGCAATCAGTATCCATTTGGCCACCGAGTTCATGGCGGTGAAATTTTCCGCAACCACGCCCAGTCCGGGGCCCAGGTTATTCAGTGTGGCGGTTACCGCCGCAAACGCGGAAAAATTATCGACACCGGTTGCAATAATCGCCAGCATGCTGACAATAAAAACCAGGGCATAAGCTGAAAAAAATCCCCACACCGCTTCCAGGATGCGCTCCGGCAAAGCCCGGTTGCCGAGTTTGATGGTATAGACCGCGTTTGGGTGGACCAAACGCTTGAGTTCTCGCGAACCCTGCAGATAGAGCAACAAGATACGGATGACCTTCAAACCGCCGCCGGTGGAGCCGGCGCAACCGCCGATAAACGCCGAGCACAGCAGCAGTATCGGCAGGAACAGCGGCCAACGGGCGATGCTGTCGGTAGTAAAACCGGCGGTGGTGGCCATTGATATCACCTGGAAAAAAGCCTGGTTCAGGGTTTGCAGGCCGGTCTGGTAAACGTTGTAACGCCACAGGATCAGCGTACACACCAGCACCAGGATAAACTGCACGGAGATAAATACCTTGAACTCCGGGTCACGCCAATACACCCGCAGGTTATGCCCGCTCAGCACGGCAAAATGCAGGCCGTAATTACAACCGGAAATCAGCAAAAATACCGCGACAATGGAATTTATCATCGGGCTGTGGTAATAGCCGATGCTGGCATCATGGGTGGAGAACCCGCCAAGGGCAACGGTGGAAAAGCTGTGGCCGATGGCGTCGAAAACCGACATCCCGGCGCCCCAGAGCGCCGCGGCGCAAATGATGGTCAGTATGAGATATATCAGCCAAAGGGTTTTAGCCGTTTCGGCAATCCTTGGCCGCATTTTGTTGTCTTTTAACGGCCCGGGCATTTCGGCGCGATAAAGCTGCATGCCGCCGACGCCCAGTATGGGCAAAATCGCCACCGCCAGTACGATGATCCCCATGCCGCCGAACCATTGCAGCATCTGGCGATAAAAGAGAATCGCCTTGGGCAGGTTATCCAAACCCACCAACGAGGTGGCGCCGGTGGTGGTCAAGCCGGAGAAGGACTCGAAAAAAGCATTGGTCATCGACAGGTCGGGATGGTCGGCGAACAGGAACGGCAATGCCCCGACGCTCCCCAGTACCGTCCAGAACAGCACCACAATCAGGAAGCCTTCCCTGGGTTTTAATTCATGTCTCTGGCGGCGATTCGGCAACCAAAGCAGCAAACCAATCATCAAGGTGAAAAAGAAGGTCTGGGTAAAGGCGCTGCCGGCCCCATCGCGGTAGATCAACGCCACCAGGCCTGGGATAATCATGGTCCCGGAAAATAAAATGACGAGCAGGCCGACTATGCGGATTATGGCGCGAAAATGCATTTCAGCATGTTCCTTAATAAAAATTCAACTGTAGCCGGGGACGGGATTATTATGTAATCGGCATGAAATGCAAGGCGCCGCGACTTAAATCGCTTAATTTTCGGGAAGCCTCGCTCACCTTGTCAAAGGGAATGGCCACCCTCAAGCTAATGGATTCGCCATAATCGCTCTGGACAATGCGACCGGCAACCTGTTTGACCGTTATTTCAATCCATGTCTGCTGTTCATAACGACAAGATACAACGAATTCCACCTGCGGGACTATTTCCATACGGGCCATGAGTTTTAGCGCCTGCTGCACACCTCCGCCATAAGCTCTCACCAGCCCGCCGGTACCCAGCTTTATGCCGCCGAAATAGCGCACTACCACCGCGGTGATTTCTCCCGTCCCGCAGCCCTGTAATTGAGCCAGCATAGGGCGGCCCGCGGTGCCGGAGGGTTCCCCATCGTCCGAAAAGCCAAACTGCGATGAATCCTGGGGCGGTCCGGCGATATAGGCCCAGCAATGGTGGGTCGCCGAGGGATGTTGCTGTCGGGCCTGCCGGATACACTCCCTGGCGGCATCTATCCCCCGGGCTGGCGACAGAAAGGTAATAAATCGACTTTTTTTTATTTCCATCACCGCGGTGACCGGCGCCGCGGGAACGAAATAGGCCTGCATTATGCCAGCTTCAAATCGCGGGTCATATTTTCTGTCTGCTTATCTTTGATAACGATATTATCCTCGATACGGATACCGCCGAAGGCTTTGAACATCTCGATGCGTTGCCAGTTGAAATGCCCGCTGAAGGCGCCGTTGCGCCAGGGTGAAAGCAACGATTCGATAAAATACAGGCCGGGTTCGATGGTCATTACCATGCCGGGCTGCATAACGCGGGTACAGCGCAAATAGGGATACACGGACGGGGGCGCCAGATGGGTGCCGGTATCATCCTGCATGAATCCGCCCACGTCATGTACCTGCAGTCCGAGGGGATGCCCCAGGCCGTGCGGCAGAAACGGGCCTGTTATGCCCTCTTTCACCATGGCTTCTTCACTGATGCCGGTGACGATATCGAAGGTCTTGAGCAGTTTGGCAATCCGCCCGTGCATCTGGATATGATAATCAAGGTAGTTGACACCGGCTTCGATGGTATCGATTAACGCCAGCTGTTCGGTATTCATGGCGGCTACCAGCTCCGCGAACTCGGAGTCTTTTCGCGCCGCGTAGGTACGGGTCAGATCCGCCGCGTAGCCGTGATATTCGGTACCGGCGTCAATGAGAAAGCTGCGGACGTCATCCGGGCGCCGATTTTCAAGCGTTGTGTAATGCAATACCGCTGAATGCTCATTCAGCGCGATAATATTGCCATAGGGAACGTCGATATCGCGGTGACCGGTGGCGCTGAGATAGGCGATATTGATATCGAATTCACTCATGCCGGACAGGAATGCCTCTTTGGCGGCACGGTGTCCGACAACAGCGGTTTTTTGCGCTTCACGCATGCAGGCGAGTTCATATTCGGTCTTGTAAGCGCGGTGGTAGTGCAGAAAATCCAATACCGGTTTCGGGTTGATGTTCTCCGCCGTCAGGCCGAGACTTAATGCCCGAGGTGGGGCGGAACCCAGGTAAGCCACCTTGTCGCGGCGCGCCGGCAGCAATCCGCCGATATCATCGGGGTTTCTTATGGGCACGATATTGATAAAAGGCGTCCAGAAACTGTCAGGCACCGGTTCAACGCTGTACCAATAATCCACCGGCAGGTAGAACCATAAAGTGGGTTTATTGACGCCGTCGACCCATAGCCAGCAGTGCGCGACGTTGGTCACCGGCAGCCAGGCCTTGAACTGCGGGTTAACCTTGAACGGATAATCATGATCGTCGAGGAAAGCCGTGATGGGTTCGCCGGAATGAATCAGTAACGCGTCAAGATTCTGCCTGGCAAGAATCTCTCGGGTCCGCTTTTGCAGCGTCGCGAGATGGTCCTGATAAAGCGTTGAAAAAGATTCCATAGTCCGACCTTAATTTACCGCTGGATTCAAACCAGTGTCAGATGAAGGCAAACGCGTCACCGAAGATTCGGCTTGCGGTGGCGCCACGTTCAGCGCAGAAACGTTCCCGCGCGATTTTGGCCATTTCAAAACGACCGGCAATATAAACGTCATATGGCTCCAGGTTGCTGTAATCCTGCATCACCGCGCTGAGCACCGTGCCGGTTCTGCCCTGCCAATTTTCGTCAGGCTGCTCAACCACAGGGACCACTTTGAGGCGGGGATGTTGCAACGTCAGGGTTTCCAGTTCGCCCAGGTCGTACAGATGCTGTAATTCGCGGCCGCCCCAGTAAATAGCGACTTCCCGTTCCGGTTGTTTATCCAGTAAAGTCAGCAGGATGGAGCGGGCATAAGAAAACCCGGTGCCGCCGGCAATCAACACCACCGGCCGCTGGGTATCGTTCCGCAGCCAGGCGTCGCCATGGGGAATGTCCACCGTAATTTCACGATTTTTCAATATCCTATCCATCACGGCCATGGCATAAAGATTAATTTCTGAGGCACCGATATGCAGTTCGATGAAGGAATTCTCCATCGGCGTTGAGGCCATGGAAAAAGGGCGTTTATCGCGTTCATCCATTACAACCATCAGATACTGGCCGGCGCGAAAACTAAAAGCCGCTTCAGGGACTAAACATACCCGATATACCGTATCGGTGATAGCATCCACGGAAGTGACCTTACAGGTCATTGTTGTCATGCATTCCCTCTGTCGGGTCATTATACAAAACGGAATGGAAGGCCAAAAATATCAAAGCCCTTTACCACTGTTTTCAAAGATGGCCAGATCGTCCCAGATAGCATCAACACGAGCGCGAACCTCAGCGTCCATCAGAATGGGCGTGCCCCATTCCCGTTGTGTCTCACCCGGCCATTTATTGGTGGCATCCATTCCCATTTTTGAACCCAATCCGGAAACCGGCGAGGCAAAATCCAGATAATCAATCGGCGTATTTTCCATTAACACCGTATCGCGCGCCGGATCCATGCGGGTAGTCATTGCCCAGATAACATCTTTCCAATCACGCGCGTTAATATCATCATCGCATACGATGACAAATTTGGTATACATGAATTGACGCAGGAAAGACCAGACGCCCATCATGACCCGCTTGGCATGGCCCGCATACTGTTTCTTGATCGTCACAACCGCCAGCCGATAGGAACAGCCCTCCGGCGGCAAATAAAAATCGACAATTTCCGGAAACTGTTTACGTAAAATTGGAACAAAGACTTCATTAAGCGCCACACCCATCACCGCCGGTTCGTCCGGCGGCCGGCCGGTGTAGGTGGAGTGATAAATGGCGTCACGGCGCTGTGTAATGTGGGTAATAGTAAACACCGGGAACTCATCCACTTCATTATAGTAGCCGGTATGATCGCCGTAAGGGCCTTCCGGTGCGGTTTCCCCCGGTTCCAGGAAACCTTCCAGGACGATTTCGGCGCTGGCGGGCACATCGAGATCGCAGGAAATGCATTTAACCACTTCGGTTTTATAACCACGCAGCAATCCGGCGAAGGCGTATTCGGAAAGGGTATCGGGTATAGGCGTCACCGCCGCCAGGATAGTAGCGGGGTCGGCTCCCAATGCCACCGCCACCGGGAAACGTTCACCCTGATGAGCCTGGCGCCACTCCTGGAAATCCAGCGCGCCGCCGCGATGGGAAAGCCAGCGCATGATCACTTTGTTTTTACCCAGTACCTGCTGGCGGTAAATACCTATGTTCTGGCGCTCTTTATGGGGGCCGCGGGTCACCGTGAGGCCCCAGGTGATCAGGGGAGCGGCATCCCCCGGCCAACAGTGCATCACCGGGATACGGGATAGGTCGACATCTGCGCCCTGCCATATTTGCTCCTGGCAGGGCGCGGAACCGAGCCGTTTCACCGGCATATTCAGTACCTGGCGAAACTTCGGCGCTTTATCCAGCAGGTCTCGAAACCCTTTCGGCGGCTCCGGTTCCTTAAGAAAAGCCAATAATTCCCCGACCTCACGCAATGCCAAGACGCTGTCTTGCCCCATACCCAACGCCACCCGTTCGGGGGTACCGAACAGGTTGCATAGCACCGGCATAGCATAGCCTTTGGGATTTTCGAACAATAGCGCGGGCCCGCCGGCCCGGAGAGTGCGATCGGCGATTTCCGTCATTTCCAGATGGGGGTCGATGGGCAGGGTAATTCGTTTTAACTCCCCTCGCTGTTCCAGCAAAGAGAGAAAGTCGCGCAAGTCACGGTATTTCATAAAGTCGTCGGGAGCCGGGTTATCGGTGCATTATAAAGTCTGTTTACCAACCGTGCTGGCCTTTTGTCAAAATTCGGGGTAAATAGATTATTTTTTATGCCACCTATACCCTAAATAATTCGAGTTGCAGGAAGGCGGCAACGCAGCGAATCCCCAGGAGCTTACACAAGTAAGTGACTGGGGTGAGCGAGGAAAGCCAACGCACCTGCAGCTTGAAGTATGACGGGTATATCCACGGCATTAATAGCGGATGCTATATATAGTTCAAGGCTTTTGCTATGCTGAATTATCAGTGAACCGAGTAAAGCAGATTATGGAAGCATGGTATTTGTTGTATTGCAAACGCGGACAGTTAATGCGCGCTAAAGAACATTTGGAACGACAGGCGGTTGCTTGCCTGACGCCCATGGTCACCTTGGAGAAAATCGTCCGGGGCAAGCGCACCGAGGTTAATGAGCCGCTGTTTCCCAATTATCTGTTTATCGAGTTCGATCCCGAACGCATTCATACCACCACCATCAGCGCCACGCGCGGCGTCAGCCACTTTGTCCGTTTCGGCAATTTGCCGGTAACCATTCCGGAGGATGTCATCAATGAGTTGCGGGAACATACTTATGAAGGGATTCAGGATCCGCAAACGCCCCATGCCGGCGATACCGTCCTGATTACCGAAGGCGTCTTTGAAGGACTTCAGGCGATTTATACCGAGCCGGACGGTGAAGCCCGCTCGATGCTGCTGCTTAATTTCCTCAACAAGCAGATTTCCCAAAGCCTGGACAATCGCCAATTCCAAAAAATGCAGTAGATTGTCAACGGGTGAGCGAGCGCAGCCAACGCCGCCGCGGCTCGAAAGATGACGGGTATATACCCTAAATAATTCAAGTTGCAGGAAGGCGGCGACGCAGTGAATCCCCAGGAGCTTACTCTAGTAAGTAACTGGGGTGAGCGAGGAAAGCCAACGGACCTGCTACTTGAAGTATGACGGGTATTTTAATAGTTCCGTTGGTGGTCGTCATGCAGCCATTGCGCCACGCGTTTGGAGAAATAGGTCAGGATACCGTCCGCGCCAGCCCGTTTAAAGCACAGCAAGGATTCCATTATCGCCGGTTTTTCCTGTAGCCAGCCGTTTTGAATCGCCGCCATATGCATGGCGTATTCGCCGGAAACCTGATAGGCGAAGGTCGGTACGCCGAACTCTTGCTTTACACGGTGAATCATATCCAGATAAGGCATGCCCGGTTTGACCATCACCATGTCGGCCCCCTCCTGTAAATCCTGCGCCACTTCCTGCAAGGCTTCATCGCTATTGGCGGGATCCATTTGGTAGGCTTTTTTGTCGCCGCCCTTGAGATTGGCGCTGGAACCCACCGCGTCGCGGAAGGGACCGTAATAACAGGAGGCATACTTGGCCGAATAGGCCATGATCTGGTTGTTCACCAGGCCATGCTGTTCAAACTGTTCCCGGATGGCGCCGATACGGCCGTCCATCATATCGCTGGGGGCGACGATTTCCGCACCCGCCTCGGCATGGCACAACGCCTGCCGGACCAGGATCTCTTTGGTGACTTCATTAATGACATAACCCTGGTCATCGATAATGCCATCCTGTCCATGGGTGGTATAAGGGTCAAGGGCCACGTCGGTGAGCAACCCTAATTCCGGTACCGCGTCTTTCAGCGCCCGGACGGTGCGTGGCACCAACCCGGCCGGATTGTAGGCTTCTTCCGCCATGAGGGATTTATAATCGGACTCTATCACCGGAAACAGTGATAGCACCGGCACCCCTAATTTAGCCACCGTTTCCGCTTCTTTTATCAGCAAATCCAGGGTCATCCGGTAAACGCCGGGCATGGACGGTACTTCCTGCTGCCGGTTTTTACCTTCCATCACAAATACCGGATAAATCAAGTCGTTAACCGTCAGCTGGTTTTCCGCCACCAGCCGGCGGCTGAAATCGTAACGACGAACCCTGCGCAAGCGGCGGTGTGGATACGCACCATAGACATTGCTCATAATCTTATCTCCTGAATAACGCCGTTCATAACCAAGGCGGCGTTTATTTTACTCAATCAAGAACAGTCTGGGGAGGGGGTTCAGACCGCTGGCAAGCTAGCTCGGAATATATAAGACGGGACAGGGTGCTAGAAGAGTAAACCGTCCGCGCCAGGGAAGGCGCGGATCGAGCCTCCATGGATGGATTCACGGCGTGTTTACGATCTAGCATGCTGTTCCGGCCGAGCGCTGGTTATCAATAAGCCCAATTGCCTCGCCTCAACCTCGCTTACTCGCCATCGCCGCTATCCTCGTTTTCATCCGCATCCTGCCGATCCCGGCGGCCCTTGCCGACATAAAACCGTGCGCAGAACAGGCCTATTTCAAACAGCAGGTACAGTGGAATTGCCAGCAGAGTCTGGGAAAAGACGTCCGGCGGCGTCAGCAGCATGCCTACCACGAAGGCGCCCACCAGGACATAAGGCCGCTTTTTCTTCAGGCTTTCCGGGGTAACCACGCCGGTCCAGCACAGCAGGACAATGGCGATAGGCACCTGGAACGACACGCCGAACGCCATAAACAGCGCCATGACAAAATCGAGATACTTATTGATATCGGTGGCAATCAGGACCCCGTGGGGCGCGGTATGCGCGAAGAAACTGAAGGCCAGCGGGAAAACGATAAAATAGGCGAAAGCCATGCCGGCATAAAATAAAAATGTGCTGGAGAACAGCAACGGCATGACCAGTCGCCGCTCATGCTTGTATAAGGCCGGCGCAATAAAGGCCCAGACCTGGTAAAGCAGCAACGGGGCGGAAGCAAACACCGAGACAATAATGGTCAGTTTGATGGGGGTAAAAAACGGCGACGCCACATCGGTGGCTATCATGCTGGCGCCCGCCGGCATATGCTTGATAAGCGGCGCCGACACGATCTGGTAGATGTCGTTTGCAAAATAGACTAATGCCAGGAATACCACCAGCACACTGATAATGCAGTTTAATAATCGCTTACGCAGCTCAATCAAATGGCTGATAAGCGGTTGAGTATCTTCAACGGCCATGTTTTAGCGATCGTTATGTGAGGGAGGAATGGGTGGCGCCTGGTGCTGACTCGGCTCCGCTGCGGATGAATTTTTCCCTTCATTGCCGGACTCGACGGTGGCGGACGGGACCGCCGCCGGCGCTTGTGCCTGACAGGCTGCTTTAGCCGGCGTGACGCTATCGCCGATGCCTTGCGAAACCGGCAATGTCTCGTCCGGGCGACGAGCCATCTTGTCCGGCGTGACGCTATCGACGATGCCTTGCGGAACCGGCAATGTCTCTTCCGCCTGACGGGCCATTTCGTCCGGCGTGATGCCCCCGCCATTTGTACCGGGGGTCATTGCCGGCGCTTGTGCCTGACTGGCGCCGTCGGCCGGAGTCACGCCGCTGTGCGTCGCCGCGGGGTCGGTTACCACCGGATTATGAATAGTATGAGGCGGGTTGTCCTCATCGAGAACGAGCTTGCTCTGGAAGGTTTTTTTCATTGAATCGGCCGCTTCGCGCAGTTCCTCCATCGAGGCTTTCAGCTCCGGCGAGAGATTGTTTTTGCTGGCTTCCTCAACCTTTTTCAGGCTGTCCTGCAATTCCTGCAGTTTCAGCTCCTGGCTCAATTCGTTTTGCACCGTCGAGGCCAGCGAGCGCAAGGCCCTGATCCAGCCCACAACCGTTCTGACCGCCACGGGCAAACGCTCGGGCCCGAGGACCACCAGTCCAATCACGAATATCAGCGCCAGCTCACCAAATCCAATATCAAACACGGATTATACCTGCTCTTTATTTTTACTTTTCGACTCTTCCGACTCGGATTGCCTGGATTGAGCAATGGGCTGGGTCGTGAAGTCCGCATCCTGTGCGGTGTGATCCGCATTGGACGGCGTTTTTTTATCGTCGTCGCCATACATGGCTTTTTTAAAGCCCTTGATTGACGCCCCGAGATCCGACCCCAGCCCGCGCAATTTGTTGGTGCCGAATAATAATACTACGATCACCGCGATGATTAACAATTGTGGGATACTGATACCGCCCATAGGCCACCTCTTTGTAGGGGTTAGTTCATGTTACCGGTTACAGGCCGGATGCAGGTTATACCCGTCATCTTTCATGTTGCAGCTGTGTTGGCCGCAGCGTGAAAGCTATTGGGTACATCTTTCTATTTATTATGTCGTGCGTTTCCAACCAACGACCCAGCTTACAATACCGGCAGCCATCAACCAGGCGGGAAAAGATGTCATCTCATTTCCCTGGGATAACAGAAAAGTCCCGCACAGCAGCAACGTTGCGCCGATGCCGAACAAAAACCGCGCCTGTCCCTGTTTTACGCGCTGCTGTTCGAACTCCACCGCCAGCTTATCCACGCTCTTTTGCAGGGATTTATGATGCTTGAATCCCTCGTAGATGAGCTCGGGCAATTCCGGCAGCTTTTCCGCCCAAAAGGGGGCTTTCTCTTTCAGCGCCCGCAGGATGGCCGGTATACCCACCTGATCCTTGATCCAATTTTCCAGAAAAGGCTTGGCCGTTTTCCACAAATCCAGCTGCGGATATAACTGGCGTCCCACACCCTCGACGTACAGCAGGGTCTTTTGCAATAACACCAGCTGCGGCTGCACTTCCATATTGAAGCGCCGCGCGGTATTGAACAGATTTAACAAAACATGCCCGAAAGAGATATCCGACAGCGGTTTTTCAAAAATCGGTTCGCACACGGTACGGATGGCAAACTCGAAATCTTCCACATTGGTATCGGGGGGCACCCATCCGGAATCCACATGCAGTTCAGCCACCTTGCGATAATCACGATTGAAAAAAGCGATAAAATTTTCCGCCAGGTAACGTTTGTCTTCTTTGTTAAGGGAACCGACAATACCGCAGTCGATACCGATATATTGCGGATTTTCCGGGTGCTCAAAGCTGACGAAAATATTGCCCGGATGCATGTCCGCATGGAAAAAACTATCACGAAACACCTGCGTAAAAAAGACCTGTACGCCACGTTCCGCCAGTAATTTCAAATTGGTGCCCTGTTTCTCGAGGGCCGCCACATCTGACACCGGAACGCCATAGATGCGTTCCATGACCATCATGGTTTCGCTGCAATAATCCGGATAGACCTCCGGTATATAGAGCATCGGGCTATTTTCAAAGTTACGTCTGAGCTGGATGGAGTTCGCCGCTTCGCGCAGCAGGTTCAATTCATCCAGCAGGGTTTTTTCATATTCCAGCACCACTTCCACCGGCCGAAGACGCCGCCCATCGGGCAACAGTCTCGGCAACCAGCTGGCCAACCGGTACATCAGGCGCATATCGGCTTTGATCATCGGCATGATATCGGGGCGGATCACTTTGATCACCACCTCCTTGCCGTTTTCTTTCAGGCGCGCGGTATGTACCTGGGCGATGGAAGCCGACGCGAGCGCCTGCTGATCGAAATCGTCGAACCAGGACTCCAGCGGCTTGCCCATTGCCCGTTCTATATGCTGGCGCGCCAGCGCGCCGTCGAAAGGCTTCACTCGGTCCTGGAGCATCGCCAGCTGATCGGCCACCACCGGCGGGAATAAATCACGACGTGTGGACAGCATTTGCCCGAATTTGATCCACACCGGTCCCAATTCCTCAAGGGCCAGCCGCAATCGTTCACCCAATGGCTGTTGAGCATGCACATTAGGGATCCAGAACAGCAGCTTACGCCCCAGGCGAAGCGGCAGAGTCAGGCGCACTTTGGGGATAAGTTCATCCAGTCCGTAGCTGAGCAACACCCGCACGATATAATAAAGGCGGCCGATTTCTCCAAAAATCATCGGCTGATCTCCATTTGTTCCAGGCGGGACGCCAGAGTGCCTTCATCCCGTTCCAGGGTGTCCACCTCTTCGCTAAACCAAGCCAGTTCAAGGGCTGACGGGGATAAACGCCACTCTTCAGTGACCGCCTGTCCCCACTGGGTTTGTCGGTCAAGCCAGCGGCGTTTTATCTTATCGGCATGGTTGGAAAAGCGCTGCGTCAGCCCCTCCGACAGGACATCACCGAGATAGGGCGACAACAGTTCCGCCGGATCGAACTCGGCCATGTCCAGCAAGGCGACAAATTGCTGCACCACCTGCATGTCGCCGTCCACCTCCAAATCACCCTGTTTAAGCAGGGCGGGAAGCTGCCGCCGCCCACGCAGCGCCGGAATGGCGGAAAGATGCGTTCTGACGGTGCAATCCGCCGGGTCGTCCCAAGAAGTAAGCACATCCGCCTGTGATTCGCCGAAAACCAAAATAACCGGACCGTCCAGTTCGGCCAGCTCTAAGCGCAAGGTTTTGCCCTTTAGGCGCTGACGGGCCGTTTTCATGAACTGATCCCGATACAGCAAGTGTTTGAGGGCCATTTCAAGGGCTGAGGCAATCAATAACTTCAACATGTCATGTCCCGATCAGAATTTATAACCGCGGTGCAACGCAACGATACCTCCGGTCATATTAAAATACTCGGCGGAGTCGAAACCGGCGTCGAGCATCATGGCTTTCAGGGTTTCCTGATCCGGGTGCATGCGGATGGATTCAGCCAGGTAGCGGTAACTGCCCGCGTCCCGCGCCACCATTTCGCCAATGCGAGGTAACACATGGAATGAATAGAGATCATAAGCCTTGTTCAATGGTTTGAACAATGGGGTGGAGAATTCCAGGATCAGCAGACGGCCTCCGGGTTTCAGCACACGATACATGGATCGCAACGCCTGCTCTTTTTCAGTGACGTTGCGCAGGCCGAACGAGATGGTGATGCAATCGAAGGTATCGTCGGGAAAGGGCAGCGATTCGGCATTCGCCTGAACATAGCTCACATTGCCGATAATACCTTTATTACGCAGTTTTTCGCGGCCGACTTTCAACATCGAATCGTTGATATCCGCCAATACCACTTCACCCTCTTCCCCCACCAGACGGGAAAATTTTGCCGTCAGATCGCCGGTGCCGCCGGCGAGATCCAACACCTTTTGTCCCTTTCGCACGCCGCTGCAGTGGATGGCGAATCGCTTCCACAGCCGATGAATACCGAAAGACATCAAATCATTCATGAGATCATATTTTGCGGCGACGGAATGAAAGACATCCGCCACCATGACCGCTTTCTCATCTTTAGCTACGGTGCGAAAGCCGAAATGGGTCGTTTCACGTTTGTCTTCATCTGCCATGTTATTCATCCTGCTTAATGAGATATCAGAGAAGTGTAACAGAAGCGAGCGCAAAGCCCCACAGAAGGGCTCGTCAACTCGGCGGGAGTCTTATCGCCCCCGCGCCGGAGGCCCGCTTGCATCGGCGGCGTATATTCTTCTTACGCCTGCTCCGGAGTTTCGCCCCGGACAGCGTTGTCGTCAACCGGCGGCGAATAATTATCGGGGAGGGTTAACGGCGTTTCCCCACGGCGGGCCGTGACGGTATCCGGCTGTGAGGCGTCTTCGAAAACACTTACCGGCTCGGCATCCGGGTAAACGCCGTGAGCCGGCGAGCGGTCAGAGTCCGGCGCCGTAAACGGTGTTTCGCCTTGTTCATCGCTGTCTTCATCGACGGTTTGCTCATTGCTGATATCGGCATCGTTAAAACCTTGCTCCGCCCGCTCCGCCAGCGCGGAATTGATGGGGCGTTTAATTTCTACCCCCAGCGCTCGGAAACCCTCGGCCTGACTGAGAATATTGCCGCGTCCCCGGGCCAGCTTGTTCATGGCCGAACGATAGCCGCCCTGGGCCTTATCGAGACTTTGACCCATGGCTAACATATCGTCCACAAACAGGCGCATTTTGTCATACAGACGCGTGGCACGCTCGGCGATATGCTGAGCGTTGCGGCTCTGGTGCTCGTAGCGCCAGAGATTGCTGATGGTCCGCAACGCCACCAGCAGCGTGGTGGGGCTCACCAGCATGATATTTTGTTTCAGGGCTTCGCCAATCAATTCGGGCTGCTTATCGATGGCCAGCATAAAAGCCGGCTCCACCGGGATAAACATCAACACATAATCCAGCGAGCGTAAACCGGGTAATTGTTGGTAATCTTTTCTGCTCAGCAGCCGCATATGTCCGCGCAATGATTGAATATGCTCCGTCAGCGCCAGTTGGCGTTCGCTTTCGTCCTGGCTGTTGAAGAAACGTTCGTACGCCAGCAGCGACATTTTGGCATCGATAATCACATCTTTTCCCTGGGGCAAACGCACGATGACATCGGGCTGCATTCGATGCGCATCATCGATTTGAATATTGACCTGGGTTTGGTACTCATATCCCTCCCGCAGGCCCGATGCTTCCAGAATCCGGCTTAATACCACCTCGCCCCAGTTGCCCTGGGTTTTATTATCACCTTTGAGGGCCTTGGTGAGGTTGACCGCTTCTTGCGCCATTTGAGCGTTAAGCTGTTGCAGGCCTCGGATCTCATGGGTCAGTGTATGACGTTCCCGCGCCTCCTGGCCGAAGCTGTCCTGGACCTGGCGGCGAAAACCGTCCAATTGTTCACGTAAAGGCGTCAGCAGCAGATCCAAGCTCTGCCGGTTCTGCTCATCCACTTTGCGTCCGCTTTGCTCGAAAATGCGATTGGCGAGATTCTCGAACTGCGCCGCCAGCCGCTGTTCGCTGTTTACCAGCAGGCGCTGTTTTTCCTCAGCCCCGATACGGGTCTCTTCCAGACGGATGGTGACTTCCCGCAGTTCGGCCTCTTGCGCGCTGTTCACTTCCCGCAGCGCCCGTAATTCGCCGTTGAGCTGTTCACACTCTTTTCGCCAGTGTTCCAGCGGTTGCAAACGCTCTTCGGCGGCGGCGAGACGGCTGTAAAGATCGCGCAGCTCGCGCTCGCCGTCACGGAGCTGCCGCTCGCTTTGCAGGTATGCCGCTTGCGACCGCTCCAGCTCTTGCCGTGACGACGCCAGGGATTGTTCATGTAGGCTCAGTGTCCCCTGGTGATACCCAAGCTGTTTCTGATATCGGTGGCTGGCGATGAACAGGCCGAGCAGCAACCCCGCCAGCGTCCCCGCCGCCGCGTATAACAGGCTGAAATCCATATAACCTCCGCCATAAACTATGCCAACCGTCACGTTAAGTGGGAACTGTATAAATGTCCAGCCCGTTTTTTACCCAGTAGATTTCGAGTGGCGGCAACATTGCCGCCACGTGAAAGATAAGGGTATATCAGCGGATAAACCGGACTAAAATGACCGGGTTAATTACACCGGTCTTCGTAACAGGATCAGACAAGAAGACGTCGGGCGGCATCAACGACGATACTTACCGCGGCGCTTTCAGCCTGTTGCATGGTGCGGACATCGGGGGTTTCCTGCAGGGTACGGTTAACAATAACGCCGGCCACCATACCTGCCCGTAGGCCTTGGGTGGCGCACATGGTCAGGAGCGTGGCGGATTCCATTTCATAATTCATGACACCCAGATTCTGCCACTCCTGCATCGACCCTTTCAAACGGTTTAGCACCCGTCCGGAATAGGTATCGTAGCGTTCTTGACCCGGGTAGAAGGTATCGGAGGAGGCGGTCACTCCCACATGAAATTTCGTTCGGTGATGTTTCGCCGCCGCCACCAGCGCGGAAGTGCATTCAAAATCCGCTACCGCCGGATACTCCACCGGGGCGAAATGCAGGCTGGCGCCGTCCAGCCGCACCGCTGCGGTGCTGATCAATATGTCGCCCACCTGGACATAAGATTGAATCGCGCCGGTGGTGCCGACCCGTAAAAAAGTGCGAATGCCCAGTTGCGACAGTTCTTCCACCGCGATGGAAGTAGAAGGGCCGCCGATGCCGGTTGAGCAGATAATAACCGGATTACCGACGATTTCAGCACGCCAGGTCGTGAACTCCCGGCGGGTAGCCAAGGGCGCCGGATTCTCCATCAGCGCGGCGATTTTTTCCACCCGTTGCGGATCCCCCGGGATGATGGCGAGGGTGGCGCCCTTTAGATCGGAATGTGTTAAACCAAGATGAAAAACATCAGATGAGGACATGGCAGATACCTCTAAAAATAACATGTTAACCCAAACATAATATCGTTAGAATACTAATATTTATCCGCCGAAGTCCGTGGGGCATCTCACATTCACATCTTAATCAGGCCGCAATTATTCCTTTAAACAACCCACTGATTTCTTTGTTGTTAATGATACAATCCATTAAACTCTTCATAACTTCGCCCAAGGTGACGTTTTCCCCGGCCTCATAGACTTTACCGATCCAGCTTTCAAGAATGGGCGGCGCCTGGTCTTTCAACAACACCAGCACTTCATACAGCAACCCTTTAATGCCATGTTCCATGCCATATTTTACGATTTTGGCTCCGTCATGTAACCTCTGCGCGGCTTCGGCGGTAAATTGAGTGATTTGCGCCATGTTCCCCGCCCTATTGCCCACCCATGTCAATCCCTGGACTAGCTTGTCAAACCCGAGGGCAGCGAATAGTTTCCCGGCCGAGGCGGATATGGACGACGTCAATGATGCAGATGTCGAGATATTCTCAGGGCTATTTTTGACCGAACCGAGCATGGTAGCCAGCTTGCCGGTGTCAACGTTTGACACGTCATTACCAACAACAGGTTGAGTGGCGGTCACGGAATAAGTTACTGGTATAGTCATGGTGGTTACTCCCAAAACAGAAATTTTAAAAAGTATTGCTCTTTTAACATAGCTATTAATTTCATTATGAAATAGTTCAAATTGTGTTTAATAAAGAAATAACAATTTTCCGATGTTATAATTATTGATGGATCTTTTTATAATGATATTATCTTGCATGAATTAATGAATGATGCATTTATTTCCCTGCTGGGATCCTTAAAAATTCAATGTCACACGCTATTCCAAACAAGAGGAATCGATAATAAAAATTAAACCTATAGCGCTTCGCAGTGGATAAATTGCAAAAAACGATCGCGCCCGTAATACTATTTTCCAAAGTGTGACGAAGATTAAACAAATCAACCGGCCGTTATTTGTCAGCCGACATATAAATGAAACTCCTCTACTACCGCTCGGCATTTATGAATGATTCATGAATAGGTAATTAAGCCGCTTAAAAGGCTTGTTCTTCATAGAATTATTCTTAACACATTAATTTAGAGGCCATGTTTTCGAAATAGACTTTCTATTATATAAATAAGCCTGAATGACCTGAAATTTTATAAACTTATATTATTAAAAATAATGATTATTTTGGAGTAACTGATGTATATGAATGCTTTGTTAAAATGATTCACAAGGCATTAACTTTAGCTATAATCAACCTAATGTTAAAAACTAAACAAGGCAGCGATATGAACATCGACGATACCCTCGAGCTGAACAAGAAACCGGCCGCCTTTGCCCCGGCAGCAGGCAGTGTTGCATCCACGACCATTTATACCGACGATGCCGGCCTGGAGGCGGGCCAGCTCACCATCCCTTCACAAAACGAACGGATGCCCGCTTACATGGCAAAACCCGCCGGTGAAAGCCGTCCGTTGCCCATCGTTGTCGTTATCCAGGAAATTTTTGGCGTTCACGAACATATCCGCGATTTATGCCGCCGGCTGGCAAAACAGGGCTATCTGGCGATTGCGCCCGAACTCTATTTCCGTCAAGGGGATGCGTCAGCCTATGACGACATCGGAGAGTTGTTTAAGGAACTGGTGGGAAAAGTGCCGGATTCACAGGTAATGGCGGATTTGGATCATACCGCTCATTGGGCGGCCACCCATGGCGGCGACGGGCAGCATTTGGCGGTAACCGGATTTTGCTGGGGCGGTCGCATCGCCTGGTTATACGCTGCCCATAATCCCCAGTTAAAAGCGGCTGCGGCGTGGTATGGCAAGTTGGTGGGGGATAAAACCCTGATGACGCCACGGCATCCTGTGGATATCGCCAAAGAATTGGTGGCGCCGGTGCTGGGTTTATACGGTGGGCAGGATACCAGTATCCTTCCGGAGCATATCGACGCCATGCGTCAGGCTCTGAATGCGGCCAACGCCGAGGCGGATATCCGGGTTTATCCCGAGGCCGGTCATGCTTTTAATGCCGATTACCGTGCCAATTATCATGCCGCCTCGGCGAAAGACGGCTGGCAGCGCATGTTGCAATGGTTTTCGCAGCATGGAATGAGCGGCAACGGCAAATAACCCGTCGCCGCCCGTTTATCACTGAATCAAACGTTTTCTGCCCGCAGTCGCTTCGCGGCGCTTACCATATTCTCCAGAGACTGTCGCGTTTCCGGCCAGGCTCGGGTTTTCAGCCCGCAATCGGGATTAACCCATAGCCGTTCGGCGGGAATACGCTCCGCCGCCTTGCGCAATAACGCCACGATCCACTCTTCGCTTGGCACGTTGGGGGAATGGATATCATAGACACCCGGCCCGATTTCATTGGGATAGTCAAATTCCTTGAAGGTTTCCAGCAATTCCATATCCGAGCGCGATGTCTCTATGGTGATGACATCGGCGTCCAGGGCCGCGATGGAATCCATAATGTCGTTAAACTCGCAATAACACATATGGGTATGGATCTGGGTATCGTCCCGCGCCACCGCGGCGTTCAGCCTGAAGGCCTCCACCGCCCATTGGAGATATTCCCGCCATTCGGATCGGCGCAGCGGCAAACCTTCCCGCAGCGCAGGCTCGTCTATCTGAATGATGCCGATGCCCGCCTGTTCCAGATCCGCCACTTCATCCCTCAGCGCCAGGGCGATTTGCCGGGCGATGGTTTTGCGGCTGACGTCCTCGCGGGGGAAAGACCAGCATAAAATCGTGACCGGCCCGGTGAGCATGCCTTTCATGGGTTTATCCGTTAAGGATTGGGCATATTTTGCCCACTCGACGGTGATTGGCGCCGGACGGCTGATATCGCCGATGATAACCGGGGGTTTCACGCACCGGGATCCGTAGCTTTGCACCCAGCCGTTCTGGGTAAAGACAAACCCGTCCAGGTGCTCGCCGAAATATTCCACCATATCGTTGCGCTCGGCCTCCCCATGCACCAGCACATCCAGGCCCAGCCGTTCCTGCTCGGCCACCGCCTGGCGGATATGTTCGCCGATACCGGCACGGTAGCGGGTGTTGTCCAGGCGGCCCTGCTTGAAATCCAGCCGCAGGCCACGTATTTCAGTGGTTTGCGGGAAGGAACCGATGGTTGTGGTGGGCCAGGCCGGCAGATTAAAACGCTGCCGCTGCAGCTCGGCACGCTGTTCATACGATTGCCCGCGCCGGCTGTCTTGCGGGGTGATGCGCGTCAGACGCCCCTGCACCTGGGCATTGTTCACCCGGGCCGAGTGGCGGCGGGCGCGGATCGGCTTGCTGTATTCCTCCAACAAAGACACATGCGCCTCATCGGGCTGGTTGAGCGCGGCTCGCAGCAATCCCAGTTCGCCGCATTTTTGCAAGGCAAATGCAAACCAGCTTTTAACTTCCTCGTCCAGGCGCGTTTCTACCGATAAATCGATGGGGCTATGTAATAACGAGCAGGATGTGGCCACCCAAATCGGCCGTTCCCCCGCTAACGGGCGCAAACGATCAAACCAGACGCCGAGATCGGCGCGCCAGACGTTGCGACCGTTAATCACCCCCAGGGACAATACCCATTGGGCGGGCAGGCGCCGGTGCAACTCGTCGGGGGAGTCCTGCCCCGCCACCAGATCCACATGCAAACCCTGGACCGGCAACGATCGGATAAGATCCAGATGGTGTCCGATACTGTCAAAATAGGTGGTCAGCAGTAATTTAACCGGTCCCGCCAATTCACGGTAGGCGGTTTCATAGGCCTGTTGCCAATCGGCGGGCAGCTCCAGCACCAGGGCGGGTTCGTCGATTTGCACCCATTCAATGCCGCGCCGCGCCAACTCGCCGAGTATTTGCCGATACACCGGCAGCAGTTCCGCCAGCAGCGACAGGCGGTCGAAGGGCTCCCCCTTGGTCTTGCCCAGCCACAGATAGGTCACCGGCCCGAGGATAACCGGTTTAACCCGGTGGCCCAACGCCAGGGCTTCATCCACTTCATCCAGCAACTGAGTCCAGCCCAGGCGGAAAGATTGTCCACGGGTAAATTCCGGGACCATGTAGTGGTAATTAGTGTTGAACCATTTGGTCATTTCAGCGGCGGCGGCGGGCTCACCATCCGGCGCGCGGCCGCGGCCTATGCGAAACAGGGTGTCCAGATCGGCCGGACCGGCGCCATGTCTATGCCGCGCCGGGATGTTATCCACCATGAGGCTGGTGGTGAGCACATGATCGTACCAAGCGAAATCACCCACCGGCAGGAGATCAATCCCGGCATCTTTTTGCTGTTGCCAGTGACGTGACCGCAACTCGCGGCCCACCGCCAATAGCCCTTGTTGCGAGGATTTACCTGCCCAGTAACTCTCCTGCGCTTTTTTCAACTCACGGTGCAAACCGACGCGCGGAAAACCCAGTGTGTGGCTTAGTATTGTCATTGCCTTCTCCCATTTAGACGTCCAGATGTTTACACATCCATAATCACCATGTACTGTATTAACCACAAGCGCAAATTATTCACTTCCAGGTGAAACACCCTCATGATCGAACTTAAACATCTGCGGACGCTGCAAGCCCTGCGTAACAGCGGTTCGCTGGCGGCCGCATCGGCCCAGCTTCATCAGACCCAGTCCGCGCTATCCCATCAATTCAGCGATCTTGAACTACGGCTGGGTTTCAAGCTGTTTGTCCGCAAAAGCCAGCCGTTGCGTTTCACGCCTCAGGGAGAGATTCTGTTGCAACTGGCCGAGCAAATCCTGCCCCAGGTGCAGCAGGCGCTGCAAAATTGCCTGGAGCCCCATCAAACAACGCTGCGTCTGGCTATCGAATGTCACAGCTGTATCCAATGGCTGACCCCGGCGTTGACCGAGTTTCGCGAGCAGTGGCCCGAGGTGCTGGTGGACTTCCGTTCCGGCGTCACCTTCGACCCGCAGCCTGCTCTGCAACAGGGCGAACTCGATCTGGTGCTGACCTCGGATATCCTGCCGCGCAGCGGATTGTTTTATGTGCCGATGTTTGATTTTGAGGTGCGGCTGGTGTTGGCCCCGGATCATCCCCTGGCGCAAAAAGAGCACATCACCCCCGAGGATTTAAGTGAAGAAGTTTTGATGATTTATCCGGTACAGCGCCAGCGGATGGATATCTGGCGGCAATTTCTGCAGCCGGCCGGCGTCAGCCCGGTGCTGAAAAGCGTGGACAATACTTTGCTGCTGATTCAGATGGTGTCGGCGCGCATGGGTATCGCCGCGCTGCCGCACTGGGTAGTGGAGAGTTTTGAACACCAGGGACTGATTGTCACCAAAACATTGGGCAACGGTTTGTGGAGCCGGCTGTACGCGGCGGCCCGTGACGGAGAGCAGCGTCAGCCGGCTATAGAGGCGTTTATTCGTTCAGCCCGTCAGCATGCGTGCGCGCATCTGCCTTATGTGCGGGACGCGCAACGATCCAGCGCCGGTGTACCCATAGCGAGGCCATAATCACCGAGGCGCCGACGATAAAGCTGGGCCAATGCGGCGGCGGCGGCGAAATGGCCAGCCCTAATAACCGGCGGTCAGATCATCCTGGGTTCGCGGGTCGGACGCGCCGCTGAGCGTGCCGTCGGGCATGACCATAATGCTTTGCGTGCTGCCCATGACCGGTTGAACCGACACATGCTGGCCTTTTTCAGACAATAGCTTCAGCGTATCGGGACTGAAGCCCTTTTCCACCCGCAGCTCATCCGGCGTCCACTGCTGATGGAAACGCGGCGCATTGGTGGCGTCGGCGATATTCTGTTTGAAATCGATGGTATCCACCAGGATTTGCAGGACGGTGGTGATGATCCGGCTGCCGCCCGGGCTGCCGGTGACCAGCCAGACTTTATCGTCTTTTTCCACGATGGTGGGCGACATGGATGACAGCGGTCGCTTGCCGGCCTGCACCGCGTTGGCATCGCCCCCCACCAGTCCGTACATGTTCGGTACGCCCGGCTGGGCTGAAAAATCATCCATTTCGTTATTCAGCAGGATGCCGCTGTTGCCCGCCATGATTCCGCTGCCGAAGAAGGTGTTCAGGGTGTAGGTCACCGCCACCGCGTTCCCCAGCCCATCGACAATGGAATAATGGGTGGTTTGATTGCTCTCGTAAGGCTGAATCTGGCCGGGCTTGATCTGAGAAGAGGGTATGGCGTGAGCCAGGTCGATACGCTGCGCCAGGGTTTTGGCATAGGCTTTGCTGGTGAGGGCGGTGAGCGGCACCTTGATGAAATCAGGGTCGCCGAGATATTCCGAGCGATCGGCATAAGCGAATTTCATCGCTTCCGACATCACCTGGATGGCATCGGCGCTGCCTGCGCCCATTTTCGCCAGGTCAAAATTCTCCAGGATATTCAGGATCTCGATGATGTGGATTCCACCGGAGGACGGCGGCGGCATGGAGTAGACCCGGTAACCGCGATAGGTGCCGGATACCGGTTGGCGTTCCACCGCACGGTACGCCGCCAGATCCGCCAGGCTTATCAGCCCCCCCTGCCGCTGCATCTCGCCGGCGATTTCATCGGCGATAGCACCCTGATAAAAAGCCCGTGGTCCCTGGGCCGCGATGGACTCCAGGCTGTGGGCCAATTGCGGCTGCACCAGTTTTTCCCCCTGGGCGTAGGGCTGCCCGTCGGCTTTAAAAAACACCGCTTTACTGTTTGGGTGGTTGATGAGCGCTTCTTTGCCGTAACCGGCCAGATCGGACGCCAGGGCCTGGTCAACGATAAATCCGTCCTTCGCCAGGGCGATGGCCGGTTGCATCACCCGTTGCAACGGCCAGGAGCCGTATCGATCCAGCGCCAGGGATAATCCCGCCACCGTGCCGGGGGTGCCGGAAGACAGGGGACTTAACAAGGATAGCCGGCTGTCGGCCTTGCCGTCCGCCCCGATAAACATATTACGGGTGGCGCGTGCCGGCGCCATTTCACGAAAATCCACCGCCACCGTCTTGCCCGCGGCAGTGCGGATCAACATGAAACCGCCGCCCCCCAGATTACCCGCCTGGGGATGGGTTACCGCCAGGGCATAACCCACCGCCACCGCCGCGTCCACCGCATTGCCGCCGGCGCGCAAAACATCCAGCCCCACACGGGTCGCCGTCTCGTCCACGGTGGAGACCATGCCGTGCCGGGCGGTAACCGGATGATGTATATCGCTCTCAACCCCGTAAGTAAGGGGTGCGGCGGCGGCCGGGAACAGCAGCGTCGGAAAAAGCAGCGCCGCCGCCAGCAGTAAGCCGGCCCGGCAACGCGGGCCAATGGAAAGAAACATTCTTCACCCAAATGGTTAACTAATGAATTATTAATTAACTTAGCACCGTCGGGTGTTTTTATCCTGCGGCATGACTAGCAATAAGCACAGTCTTACCCTGCGTTTCCCCCGGTTTGAGCGTAAAATTAGCTTAGGATGTTACCAAAGAGGTGTATATGAGATTAATACTATGGCTGGGGTTGCCGGTGGTGTTGGCGGCATGCGCGGTATCGGCGGCGCAAAAGCCCCTGGTAGCAGGGCGGCCTTACCAGCCCCCCACGCCGCCGCTGGCTCAGCAACAGTTGCAGCAGCAAATGCAAATAAGCGCCCAACAGCAGCAAACCCGTTTACAGCTTCAGCAGCAGATGCAACGCGACCAGCAACGAAGCCAGCTGCAATCTCAGTTAAACACCGATCGGCAGCGGGTACAGCAGAATGCTCCCGGTAACCAACCGCAGCAAAATCCGTAGCGGCAGGATCGGTACCGTTTAAGCAAAACCTCAGCGCTTTGCCAAATCGGTACCATTTAAACAGGAAGCCAACTCTCGACGAAATCAATACCGTTTAAGCAGGGTATCCATTCTCGGTGAAATCTGACCGGTTTACGGACGTTAACTCTCGGCAAAATCGGCGCCAAAATCGGCGCTAATCAGGTCTATCCGGTCGGTACAGAGGGAATCGACACCCCAGCTCAATAATGTGCGCGCACGATAAGGGCTGTTTACCGTATAGGCCAGGATATGCAAACCGGCGTCGGTAATCATGGTGACCCGTTCTTCGGTCAGCAGATTGTGATTCAGATGCAGGGCGCTGCATTCCAACCGCTGTGACAATGCCGGCCAGTTGTCATCCCATTCATCGAGCAACAGTCCGCGTGGCAGTTCCGGCGCGGCTTTCAGCGCCTCGGCCAGCGCCTCGACGGAAAACGAGGACAGTAGCGGCGGCGGCGATATATGGCGCCATAGCTCCCTGGCCGCCAGCGCAACGGCACGGCCGGTTTCAATCTCGGCGCCGGTGGTGGGTTTTATTTCAATATTCACCGCCAGTCCATACTTGACGCAGCGGGCCGCCACCTCGGTAAGCAGGGGCAAGGGCTCTTCGCGAAACGCATCGCTGTACCACTCCCCCGCATCCAGCCGGGAGAGTGTTCCCCAGGGCAAGTCGCCGGCGATGCCCCGGCCGTTGGTGGTGCGCTCAAGGGTATCGTCATGCAATAAAAATATTTGCCCGTCGGCGGAGAGCTTGGCGTCCACCTCAATCATTTTCTGTCCGAGACGCGCACCGGTATCAATGGCGGACAAGGTGTTTTCGGGCGCCTGTGCGCCGCCGCCGCGATGGGCGACAATAGTCGGGTAAGGCCAGTCTTCTGTCATATTTCCACCCGGGATCCACTCAAGGGATCAAAAAAGTGCCATGCCTGGGCCGGACACAATATAGGGAGGACCGTGCCGATGGCGGGTTGGTCGTCATGGGAGAGACGCATCACGATATCGCAGGCGCCCCAACGTCCATGGACCAGATTATCGGCCCCAAGCTGTTCTAGGGTCACGACTTCCAACTCAACGCCCCCGGTTTTGGACCTGGATTGTTCAATATGCTCCGGACGGATGCCCGCGGTCAACTCACGTCCGCGCCATAACGCGGCAAAACCGGGCAAAGGGATGGACGGGCCGCCGTTTACGTTGAAATAGCCGCCGTCTTCGCTGACCTGGCCGGGCAGCAGATTCATCGCCGGCGATCCCATGAATCCGGCCACAAACAGCGACGCCGGCCGACGGTAGATTTCCGTGGGGGTACCGATTTGTTCAACCCGGCCTTTATTCATAACGATCACCCGTTCGGCCAGTGTCATGGCCTCAACCTGATCGTGGGTGACATACAGACTGGTGGTCCGCAGGCGGCGATGCAGCAATTGCAGTTCCAGGCGCATCTGGGTGCGCAGCTTCGCGTCGAGGTTCGACAGCGGCTCGTCAAACAGGAACACCGCCGGCTCGCGCACCAATGCCCGCCCCATGGCCACGCGCTGCCGCTGTCCGCCGGACAGTTCCCGCGGTTTGCGGGTCAATAGCCCCTCCAGCTCCAGCATTTGCGCCACGTTATCCACCAGCTTGCGGATATGCTGCTTGCCGAAGCCGCGGATTTTCAAACCGTAGGCCATATTGTCATAAACGCTCATATGGGGATATAAGGCATAATTCTGAAACACCATGGCAATGCCGCGATCCTTGGGCTCCCGATCGGTAACCCGCTCGCCGTCGATATAAATATCGCCGCTGCTCACGCTTTCCAGCCCGGCCACCATGCGCAGCAAAGTGGATTTACCGCAGCCGGAAGGCCCCACCAGCACAATAAATTCACCGTCGGCCACATCCAGATCCAGCGGCGCTATCACCGGGGTGCGGCCGTCATAGCTTTTGACCACCGAACGTAAAATTAGACTTGCCATAGATAATTATTTCTCACTGTCAACCAGCCCGCGCACAAACCAGCGCTGCATCAGCAGCACGATCGCCACCGGCGGAAGCATGGTAAGCAGCATCGCCGCCATCACGTCATTCCACTGTGTGGTGCCGTCCCCCAGGGATATCATGCTTTTGATGCCCGCCACCGCCGTTCCCATGGCGCTGTTATTAATAATCAGAATCGGCCACAGATACTGATTCCAGCCGTAAATGAAGGTAATGACGAACAATGCCGCCAAGTTGGTTTTCGACAACGGCAGCAAAATATCCCAAAAAAAACGCAGCGGGCCGGCGCCATCGATGCGCGCCGCTTCCAGCAATTCATGGGGCACGGTCAGAAAAAACTGCCGGAACAAGAAGGTGGCGGTGGCCGACGCCATCAGCGGCAGGGTCAGGCCGGTGTAGCTGTCGAGTAAATGCAGATTGGCGATGACATCGACGGTGGGGAAAATTCGCACCTCCACCGGCAGCATCAGCGTCATAAAAATCAGCCAGAAGAACAGGCTACGCAACGGGAAACGAAAATAGACAATGGCGTAGGCGGATAAAATCGAAACAAAAATCTTGCCGATGGTGATACCCAGGGCCATGACCAGGCTGTTGAACAGCAGCCGGCTGAACGGCACCGCCTGGGAACCAACCCCCTGTAGCCAGACATGGCGGACGTTATCCCACAGCGCACTGCCCGGCAACAGAGTAAGGGGCACCTGGAAAATCTGCTTATCGTCCAGCGTCGCCGCCACCAGAGCGATATATAACGGCAGCAAAATGATGGCCACGCCCAGTATCAGCATGATGTGGCTGAAGATATCCAGTCCGCGGCGATGTTCAATCATTGGTAGCGCACCTTACGTTCCACAAAACGAAACTGAATAACCGTCAAGATCATCACCAGGATCATCAGCACCACGGATTGCGCCGCCGAATTGGCCAGATCCAGCCCGGCGAAACCTTCACGATAAATTTTATAGATAAGCGTGGTGGTGGCCTGCACCGGACCGCCGGCGGTGGCCGCGTCAATTACCGGGAAGGTATCGAAAAAGGCATACACCAGATTCACCACCAGCAGGAAAAAACTCACCGGCGAGATTAACGGCAGCGTGATGGTAAAGAAACGCCTGACCGGGCCGGCGCCGTCAATGGCCGCCGCTTCCACCAGGGATCGGGGAATAGACTGCAACCCGGCGAGAAAGAACAAAAAGTTGTAGCTGACCTGCTGCCATACGGAAATCAACACCACCAGAAACATCGCCTGCCCGCTGTTCTGCGCATGGTTCCACAAATAACCGTAATGATTGAGCAGGTAACTGACCAGCCCCATGCCGGGATTAAACAGAAACATCCACAGCACCGCCGCCACCGCCGGGGCGATGGCGTAAGGCAGCAGCAGCAGGGTTTGATAAATGCGTTTGGCCCGCAGGACATGATCCACCAGCGCGGCCAGAAATAGTGACGCCACCAGGCCGATACCGGTCACCAGCCCGCTGAAAATCATCGTGGTTTCAAAAGAGGCAAGATAATATTCATCCTGCGCCAGCCGGATAAAGTTATCGAGGCCGACAAAGGTACTGGAAATACCGAAGGGATCCACCTGCTGTACCGAATACCAGAGTGCTTTTCCGGCCGGCCAGAGAAAAAAAACCGCGGTAATCGCCAACTGCGGCAGCACCAGGAAATAAGGCAGCCAGGTGTTGGTGAAACCGCGATGCGGAGCGTTAGCCATAGACAACCTAATCCGGTGGACGCGAAACGACCCGGGGGCATAACCCGCGGGTCGGAAACAGGGATTTAACGTACCGATTGTTCAAAGCGGCGCAACAGCTCATTACCGCGCTTCACCGCATTATCCAACGCTTCCTGCGGCGTGGCTTTACCGGTCCATACCCGTTCCAGCTCTTCGTCCACCACGGTGCGGATTTGCGGCATATTGCCTAATCGCAAGCCTTTGGTGAAGGGCAGCGGCGGTTTGTTCAGCATCTGTTTGGTGGCGATATCCGATCCGGGATTTTTATCATAAAAGCCCTGGGATTGGGTTAATTCGTAGGCGGCGGTGGTAATGGGCAGATAGCCGGTTTTCTGGTGCCATTCGGCGGCGATCTCCGGTTTGGTCAGGAATTGCAGGAATTGCGCCACCCCTTTATAGGTATTGTTATCTTTGCCGTTCATGACCCACAGGCTGGCGCCGCCGATAATGGCGTTCTGCGGCGCCTCTTTCACGTCGGCATCGTAAGGCATCATCCCGACGCCGTAGTTGAATTTGGCGTATTGGCGAATATCCGCCAGCGAACCGGAGGAGGCGGTGGTCATCCCGCATTCGCCGTTATAGAATTTCGCGGTGGACTCGTCTTTACGGCCGTAATAACTGAAATCGCCTTTCTTGTTCATATCCTCCAACAGCTGGATATGCTTGACCTGTAGGGGCTTATTAAACACCAGCACCGCGTCGAAACCGCCGAAACCGTTATTTTCAGTGGCCACCGGCAGGGCGTGCCAGGCGCTGAAGTTTTCAATCTGGATCCAGCCCTGCCAGCCGCTGGCGTAGCCGCAGGTCATGCCGCTGGCGCGCAGTTTGGACGCATCTTCCGCCAGTTCCTGCCAGGTCTTGGGCGCGACGTCGGGATTCAAACCGGCTTTTTTGAACGCATCTTTATTATAATAAAGTACCGGCGTGGAGCTGTTGAACGGCTGGGAAAGCAGGTGGCCGGTTTTGCTGTCGCTGTAATAACCCGAGACGGTGGGCACAAACGCCGATTCATCGTTTTTGATACCGGCCTGCTCAAATACCTGATAAACCGGTTTAATGGCATGGCTTGCCATCATGGTGGCGGTGCCGACTTCATATACCTGAAGAATCGCCGGCGCGTTGCCGGTGCGATACGCGGCTATGCCCGCCGCCAGGCTTTGTTCGTAGTTGCCTTTATAAGAAGGGACAATGCGATAATCCGACTGGGACTGGTTAAACCGGGTCGCCAGTGAGTCGACTTCGGTGCCCAGCGCACCGTCCATCGAATGCCAGAAAGGGATCTCGGTTACAGCCTGCGCACCGGTGGTTAACGCCAGCGTCAGCGCAATGCTCATTGTTGTTATACGGATACTGTGCTTCAACATGCCTGTCTCCTGAATGCCAAACGAAAAAAATTCATCGGCCTGTAACATGACATGTCGAAATGACAGAAATAGAACAGCGTTGTGACAGCGGGATGAAGCACACGACTTCCCGTTTCGTATTTAAACCTGTCTTGCTTGGCATACCTCATCCTTGCCGGCATTTATCTCACAGGAGCCGAAATATTCCATTTGAAAACTCATTATAATGTATAGAGTTTTTGCATCCTATTATCAAACCGAAAAAGCACATGCAATATGGTTTGTCAACACGGTTTTCGGCGAATAGACAACCCTCTGCGTTATAACTACTGTTAACGCGTTAACCGGGTAAATATCACTCTGGACAAATATGAATTCACTTAACTAATAATTAATTAATATATACCTGATTATTTTAATTAGTTTAATTCTTTCACAAAAACTTCGATTATATTACGGTGAGAAAATGGGAAAAGACTGGCATAAAGCAGATATTATCGCGGCTTTACGAAAAGCAGGAACGTGTTTAGCTGCCGAATCACGCAAGGCGGGATTGAGATCAAATACGTTGGCCAATGCTCTGGATCGTCCATGGCCCAAGGGTGAATTTATTATCGCCAATGCGCTTAGCATTCATCCGTCAGAAATCTGGCCCAGCAGATTTTATGATGCGCATTTCAATTTGATTGACCGAGCTGTGCTAATTAGAGAACGACAGTGTCAAGATTAAGTTTTTAATTGTATAGATTATTATTATGCGTTTAATGGTAGAAGAGTCACCCTACTCAGTTTAATTCTCCCACGTTTTACTTGATAAGGATAGCTGTGAACCTGGTCACTAAAAATCATCCTGAAAAGGGGGAAGTGATAAGCCAGATAAAGTCACCTTGTTTTGTGAGATAAAAGATATAAAAAAATCAATTTAAGCTTAGCAAGCGAAAGATGAAAAAAGGGGATTTGAAAATTTAGGCATGATATACAACCGGATAGAGATAAATTGTGACTGCATTCCCTCGCAGAAGCAGCCTGGAAGTAAAAATTTTTATTACATCTGATAAGACGACAGCTCGTTTAAAAATTTTTAAAGAGGATAATTTGGCCAAGCACGCAGGAATTTTTGTTTACGTCAAATAGTCCTTCAGACAAGATTAATCTCGGCAAAAAAACCTTTTTAACCAACCCTACAAATTATGAGGTATGACATGGAAAGTGATATAATGGAATTTTCCTTGAAGCCGGGGATAGACGTTCGCTCGGAGAGCTATGAAGCGTTTATCTCCTACATGGAACACAGTAATGACATATGGGTTATAAAAGACCACAAGTCGAGATTTGTTTATGCCAATAAGCCCTTTCTCTTTTATAATAATCTTCCCAAAGATTATAATATTGAAGGCCGGCTTGACAGCGAATGCCCCGCGCCCTGGGCCGAAATCTCAGACATTATTCAAGCCAATGATAGCACCGTTATGCAACGGCAAAAAAGCGTTGATGTATTGACAAATTTTATTCATGGCAACAAAGAAAAAATCGTACAACCCTTTCTTGGCAATGTTGCCCCGTTGATAAAGAATGGCCAATCAATAGGCGTTGTTGGTAGAGCTAAAAAATTAGAGCTGTATTCAATGTATCACCTTGAACAAGAACAGCCGCCAGACGCTTTAAATTTCGGCAATCCTTCGCGTTTATTTACCGACCGCGAATTCGACGTGGTTTTTTTTGCGCTGCAATCATTTAGTATGAAAGAAATCGCCAAACGATTGGGCATTACGCCGGGTACGGTCGATAAACATATGCAAAATATTTATCAAAAAACCGGCGTCAGCGCCCTATCGCAGCTTATAGATTTTTGTATCAAAAATGGTTATCATCGATTTGCACCCAATCGATTTATCAATCCTCAACCCTATATACCTTTAGCATAATGCATGACTCAAAAATGAGTTTTAACGCACATAATGATCAAACTTATAATTCACTATTTTTATTAAGTAAAAAAAATTTAAGGAGTGCCCGATCTATGAATTACAACGCGATATTATTAATAACGCCGCCGGTCTATATAAAGTTACAAACTTGCCGATAACGCCGTTATTTTTCCTAAAAAAAAGAGCAACGACACACAATATCGCAGCTACTAAAACAAAGAATGTCATGAGAATATTTATTAACAACCTTATAAATCATGGAATACATAATGGAAAATGGAATAATGGAATTTTCCCTAAAACCGGGAATACATGTTCGCTCAAATAGTTATGAAGCGTTTATATCGCATATGGAGCAGTGTAACGACCTATGGGCTATAAAGGACCACGAGTCAAGATTCGTTTATGTTAATAAATCCTTTCTTTATTACAATAATCTTCCCAAAAAATTCAATATTGAAGGCCGGCTCGACAGCGAATGCCCCGCGCCGTGGTCGGAAATCGCAGACATTATCCAAACCAATGACAGCACCGTTATGCAGCGGCAGAAAAGCGTTGATGTGTTGACCAATTTTATTCACGGCCGCAAAGAAAAAATCATACAGCCCTTTCTTGCAAATATTGTCCCGCTGATGCAGAACGGCAAATCCATTGGTATCATCGGCAGAGCTAAAAAATTAGATCTTTATTCCATGTACGATTTTGAACAAGAACAATATTCACCCATGGGGGATTTTTACAATCCGGACCGTTTATTTAACGACCGTGAATTCGATGTGGTTTTTTTGGTGCTACAATCACTGAGTATGACAGAAATTGCTAACAAACTGGACATTTCATCTGATAGCGTTGATCTGTATATGCAAAATATTTATCATAAAACCGGCGTCTACGACGTACCAAACCTAGTAGAGTTTTGTATTAAAAATGGCTATCACAAATTTGCACCTTATCGGTTTGATAATCCTAAACCTTATATTCCGTTAGGATAATTTTTTTGCATAAATCCTGAAATTTTCAAAAAAAAGACAAGAACCGACTCGTGCCATTTCTAAATAGTAACATTTTTTAATTTAGGAATAATCATGGAACTAATATTAAGCAACGTAGCTGATGAGAGCGAAGAAAAGCTGATTCTTAATGCTTTAAGAAGGCATAACGGTCTTTTCTCGCCCGTTGATGTTCAGCCGCTCAGAATCACGATGAAAGATCCGACGGGTATGATGAAGGGAGGACTTATCGCAAAAACCTGGTGGGGTGGGCTTGATATTATCTATTTATGGGTAGCGGATGAGTACAGAAAAAAAGGATACGGACGCAATCTTATGATGATGGCTGAAAATGAGGCGTTGATAAGAGGCTGCCACTTCGCCTATTTGCAGACCCTAAGTATTCAAGCGCCAGATCTTTATAAAAAGCTCGGTTATGTCGAATATGGTAGTCTTGGCGGCTTTGCACATCAGTTTTCGAGGCACTATCTATGTAAATTTTTTGATAAAAAATCACCCTGAACATTTCTTTTGATAAGGTGAATATTCTTACAGGACGTCAGCTTTATAGAATAGATGCCTGGCAACGCAAGGGATTAATCTCACAGTCAATTGTCGGCAGAATTGACTAACACAGCCCCTTTATTACCCAATGGAACACCATCATCCCGTTGATAACATGACGCGCCGCACCGGGCGCAAATCGCGGTACTCGGAAAACGCTGGAAAAAGAAAGATGCTGTCGGCGGTACACGCAGCGACCCACCCGGCGGAGCTCAAGCGTCTAGATGACATCGACGGTGGTAATATGCATAATGACAACACAGATGACACCACAGTCGCGGACCAAGATGAGCACAATCCACTTCCGAATCGATGAAGAGACCAAACGCTTGGCAACGCAGGCGGCGGAAAGACATAAAGTGAGTCTGACGGAGCTGATGCGCCAACGCGCGGAAGAGCTGGCGGAAGAAGAGCGGGAGCATCAGAGCCATGAGCATGAATACTGGCTAGAACAGCAGATAGAAGAAGCGTTCGACAGTTATGATGCCGGTCAAGTCGAGTTCATCAGCAATGAAGAAATGAATGCACAAATGGACAAACTCAAGAAACTCGCCATGCAGGGGAAACTGTGACATCGGTGGTGCAATGGGCAAAAGAGGCTCAGGCAGACCGGGAATCCATCTATGCCTATCTTTACCGGGAAGCCGGAATGGACGTTGCCGACTCGGTGGATGAAAAGTTCATCGCCATGGCAACATTACTGGAAAAAACACCGCTGGACGGAGTCCAAGCGGGAAAAAAAAGCTCTCGGCGCAAATTTGTTATGACACGGCTGCCGTTCATTATGGTGTATGCCGTTGAACCGAATCTCGTGCAAATCATACGTGTTCTGCACACATCTCGTAAGATAACGAGCCGACATTAGCTGGTGCCGAATTGAGCACCGGTCGGGCTTTCGGGCCCGACCACCTCTTAACCTGCGGGTTTCGCTTGTCGTGCCATCCTTTCAGCCGAACCAAATCCCCGCCCTTACCCCCCCAAATACGCGCTGCGCACCGCCTCGTTAGCCAGCAGCGCAGCGCCGGTATCCTCCAGCACGATGCGGCCGTTTTCCAGCACATAACCGCGATCCGCCAGCTTCAGCGCCTGGTTGGCGTTCTGTTCCACCAGGAAGATGGTCATCCCTTCCTGGCGCAACTGCTCGATGGTGTCGAATATCTGCTGGATGATAATCGGCGCCAGGCCCAAAGAGGGTTCGTCCAGCAGCAACAGCCTGGGCTGGCTCATCAAGGCCCGGCCGATGGCCAGCATCTGCTGTTCGCCGCCGGACATGGTGCCGGCGCGCTGAATGCGCCGTTCATACAGCCGGGGAAACAGTTCATAAACCCGTTTGATGCGCTGCTGGTACTGTCCGCGGTCGGCAAAAAAGCCCCCCATCGCCAGGTTCTCCTCCACCGTCATGCGCGAAAACACCCGGCGTCCCTCCGGTACGATGGCGATAGAGGCGCGGGTGATACGCGCCGTCGGCCAGTGGGTTATCTCGTTACCGTCGAAGAAAATCTCACCGGCGGTAGCCCGGGGATCGCCGCATAATGTACCCAACAGGGTGGTCTTGCCCGCGCCGTTGGCGCCGATAAGCGTCACGATTTCACCCTGTTCGATATGCAGGCTTACCTCGTGCAGCGCCTGGATTTTACCGTAATGGGCCGATACTTGGTTAAATGACAGCATCTCTGTTCTCTTACTCATCAGGCCTCACCCAGGTAAGCCCGAATCACGTCCGGATTGCGACGGATGTCGGCGGGCGTGCCGTTCGCCAGGGGCATGCCCTGGTTAACCACGTAAATACGATCGGAAATGCCCATCACCAGCTTCATATCATGCTCGATTAACAGTACCGAGACGTTATGCTGTGAACGCAATTCGGCGATCAAATTATTCAGTTCGGCGGTTTCATTCGGGTTAAGGCCCGCCGCCGGCTCGTCCAGCATCAGCAGCGAGGGGCGGGTCACCATGCAGCGGGCGATTTCCAGCCGGCGCTGCTGGCCGTAAGCCAGATTTCCCGCCTGTCGGTTGGCCATCTCCAGCAAACCCACGCGTTCCAGCCAGGTGCCGGCATAATCCTGCGCCTCGGCTTCCGCCTGACGAAAGGCGCGGGTCTTGAGCAATCCGGCGAAAACGCCGCTTTTCAGATGCTGGTGTTGGGCCACCAGCAAATTCTCAATCACCGTCATCTCGCGGAACAACCGAACGTGCTGGAACGTCCGCACCACGCCCATCCGGGCGATCTTTTGGCCCGGCAGCCCTTCCAAATGCTGATCACGCAGCAGAATAGTGCCGCCGCTGGGGCGATAAAAACCGGTGAGGCAATTGAATACCGTGGTCTTGCCCGCGCCGTTGGGACCGATAAGAGAGACAATTTCGCCGGGGAACAGGTCCAAATCCACCTGATTCACCGCCAGCAGGCCGCCGAAACGCATGGACAGTTGCCGGACGGATAATAACGGCTGTAAAACAGCGTCGCTCATGCCTGCGCTCCTTTACCGGTCTTCATTTTCATTTGCGGACGTTTCATCGGCAGCAAACCCTGCGGCCGCCAGATCATCATCAACACCATCAGGGCGCCCAGCAACAGCATGCTGTATTGGTTCAAGTCGCGCATCAATTCACGGGAGACCACCAGCAGAACCGCCGCCAGGATCACCGCGAACTGCGACCCCATGCCGCCCAATACCACAATGGCCAGCACAAAAGCTGATTCCACGAAGGTGAACGACTCCGGACTGACAAACCCCTGCCGGGCGGCGAACAGCGTACCGGCAAATCCGGCGAACGCCGAGCTGATGGTGAAGGCGGTCAGCTTGATTTTGGTCGGGCTCAGTCCCAGGGAACGACAGGCTATTTCATCTTCCCGCAGCGCCTCCCAGGCCCGTCCCAACGGCATGCGCAGCAGGCGATTGATGATAAACAACGTCAAGATAACCAACAGCAGCGCCACCATATATAAAAAGATGATGCGGTCGTTGGGGTCATACTTCATGCCGAAAAAGTGATGGAAGGTATCCCATCCCCCCTCACGGGCTTCGCGGTTGAATTCAAGGCCGAAAAGGGTCGGTTTCGGGATTTGGCTGATGCCGTTCGGGCCGCCGGTCAATTCGGTATTATTCAGCAACAGGATGCGGACGATTTCACCAAAGCCCAGCGTCACAATCGCCAAATAGTCGCCGCGCAACCGCAATACAGGGAATCCCAGCAGCAGGCCGAATACCGCCGCCACCAGCCCGGACAGCGGCAGGCACTCCCAGAAACTCAAGCCGTAATAATGGGTCAGCAAGGCATAGGTATACGCGCCGATGGCATAAAAACCGCCATACCCCAATACCAATAAGCCGGACAGTCCCACCACCACGTTCAGGCCGAGGCCCAGCATGATATAAATCAGGGTCAAGGTGGCGATATCCACCGTACCGCGTGACACCAGGAACGGCCAGGCAATGGCGGCCAGGATCATCACCAGCGCCAGCCATTTCTGGCGCGGCGTGGAACCGTCGAAACTGGGCAGCACCCAGGACGGGCCGTTTATTTTTTGCAGGCTGTGCTGGAAAACAGGCCGCAACAGTTGGAACAGGAACACCACCCCGCAACCGGCGCCGATCCAATACCAGCGCACCTGTCCGGCACCGTGCACCACCAGCCGGGTGCCATCCAGGCTAAGCTGCATCCCCATCACGATCGACGCCAGCACCAATAACATCAGCGCGGATAACAGCGCGCCGAAAAACGTATTGATTCTCATACCTTCTCAACCTCCGGACGGCCCAAAATCCCGGTAGGCAGCACCAGCAGCACCACAATCAGCAGCGCGAACGAGACCACGTCTTTATATTCGCTGCTCAGATAAGCCGACGTAAGGGCTTCCGCCACGCCGAGAATCAAGCCTCCGAGCATGGCGCCGGGAATACTGCCGATCCCCCCCAGCACCGCGGCGGTAAACGCCTTCATGCCGGCCATAAAACCGATATAGGGGTTAATCACGCCGTAAAACTGGCCCAGCAACACGCCCGCCACCGCCGCCATCGCCGCGCCGATAACAAACGTCAGCGAAATGACCCGGTCGGTACTGATGCCCAGCAGGCTGGCCATCTTTAAATCTTCAGCACAGGCGCGACAGGCGCGTCCCATGCGGGAATAGCGGATAAACAGCGTTAATGCCAGCATGGCGACAAAGGTCACCAGCCAGATGATAAATTGCATGGAACTGATGCTGGTGACGAAACCGTTTTTTTGTCCCAGGATCCACTGGCCGTTCACCAGGTTCGGCAACGCCAGATCCCGCGATCCCTGCGCCAGGCTTACGTAATTCTGCAGGAAGATGGACATGCCGATTGCGGAAATCAGGGCGATCAGGCGTTTGGAAGAGCGCACGGGTTTATAGGCCACCCGTTCAATGCTCCAGCCATACGCGCTGGCGATGACGATGGCCGCGATGAAGCCGGCGCCAATCAATATCCAGCCGGCGTCGATACCCATCATCATCAATGCGGCAATCACAATGAACGAAACATAACTACCGATCATATACACCTCGCCATGGGCGAAGTTAATCATACCGATAATGCCGTAAACCATGGTGTAGCCAATGGCAATCAATGCATAGGTGCTGCCCAACGTCAAACCGTTGAACAACTGCTGCAAAAAATAAAGGAACTGCTCGGACATACCGTAACCTTTGTAGCCGCCTCCGGTACGGGAAAGAGACCGGGGGCGGCAATTTTCATGACAAGAGGAGGGGGCAGATTACTTCACCGGAGTGGAAGTACCGTCTGCGTGCCATTTAAATACGCCAAACTCAAATCCTTTCAGATCGCCTTTTTCGTCCCAGCTCAGCGGCCCCATCACGGTATCCACCGAATTGGCCTTGAGGTTTTTCACGATATCCGCCGGGTCCATGCCGGCCCGTTCCATACCGGTGGTCAGGGATTGCACCGCCGCATAGGTTGTCCAGACGAAAGGTCCGGTATAATCCAGTTTTTTGGCTTTAAACTCGGCAACGATCGGCTGGTTGGACGGCACCTGATCATAACGTTTCGGCAGGGTAACCAGCATGCCTTCGGAGGCGGCGCCGGCAATATTGGACAGCGATGAGTTGCCCACGCCCTCCGGCCCCATGAACTGAATATTCAGACCGGCTTGCCTGGACTGCCGCAGGATCTGGCCCATTTCCGGGTAATAGCCGCCAAAGTAAACGAAATCGACGTTTTCTTTTTTCAGGCGCGCCACCAAGGTGGAGAAATCCTTGTCGCCGGCGGTGATGCCTTCAAACAGCACCACATTGCCGCCGTTTTTCTTCAGGCTGTCCTGTACGGCCCTGGCCAAGCCTTCACCGTACTGCTGCTTGTCATGGACCACGGCGATACGCTTGGGTTTGACCTGATCGAGAATATATTTCGCGGCGGTGGGGCCCTGATCCGAATCCAGGCCGGTGGTGCGCAGGATCATTTTATAACCGCGCGTGGTGAGATCGGCGTTGGTGGCCGCGGGGGTGATCATGATAACCCCTTCGTCTTCATAGATATCCGACGCCGGCTGGGTGGAGGAGGAACAGAGGTGGCCGATAACATATTTAATGCCGTCATTGATCACTTTATTGGCCACCGCCACCGCCTGTTTAGGATCGCAGGCGTCGTCATATTCCACCGCCACCAGTTTATTGCCTTTGATGCCGCCTTTGGCGTTGATATCAGCAATCGCCTGACGCGCGCCGGTGAATTCCATGTCGCCGTATTGAGCAACCGGACCGGACATTGCGCCGACAACCGCCACCTTGATATCCTGCGCCCAGACGGTATGGCTCATCGCCATGGCCATACAACCGGCCAGCAAAGCGTTACCTTTGTTGAATTTCATCCACCTATTCTCCGTTTTTGTTGTGTTTGCTGTCTGATTATTCACCGGCTTTTCACGGCAACCAGATGTTTTTATTATATGTAATAGTGATTTAGCCTTCTGGAACGCAAGATCCAAAATAAGCTTTTATTTTTCATATTATTAAACAGAAATATTATGCTGTAAATCAACTTATACTTTAAGAAATAAGCTGCATTGGTAGCACAAAATAATGGTATAATTATCCGTCTTTCGACAAACTTTCAGATTGTCATGCTAGATTGTCGTTTTATGTAAGATTAATTGCCACGAAAATGGTTGAATATGAGAAGCTTTACCTAAGTTTTCCTATAGCAAGATTTACATAATCTTTTATAAACAAATTCGCTACATTATTCCTTTACGTCATTAAGTGATCACACGCATGAAATTGACAATCGAACGACTCACCGGTTTTACCGAACAGGATAAAATTGATCTGGCCAAAATATGGCCGGAACAGGATATCGCCTCGCTAGAGGACAAACTCTCACCTTCATATGCGGTATTCGCCGCCAGGTTCAACGATCGGTTACTAGGTGCGGTACAAGTGGTCATTGATAATGAATGGGGGGAAGGCCGGCTGGTTACCCCCTTGGTAAGGCCGGTAACCCGGCGCCGCGGCGTGGGATTGTATTTGTTTAATGAAGCGCAGCGACAGCTGCCGGAAATCAATCACTGGTGGTTAAGCAATACCCAGCCAGCGGAGGATCAGGCCGTAATGGAGCAATTCATGGCCGCCTGCGGATTTTGCCCGGAGCAGGACGGCTGGCATAAAAGGCGCTAAGGCGGGCACGCCAGGCCCGCAATCACCAATGCTTAAACCGAGCCTGTTAAAGGGAGACCGCCGGTTATCAGTAATGGTTTCCGTCGGCAAAACCACCATGCTATAACAGAGGTTCTAAGCTGTTACTTCTCAGAACCAAGCTATCAAAGGAGATAAACCAATCATGAAATTGGTAAGTTATGCCTTCGAAGGAGTGGTGCGGGTCGGCCGCCTTAATGTCGCCGGCACAGCGGTACAGGCTTTTCACGGTGATGCGGGCAGCAGTATGCTGACCCTGATCCGTTTGTTTGATCAGTTGCATCAACCCGACGAAACTCATACAGACTGGGTGGAATTGGACCGGGTTCAGCTATTGGCCCCCATTCCCCGACCGGCGCGCAACATTTTTTGCGTGGGGAAAAATTACCGACAGCACGCGGTGGAATTCCAGGCCAGCGGGTTCGATGCCAGCGCCAGCGAGAGCATCCCCGAATCCCCGGTGTTATTCACCAAGGCGCCGTCCACGGTCATCGGCCCCGACACGGCCATACCGGCCTATCTTGACTATAGCGAATCCACCGATTACGAGGGCGAACTGGCGGTGGTGATAGGTCAAGGCGGTCGAAATATCGCCAAAGCGGACGCCATGGCACATGTGTTTGGCTACACCATCGTAAATGACGTGACGTCCCGCACCCTGCAACAAACCCATCGCCAATGGTATTTGGGCAAAAGCCTGGACGGTTATTGTCCGATGGGACCGACGCTTGTCACGGCGGACGAAATATCGGCCCCGGAGCGGCTACAGCTCAGGACCTGGGTCAACGGCGAGCTGCGGCAGAATGCCGGCGTGGCTGATTTGATTTTCAATATCCCCACGCTGATTGAAACCATCAGCCGCACCATGTCCCTGGAGAGCGGCGATATCATTGCAACCGGCACATGCGCGGGTGTCGGAATCGGCTTTAGCCCGCCCAAATTTCTGCGTCACGGCGACCGTGTGGAAATTGAGATCCAGCCTATCGGCAGGTTAAGTAATCCCGTTTTAGCCCTACGTGAGTAACACAGCTGTTAATCATCCATTAATGTTGCTCCGTTGACGTCCCGCCTTTGTTTACGCATTAACGCATGATTCATTTTTTGGCTTTCGGCGGACAAACGGGGGGGGTCGTCGTCGGTAAGCTGAATATCCTGCCGGACTGGCCGTGATGCTCCTGTTCCCACCGCTTGAGGTTGCGGCAAGTCAGCGGCATCACGACATTTTGTCTAGAGTTAAAAGAGCCGGGAGTCCTGGCTCGTTGCCGGGCGGGATGGTTGACCGCACTGGAGTGAGCAACATATACGCCTCTGGGATATAACGGCAAGTGTTGCGACGAACGCCGGGAAAGGCATGAACACTGTAATTGCGGGGCGGCTTGCCTGCTTTGCTGATGTCCGCCTATTGCGAGAACCGCGTTTCTCACGGGAACATGCACCGGTAAAGACCTGATAATATAGGGTCCGGGCCAGCTATAACCCACATTAATCAGCGGAGTCATCATGGGCAGTACCGGGACATAATGATTGTCCATAACCGGGAAGTGGCAAAAAGGCAGGGCTCTTATTATATTATGTTGACTGGGTTGCGGGCATATAGGTAAGAAATACGACTGACAATAAGCATCAAAATAGCCCATAGAATTCATTATATAGCTCCTCAAAAACAGTTTAATCAAAAGTATTAGTTATTCTTAATACTATTTATAATAATTAATAAATATAAATCATTTCATCATAACTTATATTTACGCTTATTAAATTGATATATTTTTCGTGAGAAGACTAAAATAACAATTAATATAATTAGGGTAAAGCAATGCCTGAATATAACTCTTTATTTTCTACTTGACTCAAATGGCCCGCCACCGCCACGATCGCGGTGGCAATGGACGGACCAAGGGTATGACTGATGGTTGACAGCGAAACGTTGATCGCGGTGGCGGAATCGCGATTGCTCATTTCAGCGGTTGCTCGGCCAGACGTTTAACGATCCCGGCCGCCTTGAACAGTGTGTTGCGCTCTTCCGGTTTGAGTTCGGCGATGGCCCGGGATAGCCATAACTGCTTTGCCTCGCGATTTTTGTTGCGCAGCCGGACGCCCTTCAGCGTCAATTCGATCAACATCTGCCGTCCATCGGTGGCATGGGGCGTGCGCTTGACGATACCCATATCCTCAAGGGAAGTTATGGTGGTTCCCATCGATTGCGGCTTTATGCCTTCGGCGCGCGCCAGCGCGGCGGTAGTGGCGGGCCCGTCGTTCGCCAGCCGCGCCATGACCATAGACTCGGTCATGGAAAGTTCGCCCGCATAAGATTCATTGCGGGTGCGCCGGACCAAGAGCCCTACGGCATGCATGAGATCGTTGACATCTTGCTCTAATGTATTGGCAGGCATGATTTTTCACATTCAGCAGGGTTGTGGATAGAATCAGGATGAAGGCAACCCGCTAGACTTGCAAGTTAAACTTGCAAGTCTAACTGGCGAATACGCATCTCATTAGCTTTGTTGCCCGGCAGCAGGCGTCTTCATTATATGGTCACGACACCGGGGAAAGGGCTGTCTTCAGCAAGCCATGCATGGGCCAGCGGTCGACGTGGTCAGCATGAGGTCGTACCACCCGGACAAACGGCTCTCTTCACAACCGTTATTACGTTGCGGGAAGCATTCAACCCCACGCTGTGCTACCTTTTGATCTACCTGGTTGGATATTTCAAGTGATGGTGCCGTTGTCTTACGCCTTGCGCTTTCCTATTTACGTTACGCGGCGATGAGCGCCAATCGTTCATGACTAAAGAGGTATACTTACCGATGACAGAACAACCTTCCGGAACATCAACAGCACCAAAAAGCGTACCGGCACCTCGCGATCAGCATCTTCGCGATATGGCGGACTGCATCCGGTTCCTTTCAATGGACGCCGTACAGAAAGCAAAAAGCGGCCATCCCGGCGCGCCGATGGGCATGGCCGACATCGCCACCGTCTTGTTCAAAGAATTCATGCAGTTCGATGCCGCGGATCCACACTGGCTGGACCGAGACCGATTCATTCTCTCCAACGGCCACGGGTCGATGCTGCTCTACAGCCTGTTATTTTTGACCGGCTATAAGGACATGCCGATAGAGGAACTGGAGCGATTTCGTCAGGTGGGAAGCAAGACGCCGGGCCATCCGGAATATCGACATGCGGATGGGATTGAACTGACCACCGGACCGCTGGGACAAGGGATAGCCGAATCCGTTGGCATGGCGCTGGGCGAGCGCATCATGAATGCGACGTTCAGCGACTCCCTGGTGAACCACTTTACCTATGTTTTCCTGGGTGACGGCTGTTTGATGGAGGGGATAAGCCAGGAAGCGATTTCCCTTGCGGGCCACCTCAAGCTTGGCCGGCTGATTGCGTTTTGGGATAATAATTCCATCTCCATTGACGGCGCCACCAGTCTCTCTGTTTCTGACAATGAGATCGAACGCTTTCGCGCGTCAGGCTGGCATGTGCTGGAAATCGACGGTCACGATACCGACGCCATCCGTGAGGCGATTAAGACCGCCCGGGCTAAAGATGACCAGCCAACCTTGATTGCGTGCAAAACCATCATCGGTTTTGGCTTCCCCACCAAGGCCGGGACTCAGAAGGCGCATAGCGACGCCCCCGGTGAGGAGGAAATCGCCGGTGCCCGCAAGATCCTTGGCTGGAATTCTCCGCCGTTTGTGATCCCGGATGACCTGTTGAAGGAATGGCGCGCAATCGGCTCGAAAGGCCGGACCGCCAGGATGGCATGGGCGGAACGGGTGAAACAGGCACCGGATGCGCTGCGTACCGAGTTCGAACGGCGCACCAGCGGTGAGCTGCCGGTAAACTGGAAAGACGCCATCGCCGCCGCGCGCGAAGAGTTTATCAAAAGCGGAGCCGACATGGCCACCCGACAAGCCAGCGGCGCCGTGCTCAACCATCTCTTCGATGCGATTCCGGAAATGCTGGGAGGGTCGGCGGATCTGACGCCGTCCAACAATACCAAGGCGAAAAACCAGGTAGAGATCAAGCCGGGTGAGTATAAAGGCTCGTATATCCATTACGGCGTGCGCGAGCACGGCATGGCCGCGGCGATGAACGGTTTGGCGCTGCACGGCGGTTTGATACCCTACGGCGGCACGTTTCTGTGTTTCTCCGATTATTGCCGTCCGGCCATTCGGCTGGCGGCGATGATGCGTATACGAACCATTTTCGTCATGACCCATGATTCCATCGGCCTGGGGGAAGACGGACCGACGCACCAGCCCGTTGAGCATCTGGCGGCGCTTAGGGCGATTCCCCTTCTCGGCGTTTATCGGCCGGGTGACGCGGTTGAAACCGCTGAGTGCTGGGAGCTCATTTTGGAGCAGCCGCGCCGCGCCGCCTTAATCGCCTTGTCCCGGCAACCCATGCCGCTATTGCGAAAAGAAGCCGGGGTGGAAAACAAATCGGCCCGGGGCGCTTACGTCCTGTTGGACGCGGAGGGCGGGCCTCGCCAACTGACCTTGATCGCCACGGGATCCGAACTGCATCTTGCCGTGCAGGCACGGGAAATCATGCAAAATGAAGGGATCCCCACCGCGGTGGTTTCGATGCCGTGCCGTCTGCTTTTTGAGGAGCAGGATCTCCAGTATAAAAAATCGGTATTAGGGGATACGGCGGCCAGAGTTGCCATTGAGGCGGCGGTGGAACTGGGTTGGGAAAGGTACATCGGCTTTGAGGGCAAATTCGTGGGCATGCACGACTTCGGCGAGTCGGGCAAGATTCAAGACGTGTACGCCAAGTTCGACATCACAACCGATGCTATCGTGCGCACCGCCCGCGAGGTGATAGCGAGCGTCAAGGGCTAACCATCGGAAGCAAAAAGGCCGCCCTCAGCAATGAGGACGGCCTTTAACTTTAACTGAGCGCGAAGAAACGCTGTTACGACTCTATCGCCATCCGCATTTTTTTCATGGCGTTTTTTTCAAGCTGGCGCACGCGCTCTGCTGACACGCCGTATTTATCGGCCAGTTCCTGCAGCGTGGTCTTATTGTCGTCATCCAGCCATCTGGCGCGGATAATATGCTGACTGCGTTCATCCAGGCCTTCCAACGCCAGGCCGAGCTTGTCCGCCGCATGATCATCCCAGTTATCTTCTTCAATGCCGTCGGCGAAATCGGAAGACTTATCCTGCAGATAGAGCATCGGGGCCATGGATTGGCCTTCGCGGGCGTCTTCATCCGGGGTCGGATCGAATGTCATGTCCTGGGCCGCCATACGAGATTCCATTTCGCGCACGTCTTTACTGGTGACGCCGAGCTCTTGCGCCACCATCTCTACTTCGGCCTGATTAAACCAGCCCAGGCGCTGTTTGGTTTTGCGCAAATTGAAGAACAGCTTGCGCTGGGCCTTGGTGGTGGCAACCTTCACGATGCGCCAGTTGCGCAAGACGTATTCGTGAATTTCCGCTTTAATCCAGTGCACGGCAAAAGAAACCAGCCGGACCCCGACTTCAGGGTTAAAACGGCGCACCGCCTTCATCAGGCCGATATTGCCTTCCTGGATTAAATCCGCCTGCGGCAGACCATAACCGGAATAATTACGCGCGATATGGACGACAAAGCGCAGGTGGGACAGGATAAGCCGCTTGGCCGCCTCCAAATCGCCCTGATAATGCAGTTGTTCAGCCAAAGACCGCTCTTCCTCCGCCGTAAGCATAGGATAGGCATTGGCTGCCCGGATGTAGGCTTCCAGACTGCCTTGGGGAACCAGGGCTAAAGCTTGCATATCTTTAATCATTCAAGTCCTCTCGCTAAATTCTCTGATGCTGTCACATCAAGCAACCGTTGTTCTACGGGATACTTTTGTATCAACAGCCGATATTAAGACCGACTCGCAGCATATTAGTTCAGGTTAAAAAGCAACGTGGATCAGCTTGTGCGGTTGTAATATCGTTACCCGAGTATAACAAAAAAACCTCATTGGGGTGTAAAGCGACGTAAATGTTGAACCGTCGCCAACCAGGCCGCCAGCCAGCCGATCATGGTGGAAATCAACAATAGCAGTAGAATTTCTGACCAATCAAGCCCATGCAGGGTAAACGTAGTGCCAAACACCGAGGCCACTTTTTCCACCACCGATTCAAGCCGCCACACCAGGGTTTCCGACAAAATCAGCGACACAATGGCGCCACCCAGCCCCAATAAGGCCCCGCCATTAAGAAAGGGCCGCAGGATAAAGCCGTCGGTGGCCCCCAGCAGCTTCATCACATTAATGGTATCGCGTCGGCTGAAGATACTCAGACGGATACTGTTGCCGATCACCAGGAATACCGCAACAATCATCAACAGGCCGATAGTGGCCGCAACCTGGCCCACTAAACCGGTTAAGGCCGCCAAACGGGCGAACCAGCTGTCGTCCATTCGCACTTCATCCACACCCGCTACCGCCGCGACCCGATCGCGCAATGTTTTGAGGGTGTCGGCGCTTTGGAAATCCAGCTTCGGCGTGATGATGGCCACCGCCGGCAGCGGATTTTGCTCCAGCATATCCAGCGCGCCGCCAAAGCCGGACCAGTTGCGGAATTCACCCATCGCTTCCTCGCGCGAGAGATAGTTGACCTTCTCCACGCCGGCTTCCTGTTTCAAGCGATTCAATACCTTGAGCGCCGCATCGTCATCCAGGGTTTTATCCAGATAAACGGTCAGCTGCGGCGTCGGATACCACTGTTCCGCCGCCTGGCTGACGTTTTTCCATACCAGATAACATACGCTGGGCAACGTCAACGAAATGGCAATAACGGTAATGGTTAAAAGAGTCGCTAATGGCTGGCGCCGCATATCGCCCAAGGCGTTACTCCAGGCGTAAGCCCACTGTTCACGCCAGCCGCCCCGCAAAGCCTTGCTCTTGGCCGCTTTGGCGCCGCTCGCGGTCTGCGGCCGGTTAAGTCTATTCGCCATCAACGCCCCCGTTCATTCTTCCCTGATTCAGCGACATGATACGATAATGCCGCCGAGCTATCAGCGCCAGATCGTGGGTAGCCATCAGCACCGTCACGCCGACCCGATTGAATTCTTCGAACAGCCGCAAAATATCCTCCGACAGCGCGTCGTCAAGGTTGCCGGTGGGCTCATCCGCCAGCAAAACCGCGGGCTTGTTCACCACGGCGCGGGCAATGCCGACCCGCTGCTGCTCGCCGCCGGACAATTGGATGGGATAGTTACGCGCTTTATCCAACAGACCGACCTTATCCAGCGCCGCGGACACCCGGCGCCTGATATCCTCGGTGCTCGCCCCTGAGATAATCAACGGCATTGCCACGTTGTCGTAAATGGTGCGATCCACCAGCAAATGATGATCCTGGAAGATCATGCCGATCTGGCGACGCAAGAAAGGCACCTCGCCGTTTCTCAAGCGGCTGATATCGTGACCATCGAAGAAGATATGACCCGCGCTGGGCCGTTCAATACCGCATATCAGTTTGAGCAGGGTACTCTTACCCGCTCCCGAATGGCCCGTCAAGAAGGCCATCTCGGCCGGACGGAGGTGGAAATCGACACCTTGCAGTGCCTGCCGTCCGCCAAGATAGGCTTTGCTGACGTGTTCAAAGCGAATCATCCTAGTTAATCCTCTCGGGCAAAAAGTGCCTCAATAAAATCATCGGCGTTAAAGGGCCGCAAATCTTCGATGCCTTCTCCGACACCGATATAACGAATCGGAATGCCGAACCTATCGGCCACGGCAAAGATCACCCCGCCCTTGGCGGTACCGTCCAGTTTCGTCAGCGTAATTCCGGTCAACGGCACCGTTTCATTGAACAGTCTCGCCTGGCTGACGGCGTTCTGGCCGGTGCTGGCGTCAAGGGTCAGCATAACCTCGTGAGGGGCGTCCGCGTCCAGCTTTTTCATGACGCGCACAATCTTTTTCAGCTCATCCATCAAATGGCTTTTGTTCTGTAATCGACCGGCGGTATCGGCAATCAGGACATCGACGCCGCGGGCTTTGGCCGCCTGAATGGCATCGAAAATCACCGACGCGGAATCGGCGCCGGTATGCTGCGCCACCACCGGAATGCGATTGCGCTGCCCCCAAATTTGCAGCTGTTCCACCGCCGCCGCCCGAAAGGTGTCGCCTGCCGCCAGCATCACGGTTTTGCCTTCCGCCTGGTACTGGCGCGCCAATTTGCCGATGGTGGTGGTTTTGCCCACGCCGTTGACCCCCACCATCAGAATGACGAACGGCGTTTTGCCGCCCACCTGCAAAGGCTGGCTGACCTTGGACAGTATAGCGGCCATCTCTTCCTTGAGCTTGCCATACAGCGCGTCCGCGTCCTTGAGATGGCTGCGGTCGGCATGTTCAACCAGGCTGGCGATGATCTTACGAGTGGTTTCCACACCCACGTCGGCAATCAGTAACTGTTCTTCAAGCTCTTCAAACAAATCATCGTCTATTTTTTTACCGCGAAACAATCCGATAAATCCGGATCCGAGATTTTGTTTGGTTTTAAGCAGGCCGCGTTTGAGCCGGGAGAAAAAACCTTCGCGGCTCGGGCGCGCCTGCTCGGTGGCCAGCGGTTCAGCCGTCACCGCGCCTAAAGGATCCGTTTCCCACGGGCCCGCCGGAACCGGTTCCGCCGCTTCCGGCAGGAGATCCCCCTGCTCGGGACGCACATCCTCCGCCAGAGTCAGTCCGGCCTCATCGCGATGGCGGGGACTATCCTCTTTCGGGGCCGGGACATGATCCGGGCCGCGGGCATCTTTCGGCACGGGGAGGGGCGATAGAGGTAAATCTGACCCCGGCGCCGGTCCGGCTGCGCGGTTGGTATCGGCGCCCTGCTCCTGTGCCACCCGCTCCGTGACGTCGACAATATCCCGGGCGGCGCGCACGGCGTCGGATTCATTGGTCGCCGTCGGGAGGGTGCCCTGCTCCTGCGCCACCCGCTCCGTGACGTCGACAATATCCCGGGCGGTGCGCACGGCATCGGATTCATCGGCGGCGGGCGTAGCCTGCTTCGCAACGGGAGCCGCCTTTTGTTCAACGTCCCGGGCATCAGCTTCCCCTGGCGTCTGCCGGTTGTTTTCCTGTTGGTCATCCGGGCGCTTAATGCCTAACCAGGACAGGAAACCGCGCTTTTTATCTTTTGCCATTTGCGACTACACTCCTCGCCTGATAATCATGGCGGATGAATAACGTGACTGATAAACCTGATAGTTTATCACTTTTCGCCGCGCCTCAACATGTAAGGCGTGGATTTCACCTCCATTGGCGAACTGTGACGAATTAACATTCCCCCCGGGCCATCGGCCCGGTAGAATAACCGGCCATCGGCCCCGATACGGTCTTTTAACCGTTTGAGTAATCACAAGGCGCATATGGCGAAAAATCTCCCCTCCCGTCCCGCCGGGCAAATACGCCTGATCGGCGGTCAATGGCGCGGACGTAAATTGCCGGTGCCCGATAGCCCCGGCCTGCGTCCCACCACCGACCGGGTTCGGGAGACCTTGTTTAATTGGCTGGCGCCGAAGGTTCAAGACGCCCGTTGCCTGGATTGTTTCGCCGGCAGCGGCGCATTGGGTCTGGAGGCTTTATCCCGCCACGCCGCCGCCGCCACGCTGCTGGAACAGGATCGGGACGTGGCGGCGCAGCTGGATAAAAATTTGCGGCTGCTGCGGGCCGACAACGGACAGGTGGTGGTAACCGACAGCCTGCGCTGGCTGGCGCGGCCGGGTGAACCCTATGATGTGGTTTTCCTCGACCCGCCATTTCGCCAGGGGCTTATCGATCGGACGGTGCAATTACTGGAGCAACATCATTGGTTGTCGCCGGACGCCTGGATTTATATCGAAACCGAGACGGAGAACGGTCCGCCGGCTACCCCCGCCAACTGGCTCCTGCATCGTGAAAAAGCCGCCGGCCAGGTGGCATACCGGCTATTTGTCCGTCAAGGCATACCACAGGAGCAAAACGATGTGGATTAATCTCGGCCGTTTACTGATGGTGCTGGTCTGGTGCTTTTTGATTTTGAATGTGATTCAACCCTTCCCCAGGCCGTTAAAATATTTCTTTGACGTCGCCCTGATTTTCATGGTGCTGATGCACGTGTTGCAATTGTTGCTGCTCAAAATCTCGCTGACGAAAAACGAGCCTAAATTCACGCTCGTCTTTCAAATCAGGATGTTTTTCTTCGGTATATTCGAGATGCTGGCCTGGCAAAAAAAATTGCGGCAGCGCTAAGGACTACACTCAGAGCTTCTTGAGTGCAACTCTGTTTGCATTCAGGGATTTTAGCGCCAGGCGTTTTATACCCTAGGGTTTTTTGCCGGGGAAATAGGGCAATACCGTAACATTATCACCCAGTTCGGAAATCCGCGCGCTGCCCTTTTCGGTCACCACATCAATGCGAATCACGGCATGGAGCGGGATGTAGCTGCGGGTGACGCCTTCGAATTCGTTTTTCAACTTCTCCTCGGACGGGTCCACCAGCACGGTGCTGTGGCTATAGAAAACAAAATCGCCGATTTCAATAAAACCGAACATGGCGCTCTGGCTCAGCTCACGTACAAAAAGCTGATAGTTTTTACCATTATTGATAAATTGAATCCGATATAAGGGTTGTTCGCTGCTCATAACCCGGCTATCTCCCTTGATTCTGGGTTAATGCATTTTGCATATAAAAAATCTGGCGCTAACATAGCATGAAGCGCCGTCACGAAGCATCTTCCTTGCTTAATCTTGTTTAAACATATACCGATCCCTACCCTGGTGCGACGATCGGCACCGTAATTCCAGCTGTTCCGGTAGTTATTGATAGAGAAATTATTGTTCGAAAAGTTATTTCCTGGATTATTAGCACTACAAATAAATAAGGATAAAAAATGCTCTGGTCATTTATCGCGGTTGTGCTGTCGGGCTGGCTTTTTGTGGACGCCGCCTATCGCGGCCCGGTTTGGCAGCGCTGGTTATTCAGGCCGGTCACCCTGTTGCTGCTGTTGGCCTTGGCTTGCCAAGCGCCGGTGATCACCGCCACCGGTTATCTGATTATTCTTGGTTTAATAGCGACCATGGTGGCCGATACTTTGCTGCTCTTGCCGAGAGAACGGATGATGTATGTCATCGGCGCTTACTTCTTGTCGCACCTGCTCTATACCGTCGGTTTCGCCAGCCAGATGACCTTTACCGTTTTTTGGCCGTTGCCGGCGGCATTGCTTATCGTTGGGGCGGTGTTGATCGCGGTGATATGGTCGCGTCTGGAAGAGCTGCGCTGGCCGGTCTGCACCTATATCGGCATGACTTTACTGATGGTTTGGGTGGCGGGAGAGCAGTATTTCGCCCGTGGAGACGATCATGGCTTTTCCCTGCTGGCCGGCACCACGCTGCTTCTGCTGGCAACCGTGGTATGGCTTGTCAGCCATTTCCGTTATCCGTTCGGGGCGGCCAGGGCGGTCATTGCAGCCGGTTATTTTGCCGGCCACTTCTTAATCGTGCGTTCGTTGTATGTCTGATTTTACCCTTTGCGCAGCAGGTAACGATAGGGCGGGCGATCGATCATCTGCGCCACCAGGGTATGTTCCATATATCGGCAAAAACCGGGGATGTCGCGGGTGGTGGCCGGATCGTCGGCAATGATCAGCAGGGTTTGACCGGTCTCCATGCCGCGTACGGTTTTACGCACCAGCATGACAGGTTCGGGGCATCGCAGCCCTTGGGCATCGAGGGTGCGATCGGCTTGGGCAAAAGGATCAGACATAAAGATTTTTCCGCATACGGTTTCTGATTAAAATGAACGAATTACCGGGACGTTCCCGCCCGATCGGCACGGTCCCCCCCCTTTAGCAGGCTCGGTTCAAGCATAGGTGATAGCGGGCCTACCGTGCCATGGGGCACTCCGGCGGGCGGAAAAACCACGCCCGCTTCGACCCCATCGGCACGCTCTCCCTTTAACACGCACGGTTCAAGTCTTGGTGATCGCGGGCCTACCGTGCCATGGGGCTACTCCGGCGGGCGGAAAAACCACGCCCGCATCGACCCCATCGGCACGCTCTCCCTTTAACACGCACGGTTCAAGTCTTGGTGATCGCGGGCCTACCGTGCCATGGGGCGCTCGGGCGGGCGGAAAAACCACGCCCGCTTCGACCCCATCGTCACGCTCTCCCTTTAACACGCACGGTTCAAGTCTTGGTGATCGCGGGCCTACCGTGCCATGGGGCGCTAGGGCGGGCGGAAAAACCACGCCCGCTTCGACCCCATCGTCACGCTCTCCCTTTAACACGTCTTGTGCAAGCTTCAGGTCCCGGTCTTACTGCTGGCGGGCCATCATAGCCAGAGCGAACGGTGATTCCCCGGCGGATGAAATAGTGTACCCCGTCAAATTTTCGCTGCAAGTTTCCCCAGGACTGATGATAAACTCTGCGGTTGTTTCAGCAGCATAACCGGATAGGATGCGCGCCGCGTAACAAAAAAGGCGCGTTCGTTGTTCTGGGTTCCCTCACCCCATAGCTAAAAAAGGCCACACTATGTTTGATTTTACCCGCCGCCAGCGCCTGCTTGCGCTGTTCTGGCTTGCCTTATTTCATATCATTATCATTACTTCGAGTAACTACCTGGTGCAATTGCCGGTGACTCTCTTCGGTTTGCATACCACCTGGGGCGCCTTTACCTTTCCGTTTATCTTTCTGGCCACCGACCTGACGGTGCGGATTTTTGGCGCGCCGCTGGCCCGCCGCATAATATTGGCGGTCATGGTTCCGGCATTATTTGTATCCTATGGCGTCTCGTCGCTGTTCTTTCAGGGACAATGTCAGGGGTTTGGCGCCCTTGGCGAATTTAACCTGTTTGTGGCGCGCATCGCCTGTGCCAGTTTTATGGCTTACGCCCTGGGCCAAATCCTTGATGTCCATGTATTTAACCGCCTGCGTCAAGGCCGCCGCTGGTGGGTGGCGCCGGCGGTGTCCACGGTGTTCGGCAATCTTAGCGACACGCTGGCGTTCTTTTTTATCGCTTTTTATCAAAGCTCCGACCCATTTATGGCAACCCATTGGGTGGAAATAGCGTCTGTAGACTATACTTTCAAACTACTGATAAGTTTGCTTTTCTTTTTGCCGATGTACGGGGTGTTGCTCAATATATTGCTTAAAAAATTGGGACAACAGCCGGAAACCGGATTTCTCCAACTGAGTTAACGTCCGGAGTAAGCTATTCTTGGCGTATTCGTTTTCGGGAGATTGCCATGACTGTCTTATTGCGCCCCGCCAGCGCGAAAGAGATTCATCTGCTCTATGCTCAGTTACCCGAGTTCGATACCCGGCACAGCCTGCTGGAAATCGAAATGCGGCTGCAAAATAAGCCGCACCATTTGCTGATGGCTGAAGCGGCCGGACGTCCCGCGGGTTTTGTCACCGGTTATGCGCTGGATTCCATGCAGTTTCGCGGCTGGCTGGGGGGCGTATTACCCCAGTATCGCCGCCGGGGTTTTGCCAGCGCGCTATGGACGGCACAGGAAGAGTGGGCCGGGGTGAGGGGATATAGTAATATTATCGTGAAAACACGCAACCGCTTTCAAGGGATGCTATTGTTTCTTATAACAAATCATTATCGGCTGACGCGCGTGGACGCGCAGGATGATGAAGAGGAAAATTTGATATGGCTGGCAAAAAGCCTTTAACGTTATGTTAACGACTTTTTATACCCTAAATAATTCGATTTGCAGTAAGACGGCAACGCGCCTGCAACTTGAAGTATGACGGGTATATCGGCGATCAGATTAAATGCCGACGTACCGGCTAAGAAAATGGAGTCATCGAGGAAATATATGCGGAATGTAGCGAAGTATGTGGGTATCGGCATGCTGGTTATTGGTCTGGCGGCTTGTGACAATAAAAACGATCAAAACACCACCGTCGGCAGTAGCGCCGCCCAGACCCAGACCACCAACAAGGTGAACCTGCTGGGAGGCAAGCTAGCCTTTGCCTTACCGTCTGATATTACCGATCAAAGCGGTAAAGTGGGCACTCAGGCCAACAATATGCATGTTTACGCCGATGAATCCGGCCATAAAGCGGTTATCGTGATCCTTGGCGACAATACCCCCGAAAGCCTCGAGGTATTGGCTCAGCGTATGGAAGAGCAGCAGCGCGCCCGCGACCCGGACCTGCAGGTGGTGACCAACAAAGCCATTACCGTTAATGGAGCGCCGTTACAACAGTTGGACAGTATCGTTTCCAGCGGCGGCAAGCCGGCATATTCTTCGGTGGTTTTCGGTAAGGTCGACGATCATCTGCTGACCATGCAAGTGACGCTGCCCGCCGGCAATCAGCAAAAAGCGCAAAGCGACGCCCAAACCATTCTTAATACCATTACGATAAAATAACCGCTCCGCCCTCGGCGACAAAGGCTCCCGGCACCGGGGGCCGTAACACGGGTGATGAATTTCACGTCGCCGGCGTTAACTCACAGGCTATTTCCAGCAACGAGCCCCGTGAATTTGTATCGACACTTCAACGTCCCGGCAGGCACCGTATCAGGCAGTACTTAAGCCAGGCCCTTTCAGATCTCCTGACCGGATGCCCGATGGCGCAGTACGCTGCGCTGGATCGAGAGGGTCATCATCAAGGCAATAATCACCAATACGGCGGCGGCGAGATAAATCGACGAGACGCCGGCATGGGTCATCAGCAGCCCGGCCAAGGGCCCTACAACCCCCAAGGATAAATCCATAAACGCCGTGAAGGTGGCCAGCGCGCTGCCCTGATTTTGCGGAGGCACCTCCTTCATCGCCACCACCCCCAATGCGGGGAATACCAGGGAGAACCCCGCCCCGGTGAGCAACGCCCCAACGCCAGCCAGCCAGGGCACGGAGGATTGCCACACCAGCACCAGGCCCAGCGCCTCCACGCTAAAGCAGCCCATGGAGACCCGCAGGCCGCCAAAGCGATTGATGCTATTGGGAAAAAACAAACGGGTACCGACAAACGCCACGCTGAACAGCGTCAGGGCAAAAGCCGCCCCGTTCCAACCCTTGTCGGCATAAAACAGGGTGATAAAGGTCGCTATCACGCCGAAACCGCAGGAGGCGAAGGCCAAAACCAGGCCGTAACGCCAGATAATGCCTACCACCGCCTTGAACGGGATTTGTTTGCCAGAAGCGGTTTTCACCCCGGGACGGGGTATGGCCGCCGCGATGGCCAGCCCAGCCGCCAGAATGATCGTGGCCGACAGTAATCCCAGACCGCCAACGGCGTGCAGCCACACCCCAAGCGGCGCACCCACCGCCAGTGCGCCGTATGTGGCCACGCCGTTCCAGGAGATCACCCGGCCGATATGCAAAGACCCCACCACGCCCACACCCCACAAGGTGGCGCCGGTCCCGACGAAACTCTGCCCGATACCGAGAATAACGCGCCCGGCGCACAGCAAAAGCAGGGCCGCTATCGGCCAGGAATCCATGACCAGCGACAGCAGATAACCCACGCCGCTTAACAGACAGCCGCACAATCCCAGTACCACGATGCGTTTTGGCCCGACCCGGTCGGCATACCGGCCAGCCCAGGGACGACTTAACAACGTGGCGAGATATTGCAGGCTGATGACCAATCCGGCCCAAAAGGCGCTGTAACCCATATGGGTATGCACATAACCGGGTAACACCGCCAGGGGCAGCCCAATCGTAAGATAATTAACGAAATTAAAGACAACGATGGACATTATTTTCAGGTTGAGACGCCATCCGCTGGCGGCCGGCTGGGAAGAGGTACCACGCATGGCCATCATCATACTCATACAAAAGGAGCGGCCTAAACGAAAGCCGCCCAAAGAATAAACAGTTAATAACTATAGCGAAGGGTGGCGATCAATTCATCGTGGGGATGCCAAAATCACCGGGCATTTGCCCAAAAGCGCACTTTATGTGCTGCACTATGCTGCGGGTTTCATGCTTGGCGCTTAACGAGCTCTGCCGGGCTTATGCAGACCAAAGTGAGAATGCCCGCCTCTCCCTGCGACCGTATTGAGCCTGGATAAATACTAGAACAGATGTTTTTTCAGCTGCGCCGCAGCCTGCCAAAGTGCACTGCGCACCCCCGGCACCTGCTGTAGCGGGTTAAGCCGGCCATTTTTGGCCCGTTCAGGGGCAATGGGTGAGTGACTCATACATGTCTCCTGTTTAAAAGGTTTTGCTGGTTATCAGAAAAGAATAGTCGCGAAACTTTCCCGGGGTAAAAAAACAGCAGCGGCAGTCTCAAGACCTTAAGTCTTCCTTTTGCGGGAGCGCAGGTTTTTTGCCGGAACGCATCGTGTTTTACGCGGCGGCGAAGAAATTGGGCATTTACCCTAATGGGGGTTGTGGTTTCCCACTGCCTGCACAAAGCGGCGCCACAACTCGCCTTTCTTGTAAAAAAGGGATTGCGCTCGCGAAAGAGTAACCATTATAAAGGTAAGGTTATTTCGTCACCTTTTCACCCGATGACGGGTGGAAATCTCCAATTATACGTGCGGCGGGGGCCATGTCCGCCGCAGGAAAGAGATTATGAACAGATTTGTCGTCGCAGAATCAGAAACCTGTATCGGTTGCCGCAGTTGCGAAGTGGCCTGTGTCGTCAGCCATCATGGCGGCCGATTTCCCGATAAGCGCGAATATTTCACGCCACGATTGAAAGTGATTAAAGGGGCCGGCGCCAGTTTTGCCGTGTCGTGCCACCATTGCGAAGACGCCCCCTGCGCCAGCGTCTGTCCCAACGACGCCATTATCCGCAGTCATGATTCCATTCAGGTGCGGCAGGAACTTTGTATCGGTTGCAAAAGCTGTGTCATTGCCTGCCCCTTCGGCATGATAACCGTGGTTACCGAAACCGTGCAGCCCGCCAGCCGGCGCCTGGCGGAGGCCTACCAAAGAACCGAAGCGCAAAAATGCGATTTATGCGCCGGGGAAAAGTACGATCCGGCCTGTGTTCGCGCCTGTCCGACCCAGGCACTGCACATCATGGATGAACACCAGCTCAACGAACGCCAGCAGCAAAAACGCCTGGCCGCCGCGCTCAAGGATCCCGCCAGCCATCTGTTCACTACGGCCCGCCGTACCGATGTACCGCCGTCGTTTAATGCCCGCGATCTGCAGCCGGTGATGAATCTGCTCGATTTGCCGCGTCCCCCGCGGCTGGAAGCGGCCAAAATTCCCCTTGAACAGCGAAAAACCACCTTCGATGAGATTTACCGGCCGTTTACCGAGGCACAGATAGGCGAGCAGGCTGAGCGCTGCCTGAATTGCGGCGAAAAAACCATCTGCCAATGGACCTGTCCGTTGCACAACGCCATTCCGCAGTGGATCAAGCTGGCCGGGCAAGGACGCATCATCGAAGCGGTTGAGCTCAGCCACCGCACCAGTAGCCTGCCGGAAGTCTGCGGCCGGGTCTGCCCGCAGGATCGCCTGTGCGAGCAGTCCTGCACCCTTAATGAACGCCAGGGTGCGGTCACCATCGGCCATATCGAGCGCTATATCACCGAAACGGCGTTCGCCGCCGGCTGGCGGCCGGATATGTCCCAGGTCAAAGCCACCGGCAAACGAGTGGCGGTGATCGGCGCCGGTCCCGCCGGATTGGGCTGCGCCGATATACTGGTACGCAACGGCATCCAGCCGGTGGTGTTTGACCGCTACCCCGAAATCGGCGGCTTGCTGACCTTCGGCATTCCGGCCTTTAAGCTGGATAAAGACGTGATGATACGCCGGCGGGAAATTTTCAGCGCCATGGGGGTGGAATTCCGGCTCAATACTGAAATCGGCCGGGACATCACCATGGAACAATTACTGGAACAGTACGACGCGCTGTTCCTGGGGGTAGGGACCTACCTTTCCATGGGTTCCGGCCTGGACAATGAAGACGCCGCCGGCGTGCTGGACGCCCTGCCCTTCCTGATTGCCAACACCCGTCATTTGATGGGCTATCCCGATACCGATGAACACACCTTTATCAGTATGGAAAACAAAACCGTGCTGGTGCTGGGGGGCGGCGATACCGCCATGGACTGCGTGCGCACGTCGCTTCGCCAGGGCGCCGACCGGGTTGTCTGCGCCTATCGCCGCGATGAAAAAAACATGCCGGGCTCGAAGAAGGAGGTGAAAAATGCCCGGGAGGAAGGGGCGGAATTCATGTTTAACCTCCAGCCCCTGCGTTTTGAGGTGAATGACCAAGGCCAGGTGACCGGCGTCACCATGATCCATACCGCCATGGGCGAGCCGGATGAGGCGGGTCGCAGGCGGGCGGTGCCCATCGCCGGATCCGAGGAGACGATTACCGCCGATGCGGTGATTCTGGCGTTCGGTTTCCGTCCGCACCGCATGGCCTGGCTGGCGGATCATAATGTGGTGCTGGATAAACAGGGACGGGTGGTAGCACCGGTGGTGGCGGGTTATCCCCTGCAAACCAGCAACCCCAAAATATTTGCCGGCGGCGATATCGTGCGCGGTGCGGACCTGATCGTCACCGCCATCGCGGAAGGGCGCAAAGCGGCGGAAAGCATAGGTTGCTATCTGAAGGATTTATAGCCGCGCCGGGAGCGGAACATGAATAAATTTGTTATCGCAGACAGCAGCCAATGCATCGGCTGCCGCACCTGCGAAATCGCCTGTTCGCAGGCGCATAGTGCCGGCTATGATGCCAAGCATAGTGTCGAGGATGGCGCCGAATAAGGTGACGGGCAGAGCGCTAAATACAGTACCGAGCAGAGTACCAAAGAGAGTGCCAAATACAGTGCCGAGCGAGTTAAAAGCAGAGCGCATCTATGGGTCGTGTCTTTTGACATTAAACTGTCATAAACGCAGCCTAGCTTAATGATGTTGTGACGTTTTCCCTCTTTTGTCCCATTTAGCTAAAAGGACTCGACATGCGGCATACCTATTCTTTCGTCATCGCGACCACCGCGATGCTCATTTCCACGGCCTGGGCGCGACCGAACGCGGAGGCTCCGGCCCAGATCAGCGCTATTGTGGACACCACCTCGTTCTACAGCCTGAACGTTGATTACCTCGAGCTGGATCAACACGTGCAAGATGCATTGCGCAAATCCCTGCAAGGGGACGCGGCAACCCTGACCCGCCCGCAGCTGGATAAAGCCAAGCAAACCGCCAAACAAGCGGATACAAAGTGGCTGGCCCAATCCGGCTATGATTTTGACGTCAAACAGAATCAACAGGTCGGCATCGCCATATTGTCTGATTTTTCGCAGTTAACGCCGGAAGTACAAAAGCGAAGCCTGGCGATAGTCACCCAAATCAACCAGGACGCCACCAAGGGACAGCGGCAACAGGCGCTGGTGGACGCGGAAGGACAGAACTACCTGTTTTTCATCACCGATGCCCTCGGTCCCCGCCTCGGTAAGGCCTTCCTTGCCGCCTATCAGAACGGCGAGATAAGCAAGGCCGCCGCGTTGATCAAAACCACGGAAATCAGCACCGGCGCGGCCAAAGATCATTTCAACTACCCCCGCCCCTTCTTAAGGCCCGGCAATGAAATCCACCTGGTGCCGGATGACATGGTGGTGCAGGACAACCATCCCTACACCGCCGTCCAGGGCGCCTTTCCCAGCGGCCACACCAACACCGGCTATACAGATGCCCTGCTGATGGGGGAAATGATCCCGGAACGGTTCCTGCCGCTGGTGGATCGCGGCGCCCGTTACGGCTACTCCCGTATCGTGCTCGGGGTACATTATCCGCTGGATATTATCGGCTCCCGCATGGTGGCGGAACGTAATGTCGCCCATTTTCTTAATGACGCCCGCTACCGCGCCCTGTTCGAAGAAGCCAAACAGCAGCTGCGCGGCGCGTTGGAAAAAGAGTGCGGCGTTTCTTTGGCTGAATGCGCCAAGAGCCAGGGCCAGGCCGACCCCTATCTGGGCAGCGGTATGACCCCGTTCTATCGCTACACCATGACCTATGGTTTGCCGAAAGATAACGCCGCGCCGGCCAGAGCCGTCAAGGTACCCGACGGTGCCGAAGTGTTGTTGGAAGGACCGTTGCCGAACCTCTCGGCCGCGCAGCGCCGGGCTCTGTTGGTCAAAACCGCCATACCGAACGGCTACCCGCTGTCCGCCGGCGAAGGGGAGCAGAATTTCTGGCAACGCCTGGACCTGCATGATGCGGCGCTGATGGGACATGCCCGTTAAACGCGATGGCCGCATTGTTTCGTTCACCGCACGTAAAAAAGGGTGGAATGACATTCCCCTTCCGCTTCCCCCGGCGGAAAGGTAGACTGCCGGGAGTGATTTATTCATTCCCGGGGGGAATACCATGGATCGGCTGGCGGCGATGGAAATGTTCATTTGCGTGGTGGAGACCGGCTCGTTTACGGCGGCGTCCCGGCGCTTGAATCTCGGCCAGCCGGCGGTGTCCAAAACCATCGCCCAGTTGGAAGAGCGGCTCGGCGTCAGGCTGTTGATTCGGTCAACCCGCGGCCTCACCCCCACCGAGGCCGGCGAAGAGTATTATCAGCGCGCCAAACGCGCCATGGACGATATCAATGAAGCCGAGTCGGCTGCCCGCGGTTCAGGCTCCGGATTAACCGGTCGGTTACGCATTTGTGCGCCGGTCACCTTCGCCCGCCTGCATATCCTGCCCCAATTGGGCCCCTTTCTGGCCCGCAATCCCGAGCTGAATGTCGATGTGGTACTGGACGATCGCCATGTCGATCTGATTTCCGAAGGCATCGATGTGGCGCTGCGGCTGGGGGACCTGCGTGATTCAAGCCTGATAGCCCGCAGGCTGGCCACCTGTCGTTTGCTGATTTTAGGTACCCCGGACTATTTCGCCCGTGCCGGCGAACCTCGGATACCGGAAGATTTATCGGCTCATCAGGCGGTAGTCTATACCCAGCGAGGCGGCGGGGGCTCCAAATGGGTCTTCCGCCGCCAGGAGGAAGAGCGCATCGTCAATGGACGGGGCCGGGTGCGGGTTTCCGCGGCGGAAGGCATCCGCACGCTGGTGCTGGCGGGCCTGGGACTCGCCATGGCATCGGAATGGATGTTCGCCCCCGAACTCGCCGCCGGACAGGTGGTGCCGGTGCTCAACGACTGGCATCTGCCCACGATGGATCTGTGGGGGGTATTTCCCACAGGCCGCATGGCCAGCGCCAAAGCCAGGGCGTTTGTCGCCTACCTTGCCGAAGTGGTCCCGGGAGGGGCGTCGTCCCTGGCGGACCCTAATTATTCCCGAGCAGAATAAATACTATCGTTTTTCTCGGTCTACTCTTACGCCGGGACATCCCGTATTCTTGCCGTCATTGAACGCCGACCGGGGTCGGCCATTGAATGGATAGAGAGACGATGTCAATTGCAACCTTAATGCCCAATGACAAAACCGGCGCCCTCGGCGCCCTGCTGATATTTGCCATGGCGGCGGCCTGCGGTATCGCGGTGGCCAATATCTATTACAACCAGCCGATGCTGGTGGTGATTTCCGCCAGTTTCCCCGGCCGGTTCGCCACCGGTCTCATCCCCACCGTCACCCAGCTGGGTTACGCGGCGGGGTTATTGCTGCTGGTGCCGCTGGGTGATTTGCTGGAAAGACGCAAATTGATTGTGGCCCAGTTTTTAATCCTGGCACTGGCGTCGCTGCTGGCGGCTTTCGCCCCCACGGCCTGGGTGCTGCTGGCGGCGTCGCTGGTGCTCGGCATCGGCGCCACGGCGGCGCAGCAAATTGTGCCGTTGGCGGCATCCATGGCGGAGCCCGCCCGTCGCGGCGCCGTGGTAGGCAGCGTGATGAGCGGTTTACTGTGCGGCATTTTGCTGAGCAGAACGTTGGCGGGCCTGGTAGCCGCCTATGCCGGCTGGCGGGCGATGTTTTTGCTGGGGGTTCCCCTGTCGCTGCTCGGCGCCTGGCTTATGGCCCGGATGCTGCCGAAAACCCAGGCGCAAACCGCCCTGGGTTACGGCGCGCTGATGGCTTCCCTGGTCCATCTGTGGCGTGAAGAGCCCCGCCTGCGGCAGGCAACCCTGACCCAGGGGGCGCTGTTCGCCGCGTTCAGCGCTTTTTGGACCGTTCTGGCGCTATATCTAGCCCAGCCCGCCTTTCATCTTGGCGCCGGTTATGCCGGTTTATTCGGTGTGGTGGGCGCGGCCGGCGTGTTCGCCGCCCCCGCCGCCGGCAGGCTGTCGGATAAGCTTGGCGGTCGCCGGGTGATCATGTGCGGGGTGGGGTTGGTTCTGGCGGCATGGCTGGTGTTTGTGGGCTGGACATCCCTGACCGGCTTAACGGTGGGTGTGATACTGCTGGATCTCGGCGTGCAGAGCGCGCTGGTGGCCAACCAGCACGTCATCTACGGTTTACGTGAAGAGGCCAAAGGCCGGGTGAATACCCTGTTTATGGGAGGCATGTTCCTCGGCGGCACCCTAGGTTCCATGGGCGCGATGCTGGCCTGGGAACGGGCGGGGTGGCAAGGCGTGGGTTATCTCGCCATCCTGCTGACGCTCCTGGCGGCGGCGGCCGTCATGCCGAAAAAATAGATTTCATGGTTATTACTTTACTGATGAATTTGAACAGGGGAGCTTTCGTCTTTGAAATCGCCCCTTTTTTATACGGGAATTATTATTCCCATTTAAGCCCGGTCTACATTATCGGGCGCTCATGGCCTCCATCGGCAGCCTGGCGGGCATAATCTGATCCCGCGCCGGCATTATGTTATTTCGCCACGGAGCGCTCCGTCAAAGAGTAACCGTACCAGGCCGGAAATCTGCCCGGCAATATCACTTTTCCTGCAGGCGCTTGTCCATACTTCCCCGACTCTATACTCTTTGCCTTGTGGTGATAATCAATCGGAAAATTAACCATCCGCTGAGCAGTCAGTGACCCATCCAACAATACTTAAAAATGGTTGCCAAAAAAGGAAGGACTATTATGGACGCTATCGCCTACCCCGATATCGAAGGTTATCTGATCTCTTTCTCTCCCCTGCGTAACGAACCGCCCGACAAAATAATGTTATTACGGCAACGCTTGCGCGCCGCGCAAAATTGCTGCTGCCATTGCCGTCCGCTCTGGCGGCAATGGCAGCAGGCAGCCCACAGTACATTGTTATCCGTCACCGCCAGGGGTTTGAACGTGCCGCATCCCAGCAAGTCTGTTCTTTACGGCCTGGAAAGTATGCGCGCCCTGAACAGGCGCTTGATCACCGGCAAAGATCAGGCCACCCTGGCCCCGCTCGGCGCTAACCTCACCTCACTCCCCATCAAGGATGTGTCGGACATCGCCAAAAGATACATTACCCGCATGGTGGATATCCGCAGCGGTAAATCGGAAGAACAGGCCGGCAAAGAGGAGCGCGCCGCCATGCATTATTATTCCCGACAGGCCATGAAAGGCTTATTGGAAACGGCGATTAAATGTCGACTGCGCGAAATCATGGTCATTCGCAATCGCGAGTATCATCCCCAGGACAATGGTTTACCCCCGTATCGGGATACCGCTGGAAAGATCGTGGAGATACGGAAAATTGCCAATCTTTCCGCCAACGCCGATTCAGGAAAACATTATCGTGCAGAAGCGGTATTGTCCTTTATCTCGTTGGAATTGTTCGGCGCCGACCGGGAGCGGCTGTTTCATTTTTTGCACTGCCGCAGATTAACCGAGGCCGATGTCCCGCCGCAGGCATCCCGCCTTATCGGCCAATGGGGGGTCATGGCCGCCAAGCCTATCACTAAGGAAACCTGTTTAGGAATTTATTCCGGTGTCCTGGTTTCACCGCTGGAAATGGGGGATGCCGAACTGTTCGACCATGATTATATTGTCGATATCTCCCTCAAAGGACAGCCGATAACCTACCTGGACAGTGACGGCATACTGTCGAAAATCAATACGCTTTTTGCCTATGATCAGTTCGGCACGCCCGTTGGCCAGGCTGAAACAGGCTACAATGTGGAACACGCGAAATTCAAGGCCAGCTTGAGGGGTGGGCGAAGAGTCAATGTCATCGCGTTGTTTGCCACACAAGACATTTCAATGGGTCAGGAAATTCGTGTCAATTACCATTATTCGAAAGAAATGATAAAGCATAGTCAGAGCCGATTCTCATCCTCCCCACTCGCATCAGATTGCTTTAACTCTGGCCCGGCGAAAAATCTTGTTTGAATGACGACAATGAATAAAATAAATAAACTCTTTCTCCCTACCCATAGAGAACATTTTTTTAATTAAGTAGGGTTTTATATTAGTCTCGGTTGCCGCGAATAATACCTCCATGACGCGAGTCGATAGTAGGAAGCGGGCATCGTTCTCCTTATCATCATTTACCTGCCATTTAATTGTCATCTGTCCGGATTATGTTCAATACAACTTACCCGGAGATAATCCCATGTTTAGTATGGATATGGTGCTGCAGGATCTTGATCCGCAGCATAAAACCGCTCCCTGGAAACGTAATCTTCTGCGTTATTTATTCCGCGAAAAATATTTCCGGCAATTGGCGGAGGATTACCGGCACCTGAAGGGCATGGACATGGTGAAGCAGATGCTGGAGCATTTCAACCTGCGCTGCGAGCTGTCCGAGCGGGATCTGGAACAAATCCCCAGCTACGGTCCGGTGGTACTGGTGGCCAATCACCCACTCGGCATACTGGACGGACTGGCGCTGCTGCATGCCGTCTCCTCCGTGAGGACGGATGTCAAGGTGGTGGCAAACCGAGTGCTGTCCTGTGTGGATGCCCTGGGCAGTCTGATGATCCCGGTGGATAACATGGGCAACCGCACCAGCCGCGACCAGGTGGCTATGATGCAACAGCATCTTGAAAAGCAAGGGGTCCTGATACTCTTTCCCGCCGGCGAAGTCTCCCGCTTCGGTGGCAAAGGCATTCGCGACGGCCACTGGCACACCGGCTTTATTCGCCTGGCGGCAAAAAACCGCGCCTGCATCGTACCGGTGCATATCGGCGGACGTAACAGCGCGCTGTTTTATGCCTGTTCCCTGATATATCGACCATTGTCCATGCTGCTGCTGGTGCGGGAAATGTTCTTGCAGGGCGGAAACCGGCTGCGGTTGAGAGTGGGCGCGCGCATCCCCTTCGCCAGCTGGCATGACGGTCACACTCAGGCCAAAGATCTCGCCGAGCGTTTTCGCCGCCATGTTTACCGGCTGGGGCAGGGTAAAGAAGGCTTTTTCCGCAGCGAATCCGCCATCGCGCGGGCGGAGGACCGCGCCGTACTCAAACGCGCCCTTGAGGGCAGTGAAATCCTGGGTCATTTACCGGACGGTAAAATCATTTATCTGTACCGGCGCAACGGAGAGGACCACGTCCCCATACTGCGCGAATTGGGACGTTTGCGGGAGATTGCCTTTCGCGCGGTGGGGGAAGGCAGCGGCCGCCGTCGGGACCTCGACGGTTATGACGATGACTATTATCATCTGATCCTATGGGATGCCCAGGGTCTGGAAATCGTCGGAGCATACCGTTTTATCCCCACCGCGGAGCAATACCGGCTTAAAGGCATCAACGGTATCTATACTCATAGCCTGTTTCATTACGGCCACCAGATGGACGACATTTTGGCGCAGGGTATTGAGCTGGGGCGGAGTTTTATTCAGCCGGCCTATTGGGGAAAACGCAGTCTGGACTCTCTCTGGATCGGTATCGGCGCGTATCTGGCCAAGTACCCGCAGTACCGCTACCTGTTTGGTCCTGTGTCCATTTCCGGCGGCATGCCGGTGGCGGCGCGGGACCTGCTGATTGCCTTCTACCGGCTCTATTTCGCTCCCTCGCTGCCGCTGGCGACGTCGCGCCAGCCGTACCCCGCTTCGCTACCCGAAGTATTGGCCCAGTTCACCGGCGATAATTATCAGGAAGACCTCCATCGGCTTAAGCGCCTGTTTGTCAATTTCGGCTGCAGCATACCTCCTTTGTATAAACAATATTCCGAACTGTGCGCAGCCGGCGGCGTGCAGTTTATCGATTTCGGTTCCGATCCGGCCTTCAACGATTGCATCGACGGCCTGGTGCTGGTGGATTTGCACCAGCTGAAGCCCGCCCGTTATGAACGCTATATCGGCATACATAGGGATGTTCCGATATGAGACGCCCCCCTCAGAAATAGCTCGCAACCCCTCCTACAATTCAATGATTTTCCGCAGTTAATTTGTTCCTTTTATTCGCCCGTCAGCCTCTGAACATAAACCGCCTATTCTGAATAGGAGAAGGCACATGTTGAAGATTATCCGATACGCTGCCGTCTCATATAGGCAACCGGAGGCGCTGCTTCCCATCGGCATCTATGCCGGAAGACCCTCTCATTTCCTAAGGAACGCACTATGAAAAAATTCATTAACGGCGTGGATGACCTTCTGGCCGGTCAGCTGGCCGGCCTGGTGGCGGCTCATCCCTCGCTTATCCTGCACCGGGACCCGGTGTATGTTACCCGCGTCGATGCGCCTGTCACCGGCAAGGTGGCGCTGCTTTCCGGCGGCGGCAGCGGCCACGAACCCATGCATGCCGGCTACATCGGCGAAGGAATGTTGGACGGCGCCTGCCCGGGCGAAGTCTTTACCTCGCCGACGCCGGATCAAATGTTCGAATGCGCCATGGCGCTGGACGGCGGTCACGGCGTACTGCTGCTTATCAAGAACTACACCGGTGATGTGATGAACTTCGAAACCGCCGCCGAGCTGCTGCACGATGCCGGCGTTCCGGTGGCCACCGTACTGGTGGACGACGATGTGGCGGTAAAAGACAGCCTGTACACCGCCGGCCGGCGCGGCGTCGCCAACACCGTGGTGCTGGAAAAACTGCTGGGAGCGGCGTCGGCGCGGGGAGATAACCTCGATCAATTGCAGGCCCTGGGGTACCGTCTCAATAACGACGGTTTTTCCCTGGGCGTGGCCCTTGGCGCCTGTACCGTGCCGGCCGCGGGCCGGCCATCGTTCATCCTGGCGGAAAACGAAATGGAGTTCGGCGTCGGCATCCACGGCGAACCGGGCATTGAGCGGCGTACCTTTCACAACCTGAATGACACGGTTGATCAGATGTTCGCTACACTGATTGAAAACGGTGATTATCAGCGCACCCTCCGCCGCTGGGATCGCGAACTGGGAGACTGGCAGGATGAGATCCAGGATAAACAGGCGCTGCAACGAGGCGACCGGGTCATCGCCGTGGTGAACAACCTGGGAGCGACGCCGCTTTCCGAACTTTACGACGTCTATCGCCGTCTCGGCGAATGTTGCGCCGAGGCCGGCATTGAAATTGCCCGCAGCCTGGTGGGATCCTGGTGTACGTCGCTGGATATGTACGGGGTTTCCATCACGCTGATGCGGGCCGATGAGGAAACCCTCGCGCTCTGGGACGCACCGGTTAACACCCCCGCCCTGCGCTGGCATTGCTAACGGGAGACAGAAATGGCATTAACCAAACAGCAGATTGTGGATTGGCTGCAGCGTTGCGGCGAGGTGTTCCAGCAGCAGCGGGATTTCCTCACCAATCTGGATACCGAAATTGGCGATGGCGATCACGGTCTTAACATGCATCGCGGATTCAGCAAGGTGGTGGAAAAACTGCCCACTTTCGCCGATAAAGATATTGGCTTCATCCTGAAAAATACCGGCATGGTCCTGCTCTCCAGCGTCGGCGGGGCCAGCGGCCCGCTGTTCGGTTCCTTTTTTATTCGCGCCGCGCAGAGTACCGCCGCCCTTGAGAGCCTCGAGCTGCCGGAACTGTACCTCATGCTAAAGGACGGCGTGGACGGCGTGGTGACGCGCGGTAAGGCGGAACCGGGTGATAAGACCATGTGCGACGCATGGTGGCCGGTGGTTGCGGCGCTGAAACAGGCACAGGATGAAGGTGACACCCTCCCCGCGGCGTTGGATCGGGCTTTGGCGCAGGCTCGCCAGGGGGTAGAGGGAACGGTCGCCATGCAGGCGCGTAAAGGGCGCGCCAGCTATCTGGGTGAACGCAGCATCGGTCATCAGGACCCCGGCGCCACATCGGTGATGCTGATGGTGGAGGCACTGGCAGCGGCGGCGCATCAAGGGGAACGGGGCTAGTCAGGGTTAATCTGGCGGCGGAGGCGCTGAAGGCATGATGGAAGCGGCGCGGCAGGTGTAATGGGGCAAGCTATGGTTAATCTTGTGGTGGTTTCCCACAGCGCCAAACTGGCGGAAGGGGTGGCGGAACTGGCGGGGCAAATGATGCAGGGCGGTTGCCGGCTCGTCACGGCGGCCGGCGTGGACGACGAAGCACACCCCATCGGGACCGACGCGGTCAAGATCATGATGGCCATCGAAGAGGTGTTCGACCCCTCCGGCGTGGTGGTTTTGATGGATCTGGGCAGCGCGCTGCTCAGCGCCGAAACGGCCCTGGAATTGCTGGATCCGGATATGGCGCGGCAGGTCAGGCTTTGTGCCGCGCCGCTGGTGGAAGGGACGCTGGCGGCCGCGGTGGCCGCCTCGAACGGCGCCGGCCTTGACCAGGTAATAACCGACGCCATGGAAGCGCTGGCCGCCAAACGGGCCCAATTGGGGGAAACCGCCCCCGCCGAAAAAGAAGCGCCGCCGAGTGGAACAGCGCCCGCCGAAGGGATGGCGGTAACACCGCCGGGGGATGGCGCGCGCCGCGCCGTCTGGCGCATAGAGAATCCGCACGGTTTGCACGCCCGACCGGCCGCCCGGCTGGTGTCGGTGCTGTCGCCGTTCGCCGCCCGACTGACGCTGGAAAAAGCCGGGCGGTTCGCCGATGCCACCCGTATTAACCAGGTAGCCTCCCTACAGGTGCGCCAGGGTGACGAGATAGTGCTTTACGCCGAGGGCGAACAGGCCGAGGCGGCGCTGGCGGCATTTCTCCACGAGGCACGGACCGGCTTTGGCGAGACTATCCCAACGCAAGAGGGTGACATGCTGCAAGGCACAACGGTGGCGGAGACCCCCGTCACCGCTCCTGCCTGGCGTCTTACCGTCTCTCCTATTAAACAAGTACAGCAAAGTCCCGCCATGACCGGCGATACGGTTGAGCAGGAGCAGCGGCGTTTTGCCGAGGCGATTGACCAAGCGCAGCGGCAGCTGGAACAACTCGCTGCTGCCATCAGCCTTCGTCTCGGCCCGCGCTTTGCCGGCATTTTCGAAGCACAGGCCATGCTGCTGGCGGACGAGGGATTACGGGCCGCGGTAGCGGAAAAAATCCCGCGGTTCGGCAGCGCGTCCGCCGCCTGGGAACAAGAAACCGCGGTTATGGCGGCTGATTACGCCAGCCTGCAGGATGAGTATTTACGGGTGCGGGAGCTGGATGTCCGCGACATGCGGGCCGCGGTACTGGCGCTGATTGACAAGACGCCGCCGCCGCTGCCGCCACCGAGCGAGGAATATATCTTGATTGCCGACGAGATATTTCCCTCCCGGCTGGCGTCGCTGGACCGAGTCAAGGTGGCGGGCATCGCCCTGGCGGGAGGACATCCCCTGTCCCATACCGCTATCCTGGCCCGGGCGATGGGTATTCCCATATTGGTAGGCATAACCGGCCTTATGGACCGGGTGCATGACGGCCAGACTGTCACCCTGGACTCGGCGCGGGGAATTTTGCGGATATCCTGAAATTCGCCGCCATGATCCTAATCAAGGCCAGGATCACTGCACACCGAGTGATTTTAACGCTTGAGGAAGGACAAATTATGCTTAATGCAATCTGAAATCCGCTTCAATTCTCCCAGGGGGATATCTTGCGTCATTTCACTGGCGATGCGGGCGAATCCGGTTGCAATATCAGCCACTTCCTCAATAATGCCATTCATCCTGGCCGGTCTGATATCGGCTTTACCGGCGACGGTCAGCAGTGCCGTGCGAGTGATATCTGCTCCAAGCCCGTCGACTGATGTCTGATGCTGTCCGCCGGGGCCGTTCGAAAAAGTCAAATCATAGGCGGGAGATACGACCCACTCGCTGTTTCCATTCAAAACGAAGGAAAAGTTCTTCACATGGTCGTCCCGGTTGTGCAGTAGGACGTTGAACACCATGCGACGAGCCTGGATTTCTTTTTCCACCACAGAGCGTGTGATAAGACTTGTCGCCCTAAGGATATCCGTGTAGTCCATACTGGGTAGCCGAAAATCCGCATGCAGGGCGCCGGCCATACTCAGTACCGGCACCTTTATGCCCTGCCGGCGATCGAACCGTTTTACTCCAAATGCCGACAGGTCATCGCCAAGACGAAAATAGCGGCTCTCGGGGAAATCCACGCCCGCCATTCGCGCCAGCCGGGCGTATACTTCCTCAAGCGCGCAAACCCAAGGACTCTCCTGCGCAGCAGGGAATTTTACCAACCAAGATTCACTTCCCGTGAATACTGTCGTTGCCAACCGGTGGGTGGCCGGTTGATATTCAATCTGAGCTTTGGGCCTTGCACCCTGCGGTGAGCCACCTAACAGGAACAGCTCGCGCAATGCCTCCGAGCCCCCGCCGCTAAGTTCCTGACGGATCTGCTGGGCCAGTCCGGTCAGACCTCGAATATCATACTTATCACTCTGCGCGCTTGCAAAGTGTGCCGCCGGCCGGTATGTCAGAGCCCCCATCGTGTTATCCCCTAGCAGCGCGAGACGGTCAAGGACTGAGACACGATTGGGATCAACATTATTAAGGCGCAGGAACCTGTCCATCAACAGCCAGCCCCACCCATCCGGGAGAGAATCCGATATGAAGCCCGGCAGCCAATGCTGAAAGTGCTCGAAATTTGCCCAAGTATCAGTAGAAAGCGGTAATTGCAGAGGTGAAAACTCAATGCCGCGTTCGAGCGCTTCACGACTGTACTCAAAGAGATAACGGCCACTTATTGCACTTTCCGCCAACTGACCCAGCACCCATTGCTCCCCCCAACCACTGTAGATGACCTGTAGCTGGCTCAGTTGTCCGTACCGAAAGGGTTGAATTGCCATTTTCTCTGTCTCCACTATGTGAGCCAAGAACAGTTAACCAAGAACAGTTAACCAAGAACAGTCAGCCGCCGGCCGGCTTACTGAGCGGACGCGATGTCCGCCTGGCCCGCTGTCGTATTGGAGCTTTCAGTGCTTCAATCTGGGCAATAGTCACGGGCTGCGGCAAAAACAGCGATTTAACTTCGTTTTCCAACCGCAAGGCAAAGACAACTTTTATAAAATTCTCAAGCGTGCCCTGCCCCTTACTCTCCAACTTCTTAAGCGCCGAGGCGGAAACGCCACTCCTGGCGGACAATTCTGCCTGGAGCATGTTACGGCGTAGACGGTACTCACGAAGGCGATGGCCCAGTTCAGGCAGTATCTCTGACTCGGTATAAAGCATAAGAGCCATAAATGCATCTCCAATAAACTATAAATCGCATTAAGAGCTTTAAATAAGACTATTATAATAACAAAAATGTCGCCTTGTATATACACCATTTTATAGTTTTAAATACATCTTTTAATATTATTTAATGCCTATAAAGGATGTATACAAGTCTCTTATTCAAATGAATGATATCTCCGCGGCGGGTATCCTACCGGTTAAAATCCGTTGCCTGAAGTTGCCGGCGGCGATATTTTGAAGTCTCAGCAGCGTTGCGCACCGCAACCGGAGCACAGTAATGGCAACTCATAAAATTATTCTGGATTGCGATCCGGGGGTGGATGACGCCGTGGCGATTCTGCTGGCATTGGCCTCGCCGGCGGAGATTGAAGTGGCGGGCATTACCACCGTGGCGGGCAACAGGCCGCTTAAGCAGACACAATACAATGCCCGGCGGATATGCACGCTGGCCGCCCGCGACGATATCCCGGTGTATGCCGGCTGCGGCAGGCCGATGATTGAAGCCCGGGGCCGGTCCGCCCCGATACATGGCGGCGACGGCTTAGGGGATGTGCCTCTGGCCGAACCGACCGTGCCGCTGCAAAGCCGACACGGGGTGGATTTTATCATCCAGGCCGTTACCGAGGCGCCGGGGGAAATCACTCTTTGTCCCATCGGGCCGATGACCAATATCGCCCTGGCTATCGTTAAACAGCCCGACATCGTGCCGAAAATCAAAAATATCGTCTTTATGGGCGGCGCGGCGTTTTGTCCGGGCAATGTCTCGCCGGTGGCGGAATTTAATCTCTTTTTCGATCCCTGGGCTGCCCGGATTGTCCTGAGCGCCGGCATACCCCAGGTGATGTTCGGACTGGATGTCACCCACCAGGCTAAAACCAACGGACCCTTTCTCGACGCCCTGCGACTGGCCGGCCCGCTGCCGGCGACAATCAGCGCCATGATCCAACGATACGGCACCGGCGATCACTGCCTGCACGATCCCTGCGTGATTGCCTGGCTTATCGATCCGTCGCTGTTTGACGGTGTCTCGGGACAGGTGCGGGTTAACTGTCAAGACGATGGATTGCGCGGCCAGACCGTAGTGACCCTCCCCACGGGCCACCCCGGCGACGCCCCGCCTAATATACAGGTGATGACCCAGGTGGATAATCCGCGCTTCCTGGCGCTGTTGGCCGAGCGGCTAAAGCGCTTTTAACGAAACTCACATTCTGTGGCTGAAAGACCGACTAACCAAACGCACATCCAGCCTTGACCCATGGATGAAAGTCCGGCTGACTTAAAGCACCTCCACTCTAGATCCATGGGTAGAATAAGACGTTCAGACCTGCGCCAGGCCGCCGTCGATGCAGAGTTCCGCGCCGGTAATAAAGCTGCTTTCGTCCGAGGCGAGAAAAAGCGCCGCCGACGCCACCTCTTCCGGGCGGCCGAGACGACCCAGCGGTATCAGTTCCGCTACCGTTTTTCTCAGTTCATCGGATGCGCCGTCAAACATCGGCGTGTCAATTGGGCCCGGGCTGAGGGTGTTCACGCGAATACCGCGGCCGGAGAGTTCCTTGGCCCAGGTGCGGGAATAGGATCGCATCACCGCCTTCGAGGCGCCATAGACGCCGTATCCCTCCGTACCGATAAATCCCGCGATGGATCCCATCAGTACCACGGCGCCGCCATCAGACATCAACGGCACGGCGCCTTGCACGGTAAACAGCGAGGCGCGGGCATTCAGATTGAACGTCTTATCGAAATGCGTCGCCGTGATGTCGTCCAAGGTGGCGTATTCCGATGTTCCCGAGTTCACCACCAGTATGTCCAGTTTGCCCTTTTTGTCTTTCACCGTTTGGTACAGCCGCGTTATATCCGCATCTGAAGTAAGATCCCCCCGCACCGCTTGGGCGTTGTCTCCCAACAATGCCAACGCGCTGTCCAGTTCCGCCTGCCGGCGCCCGGTAATAAAGACATACGCCCCTTCGCGCACAAACCGTTGCGCCACGGCCAGGCCGATTCCGCTGTTGCCGCCGGTGATAACCGCAATCTTTCCGCTTAATCTCGACATGGTCACTCCTCATCTTTTAGGTTGACATCAAGATATACGACGTATATCTAATGTCAATTACGCACCTGAAGTAGCCCAGATATAGACAAGGTAACCGCCATGACGAAAATTGAAGACCAAATACGGGAAGAGGCCATGCCGAAAATTGAAGACCGCGTACGGAAAGATGCCATGCCTAAAACTGAAGACCGCGTACTGGTGGAAGCCTTGACCACCAGGCCGATACTTGATCAGATCGCCAATAAGTGGTCGGTATTGATCCTCACCGTCCTCTGCACGGAACCCGCGCGTTTCAACGCCATCAAACGGCGTCTGGATGGAATCACCCACAAAGCGCTGACCGAAGCGCTCCGCCGTCTTGAAAGAAACGGGCTGGTCTCTCGCAGGGTGATCACCTCGTCCCCCATAGCGGTGGAATACTCTCTTACCCCGTTGGGGCACTCATTGCAGGAACCTTTTACCGCCCTGTATGGCTGGGCGACTAATCATCAATCCGATATCGAACGGGCCCAGTTGGACTATGACAGACGCAGGGCGGTGGAGCTTGCGGAATAGATAATGGCAAAGACAAAAATAAAGAACGCCGACCCGGGTTGACATGGCCACCAATGCCTTTGACCGTCTATCCGTTCACACAGGCAATGGCCATCGGCTCGTCTCTTGAAGCGAATTTTGTGTTGCTTAAAATAGATTATAATAATAATCTATTTTAGTGATTCAACCACAGAGATGAGCATGTCCTTAACCAACATTATTGCGGCTCCGTCAGAGAGGCAGCGACGTTACGAAGTCCTGGTGACGACGTCCGGCGTCTCGTTTATGATCATGCTTGACGCCAATATCGTTGCGGTGTCTCTTCCCTCTATCGCCGGGTACCTGCACAGCGCTTTCAGCGGCGTTGAATGGGTTATCAGCGCCTATATCCTGGCCTTTGTCGCGTGCCTGATGCCCGCCGGCGCCATAGCCGACCGCTTCGGCAGGAAAAAATGCCTGCTGTGGGGACTGGCGATTTTCACTTTAGCGTCGGTTTTCTGCGGTTTGTCGCAATCCATTATGCAGCTCAATATCGGCCGGGCTTTGCAGGGCATCGGGGCTGCGATGCAGCTCAGCTCGGCTCTCGCCGTCCTGGGAAAGGAATTTCAGGGTAGCGAAAGGGCCAAGGCATTTGCGGTGTGGGGCGTGGTCATCGGCGTGGCGGCCACGGCGGGGCCGATAGTAGGTGGCGTCATCACCGCCGGGTTGGGATGGCAATGGGCTTTTTTGATCAATGCGCCGATCGGCGTTGCGCTGTTTATCCTGGCAGCGCGATCGGTGAATGAGTCACGGGATCTGCTCCATGCCCGCCTTGATATCAGCGGGGCGATACTCTTTGCCGCGGCATTGGCCTGCTTCGCCACCGCATTGATTGACGGCGGCAATCAAGGATTCAACCTCTTTTCCGTTAAGATGCTTTTTCTCGCCGGCGCCCTGTTATTTATTGTTTTCATTTATGCGGAACGCCTTCAGAAACGGCCGATGGTGGATTTGCAGCTGTTTCGCAACCCGGCATTTATCGGTTCCAGTATCGCGATGCTTGCCTTTGCGTCCACCTGTTACGTCATGACCACCTATCTGCCGGTTTTCCTGCAAGGAACATTTTTTTCCAATCCGGGCAAAACCGGACTGGCTTTGCTGCCTTTCAGTATCCCCCTGTTGACCGGCCCCTGGTTTGCCGGGCGTCTTTCGCAAACATTTTCCGGCCGTGGGATATTGGTTATCGGACTGCTGCTGGCGGCGGCAGGTAATGCCGTTATTGCCTGGGCGGCGACAGGCAGTTATCTCTTCGTCGCCATAGGCATGTTTATATTAGGCATGGGCGCCGGCCTGCTTAACGGTGAAACCGCCAGGGTTTCCATGCAGGTGGTGCCGTTGGAACGCGCCGGGATGGCGTCGGGGCTGGCATCCACCTTCAGGTTTGTCGGGTTGCTTATCGGCCTGACCGGGCTCGGCGCTGTATTAACGGCGGGAATCAGCCGCTTTTTTGCCGTACAGCGTTTACACCTTCCCCTGGCTGAAACCGTTGACCTGCGGGACGCCGTTCATCACGTCGCCGCCGGCCAGATACAGTCATGGCTGGCAGATAAAATCCCGTCCGGCGGCATGACCCTTTGGCTACAGACCGCCCATCAGGGATTCATTTTCGGTTTCAGCCTGCTGATGGCCTGCGCGGCGATTATCGCCGCCGTATCCGCGTTAGCGACATTCATACTTTTGGGACGCTCCTCGCAGCGTCTTTAATGAAAAACCCTCGGCAACAGGAGCATAAACGATGCCTATCGTACGTATTGATACCATGAAGAATCAAGACAGCGGCTACATAGGGAAAATCGGCCATATCGTTTACGAGGCCATGCGAACCGCCATTTCAGTACCTGAGAATGATAACTTCCAGGTTCTGAATGAACATGACCGTGAACATTTGGTGTATGACGCGAAATACCTCGGTATCACGCGAACCGACCGGCTGGTGATGATCCAGATAACCCTGAACGAAGGCCGAACCCTCGATCAGAAAAAGCGGCTCTACCAGACTATCGCCGATGAGTTGCATCAACAGCTCGGCATCTCTCCCGGCGACGTCTTTATCAATCTGGTGGAGGTGAAAAAGGAGAACTGGTCGTTTGGCAACGGTATAGCCCAGTATGCCGACTGAGATCCTCGGCAACGGCGCATTCCGCTTATCAAGCGCCATCCTTTATAATGTCCGTATTTTCGTACATTAAGGCCCTATTTTGGCTTTAATGTACGATTTTAGCGGCATTAGGCACCCCTTTTTGGCAATGAGACCTCCGTCAGCCCCAACTACACAAGGAACTTTTCATGCAGTATAAACGGATACGCACCAAAATCAGCGTACTGCTCGGCCTCCTTCTTGCCGGAACCCTGTTGGCAAGTCCGGCACTTGCCCAGTCAAATTCGCTAAAGCCTGCCGACAGCAACGCGCCGGCTTCACCCTGGGATCGGCAGATCAACCGGGCCGCCGTGCAGGGGGACGCGTGGTTCGACAACTACACCTTCCGCGATGGCGAGACGCTCAAGAGACTGAAGATCCATTATGCAACCCTGGGCAAGCCGCATCGGAACGCCAGGGGCGACATCGACAATGCGGTCCTTGTGTTGCATTGGACCGGTGCCGACAGCCGCGCGCTTTTGAGTCCCACCTTTACCAAAGCGCTGTTCGATTCGGGCCGTCCCCTCGACGCGAACCGCTACTATCTCATCTTTACCGACAGCGTGGGCCATGGTCAATCCAGCCAGCCGAGCGACGGATTGAAGGCAAAATTCCCCAATTACGATTATGGCGATATGGTTGATCTCCAGCACAAGCTGGTGACAGAGACGCTGGGGATCAGGCATCTCCATGCCATTCTCGGCATGTCCATGGGTGGAATGAACGCCTGGCAGTGGGCGGAGGCCTATCCCGACATGATGGACGGCGTGATGCCGGTGGTTTCGCTGCCGATCAAGGTTTCAGGCCGCAACCTGCTGTGGCGGCGCATGGTGATCGACGGAATCCGCACCGATCCGCAGTGGATGAACGGAGAGTACAAACACACTCCCCGCAGTTGGGTCCTGGGCTACAACGTGCTGCGGATGATGATTGACAGCGCGCCGAACCTGCAAAGAACCATTCCCGACGGGCCGGCGGCGGACACCTTCCTGGCGGCTAACCGCACCGCGGCCGGGCACGTTGACGCCAACGACATTCTTTATTCTCTTAAGTCGTCATTCAGCTATGATCCTGAGCCCGGCCTAGCCAACATCAAAACCAAGCTTTTCGCGCTCAATTTTTCCGACGACGAGTTTAATCCGGACAGCCTGCAGGTGCTCGAACATCTTGTACCGAAGCTTAAACAGGGCCGTTATATCGTTCAAGCGGGCACGCCCACATCCCCCGGTCACCTCACTATGACGCGCCCCGATCTTTGGGCACCGCATGTCGCCGAGTTTATGCAGTGGCTTGGCGATAAGCCGTCCCAGGCAGGCAACTAGCCATTATGCCGGACTGTATCGCAATCTTGTAACCGTTGAGTGGCAGGGACGGCGTGGGATCGTCCCTTCAAGCGTTAGGCTACGGGACAAATTTGCAGATTGAGTGAGGCTGGATTTTTTTATAGCAGGCGTTGGTTATTCGAGGCTATTCTGCGGGGGGAAGCATTCATGGCACGCGCGCATTTGTGCCCAAATGGCATGGGGGAAGCGAGCCGGGGAATTTCGTCAACGCCTTTCATTGCAGGACTTCTTTAATTAAGCGACATGCGTAAATGATGGCACAATATTGATTGATGTATCAGCAACGCATTAAAGCGAATCGCCAAAATCTGTATATTTATTGGCAACGTTTTTATTAACGATAAGGTATTCCAATAAAAAAATTACCACCATATTAATATTAAAAATAGAAATCATTACTTCACTTGGTTATTTATTTTTCTCTTTTAGGTGGATTTTTCATCTTTCCACTGATAAAGTATCCAGTATGAAACTTACTGATTAACTGATCTTATTAACGCTTACTTTTTGTTATTACTTATAGCCGTAAAGCATTTTGATACTATGCCCGCTTATAATTGATGTCAGTTATATATTAATAAATACAAACGCGACGATAAGGCGTTGACGCGCCCCACCGCCGCTCACCATCAGCAACTAAGAGATAAGAGAGTAGTTACCATGGCTAAAAAGCATATTAAGTCAAAACCCCGCACATCCCAAGCAAAAGTTGAAACCCGTTATTATACTGTAGGCTATGTTCCAAATGGCGGCATGCCCAACGCCCGGCCCGCCATAAATCTGAAAGGCCGTTGGCTGCATCAGTGCGGTTTTACCACCGGAAAGCAGGTGACCGTGACGATAAAAAACGGGCAGCTTATTATTGACACTGAGCTACTTGTATAACGAAATAGATAAGTAAATAAGAATTTTGGTTAATCATTTATTGGAATATGGTTGGTAACGGTAAAACATCCGCAAAAAGACATACCGTTACCCGCTCTAAAAAGTATAAAAAAGCAGTCCGAGCTTTAAGCCATTTCTTTTGGAGGTTTGAATATTGGATCCAGTCGCTATCGATAAAAGCGAATCATCCCTCGGTGTTCGAGTGCCCGATATTCCTGGATGTTTTTCTGGTGGTAATGTTGTGAATGATGCCATCGAGATTGTTTGAAATTGAATTATTTACTTGATTAGTAATGCATGAAAAATAAAATGACTTTAGTCACCGGCATCGGTCGCGCTACAGCATTAAGCTTAGCAATCAAGGGACACAAGATCTGTATTGGCTAACACACGCGTAAGGCCTGTGCACAAGAGGTTATCGATATAATCCGTCATATTGGCGGACACACCATCGTTGTACTGGCAGATATCGCGCAGGAAGGCACGCTGATGGCGGCGAGGCAACACGAGTTTATCGCTTAAAGGATAATCTACCAATGAAACGTGGCGGCCAGCCTAAGGAGGTCGCCCAGGCGATAGCGTGGTTGTCATCTGATGAAGCTTCTTATGTCACCGCGGGTTTTATTGATCTCGTAGGCGGAAAATAGCTCATATCCTGATCAATGCAAAAAAACTTCTATAGAAGCGCCAGTCAAAACCCGTGCTGTTGTTAATAAAATAATGATGATGCAACACAGCAAAAGTTAACGTTACCCGGAGATCATTCCGGATAAAACTCCGGATTCATAAATTGCTCAAAAGACCACGGGCAGGATGACGGAAAAACGGTGCGCTTAATATTGGTTTCGCGCTCCGCGCTTATCACCGCATCGCCGTAGGCATCTTCTATAATTTCTGAAAGATGTTGTTTCAGGCTGGGGCTTTTTTTCAAGCGGCGCTCAATCTTGCGGCGCTGTTCTTCAATGGTCAGTCTCCAGCTCCGTCCTTGTCTTTCCGCCTGGAATTGCCATTTCAGCAGATGGATGAACAAAACTTCGAGACGAGACTCAAGCTCATTTTCCGCACTCGCTCCCATCGACTCAATTTCCTCCAGCAAATTTTTGGTGTCCAGCTCGGCAAGACGACCTGAACGCAACAAACCTGCCTGTTCCTGAGTCCAGCCATAAAAATCACTTTCATAACGGGTTGTCATAGTTACTCCCCTGAATTTCAGGTTATTCTGCTGATGTCCTGAGTTTGTCAGAGAAAAACGCGCCAGTCAAAACCGGCACAATAGGTTTGATCTTTATCGGCACTTCGTTGAACCAGTTGCTTTCGCATCAAGCGTCTTCCGCTTAGGTGACCGCATATATCGCATGTCGGGAGAGACCACAACCATTGCCGCGAAACGGGAACTCGTCGCCAGAATCCATCGGCGGTTCATCACCTATTAATCGGGGTTGTGATTTGGGAGTTCCACGGTAAGTAGGAGTTGCAGGATCCTGAACTAAAAACCGACCACCCATCCTCCGTCTGAGGGATGGTCGGACCCGAAAGTCCGACCGGTACTACTCACTCACTCTCCACTCTAAGCTCACAGCAAAGGAATAGGAGTGAGATTGTATAATGGCGTAGGCGGCCTAAATAGTTCCTTAACGGTTCCAAAAATACGGATAAACAACCTTACACGTTGTAAAGCAACCTTAGCGTTTGACAACGCCAGCGCCCGCCCGCAGGCCCAGGCCGAGCTCCAGGCCCATTGGAAGTTATAGCCTCCCAGCCAGCCGGTGACGTCCACCACCTCGCCGATAAAATACAATCCCGGCACCTGCTGGCTTTCCATGGTTTTGGAAGAGAGGCTGCGGGTATCCAGGCCGCCTGGGTAACAATTTGCAATCTGCCGACTACCCTGGTTTTGAGTTAATTTAAGTCTAACAGGAGATAATCTATTCATTTAACAACTGAGTTCCCATGACAAATACAATGTCTCCGTTAGCCATTAAAACGATTTTACTGGCTGCACTGATTCAACTGGTCAATGCCCTCGATTTTATGATGATTATGCCGTTAGGTCCCGACCTGGCGCGTGATCTGTCCATTCCACCCACTTGGATCGGCTATTTGGGGGGGCGCCTATACCCTAGCTGCCGCGCTCTCTTCACTGTTTTTTGCCAAGTTCATTGACCGCTTCGATCGAAAACATGTCGTGATTATCACCTTATTGGGGCTGTCATTGGCGACGCTATTTTGTGCTTACGCATGGGACATGAAGAGCCTATTTACCGCCCGAACCCTGGCGGGACTTTTCGCCGGGCCGGCAACGTCAATTGCGCTGGCGATAGTCACCGATCGGGTGCCTGTCTATCATCGCGGGCGAGCGATGGCGATGGTGATGGGCGCATTTTCCGTCGCGGCTATCGCGGGCGTTCCCTTCGGTTTGAAGCTATCCCTGCTGTATGGCTGGGGTGCGCCTTTTATGGTGGTCAGTGCCTTAGGCGCCATAACGCTGGTCACGGCATGGCTGCTACTACCGAATATGACGGCGCATCTTGAGACTGCCGAGAATCAAAATGCAGGTGAAGTGTCGTTATTGGCTATGCTCGGTAACCGGCTTGTGATAAACGCTTTTATGGCGATGGGTATCGCTATTTTCAGTACGTTTTTAATCGTTCCCCATCTAGCCTCGTGGCTACAGTTTAACCGTGGAGTGCCGCGAGACGCGATGAGCCTATATTATGCGGTAGGCGGGGTTGCCAGCCTGATAGTGCTGCAATGGGGAGGACAGTTAATTGATAGGCTTGGCGCGCTGCGGATCACTCTGGCCATCGCTGTGCTGGTGATATTCCTGCTGTGGGATGGTTTTATGCATACACCATGGTTGCCGCCGCTGCTTATTTTTACCTTATTTATGTCGTTAACCGCAACGCGCACTATTGCCGCGGCAGCGGTGAATTCCCAGGTGCCGCAACCTTGGGAGCGCGCGGCCTTTATGTCTTTACAGAGTGTCAATCAGCATGTGTTTAGCGGAATGGCGGCGGTGGTATCTTCAATGATATTGACTGAAGTTGATGGGCAACTGGACAGGTTTGCAGAACTGGCAGGTCTGTCGGTACTGCTTACCTTGATGCAGCCGCTGTTTTTATACTGGTTAGTGAAAAAACTACCCAATCCGCGTACAGAGGTGGCAGAGGCGTTGGCTGAATGATCACGGACTGCTGTGGAACCCCCATTTTCCTACGGAGGGCGATATTTACCGCATTTAAAACAGTGTAAATTCTTTCAAATAAATTTTACTAAATTTTGATAATTCAACCTGCCCTGCCGGTAATGCGTTTTTGTTATGACGGCTCACTCAATCCCTGCACATGCTCGGGCCAAACGTTTAATTACCTCAGTTTACGACATTCATGCCAGCGCCTGCGCACACGCCCAGGCCGAGCTCCAGGCCCATTGGAAGTTATAGCCTCCCAGCCAGCCGGTGACGTCCACCACCTCGCCGATAAAATACAATCCCGGCACCTGCTGGCTTTCCATGGTTTTTGAGGACAGCCGGCGGGTGTCCACGCCCCCCTGGGTGACTTCGGCGGTGCGATAGCCCTCGGTGCCGTTGGGCTGTACGCGCCACTGCCGCAAAGACATCACCCAGTCGTTTTGCTGGCGGCGGCTGAGCTGCGTCAAGGTGCATTCCGGGATGTTCAGCAGAGTATGCCAGCACTCCACAAACCGGCGCGGCAGTACCTTTGCCAGGGTATTTTTCAGCGTTTGGTTGGGGTGATCCCGTCGCTCATCGGCGATAAACGCCTCCAGATCGCGCTCCGGCATTAGGTTGAGTGTGAGGAATTCGCCATTTTGCCAGTAGCTGGAAATTTGCAGCATCGCCGGGCCGGAGAGGCCCCGATGGGTGAAGAGCAGATTCTCACGAAAGGACATGCCGTCGGCGGCCTCCACCTGGGAAGGCAAGGCGACGCCGGCCAGGGTGCCCAAGGATTCCAGCAGCGGTTTATGCAGGGTAAAAGGCACCAGCGCGGCGCGGGTGGGCACCACCGAAATACCGAACTGTTCGGCAAGGCGGTAGCCGAACGGCGTGGCGCCGAGTCCGGGCATGGAGAGGCCGCCGGTGGCCACCACCAGCGACGGCGCCGTGACCTCGCCGGCGGGGAGGAGCACGTGGAACTGTTCACTGGGCTTTTCTGCTCCGCGCTTTTCTACTTCACGCTTTTCCAGCGCCGCCACCTCGCTGCGCATCCTGAGGGTCACCCCGCCGCGCCGGCACTCATCCAGCAGCATGGTTACGATCTGCTGGGCCGAATCGTCGCAAAACAGCTGGCCGAGGGTTTTTTCATGGAAGGCGATGCGGTGATGCCGTACCAGCTCGATGAAATCCCACTGGCTGTAGCGCGATAGCGCCGATTTGCAAAAGTGGGGATTTTGCGAGAGAAAAGCGGCGGGTTCCACGTGCAGGTTGGTGAAGTTGCAGCGGCCGCCGCCGGACATCAGGATCTTGCGGCCCGGCTTTTTGCCGTTGTCCAGGAGCAATACCCTGAGGCCCCGCTGGCCGGCCTGGGCGGCGCAAAACAAACCCGCGGCTCCGGCGCCGATGATGATGGCGTCAAATTGTTCCACTGTGCTCACTCAATCAATTTATACCCACTCAATTTATACAAGCCTAACTTATTCTTACTCTCATCGTACTCACTTGACTTAAGTGTACCCTGGCCCTGTTTTTCAAGGGTATCGCCTGTCTGGCGCGTTTGCCGGGGCCCCTGATTGTAGCCATCCCCGGCGGCAGACGCCAGTCGCGCTAAAAAACGCCTGGGAAAACAGAATTAACCTATTGATATCGCTGACAAACCAAAGAAACCGTAAGGACAGCGTCAATAAAATGTCATAAAAAGGTCATATTTTGCTTTTCCAGCGCCCCCGTTGTCGCAGATAATGCGCCCCGTTCATGTCCAATAAATGGCGTAACCTTTATGCTGCATCTTTTTACCGGCCTGGAATTTCATACCGGTCTTATGTTGGTTATCGCGTTAATATTTGTATTAATATATGAAGCTATCAATGGGTTTCATGATACAGCCAATGCGGTGGCAACCGTCATCTATGCCCGCGCCCTTCGCTCTCAGCTGGCGGTGGGAATGTCCGGGATATTCAATTTTCTCGGGGTGCTGTTAGGGGGTTTGAGCGTGGCGTACGCCATAGTTCATCTCCTGCCGGTGGATCTTTTATTGAACGTCAGTTCCACCCACGGACTGGCGATGATGTTCTCCATGCTGCTGGCGGCCATCATCTGGAACCTGGGCACCTGGTATTTCGGTTTGCCGGCCTCCAGCTCCCATACGTTGATTGGCGCCATTATCGGTATCGGCCTGACCAACGCGCTGCTCACCCATACCTCGGTGGTGGCGGCGCTGAATATCCCCAAGCTGATTGAAATTTTCCTGTCCCTTATCATTTCTCCCATCGTGGGGCTGGTGCTGGCGGGGGCGCTGGTTTTCGTTTTGCGCCGCTATTGGAGCGGCACCCCGAAACGCCGCCGTATCCACCTGACCCCGGCAGAACGGGAAAAGAAAGACGGCAAGCGCAAACCGCCATTCTGGACCCGAACGGCGCTTATCCTCTCCGCGGCGGGCGTGAGCTTCGCCCATGGCGCCAATGACGGACAGAAAGGTATCGGCCTGATAATGCTGGTGTTAATGGGTGTCGCCCCGGCGGGATTTATGGTGAATATGAGTGCCACCGGCTATGATATCGCCCGCACCAGGGATGCCGTGGGTAACCTGCAGCAGTTTTATCATCTGCATGCGGCAACCCTGCCGCAAATCGCCGATACCGATACACAGGTTATTCCGGCGCCGGATATTCCTTCAGCCCTGCCCGCCACCACGGTATTTCACTGCGACGGCACCCGGGCGCTCATCGCCATAGACCGCACCATGGCGCTATTGGAAAATCTGCAAAGCTACGATCATCTCAGCCCGGGCGAGCGTTCACACGTCAGGCGCCTGCTGATGTGCATCGCCGATACGACGGATAAACTGGTCAAACTACCGTTAACCTCCAGTGAAGATAAACGCTTCCTGGGCAATTTGCGCAAGGACCTGCTGGCCACCGTTGAATATGCCCCGATCTGGATTATCGTTGCCGTCGCGCTGGCGCTGTCAATAGGCACGATGATCGGCTGGCAGCGTGTTGCCACCACCATCGGTGAAAAAATCGGCAAAAAGGGCATGACCTATGCGCAGGGACTCTCGGCACAGGTCACCGCCGCGGTCTCCATCGGCGTCGCCAGTTATACCGGCATGCCGGTTTCCACCACCCATGTGTTGTCCTCGGCGGTGGCGGGCACCATGCTGGTGGACGGCGGCGGCGTACAAAGCAAGACCGTGCAGAATATCCTGCTAGCCTGGGTACTTACCCTGCCGGTGGCGATAGTGTTGTCAGGATCGCTTTACTGGCTGGCGCTGAAATGTATTTAGCAAAGAATGCCGACAAACATACTCGGGAGATAATTAGGCGGGACAGGTTGCTAGAAGAGTAAACCGTCCGCGCCAGGGACGGCGCGGATCGAGCCCACAGGGATGTGTTTACGGCGTGTTTACGATCTAGCGGCCTGTCCCGACCGGGCACTTTGTTAATAAACTCGGGCAACCTGGGGGTCGCCTTGCGCTTTCTCTTAATGCCAGATAGCCAGGGAAATCAGGCTGACAATAATCAACCCACACAGCGCGCTGGTGAGCATAAACTGTCGCCGTACCCGTTCGCAACGGCGTATAAATTCCTGATCGTGATGATCAATATAGCGCTGCGCATAGATATAACGAACCAATCTCAACTGCTTGCTGGGTTGACCGTGAGCGGTAAAAAACCCGCTGCCGTCCACATATTGATAAAGCAGCGGATCACAACCGCGAAGTACGACTAATAACGCCCGTAATGAAGAGTAATAGCGCGCCATATTGACGACGCAGACGACACATAAAGCCCAAAAAAGCGCAACGGTGTTGATCATACCCCCTCCCCGGCGACGCAAATCCACACTGAATCCCCGACCCGCGGGCTCTCAGCGGTTACGCCCCTTAATAACTTACCACAGAGCTGAACAAGCCCACCCCAAATTTGATATGTCTGAGATTAGATCAACGTGCTAACAGTATTATGAGGTTCTATACCCGTCATACTTCAAGTTGCAGGTACGTTGGCTTTCCTCGCTCACCCTAGTCACTTACCTGAGTAAGCTCCTAGGGATTCGCTGCGTCGCCGCCTTCCCGCAACTCGAATTATTTAGGGTATACAATATTGAGTGTAGAAAAGGTTTGTCAAAAGAAAGCAACCGAAGCGACATAATTTATGCATATTTGCACATTTTTTTGCCAACGCCGGTAGGATGCCAAGGATGCGACCCGGCTCCCATAAAAGACTATACTAGAACGAGTACATTGATATTCAAACCATTAACATTCAGCAACATATATTAATGCTGATATTTCTTGGCCGGTGCCGTACCCTCAGCGACGGCTGTTTGTGCCAACCAGCTGATATTATTCGGTTCGACGTGATCCCGGCATCACTTCTCCGGTGCCGCGGGGTGGTAAACTCATTCTGTCACAGGCAGGCCAAACGAGTGACCCGCGACGAGTTAACGAGTGACATTTTGCAAGGAGTCTGATTATGTCTTATAAACACATTCTTATCGCCGTTGACCTTTCACCGGAAAGTAACGTTTTGGTGGAAAAAGCCGTGTCGATGGCCAGACCATACAATGCCAAGGTTTCGCTGATCCATGTCGATGTCAATTATTCCGATCTTTATACCGGCCTGATTGACGTCAATCTGGGTGATATGCAAAAACGCATCTCCGAAGAAACCCAGCACGCCATGACCCAGCTGTCGCAAAACGCCGGTTATCCCATTACCGAGGTACTGAGCGGCAGCGGCGATCTCGCCCAGGTGCTGGTGGATGCCATCAACAAGTACGACGTGGACTTGGTGTTATGCGGTCACCATCAGGATTTCTGGAGTAAGCTGATGTCTTCGGCGCGACAGCTGATCAATACCGTACATGTGGATATGCTGATCGTCCCGCTTAACGACGAAGAAGTTTACGAAGAGTAGTCGGGAGTTAACGCACTCCGCCCGAATGGCGGAGTACGCAGATAGATGATGTAATGCCCGATCGAGACAGAACGCCGCGTCTAAAAAGCCGACCCGGATTCGGCGGGCGTATATAAATCAAATCGATGGTTTTTGGTGGTGATATGGGCTTGGGCCGCAATGCCCGCCAGCGGCGGCGCGTAATCGGGCCGTTTTACCACCACTCGCCGGGTCGCCAGCGCACGCGCCGGGGCCAGCAGCCGATCTGCGTCTTGATCGCTGCCCACCAGCGACTGAAATACGCGCATCTCTTTTTTAACCAGGGCGCTGTTCGGCCGGTGCGGAAACATCGGATCGAGGTAAACCACCTCCGGACGGGGCAGCAAACCCATCAAACCTTCCAGGCTGGAGCCATGGATCAGGATAAGCCGCTGGGACAACCACTCCCCCACTTCCGGATCGGCGTAGGCCCGTTGCAAACCGTCATCCAGCAACGCGGCCACCGCCGGATGGCGTTCAAACATCCGCACGCGACACCCCAGCGAAGCCAGGACAAACGCATCTCGTCCCAGCCCGGCAGTGGCATCCACCACCTCCGGCAGGTGATTACCCTTGACGCCCACCGCTTTGGCCACCGCCTCGCCACGACCGCCGCCGAAACGGCGGCGATGGGCGGCAATCCCGCTGGTGAAATCGACAAAAATAGCCCCAAGCTTGGGCTCGTCCCGTTTGCGCAATTCCAGACGCCGGGGCGTTAACATCAACTCCATCACCGCCGACGGATCGCTCGTCAACCCCCAGCGCTCCGCCAGGGCAATGAGCCGCTGCTCATCCACTTCGCCTTCACGGCTCAGGCAAACAGAGCTCACTCGTTATCACCGAAACCCGTCATGGTATAGCATGGCATAGCGCTCAATACGTTATCCCCGAAACTCGTTATGGTGCGGCATGGCATAGCGCGCAACCCGTTATCCCCGAATGCCGTAATGGTGCAGCATGGCATCCAGCTTCGGCTCGCGTCCGCGGAAACGGGTGAACAACACCATGGGTTCTTCCGAGCCGCCGCGCGACAGGATATTGTCCAGGAACGACTTGCCGGTGTCGCGGTTGAAAATGCCCTCTTCCTCGAAACGGGACCAGGCATCCGCCGCGAGCACATCCGCCCACAAATAGCTGTAATAACCCGCCGCGTATCCGCCGGCGAAAATATGGCTGAACGCATGGGGGAAACGGCTCCACTCCACCGCCGGCATCACCGCCACCTGCTGTTTCACCTGCGCCAGGGTTTCCAGAATCCGGGCGCCTTGTTCGGCGCTGTACTCGTAATGCATCCGGAAATCAAACAAACCGAACTCCAGCTGACGCAGGATAAACAGGGCGGCCTGGTAATTCTTGGCCGCCAGCAGCTTGTCCAGCATCTCTTTTGGCAAGGGCTCGTGGGTTTCGTAATGGCCGGAGATAAACTCCAGCGCCTCCGGCTGCCAGCAGAAGTTTTCCATAAACTGGCTCGGCAGTTCCACCGCATCCCAAGGCACGCCGTTAATGCCGGCCACTCCCGGGGTATCGATACGGGTCAGCATATGATGCAGACCGTGACCGAATTCATGGAACAAAGTCGTGACTTCGTCGTGGGTGAACAGTGCCGGTTTGCCGCTGACCGGACGGTTGAAATTACAGGTCAGGTAGGCCACCGGCTTTTGCAGACTGCCGTCGGCCTTGCGCAGCATGCCGACGCAATCATCCATCCAGGCGCCGCCGCGTTTGTTTTCTCGGGCATAAAGATCCAGGTAGAAGCTGCCGCGCAATTCCCCCTGGTTATCGAACAAATCGAAGAAACGCACCTCGGGGTGCCAGGTCTCCACATCGGTACGTTCTTCGGCGGTCACGCCGTAAATCCGGTTTACCACTTCAAACAGGCCGTTAACGACGCGCTGCTCCGGAAAATAGGGTCGCAGCTGTTCATCGCTGATCGCGTAAAGATGCTGCTTTTGCTTCTCGCCGTAGTAGGTGATATCCCAAGGCTGCAAATTATCCTGGCCATGATGCTCGGCGGCAAACGCGCGCAGCTGCGCCAACTCCTGCTCTCCCTGCGGCCGGGCGCGTTTGGCCAGGTCGGTAAGAAAATCCAGTACCTGCTGCGGATCGTGCGCCATTTTGGTGGCCAGGGATTTTTCGGCATAACTCGCGAATCCCAGCAGTTGCCCCAATTCGTGGCGCAGCGCCAGGATCTCGCTCATGATCGGACCGTTATCCCATTTACCGGCATTCGGTCCTTGATCGGAAGCGCGGGTATTGTAGGCGCGATACAGCTCTTCCCGCAGCGCCCCATTATCGCAATAGGTCATCACCGGCAAATAGCTGGGCACATCCAGGGTCAGCAGCCACCCCTCCTGCTCTTTGGCCTCGGCCTTGGCGCGGGCGGCGGCCAACGCGCTTTCCGGCATGCCGCTCAGTTCGGATTCGTCGGTAATGAGCTTGCTCCAGCCCATGGTGGCGTCCAGCACGTTGTTACTGTACGCCGACCCCAGCTCCGAGAGCCGGGCGGCGATTTCACCGTAGCGTTTCTGTTTTTCCGGCGACAGGCCGATACCGGATAACTCGAAATCACGCAGGGCGTTATCCACGGCTTTCTTGCGCGCCACGCTCAAATCCGCATAGTTATCGCCGTCGCGGAGATTGCGATATGCTTCATACAATCCCTTATGCTGACCGACCCAGGTGCTGTATTCTGACAGCAGCGGCAGGCTTTGTTCATAGGCTTCCCGCAGTTCAGGACTGTTTTGAACCGCATTGAGATGGCCCACCGGCGACCAGATGCGGCCCAGGCGATCGTCCGTCTCGGCCAGCGGCTGGCACAGGTTATCCCAGCTATAGGGGCCCGACAACGCGACGACTTGTTCCACGCTACGGCGGCAGTCCTCAAGGGCGGATTTTACCGCCGGGACGATATGCTCGGGCTTGATGGCGGAAAAAGGCGGAAGGATAAAAGAAGCAAGTAACGGATTAGTCATAAGGCGGCCCTGATTATCGTTGGAGATCTATCTGAATAACATGAGGCTCACTATAGCGAAAATCAATGGCAGCCGCGGTGGGAATTGTCATTGAATATCAAAGTGACACATGTAACGATTACCTTTCATCTTTTTTGCCAATGGACAAATTATAATGATAGCTGCTTTTAATCGGATGCTGGATCACCCGGATCTGGGGAAATTCATTCTTCGTCTGGCCTTCGGCGGCATGATGCTGCCACACGGCATACATAAAATTTTCCACGGTATTGACAACATTATCGCCATGGTGATCCATCACGGCTTGCCGGCATACGTCGGCTACGGCGTCTATATAGGCGAAGTCCTCATGCCTATTCTGCTCATCCTGGGGATCTTAGTCCGTCCCGCGGCGCTGATTTTCGCCTTTACCATGATCTTCGCTTGGTTGATTACCGATCCGGGCCTCGTTTTTACCATCGACAAGGTCGGCGGCTGGGGCGTTGAGATTATGGCGGTGTATTTCTTCGCCGGTCTGGCCATTGCGCTGTTGGGCTGCGGCCGCATCAGTATTATGAAGAATCCGAGCTGGCGTTAATCGCCGCACGTCGACAGGGGCTTCAGTGTCGTTCCCCCCGTCGGCGGCTTGCGTCCTGCTCATCAATCGTGGGCTGAGAACATTTGTGTTCGATAAGCATATCGATAAATGGAAAGCGAAAAAGATCAACAGGATGCTGGAAAAGTAATAATCGTCCTTCAGCGGATGCCGGGGAAATAAAGCACCTATTCAAGGGGTTAAAGATGTTTGTTTTTTCGCCGGAGAACAAGGCGACGTTGTGGGGATTGTTGGCCATTCTGCTCTGGAGCAGCACCATTGGTTTAATCAGGGGCGTCAGCGAAGCGTTGGGTCCCATCGGTGGGGCCGCTATCATTTACAGCGTCAGTTCGCTGTTTTTGCTGCTGCTGGTGGGTTTTCCTTCTCTGCGATCTTTCCCACGCAAGTACCTGATAGCCGGCGGTATCATGTTTGCCAGCTATGAGATTTTCCTTTCCCTGGCCTTGGGGTACGCCAATAGTCGCGCCCAGGCCATCGAGATCGGCATGGTGAATTATCTGTGGCCCAGCTTTACCATTCTGATGGCGGTATTGATTAACGGCGAAAAGGCCAATAAATGGCTGATACCGGGGCTGTTGTTATGCCTGTACGGCATCGGCTGGATCATGGGGGGCGAGGGAGGCTGGTCGCTGCCGAGAATAGGCCGGAATATCGTCTCGAACCCCTTAAGCTACGGACTGGCCTTTTGCGGCGCCCTGATTTGGGCGGCGTATTGTAATGTCACAAAAAAATGGGCCAAGGGAAAAGACGGGGTCGCGCTGTTTTTTATCCTCACCGCCGTTACCCTGTGGATACAATATGCCTTCAGCCACGAACGGGGGATGCATATGGATATTGCCGCCGTTGCGCGTTTTACCGTGGCCGGCGGCGCCTCGGCGGTGGCGTATGCGGCGTGGAACCGCGGCATCATGCGCGGTAACTTAATGCTATTGGCCACCGCGTCCTATTTCACCCCGGTATTGTCCTCGCTGCTGGCGGGCGTGCTGTTAAACACGCAGCTGTTGCTGTCGTTTTGGCTGGGGGTGCTGATGGTGACCGCCGGTTCACTGTTATGCTGGCTGGCCACCCGCAATTCCAGCGGGGGATGAAATCATCTCCCGTCAGCGTAAAAAACAGGGTCTAGGTTATGTGGTTCGTATTTTATGCAAAGCGCGTTACGCGTATACCTATTAAGAAAGAAAATTACCATTAGGCGGTGATATTAAATTTAATAACAGTCATATTTTAATAAATAATCAGCAAATATAATACCTCACTTATGTGTAATAAAGAATTTTGAAAATTCCTTGAGATTAACCGAGCCATTAAGTAAACTGAAAAAATGTCATTGAGCAATGATACCTCTTCATGGAAGATAATGATAAGTGGCTTATTTTACCAAACATTATTTGTAATGTCTGTTCGTTGATTAGCATAACGGATAAATTAGATATTCATTATTATCAAGGAGAATTTTATGAATAACTCATCCACTGTTAACCATCATAAGTCTTTTGGTGGTAATCAGCATAGTGGTGCTAGCAATGCTGATACCGCTTCAAAAAATGCGCCTAATTCTGGTGGTTATTATAACAAGTTGGGCGATAAGGTTATTAGTTGCAATAATGGCGTTATTGGAGGCATGATCGCGGGATCGGCGGGAGGCGTTCCGGGGTTAACATTAGGGTTGATCGGCGGCGCCCTTGCTGGAGGGTGCTTTGAAAAAGGGAACGGACAAGGAGATAATAGTCCAAATAACAAGAGATAAAGATTTGCTATTAACGCCGCCAATATTAGCAAGCCATGTTAATATAATATTATCAGCCCAGAGAGCCTATTTATGACAAAAAAAATAATTCGATATATGCTGATTTTTTTATCGATATTGTTTTCTGCGTCAATATTAAGCGGTGCAGATATTGCTTACCAAACTTGGTATTCCTTACCAAAACGTATTTCGTCCTTTCTGGTTTCCATTAGCTGCATGTGCTTTATGGTCAAGTTTTTTGAAGAGTTATACGCTTATTTTTTTCCTCACAAGAAATAGGCGTCGATCTTCCTCTACGAAAACGGCTTGTCACTCAAACCGATCCACCCGAAGGTCCAGACATTCAGCGTTAATCCCTTCGGCTTGAAGTTTGTCCTATTTACCGTTTTGGCCACCGATAAATGGGAACTACCACTGGCCACACACTTTTAGCATTCCTATACCCGTCATACTTCAAGTTGCAGGTACGTTGGCAATACTCGGCCCTTCCCTGGGCCTCGCCGCCTTCATGCAACTCGAATTATTTAGGGTATATAATTACTCGCTTAGGAAGAATCTCTCTCTTTTCGGCCAATCCGACGCTGCGCGTTGAGCCTGTAAGCCATAGCCTTACTTATAGGTACGTTAACCCTGATAATCCAGCGCCGCTCCTTCCGACGTATGTCGCTATCCCGCTAATCATCAACGCTCTTCCCCGGCAATCCATCATTTTTGAATATAGTCAGCCATAAAACGTATTTTAATTTGTAGGATTTAAATCATAACATGGTTAACCAGATGTAAATTAGGCTGCCGAACCGGTACAAAATAGCGGCTTAATCATGACAAAAAATCAGGTCAACAGGCCATATTGGAAAGAAGTTAAGGAGTTGCCATGAATGTTATTACCTTGGCCGGTAGCCCGCGTTTTCCCTCGAGATCCGCCGTATTGCTTACCATCGCGCAGCGTTGGCTGGAGCGGCAAGGTATCGACGTCACGCCATGGAATTTATTCAACTTTAACCCCGAAGATTTGCTGTATGCCCGTTTTGACAGCCCGGCGCTGAAAGTCTTTATCGAACAGCTGGCGTACGCTGACGGGATCATCATCAGCACTCCCATTTATAAAGCGTCGTTTGCCGGCGCGCTGAAAACCTTACTCGACCTGCTGCCGGAACGTGCCTTTGAACACAAAGTGGTGCTGCCGGTGGCAACCGGCGGTTCCAGCGGGCATATGCTGGCGCTGGACTATGCCCTCAAGCCAGTGCTCAACGCGCTGAAAGCACAGGAAATCCTGCACGGCGTCTTCGCCGAGGACAGCCAGATAACCCATTACGATCGCGACCCGCAGCTCAGCCCGGAGCTGGAAGCCCGGCTGATGGAATCATTGGGGACCTTTTCCCGCGCGATGGAACGGCAGGCGCAATTTAATGGCATTACAGCCTCATAGCGCATGGCTCATAGCTCATAGCTCATAGCAAAATAGCTCATAGCTCATAGCTCATAGCAAAATAGCAAAATAGCATTGACCGGCGCGTCGTCATGACTATGACGTCTTTATTTGCTTTTTTAGTCAATTTTCTTGTTTGTCATTGCGGAGATAAGCGATGCATGGCCGAATCGGGTATATAGGTTGGCGGTTGTTCCAGATTCTGCCGACCACATTCACCATCGTCATACTGGCATTTGTACTGATGAAGCTGGCGCCCGGCGACGTTATTGACGTGGTGGCGGGGGAATCCGGCGGGGCCACGCCGGAATATATGGCCCAAATGCGCCATCTGTATGGACTTGATATTCCGGTATGGCAGCAATTTATCCATTATATTGTTTCGCTGGCCCATTTCGATTTGGGTTATTCATTCCGTGAAAACATGCCGGTTTCCGATCTTATCGTCAGCCGGCTGCCCGCCACCATTACCCTCTCGCTGACCGCCATTATATTTGCGCTGGTTGTGGGGGTAATATTGGGCATGATAGCGGCCCGTTATCGCGGTACAACCCTGGACGGGCTGATTTCCGTGTTCTCCACCATTGGCTTCGCCACGCCGCTGTTCTGGATCGGTTTGCTGCTTATCGTCTTGTTTTCCATACAGCTGCGCTGGCTGCCGGTGAGCGGCTTATCCACCGTGGGGGCGGATTATGCCAATCCCTTTCAATATCTGCTGGATGTAGGGCGGCATCTGATACTGCCGGCGTTATCCCTGAGCCTGTTTTTCTTGTCTATGTATGTCCGGATCACCCGTTCATCGATGCTGGAAGTGTACGGCCTGGATTTCGTGCGCACCGCCAGGGCCAAAGGGCTTAGGGAGTGGCAGGTGATTTTCGGCCATATCATGCGCAATGCGGCGTTGCCGATTATTACTATTACCGGTCTTGAGATCGGCGGTCTGCTGAGCGGCTCGGTGGTTATCGAAACGGTCTTCGGCTGGCCGGGCATCGGCCGTCTTGCCTATGATGCGGTTTTTTCCCGCGATCTTAATCTGCTATTGGGGATTTTCCTGTTCAGCTCCCTGCTGGTGGTGCTGATGAACCTGGCGGTGGATTTATTGTATGTCGCCCTGGATCCCCGCATCGGGAGGCGCCGTTCATGATATCCCGTCGTTTTCTCCAGCGCCTGGGGGATTCAACCTCAACCCAGTGCGGCCTGATATTGCTGCTGCTGATCCTGTTCTGTGCGATTTCCGCTTCCTTCTTTTTCCCGGGGGACCCGCGCGATATGGTCGGCAGTCCGACGATTTGGCCCGGCAGCGATCCGAGGTTCCCGTTGGGCACCGACATGATGGGCCGGGATATGCTGTCCGGCCTGCTGTACGGCGCGCGGACATCTTTGATGATTGGCCTGTTCGCCACCGTGCTGTCCGTGGTGCTGGGTGTCATTATCGGCGTGATCGCCGGCTATTTCGGCGCGTCCTGGGTTGACGATATTCTCATGCGGCTTACCGAAGTATTTCTCACCATGCCGCGTTTGCTGTTCGCCATTGCCATGGTGATGGTTTTGGGTCCGTCCACCTTCAGCATTTCACTGGCCCTGGGCACCACCTCATGGCCGCAAATCGCGCGACTGGTGCGCGGTGAGGCCCTGCGCGTAAGGGAACTGGAGTTTGTCCGGGCCGCCACCACCATCGGGCTGGGCCATTTTCGCATCATCGTCCGCCATGTGCTGCCGAACAGTATCGCGCCGGTGATGGTGGCGTCGTCGGTATTGGTGGCCCAGGTGATTTTATCCGAGGCATCCCTGTCCTTTCTCGGTCTCGGCGATCCCAGCGTCGTCACCTGGGGCGGAATGGTGGGCTCGGGGCGCGAGGTGCTGCGCACCGCCTGGTATATGACCGCCCTGCCGGGGCTGGCTATTTTTATCACCGTCATGGCTTTTATGCTGATAGGCAATGGCTTGAACGATGTGTTCAATCCGCGGCTGCATAAAGCCCGTAAGACGTCTGTTACCATCACCGGGCGGGGAGACGCCAATGAACCTTCTTGATGTCCAGGACCTGCGCATCGGTTTTAACGGCGAGCAGATCGTGAAAGGAATTTCTTTTCACATCAAGCCCCATGAAAAGGTGGCCCTGGTAGGGGAATCCGGCTCAGGCAAAAGCGTCAGCGCCATGAGCCTGCTGCATTTGATTCCCGGTGCCGAGGTATCGGGTAAGGCCCTGTTCGATAATACCGATTTGCTGGCGCTGGGGGAGCGGGAGATACGCGACATCAGCGGCAAAGATATCGCCATGATTTTTCAGGATCCCATGACCGCGCTCAATCCCCTGCATACCGTCGGCGACCAGATCGCCGAAGTCTACCGGCTGAAATCCGGATTGAATACGAAGCAGGCCTGGGACCACGCCGTCGCCAGGCTGGCTGAAACCGGGATACCCGAGCCGGAACGCCGTGCCCATGCCTATCCGCACCAGCTTTCCGGCGGCCAGCGCCAGCGCGCCATGATAGCCATGGCCCTGGCGGGGGAACCCCGGCTGCTGCTGGCGGATGAGCCCACCACGGCGCTGGATGTCACCCTGCGGTTGCAAATCCTGGAGCTGTTGGCCGCCTTGCAGCGCAAGAACGGTCTGTCCATTCTGCTGATCACCCACGATCTGCACCTGGTGCGCCGCTTCGCCGACCGGGTGATTGTCATGGAGGCGGGTAAAATCGTTGAAGTCGCCCCCACGGAGCAGTTATTCCTGGCGCCCCGGCATCCCTATACCCGCCGGTTAATCAACAGCCGTCCCGAACGCGATATCGACAGCCCGGCCGTTGCGGCGGGAACGCTGCCGCGGCTGGAAGGCAAATCCTTGAAAATAAGCTATCCCATTTCCCAGCCGGGCATCAGCAACTGGTTCCGGCGCCACCGTTTTAATGCGGTGAAGAATGCCGATTTTATATTGCAACCCGGTCGGACGCTGGGGGTCATCGGCGAATCCGGTTCGGGCAAAAGCACCCTGGCCGCCGCCGTGCTGGGATTGATGGGTCATGAAGGATCGCTGCTGGTGGAGGGAGTATCGTGGAAGCAGGCCAATGCCGGCCATAAGCAGGGGCGAAAGTCCCAGCGCCGCAAAATCCAGGCGGTGTTCCAGGATCCCTTTTCTTCTCTGTCGCCGCGCATGTCCATTGCGCAAATCGTCGGGGAAAACCTGCATTTTCACCATCCCGAGCTGTCGGTCAGCGCGCGGGAACAACGCATCGTGGACATGCTAGCCGAGGTGGGGCTGACCCAAGCGCAGTTCCCCGGGCTGCTGCAACGCTATCCCCATGAGTTTTCCGGCGGGCAGCGCCAGCGTATCGCCATCGCGCGGGCGTTGATTATCAATCCCGATATCCTGGTGCTGGACGAGCCCACCAGCGCCCTGGATGTCACCATCCAACGGCAGATCATCACCCTGCTGCAGCGCCAGCAGCGGGAACACGGGTTGAGCTACCTGATCATCACTCATGACGTCTCGGTGGTGGCCGCCATGGCACATCAGATTATCGTGATGAAAGACGGCAACGTCATCGAAGCGGGGGACGCCATGTCAATCCTGGCCGCCCCGGTGCATGCCTATACCCGCAATCTGATTCTGGCGGCGGCGTGAAATGTCAGCTGTCGGGGAAAAGCCGCCCCGGTATAGCGGAGCGGCTTGAGACCGGCCGCCGGCGAGATCTAGATAATGGGATGCTGGCCGCCGTCCACCGAGATCAAGGCCCCCACCACATAGCTGGCGCGTTCGCTGGCAAGGAACAGTACGACATTGGCGATTTCATCCGGTTCGCCGAAGCGACGCAGCGGTAATTCGGCGCTGAGCCGGTTTAACGCCTCTTCACGGGAAACCCCCAGGCGCAGCGCCTCCTGCGCCACGGTCTGGTCCATGCGTTCGGTCAGCGTATAACCCGGATTCACCACGTTCAGCCGAATGCCGTAACGCGCATAATGGCTTGCCAGACCCAGGGTGGAGAGCAGCAGCGCCGCATTGGCCGCGCCCCCCGCCACATGGGAGGGGTGTGGCACCCGTCCGCCGGTACCGACGATATTCACGATGGCGCCGAGCTGTCGCGTCGGCGCGCCCCCTGCCCGGTCCGTCCCCGCTGCACGAGCCTGTTCCACCCAGCGTTTTAACACCGCGTCCTGGGTATGGATGTAGGTGAAATATTTGGCATCCAGGGCGGCATGCCAGGCGGCGCTGTCAAGGGATTCCGGCGGAGTGCGGCGGGCGGCGCCGGCGCTGTTCACCAGGATATCTATGGAACCCAACTGCTGCGTAATCGCCGCCACGGCCGCATCCGCCCGATCGCTTTGACTCAGATCCGCCTGGGCCACGGCAATAACCGCCCCTTCTTCCGCCAGGGTCTTGCGCGCCTGTTCCAGGTTCACCGCATCGCGGGATACAATGCCCACCCGCGCCCCTTCACGAACAAACGCGCGGGCCACCGCCAAACCTATGCCTTTACTGCCGCCGGTCACCAGTACCGTTTTTCCCGCTAAACCGAGTTCCATGATCCTACCCCTTAGATTTTGGTGTTGATGGGCGGCAGTGCGCCGTTCAGATAAAAATCACCCACCGCCCGCGCCTTATAGGCCACCGGATCGTGGGTGGTATGCGTGCGCGCATTGCGCCAGTGCCGGTCAAGATTGAGCCGGCCGGAGGTGGCCGATGCCCCGCCGATGCGGAATATCATCTCGCTCACCTTGATAGCCGCCTCGGTGGTGGCGTATTTGGCCTCGGCCACGGCCACCGAAGCCTCTCCCAGTAGCCTGTCGGCACTCGGTAGCCTGCCGGCACTCGGTAGCCCGTCGGCACTCGGTAGCCTGTCGGCATCGGCCCCGCCGGCGAAGGCGGCCTGAACCGCGTTTTCCAGCAATGCCGCCCCCCGTTCCAGCAGGCTTTCCGCGCTGTGGGTGATGATGGCCATTTCCCCCACGGTATGGAGCACATAGGGATCCTCTATGGCGCCGCGAACGCCGCTTTCCCGCAATACCCGCGCGGATGTGCGGCCGTACTCGCAGGCATCCTCCAGCGCAGCCCGGGCGATACCGGCATCAATGGAGGCGTGTATCAGTTGGGCGAAGCCGCCCTCATGAGTACGGCGATCGCCATAGGCGGGAATACGCAAAATCTCCTCCTCGGCAATCTCGACGTCGGCGAATTGGCTGGTGCCGCTGGAGGTGGTCCGTTGCCCCATGCCGTCCCAGTCATCCACCACCGTGACGCCATGGCGGTCCACCGGGACAAAAACCGCCGCCCGGCCCCCCTCTTCATGGGCCGCCGTCACCAGGATAATGCTGGAAAACAGGCTGCCGGTACTGTAATACTTATTGCCCCGCAGGCGCCAGACCCCATTCTCCCTGAAAAGCAGCGTTGCGACATCGCCGATAAAAGCGCCTTCCCTTTCGGCGGCGGCATTACTCATCAAACAGCCTTCCAGCACCAGGTCAAAGTAGTGTCTCTGCTGAGCCGGCGTTCCGTAGATGCGAAGTTTTTCCAGGTTGGTGAAATGCGGCGCTATCCCCTGGGCGATATTGGGATCGCCGGCGGCCAGCATTCTTATGATCCGGGAAAAATTCACCATATCGATCTCCGGGCCGCCGAACTCTCGCGGTACGCGCATGGCCAACAGACCGCTGCGACGCAGCGCCAGCATCTCTTCATGGGGCAATAGCCGCTGACGGTCGCGCTGCGGCGCCCCGGCGGCAAAACGCAGCCTGAACTCCTCCGCCAGCGCCAATAATGCCGTTATCTTCTCAGCACCCGGTCCGGCGGGGTCCACCCGGCCTTCTTCTTTACAATATGCAGACACGCCAGATTCCCCTCGGTTAACTCTGATTATTCATTTAAGGCACCCACAGCGGCTCACCGGCCACACCAGTCCCATAATTTCCCGGTTAATGCATCCCGGCATTCGGTTTAAGCAGCCCTGTACCGACTGACCGGCCGCGCCAGCCCCATGATTTGCCGGGTGGTGGAACCCCGGTATTCGGTGCGAAACAGCCCCCGTCGCTGCAGTTCGGGCACCACCAGCTCGACAAAATCCCCCAGGCCGCCGGGCAGCCAGCCGGGCATGATATTAAACCCGTCCGCGCCGCCCTCCTGAAACCAGGCGGCCATATAATCGGCGATATCCATCGCGGTACCCATTAATACCGGATGGCCGCGGGCGATGGACACCTGCAAATACAGCTGCCGGATGCTCAGGTTATCGCGTCGGGCAATATGCCTGAGCAACCTGCTCCGGCTGTCGCTGCCTTCCCCGGGCAAAATGTCTTCCGGCAAAGGTCCGTCAACGGGATAACCGGACAAATCCACCCCGCCGAGATGATGTTCGAGCTGCGCCAATCCCACCTCGGGATGAATCAGGGATTGCAGATAATCGAATTTTTCCCGCGCCTCGTCGCGGGAGCGGCCGACGATGGGGAACAGCCCCGGCAGAATGCGCAGCGAATCAGGACGGCGTTCAGCCTTCTGCGCCAATCCCTTAAGCAGCGAATAAAAAGATTTTGCATCCTCCAGGGTGGTCTGGGCGGTATAGATGATCTCCCCGACCCTGGCCCCCAGCGCGATGCCGGCGGGGGATGACCCGGCCTGTACCAGCAGCGGGTGCCCCTGCGGCGGACGGGCGATGTTCAGCGGTCCCCGAATGTCGAAAAACTCACCGTGATGATGAAGGGCATGCAGTCCGTCGGGGCGAAAATAGAGGCCCGATTCACGATCGGCGACGATGGCGTCGTCATCCCAGCTATCCCATAACCCGCGCACCGCCTCCACAAACTCGCCGGCACGCCGGTAGCGGTCCTCCGCCGGCGGCAATGGGCGGTTGCCGAAGTTTTCCGCTTCGGCGTGGCTTGAAGAGGTGACAATATTCCAACCGGCCCGCCCGCCGCTGAGAAAATCCAGCGAGGCAAATTTCCGGGCGAGATGAAAGGGTTCATTAAAGGTGGTGGACGCCGTGGCCACCAGCCCGATATGGCGGGAGACCATGCTCAGGGCCGACAGCAGGGTCAGGGGTTCAAAATGCGCTTTCGGCCCGCGGCCCAGGCGTTCGGCTGAACGATCGCGAATAGCCAGCCCGTCCGCCAGGAAAAACAAATCAAACAGGCCGCGCTCGGCAATCTCAATCACCCGCCGGTAATGCCCGACATCAAGGGGGGCCAGGGGATTCACCGCTTCGTGGCGCCAGCCGGCCAAGTGCCGGCCGGTGGTTTCCACAAACACCCCCAGGTTCATCTGACGCTGCGCCCCGCTCATGATGCGACTTCCGCTGATGGATGGGTATAACGGTTCGGTGGTATGGATAAACCCAAATGCTCACGCAGCGTCGACCCGCTGTACTCCGTACGGAACAACCCCCGGCGCCGCAGCTCCGGCACCACCTGATCGATGAATTCCAGCAATCCCCCCGGCAGCCAGGGGGCCATGATGTTGAAGCCGTCCGCGCCGCCGCCGGTAAAGCGCTCTTCAAGCTGGTCGGCAATCTCCGACGCCGTGCCGAAAATCGCCCAATGGCCGCGGGTCCCGGTGACATGCCAGTACAATTGACGTATCGTCAGGTTTTCCCGCCGGGCAAAATCCGCCAACAGCCGCTGCCGGCTCTGATTGCCCTGGGTCAGAGGAAATTCAGGCACCGGACCATCGATAGGATAGGAAGACAAATCAAAGCCGCCCAAATGCCGGGCCAGCACCGGCCAGCCGATTTTCGGATCCACCAGCTCTTGCAACTGCTCGAATTTTTCCCTGGCATGGGCCTGAGACGCGCCGACGATGGGAAACACCCCCGGCATGATCTTCAACTGATGAGGTCGACGGCCATAGGCCTGCATCTTCTCCTTGACGTTGCGATAAAATCCCTGCGCCTCCGTCAGGGACCGCTGGGCGGTGAAAATCACCTCGGCTTTGCGGGCCGCCAGATCCTGGCCGTCGGAGGAGGAACCGGCCTGCACCAGCACCGGCTGGCCTTGGATAGCGCGGGAAATATTTAATGGCCCCCTCACCTTAAAAAACCGGCCCTGGTGATCCAATACATGCAGCTTGTCCGGGTCGAAAAAAAGCCCGGTCTTTTTGTCGTTGAGCAGCGCGTCGTCTTCCCAGCTGTCCCACAGTCCTTGCACCACATCCACAAACTCCTGGGCGCGCTGGTAGCGCATGCCGTGATCCATAACCTCGTCGCGATTGAAATTCAGCGCCTCCCCCAGCGTCCAGGAGGTGACCACATTCCAGCCGGATCGCCCGCCGCTGATATGATCCAGCGAGGCGAATTTGCGCGCCACGTTAAACGGCTCGTTGTAGCTGGTGGATGCCGTCGCCACCAGCCCGATGCGCTCGGTTATCATCGCCAGGGCGGACAACAAGGTGAGCGGCTCGTAATTGACGGTCCGGGTGGTGCGACCGATATGCTCGTCTTCCTCGTATTGAAAGGTCATCTGGTCGCCGAGGAAAATCATATCGAACTTGGCGGCTTCGGCCCGCCGCGCCAGCAGCTTGAAATGCTCAAGATTCATGCCGGCGTTCAGCGGAGCGTCCGGGTGGCGCCAGGCCCCGATATGGTGGCCGACATCCTGCAAAAAAGCCCCCAAATGCATTTGTTTTTTCTGTGCTGTCATCATTTTTACCCATGGCAAAACGGTTATCCGACCCGGACTACAGCGCTATCAGTCATACATGGTGATGGGGGGCGGCGTCTGATTGAGATAATAATTACCCACCACCCGATAGCGATGATTAATGGGATCGTGAGTGGTATGGGTGCGAGCGTTGCGCCAATGACGGTCAAAATTATGCTCGCGCAGGGTGGCGGATGAGCCGCCCACCTCATAAATCAGCTCCGCCGCCCGCAGTGCGGCGCCGTTGCAGACTATCTTGGCTTCGGCGACAGCGATGGAGCCTTCAATCAGCCGTTGCTCCAACTCATCCGCCGGCGCCTTGCCGTACCAGGCCGCCACCGCCGTATCCACCAGCCCCGCGGCGCGCAGCAGCGCCGCTTCGGCCGCATGGGCGTGAGCGATGATATTGCCGACGGTATGCTGCACAAACCAGTCATCCACCGAACGCTGCACGCCGGAGTCGGCCCGGGGACGCGCCCCGTGGTGCGCCCAGGCCACCGCGTCGTCCAGCACCGCCAGGGCGATACCCACTTCAATGGTGGAGTGCAGCATTTGGGTGGCGGCCGGCTGATAATTGCGTTTCTTTCGCTCTTCGCCGCTGTAGAACATCACCTCATCTTCCGCCACCGCGACATCAAGGAATTCCGTGGTGCCGCTGGCGGTTAAACGCTGCCCCATACCGTCCCAATTATCGTGCTGCACTATTCCCGCACACCCCCGCGACACAAAAACCGATACCGTATCGCCGCTATCATCCTTCGCCGTCACTCGCAGCCGGTCCGCCATCAATCCGCCGGTGCTGTAGAATTTTTGGCCTCGCAATCGCAAACCCTGCGGGGTATTAACGAGCCGGGTAGTCATGTCCGAAACGAATCTGCCTCCCAGCTCCCCGGTGGCGCCGCTTATCAAATCCCCCCGCAGCAGCCCGTGAAAATAGCGTGCCTGCTGATCGGGGGTGCCGGTGAGGCGAATGCGCTCAACCGAGGTAAAATGCGGGATCAATATCTGGGCGACGTTGGGATCGCCCTTCGCCAGCAGGATGGATATTCGCGCCAGATCGGTGTAACTCAGTTCAGGACCACCGTAGGCTTTGGGCACCCTGGCCGCGGCGATGCCCGCCTGCAACACCCAGTTCAGTTCGTCGTGGGGCAAAATACGCTCTTTGTCCCGCGTCGAGGCGTCAACCGCCAGCCTGATACCGATATCCCGCGCGGCGGCGAGCAAAGGGTCCCGGCTATCCCGGCCGGCCACCGGTTCTTCAAACCTGCCGTTACGATCCTCCGGTGCTTTGGCGGGGTTGAGGGGATTAATATTCAAGGACATAACGCCGCTCCAATTATCAGTGAACCTTGCCGGGCAGAACCATGGCCCCGACATACAAGAAATAAAATCCCGACTGCGCTTCGGCAATTGCGTGACTTCCCAGGGGTCGCAAACCAGGGTTGCGCTTCATCTATTTTGCCGCTATCCAGGCGTCTCGAAAGCCGGAATGCGCTCCCGCCGGCGAGAAATCCAGACCGTGCAATTTGCGGTTGTAAACGGTGAAAAAGGGCGCCGACATTACCGGCAACAGCGGCAGATCGGTGAGGGTTTGCCGCTGGAAATCCGCAATCACCGCAATGCGTTTTTTGGGGTCCACTTCATTCTGGTAGGCTTCAATCAACCGGTCCGTTGCCGGACTGACGTAAGCGAAAGCATTGGCATAGGGCACCCCCGGCGATTGGGCTTTGGAATAAAAGACACGCGTTAATCCCATTTGCGGATCCAGCATCACCCCGAAGCCTTGGAAAATGATATCGAAGTCATAATCGGTATAAACCTTCTTGAGGAAGGTGGCGTTGTCCAGCGGCGTAAAGTCGATAGCGATGCCGATTTTATTAAACTCCTGGCGCAGAAACTCCCCCGCCAGCAGAAACTGGCTGGAACTCGGGTCGGTATAAAGACGCAGGGTGAATCGTTTGCCGCCCGCCTTGACAGGATAACCGGCGTCATCCAGTAGCTTACGGGCCGCATCCACGCTGTAATCGTAACGGGGGATATCCGGCGTGAAAAATTGGGTTAATGATTGGGGCACCACGCTGTATTCAGGCTTGCTTTGACCGTACCAGACGGTATCGATAATCCGTTGACGATCGATGATATGGGCAATGGCCTGCCTGACCTTCAGATTGGACAATGGGACCGAGCGCAGGTTAAAGCCGAGAAAATAGGTTTGCGCCGCGTAAGAATACCCGCGGGAATCAAATTTAAGCTCCGGATTTTGTTTCAGGCGGGCGATATCCGAAAATGGCACCCCGGCATAAGGGATATAGGACACTTCGCCGGATTCCAACGCCGCGCTGCGCGCCGCCGCGTCGGGAATAAAGCGGTAAATCACCCGGTCCAGATAGGGTTTCCCCTTATCCCAATAGTCCGGATTTCTTTCCAGGATAACGTACTGCCCGCGCTTCCACTCCTTGAAACGAAAGGGACCGGTGCCGATGGGCCTGGCGTTTTCCGGGCTCTTGCGGATATCGCTGCCGTCAAATATATGCTTGGGCACCACCTGGGATTCCGCGCCGTCCAGCGCGCTGAGAATGACCTGGGAAGGCGAACTTAAGCGGAAAATGGCGGTATAATCATCCGGTGTTTCCACGTCTTTCAGGGCTGCAAACGTGGAGCGTCCGCGAGAATGGACTTTCTTCCAGACCTCCAGGGCGGAGTATTTCACGTCCGCCGAAGTGAAGGGCTGGCCGTCATGCCATTTCACGCCGTGACGTAAATGAAAGGTAATGCTCAGGCCGTCCGGCGCCACTTCCCAAGAGGTGGCCAGTCGGGGCTGGGGCCGATAGTTATCGTCGTAATACACTAATCCGTCAAAGATATTGGCGGAGATAACCCGATTGGCGTATTGATTATTATAGGTGGCCGTCAAGGTAACCGGCTCCGGATATATGGCGGCGATTAGCGTTCCGCCTCGTACCGGCGTCTGCTCATCCGCCAGTACCCGGCCCATGGCATTCAGCGCCAGCAGTATTATCCCCAGGGATAAAGCGGATATGAATTTCCGTGACATGAACTAAACCTTTTCTCTAATTAATATTATTTTGTCGATGTGGCGCAGGTGAAATGTAAATCCGTAAAAGTTTATCCCGACGATTGCCATTTCACTAAATATCAATAAATGATGTTTATAGACATCACAATGCTATAAGAATGTTAAAAAACAAATACCAATAAAGTAATGTATTGAAATGCAATACTATAAAACGACATCATTCATCAATCCCTTCTTGTCTGAGGCCGCGACCTTACGGCTGCCCTGCCGGCCATATCAATATTGTTCATAACGATAGACATTATTCGCGTTATTGCATTTATCATTTTCACATAAAACACACCAAACTATAACTCAATAATTAATAAGCTTTAAATCACCAATTGCATCGAAGATATCTGCCGAACAAACGGACTGCCTCTTCCGCGTGAAATCCAAATCTCCGTTACCACATTCAGCTTAATAGCAGGATTGTTATTAACTAAGCTAAAAAAAGCATTGGCTAAAAAGACCAGACATTTCTATTTTAAAGTGTTTCGAATATGTTACTAAAAAATGAATATTCGCTAGGTTATCAGCGGATTTACCACAAATCAGATATTACCTTGTTTTCTATATGGGATTATTTTGGTTCTTTTTCGAGGATGTAAGATTATTTGTTATGCGTAAATTCAGCCTTACCCTGCGACAAGCGCTATTCGCCGCCATGGGTCTTTTCAGCCTTTTTCCCGCGTTTTCCTCCCTGGCCGCCGGGGGCAATCTGGTGGCTATCGTCCAACCCGAACCGGTGGCGTTAAATACGGCCTTCAATACCAATTTCCCCAACGGGGTGGTATCCAATAATATTTATGAAGGCCTGGTCACTTACAATCAGGATATGCAGCCGGAACCCAGCCTGGCCACCTCCTGGGAGGTGGCGCCGGACGGCCTGAGCATAACCTTTCATTTGCGCCACGGCGTGAAATGGCATGACGGCCAGCCCTTCACTTCGGCGGACGTGAAATACTCCGCCCTGGAGGTCTGGAAGAAAGTCCATCCGCGGGGACGCACCACGTTTGCCGCCCTGAAAGACGTGGAAACCCCTGATCAATACACCGCGATATTCCGCCTTGAGCACCCGTCGCTGGTTATCATGAGTTCCATTAACGCCAATGAGGCGGAGATACTGCCCGAGCATCTATTCGCCGGATCGGATATTCGCACCAGCCCTTACAACGCCAAGCCGGTAGGTACCGGACCGTTCAAGTTTGTGAAGTGGGTGCGGGGGCAATATATCGAACTGGAACGCAACCCCGATTATTGGGACAGCGGCAAACCCAAAGTGGACAAAGTCATTTTCAGTATCATTCCCGACGCGGGTTCCAGGGCGGCGGCGTTGGAAACGGGGGAAGCGCTGTACGCCCCCTATGACTCGGTGCCGCTCTCCGACGTACAGCGTTTGCGCCAGAATCCGCAGTTGGTGGTCACCAAGCAGGGCTACGATTCATCGGCGGCCTATACCTTCCTGGAATTCAACCTGCGAAATCCCATCCTGGCGAATCTGAAGGTCCGCCAGGCCATCGCCCGGGCCATCAATAAACAGGCGCTGGTGGATGTGGTCTGGTACGGGCTGGGGAAACCGGCCACCGGCCCGATCCCCTCCTCCCTTAAACAGTTTTATACCGCCGACGGCGTACCGCAGTATCCGTACGATCCCGCCGCCGCGGAAAAGCTGCTGGATGAGGCCGGCTACCCGCGCAAGGCGGGCGGCATTCGTTTTAAGCTGGCCATTGATTATTTCCCGGTCAACGACGGCTTCAAAAACCAGGCCGAATTTATCCGCCAGAGCCTGAGCAAGATAGGTATCGAGCTGACGGTGCGCAATCAGGACCTCGCCACGTTTATCAAGCGTATCTACAGCGATTATGATTTCGATATCGAGACCGGCCGCTGGGTCCCGATGATGGATCCCCAGATTGGCGGGCTGCGCCACTACTGGAGCAAAAACATCGCCAAAGGGACGCCCTGGTCCAATGCCTCGAATTATACCAATCCCAAGATGGACGCGCTGATCGCGTCGCTGCAGGTGGAAAGCGACCCGGCCAAACGCGCTGAGGATTTCCACCAGTTCCAGCGTCTGGCGCAAACCGATCTGCCGGTGATACCCCTGGTGGAACAACAGAATTTTACCGTTTACAGCGCACGGCTTAAAGGCGTCAGCACCGCCCCCGACGGGGCTTTATCGTCCCTTAAAGACGTGTCTTTGGAACCCGGAGGAAAATAAACATGACCGCTTTCTACCAGCACGATCGGCGTGAAACAACCGAACCTTCCAACGCCGCAAACAGCGTTGCCGGCACGTCGCCACGGAATGGTGCCGATGAGAATCTCAACGGGCGGCCACGCCAAGGGGCCGGAGAATATTTCGCCGATGACGCCACCGAGCCGGCGCGGTTGGAGGCCAGACGGGATCTGGCCGCCGCGCACCGGCTCGCGGTGTGGCACGATTTCAGCGAAGGCATTTACAATCATTTCACCCTGGCGGTTCCGGGGACCGACGACCGGTTCCTGTTGCCGCCCTTCGGCCTGCACTGGTCGGAAATCCAGGCCAGCCAGCTGATGACCATCGGCTTCGACGGCAAGCTGCTGGCGGGAGAAGGCATTATTCAGCGCTCGGCGTATTGCATCCACGCGCCGATACATGCCGCCCATGCCAAGCACCAGGCGGTGTTCCATACCCATATGCCTTACGCCGGCGCGCTGACCCGGCTGGAAAGCCAGCATCTGCTGGCCCTCGGCCAGACGGAGGCATTATTGCTCGATCAAATTGCCTACGATGACGCCTACGACGGCTTGGCCCGCGATCCGGCGGAAGGCGAACGCCTGGCGGAGATACTGGGAGAAAAAACCATTCTTTTTATGGGAAACCACGGCGTATTGGTCACCGGCCGTTCCGCCGCCGAGGCCTACGATCGCCTCTATACCCTGGAACGGGCCGCCCGGGTTCAACTGTTCGCCCTGTGGACCGGTCAGCGTCTGCGGGGGTTAAGCCCGGCGCAGGTGGACAAGGTGCAGGATCAAATTCACAACACGCCGCTGCACAATTCGCCGGGTGAACAATACAAACCCGGCTATCAGCTGCATTTTGAAGCGTTAAGGCGTCTGCTGGACCGGCGCGAACCGGATTATCGCGATTAGCGATGGATTCAATGACCCCCATTAACGTGATTAACACTATCACTCCGTTCATGGTGGCCGGCAATTGACGTATTTGGCGCGATTGGCGCAACGATTTTTTCGGAGCGTTTCTCCCTGAATACCAGCACATTTTGAGGTGGATTATGCCTTACCCCGTTTTACCGCCGCTTCCTCATGACAGCCCGCTGGGGAAAGTCATGGATCAACCGCTGATACTCGGACTGTTTTTACCCATACATAACGGCGGCTGGACCATGTCCGCCTACCCGCGGGCCACCGACTGGACCTTCGATTACAACGCGGCGCTGACCCGCCAGGCTGAAGCCCTGGGGTTCGACCTGGTGTTCGGCCCGGCCCACTGGCTGTCCAAAGGGGGTTTCGGCGGTGATATTCGCTACCGCGAAACCGCCCTCGACACATTAATGGCGGCGGCGGGGCTGGCGGCGGTGACCGAACGCATTTTGCTGATTTCCACCGTGCATATTTTTTACGGCCCCTGGCATCCGCTGCATTTGGCCAAGTTCGGCGCCACCCTTGACCATATGTCCGGCGGCCGTTGGGGACTCAACGTCGTTACCGGTTTTCGCAAAGACGAATGGGCCATGTTCGGTCAGGTGCAGCCCGATCATGACCGCCGCTACGAGCTGGCGGATGAGTATGTATCCCTGCTGCAACGGCTCTGGGCCGGCGAAGAGGATCTTGATTATCACAGTGAACAATGGACGCTGAGCAAGGCCTTTGTGACCCCTAAACCCCGCTATGGCCGGCCGATTATCGTCAGCGCCACCAGCTCCCCCGCAGGCATCGCACAGGCGGTGCGCCAGGCGGATTTGATTTTCGTCACCAGCCCCGCCGGCGCCTCCTTCGACGCGGCCATCGAGGCGCTGCCGGGCATCACCCGCCAGGTGCGGGAAGCGGCGGCGGCCATTGGCCGCGACGTCCGCATCCTGGTAAATCCGATGATTATCGCCCGGGATACCGAGGCCGAAGCGCAAGGGGTTTATCAGGAGATCATCCGGCAGGCCGACCATGGCGCGGTGGACGGATTCTTCCATACCCATGCCACCGGCGACAGCCGTTCCTGGCGCGGCCATCAGCGCGATGAACGTATCGTGGGGGGCAACATTCAGTTGGTGGGCACGCCGGAACAGGTAGCCGGGCAAATCCTGCGCCTCAAGGCCATCGGCTGCGACGGGCTGCAACTCTGCTTTGTGGATTATGAACCGGAACTGGCTTACTTCGGCGAACGCATCCTGCCGCTGCTGAAACAAGCGGGCCTGCGTCTGTAAGTTTTTTAATTATTTGACTTCATTACACCCTAAATAATTCGAGTTGCAGAAAGACGGCGACGCAGCGCCCCCCAGGAACTTACCCTAGTAAGTGACTGGGGTGAGCGAGGACAAATCTGCCTGGAGCAGATTTGAACGCGACTTTTCGCGGCCCCGTCAGGGGCGAGGCCCAGGGAGGGGCCGAGTATTGCCAACGCACCTGCAACTTGAAGTATTTAGGGTATAGCGGCCAACATCACTGCCGCGTGAAAGATAACGGGTTGAAAAGGGGTTATTTATGACTAGACATAGTGAATATGGATCGGCCATCCCTTTGTCCGACCTGCTGAACTGGCTTGAAGACGGCGAAGAGCTGGCCTTTATCGACATCCGGGAAGAAGGGCTGTATGGCGATGACCATCCGCTGCTGGCGGTCAATGCGCCTTACAGTTTAATGGAAAACCAGTTCCCCGCCCTGGTGCCCCGCGCCAATACCCGCACGGTACTGCTGGCGGAAAATACCGCCCGGGGTGAACGGGCCGCGGGACGCCTGTCAGTCCTGGGTTATTCGGACATCCATGTCCTCGACGGGGGGATCGGCGCTTGGGAGCAAGCGGGGCTGCCGCTGTTTAAAGGCGTGAATGTGCCGTACAAGGCCTTTGCCGAACTCATCGAGCATTTTCATCATACACCGGCCATCGAGCCCGGCGAACTGGCGCGCCTGATTGAACAGCAGGGAGATTATGTTCTTTTAGACAGCCGGACGGTGGAGGAGTACGACCGCTTCCATGTACCGAGCGCCATTTCCGTACCCAGCGCCGAATTGCTCTACCGCTTCGACGATCTGGTGCCTTCGCCTGACACCCTGGTGGTGGTCTCCTGCGCCGGCCGCACCCGCGGCATTATCGGCGCGCAGACCCTGATCAATGCCGGGGTTCCCAATCAGGTCCTGGCGTTGTCCGGCGGCACTCAGGGCTGGCGGCTGGCGGATTTGGCCACTGTCCAAGACGGCGCCCGCTACTTTCAGCCCCAGAGCGAGGTTGCCGTCCAATCGGCCCGGCAAAGAGCGTCCGGGCTGGCGCAGCGGTACGAGGTGCAATATATCGACGGGGCAATCCTCCGACAGTGGCAGCAGGATGGAAACCGCACCACGTACGTGTTTGATGTCCGCAACAGTGACGAGTACCGGCGCGGCCATCGGGCCGATGCCCGCTGGGTGCCGGGGGGACAGCTGGTTCAGGCGCTGGATAAATGGGTGGGCACGCGCGGTGGCCGTATTGTGCTCAACGACAATGACGGCGTTCGGGCCACCACCACCGCCCATTGGCTTTTACAGTTGGGCTGGCAATGTTATGTGCTGGCGGGCATTGACGAGGGCAGTCGTCCGCCATCCCATATCCTTCCACCGCCGCTCGTCCCGCGGATCGACGCCGCCGCCGCGCGGCATCGACTGGAGAACGGCACCATCGGACTCTCCGCCGATCGCAGTTGGGACTATCGCCGTTATCATCCCGCCGGCACGCACTGGGTAAACCGCTCGCGGCTGGATAATGTGCCCGACCTCATCGGCAATGCCCGGGAAATCCTGGTCTTCGCCGAACAGCCGGCGCTGGCGCACGGGGTGGTCATGGATTTGATCGACGCGGGATTCAACGCCACGGCGGTGGAGGGTAAACGACAGGATTGGCTGGCCGCCGGATTGGAACTGCACAGCAGCTCGCAAACCCCCGGGGATAATCTGCAAATCGATTTCTTATTCTGGCTGCACGATCGCCATGAAGGCAATGCCGCCGCCAGCGCCGCCTATCTGGCCTGGGAAGCGGACCTTCCGCACCAGGTTGGGGATCCCGCCAAAGCCCATTTCAAACTGGGGCCCGCCGATGGGGATGCAGGCGGCCCGGCCAACATCCATTGAAGAAAGCAGTAGTGGTTTATCAATCGGACTGCCCCAAAACCCTCGACACATCCTGTGTTCGCAATGAGGCCGGTTCACTTTAGGCGGGGATTTTCGGGGCTTTTGCTAATAAGAGGATTCCCGGATCACGGTGACCGGGCAGCCTGCGTTATCGATAATCTGTCGTGCCACCGACCCCATTAACAAACGCTCAATATGGGAAAAACCGCGATGACCGACAATTATATGGTCTATTTTGTGGCTTTCCGCATAAAGCATAATCATTTCCGCGGGATTACCGATTTCCATTTGTTTGACCAGATCGATATCCTGGTAAGCGGGATTATTTTTCAGGCTGTCGAAAAATTTCCCATAAATCGCTCTCGCATTTTCGATAATCATTTCCGTCGCGGTGCCGCTGCCGAACTGCGGCAATTGACAAACGGAAACAATATGTAACCTGGCGTCGAATCGCTTTACAAATTCGCAGGCAAATTCCAGCGCCTGTTTGGCACAGTCGGAATCATCATAGGCTATCAAAACCTGTTTAATCACAGCCATGGCTGTCTCCCGTGACTTCATCGAGGTAATAAGGGCGGTTTCAATCCCGCCTGCCGGCATCCGTCGGCAGGCAAACCGGCATACCTGCCCAGCATACCAGTTGGGGGGCGGATACGCATCTCGTCCTGCCGGGGTTTTGTAACAGTGCCGGGATGAGGTTACTGACCGAAACGATGCCATTCACTGTGTTTCGCGTAGGCTAAATACGCATAAATAATGCTTTATACCCATCTGACAATTGTCTATACTACTTCATGACAAATGTCTGTTGGAGAGATTGCCATGAGAGCTTATATCCCATCCCATGAGCCACAACATAATGCTTTGTGGAAATTTGCCGGTCTGCCCGTTAGCAGAGGCCGTGAGCTGACCAATGTGCTGAAAATTGGGCTTCCGGTGAACGTGCTTGAAAGCATTCATAAATGGTCAGACATGTCGAAGGCCGAAATTTTGCGGATTGCCGGCATTAATGAAAGAAACGTGGCCAGGCGTAAAAGTACAGGAACAACTTTCTCTCCTGATGAAAGTGAGCGTATTGCTCGGCTAGTGCGGGTGATGGACGCAAGTGTGCATCTTTTCGGTGGTAATAAAACTGATGCCTATACCTGGCTGAAAAGTCCGGTAAAAGGCTTGGGAAATGTAACGCCGTTCTCACTTCTTTCCACGGAGAGTGGTGCGCTTGAGGTACTTGATTTGATTGGCAAGCTTGAGCACGGCGTCTATTCATGATCTTTTACAGGCTTACACAAAAAATCCATGCAGCTGAAGCATGGACGGGTTATGGCGCGAGACTTTATGGCGGGCGATGGAATCACAAAGGTAGTGCGGCCGTTTATGTATCTACCACCATCGCTCTGGCGTCATTGGAAATTCTTGTGCATTCCATTCATGATACACTGCTGAATCAATACTCCCTTTTCAGTATCGAATTACCCGATGATAAGGTTGAATACCTAGAAAATGCCTATTTGCCTGATGACTGGAGAGAAGATCCAGCCCCGTTTTCCACCATGGACTTGGGTACAGGCTGGCTTGACGCAATTGACGGGGTTGCTTTAATAATTCCATCTTGCATTATTCCACAGGAAAATAATGCTATTTTAAATCCTCTACATACTGATTTTAAGCAGGCGTTGCAATCAGTCAAGGAAGTTGATTTTACATTTGATGGTCATTTAACAAAATAAGAGGCTTAAATTTGTATCTAACGCTAAATGTGCAATATTCCCTCGTACTCGCTACCCCCATAGCCAATGTTATGTCAATTCGACCCAAAACTGTTTCATACTAACGCCTGAGATCGTTCTCATGTTTTCTCACCTGAATGGACTGCCGTGGGAGTCGCAAAAAAGAAAATGCCAACAATAAAAAAGTTGTTCTTTCTCAATTGGATATAATTATATGTTAAGTTATCGCCACAGTTTTCACGCAGGCAATCACGCCGATGTGCTCAAGCACACGGTGCTGAGCCTGATCCTGGCCGCCATGAAAGAGAAGGACAAGCCTTTTCTCTATCTGGATACCCATGCCGGCGCCGGCCGTTATTTGCTTAACAGCGATCGTGCCGAACGTACCGGCGAGTACCATGACGGCATCGCCCGAATCTGGCAGCGGGAAGATTGCCCGGCGCTGCTGGAGCCCTATCTGACGGTTATCCGCCATTACAATCGCAGCGGCAGCCTGCGTTATTATCCCGGTTCGCCGCTGATTGCCCGCCAATTACTGCGGGAACACGATCGTCTGCACCTGACGGAACTGCATTCCAGCGATTACCCGCTGCTGCGAAACGAATTTCAAAAAGATCCCAGGGCGGAGGTGCTGCGCGCCGACGGCTACCAGCAGTTGAAATCCCAATTGCCGCCGCTGTCGCGCCGCGGCGTGATACTGATCGACCCGCCTTATGAAATGAAAACCGATTATCAGGATGTGGTGGCCGGCATTCAGGAAGGCTATAAACGCTTCGCCACCGGCGTCTACGCCTTGTGGTATCCGGTGGTATTGCGCCAGCATGTGAAGCGCATCCTGGCGGGTCTGGAAAAGACCGGCATCCGCAGGATTTTGCAAATTGAACTGGCGATACGCCCGGATAGCGACCAGCGGGGTATGACAGCATCAGGCATGATCGTGATTAACCCCCCTTGGACGCTGGAGCAGCAAATGAACGAATTATTGCCCTGGCTCCATCAGGCGCTGGTGCCCGGCGGCATCGGCCATACCCTGGTGCGTTGGATAACCCCGGAGTAATCTCTACAGAGCCTGATTAATCCCTGTATAGCCGGAGTCATCCCGTAATAGCGCGTGTCATCCGGGATTGCCAACGTAATGCCGGGTTAACCGTTTCGCCTATTGGAGGGATTGATGCAATCTTTGCGACAATTGGTCGTTGCGCGTTAAACTTGTGCCCATTGATATGACCTATAGGGAATACCCGATGACCAGACATTACGATTATCTTGCTATTGGCGGCGGCAGCGGTGGCATCGCTTCGATTAACCGTGCGGCGATGTATGGACAAAAATGCGCCCTGATTGAAGCCAAATATCTCGGTGGTACCTGTGTCAATGTCGGCTGCGTCCCCAAAAAAATCATGTGGCATGCGGCGCAGATTGCCGAAGCGATAAAACTGTACGGTCCCGATTATGGTTTTGACACCACCATCAACCGTCTCGATTGGGCCACTCTGATCAAAAGCCGCAGCGCCTATATCGACCGCATCCATCAATCCTATGAGCGGGTGCTGGGCAATAACAAAGTGGACGTTATTGAAGGTTTTGCCCGCTTTGTGGATGCTCACACCGTTGAAGTCAACGGCGAACGCATTACCGCCGATCATATCCTGATTGCCACCGGGGGCCGTCCCAGCCACATCGATATCGTCGGTGAGGAATACGGTATCGATTCAGACGGCTTTTTTGCCCTGGATGCCATGCCCCGGCGGGTCGCGGTGGTGGGCGCGGGTTATATCGCGGTGGAACTCGCCGGGGTGCTGAACGCCCTGGGAGCGGAGACCCATCTGTTCGTGCGTAAACACGCGCCGCTGCGTACCTTTGACCCGTTGATTATCGATACCCTGGTGGAGATCATGAACGAGGAAGGACCGGCCCTGCATACCGGCTCCATCCCGGAATCCATCGTAAAAAACAGCGACGGCAGCCTGACGCTGACCTTGGAAAACGGTAACGAGTTTATTGTTGATGCGCTGATTTGGGCCATTGGCCGTGAGCCTTCCACCGACAATCTGAATCTGGCCGCCGCCGGCGTTGAAACTGACAGCAACGGTTATATCCGGGTGGATAAATACCAGAATACCAACATCCCGGGGATTTATGCCGTAGGGGATAATACCGGCGCGGTGGAACTGACGCCGGTGGCGGTGGCGGCGGGTCGTCGCTTGTCCGAACGCCTGTTTAATGGCAAGCCGGAAGAGCACCTGGATTACAACCTGATTCCCACCGTGGTGTTCAGCCATCCCCCCATCGGCACCATCGGTTTGACCGAACCGGAAGCGATAGCGAAATACGGCGAAAAAGAAGTCAAGATCTATAAAACCGGTTTTACCTCCATGTATACCGCCGTCACCGCCCACCGCCAGCCTTGCCGCATGAAGCTGGTGTGCGTCGGACCGGAAGAAAAAATCGTCGGACTGCACGGCATCGGGTTGGGCATGGACGAAATATTGCAAGGCTTTGCCGTGGCGATCAAAATGGGCGCCACCAAGCGCGATTTCGACAATACCGTGGCCATCCATCCCACGGCGGCGGAAGAACTGGTTACCATGAGATGACTCAGTAGGAAAGCCATCGCCGCTCAATATATTGGTAACATTGCAACACGCGTTAAGCAGGCACAGTCCGGTTTAAGAAATATGATCCATTGCCGAAAACCACACATCGCCAACCGGACTGGGCAATGCCTGATATGGCATTCATACCTGACAAAAATGCTATAGCATAGCGATTCGCCAATTTTTATTCCCCGCAGAGATCCCTTAAGACCTTACCTCGCTCAAGGCTGTTAAAGGCACGTCTCAATAGAGTACTAACACGCCATTGTTTATCAAAATTGTCCCATGTTGAATTTCGCAAAATTTTATCAAAACTCACTTTAATCATATAAAGGAAATACCCTTCCAACCGCCTTTTAGCTTTTTTTAGCAGGGCGATGCCAAACATTAACCTTGCTTCTTCCTCTTGGCGATTTAGTATATGTAAAGCATTTAATTATTTAAAGAGTGGCGATTGCCTCTTTTTATCAAAACCAATTTTCTTATGCAAGCTTATTCATTGTAAGGAAAAACCATGGCACTCGCGGCTCCTAGTTTTCCACAGATGGAAAATGGCGTTATTACACTCCAGGAAATTAATATTGCTGGAGCCGTCATTGTTAACATTCCTTTCTACAGCAATCCAAGGGCGGGAGATCAAATAACGATTATTTGGAATTTTTCAGCCGTAGCATCAATGATGCTAACGACTGATTTTCCTTTATTCCCTATTCCACTTCGTGTGCCGGAAATATATGTACCCAGCGTGGGTAGCTATAATGTTTTCTATATTATTAGCGATTCCCATGGCAATACATCGACATCCTATAGTATTACTGTTCAGATAACCGCATTTCTGCCCCCGCCGCCCGCCGGACAGCTGCAAATGATCTTGACTACCAACGCCTCCAATTATGACTGGCCCGCCATCAATGTATTTCCTGTGAACCGGGGAGTCATTACCGGAAACCCGGGGACCCAGGTCAGGGTCACCGTGAGCGACCCCGGATTAATCGGGGATGGAGTAGACCGCGGGGATGTGCTGCTGACCCTTGGCGGCAATGGCCAGGCGGATTTCAGCCTTTACTCCGAAGAGCAGGGCCTGCTGGTAATCTTTGCCTATGCGGTGGCTAATCCACTGAATTCAGTAACGTTACCCACCACCATCGGTCCCTTTCGCCTGGGCAACGGCAGGATTAAATCGGTAAATTACTCCACCGGCGCGCCGGCTAATAATAGAACCTATAACTCTATCTATCTCAAGACCGAGGCGGAAACCAGCCGGCCCGGCGAGCCCATAACCTTTGTGCGAGCGATAATAGTGGAGGGCAGCGCCCGTATTGCAGGTTATCCGGGCTACTACGCGGATATTATATTGAATGGCGATAAATCCGCCACCATTAATTTAGCCAATACGGTAAGTGAACGTGTTGTGGTTGAGTTGTCGCTGCCGGAAGAAAGCGGTTCTGTTAAAACCGTAGAGACCGTTTTTGTGCCACCTTCTGCCAGTACTTTCTCTGTTTTCAACCGGGAGCAGTTTATAGATTATCAATATCATCCGGGCAAAAATTTATGATCAGCGCGGACCATTAACTAAATATTTTATTCATGAAGGTATATTATTATTTACGGGGAATATTATGCATTCGTGGCTGGACCAACCTATATTGCCGGCAGTGGATTATACCTTAACGATAATCACCGTCACATCAGGGGCGGCGGCAGACGGCATTGAATTTAATCTCTTCACGGTAAGGTTATCCGCCGGGGATGAGTTAATTGATAACGCACCTATAGAGTTTACCGTTTCCGGCAACGCTTTGTTTACTCCCAGCCGGCAAAATTTTACCACGGTTTACACCAATAACCAGGGGGAGGCGACGGTCTTTTTCACCAATACGTCCTCGGAGACGATACAGGTCAGGGCCACTTTTGGCAGCGACTTCGCGGATGCATACTCCACCTTTGGCGCTCCGGCCAGCGATAACGACCTGCTGTTGGAGGCCGAGGTGACGACCTCGAACATCGGGGCCGGCAGCGGAATCCCGCATATCATTGATTATCGTTTGATTACCCCGGCGGGGCTAGGTGTTCCCAATCGCCAGTTGAATTACAGCGTCATCGGCAGCGCCACGCTTGTACCCACTTCGGATATCACCGACGGTAGCGGGCGTACCCAATTACGCATCTTCAGCGACACGCCGGGGAGCGTCACGGTGGTGGCCGTTCTCGCATCCGCGCCGGATACCGTTTACATCCGCATCATACTGACCTTTATCAATAGCGTGCTGACGCAGCGCATTTCGGCCGAGGTGCAAAGCGATATGGCGCAGGGAAACGGATTCAGCGTCAATAGAATACGCTATCAGGTCTTAACCCTGGCCGGAAATCTGCCGGTGGCTAATGTGCCGATCAATTTCAGCGTAACCGGCGGCGCGGAACTCTCGGTCCCGACCGGGAATACCGATGGTAACGGTTATATTACTCTGACATTGACCAATAGTATGAGCGGGGCTGTACGGGTATCGGCTGCCTTGGCGTCGGGACTCGGCATGACAAATTATACCAGCGTTACGTTTTTATAGCGTAGAGAATCATGCCAGGGACGGCACAAAATAATTATCTCTGAATATCTGCTTAAGAACGCCAGATAATAACTCAGCAACCCATGACGTGATTATTATCTTTATAGCTGTGACAACAAACGGTTTATCAACCGGAGGTATTTTATGCAAAATCAATATTGTCCTCCCCACATCCCTCAATATGGCAATCTGGTAGAAATAACGGGATTAATTATCATCGCCGCTGTCGAAACCAATTACGCTCCGGCAAATGACTATGCCAGCAATGTCATCCTCTATACCCTGTGGGATACTACAATTAATCAACCCGTGACCGGCAGAGTGCTGAACTTTTCCGTGGTACGAGGTTTGGCGGAATTATATAATACTTTTGATACCACCGACCATGCTGGGCAAACAAGAGTCTCTTTGCGCAGTGGAACACCGGACTCGGTGGAGGTAAGAGCCATTCTTGACTCTCAGGACTCGGTCAGTAATTACACCGTTGTGAGTTTTACTTCGCCCGTCACACATACCATAAGCGCCGAGCCTCTTGATAGCTACGTCCCTGCCGGTGGCACCTATCGCATTCGTTATACCCTGAGAGATACAGCAGGCCCTGTGGTCGACAACGCGTTGATGTCCTTTACATCTTCCTCGCCCACCGCCACTGTCTCGCCGGGTTTGGGTTTCACCAATACCCTAGGCCAAATTATCGTTTCGATAACAAGCCCGGTAGCCTTGACGACAATTATCAGTGCCGCTTATGCGGCAGGAAATGCTGAAAATAATACAGCAATAACATTCTTCTGAAAAATGAGAAAGACAAAAAATCGGTTAAGGTAATGCGGTATATCCGCATTACCTGGTAATTAGAGATTATATATTAATGGAGATTTAAATCTCTTTTGTTTTAAGAATAGAAATATTTATATTATATAAGAGGTCTACTATGGTAAATGAAAATAGCTGTTTCCCGGGAAATGCACCAGATAATCCGGCTCCCCCGCTTTCCTCCAACTATGAACTGAGCGCGCGGATCGTGGCAGACAATTCGCCGGCGAACGGTAGTGATCTCAATGGCGTGATCTTTACCCTTTACAGCCCGGTAAATTTGCCAGTGGCCAATCAAGAGCTGGAATTCTACGTTACCGGCAGCGCCACTCTACTTATTCCGACACCTTATACCAACAACAGCGGCGTCCTTACCGCGGCAGCGAGCAATATTGAGCCGGAAACGGTCCAGCTCTTCGCGAGCCTGGCCGCCGATCCCTCGGTGAGTGCAAATAGCATATTAACCTTTATCCCAATCGGCCCGCTTCCGACGTACGAATTAACATCCGAAATCTTGACTGATAATGCCGAAGCGAATAGCAGCAGCAACAATGAAGTGCGATTTTATTTAACCTATGGCGGGGCCGGCGTCTCCGGTCAGCTACGATTGTTTATTACCGGTCAACCCACTAGTCTGGTAACAACCGGACCCGACGGCTTTTATACCGCCTCTTTTAGCAGTTCCACTCCCGGTTCCTTTACTGTAAGGGCGGAAGTGGAAAACGATAGGGCAGTATTTTCCGCCCAGACAGTCACTTTCATCCCAGGGATAATCTATCCCATACGTCTAGGCACAAATGTGATCACGTTTCCCCAGGCGGGTTCAGGGATGCGAGCCGGAATGGAAAGACTCATGTCAGGATTCAATATCATTGAAGGCCATGTTTATTATTTTGAAGGATTTCCAGCTAACGTAGTAAACTATACTGATTGTCCAGAAGGAAGTGTTTTTGACAATGATAGCCAAAGTTGCCTCCTTAATACTAGCAGTGATTATCTATTTTCTGACTCTGTTTTTGCGTCCCCTTTTCGTGCGCTAAGATCGGGCCAGGGCAGTAATCTCCGTTCCCGCTACGCCTTTTGGCCTGCTTTAGCACAATATCTCACGTTTAACATCACTGTTTATGATAATGGCCCAGGCTGATAAAAATAATGGCCCACTGCTTGAAAAAAAGGATTGTCCGTATCAAGGAATAATCCTTTTTCTTTGCGTTGAGTAATAAATTTTTAGGTTTCTATGAAATTATTAACATCCCGTATTGGCATATTTGTTTACACAGGTCATATGCAACATATTATTGAAAACTGAATTTCCAACTTCTGGCATTTATTAGCAGTATATTTACAATTTTCGATATTGTTGTTTCCACATGAGGCATTATTCTAAAAGTAGATATTTTTAGCTCAGCAAAAAATTTATCAATGCATAGCATTATCATAAATTAACATTAATTATCGACCCAGAGGCCCGTCATGGAAAACAAAAATAGCTGTTTCCCGGAAAATCCGCCGAATTGTCCTATTACACCGTTAGCCAACTATACGCTCGACGCACGGGTCGTTGCCAATTATGCGCCGGCCGACGGCGCGAGTTTAAACGGCGTGCACTATACCCTGTCCAGCCCGGTAAACCTGCCGGTAGCCAATCAGCGGCTGGATTTTTCCGTCAACGGCAGCCCCGATCTGATTATTCCGACCTATTATACCAATAACAGCGGCGTTCTTGATGTGGGACTCACCAATGAGACGCCGGAATCGGTCCAGCTTAGCGCGAGCCTGGCCGCGGACCCCACTATCAATGCCATCAGTGATCTGTCCTTTACCCCGGTCTATCCCGTATTTTTAGGTTCGGTCCAAGTAACAGTGCCTGCGGGTGCTTATTCTTTCGGGCTGCAGGAGATGCTTCGGCCCTTTAATATTATAGCGGGACATAGGTATAGGATAGAGGACATCCCCTCGGCCAACTTTGGTTTTGGCTTTTGCCCGGAAAATTTTGTGCATGATCAGACGAGTCAAACTTGTAACTCCGCCTTCCCTAATGACTATGACCATCTTTCCACAACCAGCATAACACCCGTTCGCGCCCTACGTTCTGGCTTGGGCGGGGACCTTCATTCAAGAGGATACTATTATAATCTTACAACCCCATACGCACAGATCTTTACCGTACAGGTATATGATGATGGCCCAGACTGATAACTCAGATGCCGCCCCAAGCCAGGGAAATTGAAGCCGAGGGGATTACCCTGCGTCTGGGCTAATCCCTTTAGCTTCATATCAAGAAATAATCATTACCGCTGCATATTCGCCTGAGGGTGCTGAAATTAATACGAAAATATTTCTTAAATAAAGAGGGTCGAAAGCGAATAAAAGAGCTGTTAAAGATTCGCGTTACTTTATCAACAGCAGATTAGTTATTTATGGAGAAAATAAAATCCTCTTTCGTCCGAAAGAGGCGATAAATTTTATTATCAATAAAAAGAGGCCTATGGTGGAAAATAAAAATAGCTGTTTCCCGGAAATCCGCCGGATTGTTCTATTACACCATTAGCCAACTTTGCGCTCGACGCACGGATCGTTGCCAATGATGCGCCGGCAGACGGCGCAAGTCTTAATGGCGTGCATTATACCCTTTCTAGCCCGGTAAACCTGCCGGTGGCCAATCAGCGGCTGGATTTTTCCGTCAACGGCAGCCCCGATTTGATTATTCCGACCTATTATACCAATAACAGCGGCGTACTTGATGCGGGTCTCACCAATACTGTGCCGGAAACGGTTCAGCTCCTCGCGTAGTTGGCCGCCGATACGTCGGTGAATCCTTTGAAATTATTGCTGGACATATTTACAGGATTGAGGGTATTCCCTCCAGCATCTCATCTACCGGTAATTGTATTGTGGATTACGCATTTGATCGTTCTACTTTTATGTGCTTCCGGAACCTTCCCATTGGCTATACGCATTTAACAGAAAACGGAATGACCCCTGTTCTTGCTCTAAGTTCCGGCTTAGGCCAGAATCTCCGTTCAGGCAGATACATTATCACTCATGCCGCACAGACCTTTACCGTGCAGGTATACGATGACGGCCCGGCTTGATAACCTAGCCGTTTAACGAGGCGCAAATGAGTATAAATTACCGCTTATCCTCCCGCTCCGCTTCCGCCGTAATCTTGCCCTGCCGCCAGTTCAATAGCGGCGATACCGAGATGCCGTGCACAACGACGCTGGCCACCACCAGGGTAAAGGCCATATTGGCCATGAGTTCGGCCTCGGGGCCGGCCAGGCCGTGGTTATAGGCCCAGGTAATGTAATTGATGCTGCCGATGCCGCGTATGCCCAGCCAGCCGATCAAGACCCGGTGCAGGGGCGGTTCACCGCTGCCGATAGTCGCCAGGTAAACCGAAGCCGGCCTTATCAGAAAAAACAGGATAGCGGCCATCAGTAGCCCCAGGGGATCCCAATGCATGGCCAGGGTAATGCCCAGCACGATAACGATACCGGCGGCAAATAATCGCTCCATGGTATCGCCAAAGGACAGTGAGTCGCTGACCACCAGTCCCACGGACCTGAGCGGCCCCACCGCTCCCGACGCATGGCGCTGGTTGGGGTTGATCAAGGATTCCGCCGTGCCGCCGTGCTCGTTCTCCGGCAAATCATCCGGCGGATGGCGGTTAAAGATGCGCAGCTCGGTGCGGCGCAATCCTACCCCGGCGGCGAAGGCGGCCAAAAATCCCGAGGCGTCCAGGCTTTGCGCCGCGGCATAACTTAACGCCACCAGGGCCAGGGCCAGGAAATCATTGGGGGCGGTGTCGTTTTGAGTAATTTTGGAGTGGGTTGCCAGATGCCCTATCAGCCTGCCCAAGGTATAACCGATGCCCAGCCCCCCCAATAGCGACCAGAGAACATCCACCAGCGCCCAATGGCCCAGGGCGGCAAACGGCAGCGGATGATGGGCGTTAAGCAGCAGCATCCCTAGCATCAATATCGGCAGCGCCGTGCCATCGTTCATGCCCGCTTCGCTGGACAGCGAGACCCGCAGGCTATCGTCGTCCCGGGCGTCGTTGACCGAGATAAGACTTGCCAGCACCGGGTCGGTGGGCGCCACTATCGCCCCAAAGGCTAACGAGAGCGGCCAGGAAAAGCCGACCAGAAAGTGGGCGGCCACGGTAACGCCCGCCACGGTAAAAATCATCGCCGGAAAAGCCAGACGCACGCCCATCAGCCAGCCCGGATCCCGGAACGGCAGTCGCAGCTTGAGGCCGGTGATAAACAGGGAAGCGGCCATGGCAATCTCGGTCACCCGTTCTATCAGAACGGCATGGGCGGCGACGTCCACCCGCAGCAGGTTCAAGACCCAGGGACCGCAAACAATCCCCGCGGCCAGATACAAACCGAATGAGGTGACAGGCCCGCGATGGATCCAGCCGGACGCCAGCGACATCAACAATAACAGACCGCCCACGGCAGCTATCCATCCCGTAAAACCCATGCGTTCTCCTGCCGGTGTCGTTATTCCCCTTTAAGTATGATCGGTTTTTTTTATTATCTCTGAATATATATGACCGGCGTTAAGTGAATGGCGTTATGCGTGACGGGTGTTAAATGACTGGAGTTAAGTAACTATCATAGAACAGAGATAAAACCGGTCGGCCGGAATTCAGATAACGGTAATGCCCTAACGTCTATCAAGCGATTATAGCGTTCAGGTTATTTTTCCTCGTTTTCCATAAAACAGCCCGTCTTTTGCCACTCCGTGCCCCCCGCCTTGCGTATCCCTCGGCAACTGGCTACTGTCTTTGGTTGACGGCATTTAACCGGAGCACAACGTTATGTCTTTGACGTCCCTGGCGCACCTGAACGATGTACCCGCCGGCGAGTGGGATGCCCTGGTCCCGGCGGGACAGCCATTTTTACAGCATGCTTTTCTCAGTGCCCTGGAAGACAGCGGCAGCCTGGGACCGCTTTCCGGCTGGCGTCCCCATCATATGCTGTGGCGGGTAAACGGCCGCTGCCTGGCCGCCATGCCCGGCTACCGTAAAAAGAACTCCAGCGGCGAGTATGTGTTTGATCACGGCTGGGCCGAGGCCTGCCATCGCGCCGGAATAGCGTATTACCCCAAATGGCTGGGGGCGGTGCCGTTCAGCCCGGTAACCGGCGCCCGGGTGCTGGGGGAGGAGACGGCGGCGGCGAAACTGCTGGAAGCGCTGCCGGATTATCTGGCCGAACAGGGCTGGTCCGGCGCCCATGTGAATTTCACCGACGCGCGGGGCAACGCTCTGCTGGAGGCCCGGCCGGACTGGCTGCACCGATTGGGTTGCCAATATCACTGGCATAACCGCGGCTATAGGGATTTCCAGGATTTCATGGATGCCCTGAGTTCGCGCAAGCGCAAACAAATGCGCAAGGAGCGCGAGGCGGTGGCGGCGCAAGGCATTGATTTCGATTGGCTGGAAGGGGGGCAGGTCAGCGAGGCGCAGTGGGATTTTATTTATACCTGCTATGCCAATACCTATGAAGTCCGGGGCCAGTCGCCTTACCTGACGCGAGATTTTTTCAGCCTGCTGGCGCAGCGGATGCCCGGCGCCATCCGGGTGGTGCTGGCAAACCGGCAGGGCCACCCTGTCGCCATGGCGTTCAGTCTGGTGAGTGACGACACCTTCTTTGGCCGCTACTGGGGCTGCCTGGCGGAGTTCGATCGGTTGCATTTCGAGACCTGCTTTTACCAGGGAATTGAGTATGCCATCGCTCAGGGTCTCTCACGTTTTGACGCCGGCGCGCAGGGGGAACACAAGCTGATTCGCGGCTTTGAGCCGGTGCTGACGGATTCATGGCATTACCTGCGGCATCCTGGACTGCGTGCCGCGGTGGCGGAATTTCTTAACGAAGAACGGGACGCGGTGCGCGCCTGGGCGGAAGAGGCGCGCAAAGCGCTGCCCTATCGTCAAATGTAAGCGCCAGGAATAAGCGATGGAAACGCACGCCGATAATAAACGACAAGGCAGCGGCAGGGCAACGTTAAGGCTTAGTATACATCGACGTGAATGGGCGACGAGGCAGCGCCAAGGCTTAGTATACATCGACGTGAATGAGCGACCAGGCAGCGCCAAGGCGTCATTCACATCGTCTGAAATCAACGACGGAGCGGCGCCTAGGCTCAGTTCAGTCCACCCCGACAAATCCGCCGGTCTGGTATAACCACAGCCGCGCATAAAGTCCCTGCTGGCTCAGCAGTTCGTTATGGCTGCCGATTTCGGCGATGCGTCCGTCGCTCATCACCACCAACCTGTCCATTTTGGCAATGGTGGACAGGCGGTGCGCAATGGCGATAACCGTTTTGCCCCGCATCAGCACTTCCAGGCTTTCCTGAATGGCCGCCTCCACTTCCGAATCCAGCGCCGAGGTGGCCTCGTCCATAATCAGGATCGGCGCATCCTTGAGCAGCACCCGGGCGATGGCGATACGCTGGCGCTGGCCGCCGGAAAGTTTCACGCCCCGTTCCCCCACGTGGGCATCGAGACCGGTGCGCCCCTCGGCATCGGACAACATGGGAATAAACTCATCGGCCCGGGCGCGGTGTATGGCTTGCCATAGCTCGGCGTCGCTGGCGCCAGGCCTGCCGTACAGCAGATTTTCGCGGATGGAGCGATGCAGAAGCGATGTGTCCTGGGTAATCATGCCGATACTGGCCCGCAGGCTCTCCTGGCTCACCTCGGCGATATTCTGTCCGTCGATGAAAATGCGCCCGCCGTTGAGGTCATACAGGCGCAGCAGCAGGTTCACCAGCGTCGATTTGCCCGCGCCGGAGGGACCAATCAGGCCGATTTTTTCACCGGGACGAATATCCAGGTTCAGGCCGTCAATCACCGTCCGCCCTTTGCCATAGTTGAAATGCAGGTTCTCAAAGCTCACCGCGCCCTTGCGCACCTGCAGATCGGGCGCCTGCGGGCGATCGGTGACGCTCATCGGCTGAGCGATGGTATTCAGACCGTCCTGCACCATGCCGATATTTTCAAAAATGCCGTTCACCACCCACATGATCCAGCCGGACATATTCACCAGGCGAATCACCAGACCGGTGGCCAAGGCGATGGCGCCGACGCTTATCAGCGACTGGGACCACAGCCACAGCGCCAGACCGGTGGTGCTGACAATCAATAGACCGTTCATGATGGTAATGGTGACATCCATGCCGGTCACCAGACGGCTGGCCAACTGGGTCTTTTCAGTCTGTTCGGTAATGGCTTCCCGGGCGTACTGCCGTTCCAGATCGGTATGGGCGAACAGTTTCAAGGTGGCGATATTGGTGTAACCGTCGACGATACACCCCATCAGCCGGGAGCGGGCGGCGGAAGAGACCGCCGAGCGGGATTTCACCCGCGGCACAAAATAATACAGGCAAAACATATAGCCGACTATCCAGGCTATCAGCGGAATCATCAGGTGCCAATCGGCTTCGGCGAACAGCACCAGCGAACTGACGGCGTAAATCAGCACATGCCACAAGGCGTCCACCGCCTGCACCGCCGAGTCACGCAGGGAGTTCCCGGTTTGCATAATGCGCTGTGCGATACGCCCCGCGAAATCGTTTTGGAAAAATCCCAGGCTTTGCCTGAGGACATAATTATGATTCTGCCAGCGGATCATGCTGGTCATGCCCGGGTTGATGGTCTGGTGCACAAGCAGATCGTGCAGAGCCAGAAAAATCGGCCGTAGGACAAGTATTACCGCCGCCATCCACAGCAGTTCACGCCCGTGGTCGCTGAAAAAACGGCTGCCGGAGCTGCCTTGCGCCAGGTCGATAATGCGGCTGAGATAAGGGAATAGCGCCACCTCAATCAATGCCCCGATGAGCCCCACCACCAGCAGCGCGGCGAAGCTCGGCCACACCTGGCGCAAATAGTAGAGATAGAAGGGTAAAACCCGATCCGGCGGCGCGGACGCGGGGGATTCCTGGAAAATATCGATCATGCTTTCAAAACGACGGAACAGCATAAAAGCCCCTTATTAACTGCGAGAAAAGGGCTATCCCGGCCCAGATAAAACGCTCCTCAAAAAAGGTAGCTTAGTGTATTTTGAACCTGGTTCGCGAATCATTATGCAAATTACCTTAGTCCCGCCTCCTCATGGAAAACCTGCCCGTCTGCGGGAAGGGAATTAAAAACGGCGTACCGCCGTGACTTCAAACCCATGCCATCCACCTGACACAGATCCAAAGCCACGGGGACGCCGTGGTGTAACTTGTCCGTTTTCGCACAACCCGATTACTGACGGGCCAAGGGGAGCCGACGATGCGGCTGACCGGCTCCCCTTATGTGCCGGACTTTTTATAGTTCCCTGGTGTTTAGCTCCATTTTACTTTCATTCCACCGCGTCACGACAGAGCGGGCAGGTCATGCAATGTCCGCCGCCGCGCCCGCGGCCTAACTCGCTGCCGACGATTTCAACCACCTCCACGCCCTCTTTACGCAATTGCGTATTGGTCTTGGTGTTGCGATCGTAGGCCATCACCACCCCCGGCGAGAGGGCCACCATGTTATTGCCGCTGTCCCACTGCTGGCGTTCGGTGTCGTAATCGTTGCCCTCGGTTTCAACGACCCGCAGCTTGTCCAGGTTTAACGCCGCCGCCACCGCTTCCACAAAGCTGCCGCCGTCGCGGCTGAGCTTCATTCCGGCGGGGCCGCCGTCAGGCCGCAGGGAAAAGGTTTTGATCTGATTGACAATGGCCGGATAGAGCGTTACCACGTCGCGATCGCAGAATGTGAACACCGTATCCAGGTGCATGGCCGCGCGCAGTTTCGGCATGGCGGCAATCATCACCCGCTCCACGCCGGAACGCGGACTGGCAAACAGCGAGGCCGCCAGTTGGGTAATGGCCTGATGAGAGGTGCGCTCGCTCATCCCGATAAGCACGGTCTTGTTGCCGATAGGCATCACATCGCCCCCTTCGAGGGTGGCGGTGCCATGGTGTTGTGTGGGATCGCCATACCAAATGTCGAAATCCCCGTGGACAAAATCCGGATGGAATTTATAGATGGCGGTGGTCAGCAGCGTTTCCTCATGCCGGGCCGGCCAGTACAGGGGATTAAGCGTCACGCCGCCGTAAATCCAGCAGGTGGTATCCCGGGTATATAAGGTATTGGGTAGCGGCGGCAGCATATATTCGGTAATACCCACCGCTTCGCGAATCAATTTCAGTTCTTCGTTATCGCAATGGCCGGCGTCCGCCAGTTCGGTGGTTGAAAGACCGCCAATGAGGATTTCAGCCAATAGGCGGGGCGGCAGGCCGTCGAGAAAGCCGCGGGTTTCATTGAGGATGCCCAGTGAAACCTCGTTCGGCACTATCTGCTGGTCCAGAATCCACGCTTTGGCCGCCGGATTCTCCAAAGTGGTCGCCAGCAAATTATGCATTTCCAGGACATCCACGCCGCGCTCGCGCATTTTGGCGATAAAATCAAAATGATCCCGTTTCGCCCGTTCAACCCACAATACATCGTCGAACAGCAATTCATCGCAGTTACTGGGGGTTAGCCTATTATGTGCCCGGCCCGGCGCGCACACCAAAACCTTGCGTAATTTACCTACTTCGGAATATACGCCATATTTTACAGCCTCTTTTTTTCTGGTCATATTAACTCCATCCGCTTAGATAGTGATGACGCCCGTAGAGATACTCCATAACGCCACAATGGCGGCAAGCATGACGGTGATAAATAGAATTTTTTCAGCCGGGTTAAAAAACTCGGCATGTTGTTCCCGTTTGGCGATGAGATATAAAACAGAGCCGGGGCCGTAAATAATGGCCGATAGCAATAAATATTTCAGGCCGCCGGCGTAGAGCATCAAGAAGGAATAAAAAGTGGCGATAATGGCAAAAACCAGATCTTTTTTATGCCCGCGTTTATTGGTTTCATAGGTTTCGCCGGTCCAGGCCAGTTTTAAACCATAGGCCGCCACCAGCAAATAAGGGATGAGCGTTAACGAGCTGGTTAATTCAAGCGCCAGCTGGAAGGCGTAATCACTGAATAAGGTCAGAATCAAAAAAATCTGTATGGTGATATTAGTGAGCCATACCGCAGCGGACGGCACACCCCGGCGATTCTCCGTGGTAAAGACCCTCGGCATGCTTTGATGCCTGGCGGCGGAAAACAACACTTCGGCGGCCAGCAGCGACCAGGAAAGGTAAGCGCCCAGTACTGAAATAAGCAGGCCGATACTGATAAATATCGCTCCCCAGCGGCCCACCACTGCTTCAAGCACGCCGGCCATGGAGGGCTGCCGCAGCGCCGCCAAATCGGACCGCGGCATCACGCCGTAGGACAGCATGGTCACCAATATCAGCAGGCACAGCACGCCGATAAAGCCCATTACCGTCGCCAGGCCGATATGGCTGCGTTTTTTTGCGTAACGGGAGTATACGCTGGCCCCTTCAATACCCAGAAACACAAACACCGTCACCAGCATGGTGCTGCGAACCTGCGAAAGCAGGGATTCGGTTCCCGTCGCCGACGTAATGGCCCGCGCCGCGTGGCCGGCATAACCGTAGTCGTCCAGATGCGCCAAGACACCGGCATTAGCCGTTTCGGTTCCCCCATGAAAATTAAGGACGAAAAGAGGGTTATCAAAAGCTATAATCAATATGATAATAAAGCAAAATATGGGAATAATCTTGGCGAAGGTGGCAATGGTATTTATTGACGCCGCGCTTTTTACCCCTCTTAAAAGCAATATATGAAATCCCCACAGAATAACCGACGCCACCAGCACCGCCGGCACGGTATTACCGTTGCCGAATACCGGGAAAAAAGCGCCCAGCGTCGACTTGATTAATACAAAATAGGAAACATTGCCGATACAGGTCCCGGCCCAAAAACCCAACGCTGACGCGAAGCCTAAATAGTCACCGAAACCTTCTTTTGCATATATGAAGACGCCGGAATCGAGATTGGGTTTACGTTGCGCCAGCGTCTGGAAAACAAATGCCAGCATTAGCATACCGCTCCCGGCGATACCCCAGGCAATAAGGGCGCCGAACCCACCGGTTGCGCGGCCGAAGGTTGCCGGCAAAGAAAAAATACCGGCTCCCACCATCGATCCCACAACTAATGCGGAGAGTGACCAAATAGATAATTTATTGTCCGTGGTGTTTGCCATAGTTAATCCCATTAACTCGCGATGGATAAAAAACTGACCCAATATTCAAAATAAAAATTGTGATCTTAACCCAATTTTTGATTTACCCCATTAATAGTAGATAGCATATTGGCAAGCTGTCTCGCAAATTAATTTTTATCGATTAGGCCAAATCTTCTAATAGCATTAAAATAGCTAATTCATAAGTACGGTAATAATTCCCCCAGTTAGTTTAATATAATAAAAAAAACGCTTTATAGCGGCAAAGTTAACATATATTTTATTTCTATATTATTAATCCAAGAAGAATTATTTGATACTTAGCATTCAATCTCATCAAAAATCATTATCATTAAATTAAAAAACGGGACGTTCCCGGCAGCGCTGATAGCCTGAATAGCCTGAATAGCATTAATAAGCATAGGGATAATCTGTGCCGGGCCGACAAAATTACCACTACGTTACGCCACAAATGCGCCGAATATCACAATATGATGACTAAACGCAGTGCATAGAAGAAACCGCTGCTTTACGTATCAGTAGCGAGTGCACATCAGCGCCAGTGATACTTATTATCGATATAACAGTGTATTCTTTAGCGCGGTCATACTTTTTTGGCTTTGCGCATATCATTTATTTGAGATTGATATGGATTTTTATAATGCCCACTTTCATGAGTTAACCCCATATTGATAAATTAATATTAAGAATAGATTCCGGTCGGCTGCCGACAGCGCAAAGGGAGGCTGCCGGGAGCGATGTATTCATTCCCGTAAGGAATACGCCGGCCCGGCCTACCGCGCCCCCGGGCCATCACCCCGGCACGGGGGCGCGGGAAATTACGGTCAGTTACGCCGGTAGTCCCATGCGCGCCCCGTAGTCGCTATTTTTTCCTATAATGACTCTATCTGGTTAAATTTCCGCAGCGGATAAGAGAATATATGGCCGACAAAAACCCAACGACCGCCACCGCCCGGCAATCAAAATCCCCTCAGATGTTCGCCGATATCCATACCGGTAATGAACGGGTGGATAAACTCGCGGTGAAATCGGGTCACGTAATCCAAAGAATAAGTGATTACCCGGTGATAGCCCATCTGCTGCGGGCGGCGGAGAGATTCAACGATCGCATGGGCAGCCAGTTTGGCGCGGCGATTACCTATTTCTCCTTCCTGTCGCTGATTCCCATCCTGATGGTGTCTTTTGCCGGAGTCGGTTTTTTCCTGGCCTCCAATCCGGATATTCTTAGCGACCTGATTAATAAAATTGTCGACAGTATCAGCGACCGGACTCTGGCCGATACGTTGAAAACCACGGTGAAAACCGCGGTGGCGCAGCGGACGACCGTGGGCATCACCGGTCTGTTGATCGCCCTGTATTCAGGTCTGAACTGGATGGGCAATTTACGCGAAGCGATCCGCGCCCAACTGAGGGATGAATGGGAGCGCAACCCCCAGGATGAAGAGAAATTTTATCTGAAGTACCTGCGGGACCTGCTCTCCCTTATCGGCCTTATCGTTGCGCTTATCGTCACGCTGTCATTAACCTCCATTGCCGGTGCCGCCCAGCAGAGCATCGTCACCGCCCTGGGCTTGGGCGGCATCGAATGGCTGCGCCCGGCCATGACCGCCACCGGATTCGTCGTCTCCATAACGGCCAATTACCTGCTGTTTTTGTGGATATTTTGGATAATCCCCCGCCACCGGCCCCATAGCAAGGCTATCTTTCGCGGGACGCTGCTGGCGGCGGTGGGGTTTGAGATCATCAAAATCATTATGACCCTGACCCTGCCGAAACTGGCCACCTCCCCTTCCGGCGCCGCTTTCGGTTCGGTGCTGGGGTTGATGGCCTTTTTCTATTTCTTTGCCCGGCTGACTCTTTTTTGCGCCGCCTGGATTGCCACCGCCGACTACCGGGAGGAACCCGATGAGCAAGGCCGGCAATAGACACTGGCGGCACGAATCGGCGCCCCTCTGGCGAAACCGGTCAAGTCTCGGCTTACGCTCTCCTTTCTGGAACCTGGTATCCAGGGCATCATAGCCGAATGCAGGAGGCACGCCGCGCCATATCTCATCACCCCGGGGGAAAAATAGCAGCGTATAAATCTGCTTTTTTCGGGGTATAGCAGTCATTATCACCTCTTTTGTTTAGCATTAAACCATAACCCGGCATATAACGTGCCGCCGGGGTCTCCTGTTGGCAGCTAACCAGGGTTTAACGCTGCGATGCCCGTTTTGACGAGCGTGATTGACTGTGGGAATAGCCGCCGCACACATTATCTGCTTTTCGGCGCCACAGGCCGGCTAATGGTCAATAAAACGCCATTGAAATGGTATTTTTCTCTGGCTAAGATGCCTTTCTTTTACAAATTTAATTATTAAGAAACAATAATGCAGTCCACCATCGCACCCGTTCTTGATTCCGACACCGTCCCGGTTAATTCCCGGGGTAAGGTGCTGGTGGCGTCGTTAATCGGCACCGCCATCGAATTTTTCGATTTTTATATCTACGCCACCGCCGCGGTAATCGTCTTTCCGCATATCTTCTTTCCGCCGGGGGATGCCGCCGCCGCCACGCTTCAGTCCCTGGCCACCTTCGCCCTGGCGTTTGTCGCCCGGCCCATCGGCTCGGCGCTGTTCGGCCATTTCGGCGATCGTCTCGGACGCAAGGTTACCTTGGTGGCTTCGCTGCTGACCATGGGCATATCCACCGTGGTCATCGGGCTGTTGCCGGGTTATCAGACCCTTGGCATCTTGGCGCCGATACTGCTGGCGCTGGCGCGATTCGGACAGGGGCTGGGCCTGGGGGGCGAATGGGGCGGGGCGGCGCTGCTGGCCACCGAAAACGCGCCGGCGCACCGGCGGGCGCTGTATGGATCTTTCCCACAGTTGGGGGCGCCCATCGGCTTCTTTTTTGCCAACGGCATCTTTTTATTGCTCTCCTGGTGGCTAACGGACGAACAATTCCTGAACTGGGGCTGGCGCGTGCCGTTTATTCTGTCGGCTGTTTTGGTGATTATCGGCCTGTATGTACGCATATCCCTGCACGAAACCCCGGTATTCGCGAAAATAGCCTTGGCGAAAGCCCAGGTGCGCATGCCCATCGGCACCCTGCTCGGCAAGCATTTGAAAGCGACGGTCCTGGGCACCTTTATTATGGTCGCCACCTACACGCTGTTTTACATTATGACCGTTTATTCATTAACTTACGGCACCGCGCCCAAGCCGCTGGGTCTGGGCATATCCCGTAATGATTTTCTGCTGATGCTGATGGTGGGAGTGATAGGTTTCGGCCTGCTGGTGCCGGTTTCCGGACAGTTGGCCGACAGTTTCGGCCGTCGCAAAACCATGATAGTCATCACCCTGGCCATTATCGCTTTCGCCCTGGTATTTCCCTTTATGCTCGGTTCCGGCGAAACCTGGCTGGTTATGGCGTTCCTGCTGTGCGGTTTTATCGTGATGGGATTGACCTTCGGCCCCATGGGCGCATTGTTGCCGGAGCTGTTCCCGACGGAGGTACGCTACACCGGCGCATCGTTTTCCTATAACGTCGCGTCCATTATCGGCGCGTCGGTCGCCCCTTATATCGCCGCCTGGCTGACGGTCCACTACGGCTTATTCTATGTGGGGGTTTATCTGGCTTCGATGGCGGTTCTGACGCTGCTGGCTTTACTGGCCAGCCATGAAACCCGCCATATCGCGTTGTAATAATTTCTCATTTAAAACGGTGTAGGATAAGCGGGCCGGTGAATCTATTTCGCCGGTCCGTTAGAATAAGGACGGCCTGGAAGACATGTCATCCGATTCGTTTGATGCCCGCTCAGAGAAGAACTCATGATGAAATGGCGATGGGGCCGCAACCCCTTTATCCTGTTTTTGGCCGCGGTGGTCATCGCAGCGTCCAGTGGTATCTATTACTATCGCCACGCGGCGGCGGATGTCAATCCCGATGCCCTGTGGCAGATAGTCAGCCAGAAGTGCGTACCCCATCAGCAACAGCTCGGCCGGCCGGATCCCTGTCGCGAAGTGAATCTGGAGGCGGGGTATACGGTATTAAAAGACCTCGAAGGCCCGCTGCAATATTTGCTAATCCCCGTCGAAAAAATAACCGGCATTGAGAGTCCGTCGTTATTGAACGAAAAAACCCCCAATTTCTTTTATCATGCCTGGCAGGCCCGGCAATACCTGACGGAAAAAGCGGGCGCGCCGGTTCCCGACAGAGCCTTGGCGCTGGCCATCAACGCACCGATGGCACGGACGCAAAACCAGCTGCACATCCATATCTCCTGTCTGCGCCCGGATATACGGCAGCAGCTGGATGATGAAGCCGGCAGCATAGGTTCAGCCTGGCAGCCGCTGCCCGCCGCGGTGATGGGTCATTCCTACCTGGCTAAACGCATCACCGCCGCCGGTCTGGCGGAGCAAAGTCCGTTTATCGCCCTGGCGCGTGAAGTGCCCGGCGCCGCCGGCAACATGGGTCACTTTGGTTTGGCGCTGGCGCAATTGCCCGACGGATCCTTTGTGCTGTTAGCCAACCAGCGCAGCCTGCTGCATTTCGATACCGCCTCCACCGAGGAAATCGAGGACCACAGCTGCGCTATTTTGCATCATTAGCGGGTCCTTACTTACTGTTTTTCATCTCCTGCAATATCGGTCCGCACTGATTCTCCTCGCCGCCGCTGGGGGAAATCAGCGCCAGCAGCGCCGCCGCCGGGGTCAGCACCGCACCCAGGGCCACCGCCGCCGCGCCGCGGGCAATCAGCGGACCGGGTTTCACGCCCGCGTCCGGATGCTTAAAGGTTCCGCGTACATATAACGGCGAACGCAAGGTGACGATGCGTGCCCCTTTACTGTCCGGATTAATGGAAAGATCCAGTTGCTCCGAGGCGAAGTTGGTGGTGCCGTCGATTTTGATCACCGCGTTTTCGGTATCGAAAACGAATATTTTCGGCGTAGCCAATCCGTTACGTACGCCGAGATCCGCCGCCGCGCAATTGATTCTCACCTGATCGTCGCCGAACAGCTTGCCCACCACATAGTTGCCGACATTCAGCCCGGCGATTTCCATCAGGTTCCGGCTGATGACGCCGTCATTCATCAAGATACGCACCTCGCCGTTGCTGCTGCCCAGCAGGGCCGCCACCGAATTGCCGGTACCGGTGAATTGCGCATCGCCGTTTAATTGCCCCATGCTGCTGCGCATCGCCGCCACATCCGGGAACAGCGCCTTGAGCTGCAGTCTGCGCGCATGCAGATCGGCCCGGCCACGCATGGGCTTCTGATTACCTTCCAGCCGGATCGTGGAATTGAGGTTGCCCCGAGCCAGGCCGAAACGCAGCGGGTCCAGCAGCAACACGCCGTCGTCCAGTTTGACATGGGTAAACAGATCGCTGATCGGAAGGGATTTACCATGCTCAATGCGTTTACCGCTAAAGGTCACGTCCGCATCCATGGTGCTCCATTTATCGGTATCAAACTTATCATAGGGCAGGACTTTATCAGGCGGCTGTATCGATTGAGTCTTGGCCTGCTGTTTCTTGCCGGCGGTGCCGGAATCCGCGCCAATCAACGGACCCAAATCGGCGAACCGCAGTTGATTGGATTCCACTTTGCCGCTCAGTGATGGCCGTGGTTTGCCTTGCACAAATTCCAGCGTGCCGTGGATATCGCTCTGGCCGATTTTGCCGTTGAAATTTTCATAGCGGAAACGGTTGCCCTTTTTTTCCTGAAAACGGGCGATCAGATGGCCGTCGGTGGAATAAGGCGGCGTTTCCGGCAACACTACGCCGGTGAGGCCATGGAGATCCGCTAGGCTGTCGCCGGATAACTTCAACCGCAAATCCAGGCCGCCGAGGTTCATAGGATCTTGCAGGGTTCCCACCAGCGCCACACGGGTGGATCCGGAGCTGACATCCGCCTGTAGCGGAAACGGTCGATTATCGCTGCGCAGGGCCAGCATGCCGCCGATTTTCCCGTCGCCCTTCAACGGTTCATTGTTGTATTTACCGCTGACCTTCCAGCCGAACACATAATCGTCGGTTTTCTGCGCAGTAGTTCCGGCGGCTTTCGTCGATGTGCTGCCGGCGGCTTCCTTCGACGTGGTATCGGCGGTTCCCTTCGACGTGGTATCGGCGGTTTCCTTCGACGTGGTACCGGCGGTTTCCTTCGAAGCAGTATCGGCGGTTTTCTTCGACGTGGTATCGGCGGTTTCCTTCGAAGCGGTATCGGCGGTTTTCTTCGACGTGGTACCGACGGTTTCCTTCGACGTGGTATCGGCGGCCTTATCATCGCCGCCGGCCAGTTCGGCAAACGGCACCGGCTTGCCCAACGGATTCACCAGCACCTGCACATCTGCTTTGGTGATGGGATCCTGAAAACCGATTTTACCCTGATCGAAAGCGATATCGTCCACCTTGAACGACCAGGATGACTGCGGGGTGCCCTGCTGCGGCTGATCGCTGTTGGCCAGATTGAAGGTCCAGTTATTTTTACCGTTTTGCAGGCGCTTTAACGCGGCATCGGGCTCCACCAGCGTGATCCGGGGCAGATAAACTTCTTTATGCAGTAATGCGAGAGGTGAAATGCTGGCCTCCACCCTTTTAAGCCGGGCGGTATAATCGCCGGGAACATCGGGTGGGTTGCCCAATACCACGTCTTCGGCATGAAGATGCGGCCAAGGGACCCATGCGCGCCAGCCTGTTTGATCCGGTTGACGCATCCATTGCACGCCCAGATCGCCGTTAATGGCAAAGGGGCGGTGCAGCTCGGCGGTTACTTTTTCATTGATGGTTGGCTTCAGGCGATTGAGATCAAATGTCGCGATGAATATCACTACAGCAATGATTACCAATAGCAGAAACAATACTGTCCCACCGATCGCTTTTTTGGTCAGTGTCATGATTGTTTCATCCCTCCACAAGCGTCTTTGTAACATTAATGATAGTCGAGGATTCTCGGTCCGCTGCAAGGGGATAACATTGCAGTGGATAAAATTATCTATATTCCTATAACGTTAGCCCCTCGGCACAACAGAAATCGCGATAGCGCCTCGGCTCAACCCGCCGCTTTGGCATGGCGTTTGCTGTCCATAAGCAATCGGAGGGGAGACGATCCAGGTCATGAAAAATTAAAACAACGTTTCAGCGGCTATTGACTGGCATGAACAATCTGTTGAGACTAGGTGTATTGTTATCCTTTTTCTTTTTTTACTCATACAGGTCGCAGTTAATGACAACCCAAAACATTGCCGTCATCGGCGAATGCATGATTGAACTGTCCCAAAAAGGGACCGATGTGAAGCGCGGCTTTGGCGGCGATACGCTGAATACCTCGGTCTATTTATCCCGGCTGGTGAACCCGGAAAACCTCGGCGTGCATTATGTCACCGCCCTCGGTACCGATAACTTCAGTGAAGAAATGCTTAGCGCCTGGCGGCGGGAAGGTGTGCAAACCGATCTCATACAGCGGATGGATAACCGTCTGCCCGGTTTATATTATATCGAGACAGATGAAACCGGGGAGCGCACTTTCTATTACTGGCGTAATGAAGCCGCCGCCCGTTATTGGCTTGAGAGTGACGATTCCGAGCGTATTTGCCGACAGCTGGCCGAATTTGACTACCTCTATCTCAGCGGTATCAGCATCGCCATTTTGAACGCGAAAAGCCGGGAACGGCTGCTGGCATTATTAAAAGCCTGCCGGGCCAACGGCGGCAAAGTGATCTTTGACAACAATTATCGCCCGCGTCTGTGGCAGAGCAAGGAAGAGACCCAGGCGGCTTACCGCGATATATTGTCCTGTACCGATATCGCCTTCCTTACCCTGGACGATGAGGACATGTTATGGGGAAAACACAGCGTCGACGAGGTTCTCAAACGCACCCGCGCCTGGGGCGTGGGGGAAATCGTTATTAAACGCGGCGCCGAGTCCTGCCTGGTGTCCACCGGAGCCGGCGAGCTACTGGACGTGCCGGCGGTGAAATTACCGAAGGAAAAAGTGGTTGATACCACGGCGGCGGGAGATTCCTTCAGCGCCGGTTACCTGGCGGTGCGGCTGACCGGCGGTGATGCCGCGGCGGCGGCCAAATGCGGCCATCTCACCGCCGGCACGGTGATTCAATACCGCGGCGCCATCATTCCACGAGAAGCGATGCCACGCTAAGTGCCGGCGTGCCGGCAGCCCTGCCGACTATTGCGCCGCGTTTCGTATCAGGCGGCGCGGCGGAAGATACCCATAATGTGTGAGTCGATGCGGGTGGAGCACTGATGCCGGAATATTCGATATTGTCCGGCGATCATTGGCGCTAACCAGCAAAATTCTTTAAATCGTCCTAATGATTGAGCCGTGTTTTTTTCGTGCCCTAATTGCATAGAACTGGTAACTCACTTTTCAATAAAGATTATTGTTTAATCCACTGCATTTGTTGTATTTAAGTAGAATATTTCCCTTCAAAGGTCAGGTTGGGAATAGCTAACATGCCTTAAGCCAAGCACAGTACAACCCCTGCCAATTTTTGTTTATCAGAGATAAATTATATTATTTACCACGCTTAAAAATCACATAGGGCATGGGCGGTTACCATTCTTGAATCAATTAATGATATTGATATTTAAGATAAAATTATATTATATTCATATGCTTGCAATATAATATTGTCCCATCAAGAAGGGATTATTCAAGCAATCAGGCACTTATGACGACAATCCTATTTGAATATTTTCACAAAAGCGCTATCCGGCGCTTTTTTTTTGATACTGAATTACAACGGCAAAATCTGATCTTTCACTCTTTATCGAATTAACAATATTCACTGATTGAGCATTCAAACAGGGTGTGCATGGCACTATTCAAGGACAGCAACATTTTGCAAGGAAAAGCCATGAAAGAACGCACCTCCACCAATGATTACACCTCGGGACGCGTACCGGCATCCGCCCGTGCCAGTCTGTTCACCGTCGCCATCATTCGCATCGGCGCCACCACGTCGCTGGTGCAATTTATGCTAGGCGCCACCCTCGGACACTCCATGACGCTCTCCCAAGCCATGTGGGCTACTCTGTTGGGGAGTCTCATCCTCGAATTTATCAGTTTGGGTTTAGGCATCGCCGCTGCGCGCGAGGGACTATCCACCAGCTTGCTGGCCCGTTGGTGCGGTTTTGGCCGTTATGGTTCGGCCATGATTGGTTTAGCTATTGCCATTAGCCTGCTGGGATGGTTTGGCGTACAAAATGCCATTCTGGCCAAAGGGGCTATATCCGCGCTGGATCTGGATAAAGAGAATCAGGGGATTTTCCGCTGGGGGGCGGCGATATCAGGGCTGTTGCTTACCATTCTGGTGGTCTTTGGTTTTCGCGGGCTGAACTGGACGGCAAAAGTGGCGGTACCGCTGTTTTTCCTGGCGATCGCCTGGATTTGCATCGGTCTGATACAGGGACAAGACCTGCGGGAACTTATTGACGCCGCGCCCGTCGGACCGCCGTTGAGCCTCGGCGCGGCCGCCACCATTATCGCCGGCGGCCATATGGTGTTCGCCATTGTCTCCCCTGATATGAGTCGCTATTGCCGGAGCGGCCGCCATGTATTCTGGATGATGACGCTCTCCATCGTCATTGGGGAATTTGTCGTTAACGGGATCGCCATCCTGGTGGCCAAAGCCATGCATACATCCGACGTGGTGGCCATCATGACCCAAAGCGCGGGATGGCTGGGCCTGGCCGCGGCGCTGCTGTCGGCGGTGAAGATAAACGATATCAATCTTTATTCCTCCACCTTGGGCTTCGCCAATATGTTGGAAGCCATTACCGGCAAAAAATGGTCCTACCGGTGTTTAACCCTTCTCCTGGGTGTGGCGGGCACGTCACTATCAGTCATGGGCATCCTCGACCAATTTACCGGCATCCTGACGCTTTTCGGCGTGTTGTTTCCCCCTATCGCCGGCGTGATGCTGATCGATTATTATATTTTGCGCTCCCACCGAACCCTATTGGACGCTACCCGGATCAACGGGCAATTGCCGGACGCCGCCGCGACGCCGCTAATCGGCTGGCCTGCCATGTTCGCATGGATAATCGGCAGCCTTTTCGGCCTGCTCGTTCAATGGGGCATTCCCTCGCTTAACTCATTGCTGGTGTCGAGTTCCCTCTACTGGCTCATCCACATTATCAAAGGTAAAAACGGTTTTTCCGCCGTCAGTTCGGCGTGTGAAATCAGAGATTGATTTTCAGGGGGGAGGAGCTGAGCTTGCTGACAAAATGCACACACCGCGTGCATTTGTCAGCGGCCTGATAATAGCCAGTATCACATGCGTCAGGACTGCGGCGGGATATCCGTCACTTCCGGTTTGCTCTCGTCAACGGATGCGGGTTGCGGCCCCGGCGCCATAATATGATCGTAGGTTTCCTGCAGCGCCTTCATATTGACTTCCGGTTCGCCTTTGGGCTGCATCAGGATAAGAATCGCGTTCTGCGATAATTGATTACGCAGCTCCTGGTTCAGCATCGGCAGCGATAATTGGGTCAAAAATTCATTACGCAACTTCTGGTATTGCTCGGGAGCGATATCCACCACGTCATTTTGCTGCGAGCGCAGACGCTGGCTCATCAATATGCCGGTATCGGTACGGGCATACGTGGCGAAAAGCGTGCTGAGTTCCCCGGTTTTGCGCGCCATCAGTGCGTCGAATTCCGCTTTGTCCAGGCCGGCATTACGCAAGCTCGCCAGTTCATGGGCCACAAACGTCATGGCCGGCATCAACCCTTCGGCCGGAGTATCGATATGAATGGCGCATTGAGCACGCTGATAATGCACATTGCAATCGAAGCGCAAATTGGCCTGCTTGAGATTATTGTCTCTGGATGCCTGCAGCGCTTGCTGAACATGCATATAGAGCGCTTCCCGCGCCAGATCGCTGCGCCAATAAAGGTTCAGGGAGCGGGAGTCCCTGATAGGCTGCCACGGAGCGTCCCAAATCAGTTTCAGGCTGTCTTCCTTGCCGTTGTCGCTCATCAGGCTGACCGGCTGGGACGGCAGCGGCGACAGGGTCGGCATGGTGGCGGGCATATCCCGCCGGCCCTTTAATGAAGAAAACGTTTTCACGATCTGCTCGTTCAAACCGCGGCTGTCCACGTTGCCCACCACATACAGCGTCATGGCGTCAGGGGTATACCAATGCTGGTAAAACTGCTGCAATTGCTGGCCGCTTACGGGTAACCGGGCCGATTGGCCGGGATCATGGGCCAGCAATACCGACCCTTTCAATCGATAATGCCACCAGGTGCCGCCAGGATTGGCGGGTTCGGTAGCCACCGGATCGGCAACCTGGGTGGCTGTATGTATCGTAGACGGATTAATGATGAGTCGGCCGCCGGTGTTCGCCATCCATTTGAGGGCATCCCGCAGTAAATCGGGCCGACCGGTGGGCAGGCTGAGGCTATATAGGGTGTAATCGTATGAAATTTCCGCAGGCGCCTGCGGCCGTCCGGCATCCGCGCCCTGCTGCCACAAAGATTTAAGCTGAGTGGCGGAAAAACTTTCGCTGTGGGCCAGCGCCAACCGGGGCAAGAGCCGCGCGTAGCCGGTCTGCTGCGCATTTTCCGCCAGCGAACCGGTATTGACCATAAGGCGTAATTCAATACGATCGTTAGGCCGCTGCGGTGTCGTCAATACTTGCCAGGAGAAGCCATTGATGAGTTTACCCTGTTGCCAGGCGGGATCGGGTTGTAATGCTTCTGCCTGCACATTGCCACCCACCGTCGCCAGTAACATTCCACTCATGAAAAGACGAATTCCGGTGCCCTGCATGTGAACCCCTACTCAAAAACTACCTATTAAATTATGTGCATCTCAGTCAGACGGCTACTTGCGTTCCATCGTTTAGTACTTTTCCGTCGGAAAAAAAGTGTGGCGCAAAGTGTACCATGTTGTTAGACCGCGGACCTTTAAGGATGTCACCGTACCGCAGAAAATATTACTCTTGAATGCCGCAACAGCAGAAAAATGGGAGATTGGGAAACTTTGTGGCCATAACGACAGGTCATAGGTCCGGAAGGGGCCCGAAACAGGCTTTTAGTCTGAGCAACGGACGAGCGGTCGCATCGCTCCGCCGGCTTACACCGCGGCGAAATGCAGGAACCGCTGTTCAAAAACGTTTTGCGGCAGCGGCTCGGCGAACAAATAACCTTGTCCCCAGGCGATTTTCTGTTCCAGCAGGAAATCGCGTTGCGCCTCGGTTTCCACGCCTTCGGCGATAACCGGCAACGCCAGCACTTGCGCAATGGCACTGACAATACGCAGCATGACCGGGTCTTCCGGCAGCCCCTCGATGAAACTGCGATCTATTTTCAGCAAATCGATAGGCAGGTTACGCAACCGATCCAAATAATACAAACTGGCGTAACCCATGCCGAAATCATCCAATGCGATTAATATCCCCAATTCGCGCACCTGGCGCAGTAGCAACAGGGATTGTTCGAATTCATCTATCTCCGCGGTCTCGGTTATCTCCAGAACCAACTGGGAAGAGCCGATTTCATAACGTGACAGCAACAATTTCAGGTAGGGTACCAGATTGGCTTCCTGCAGCTGCTTGGCGGAAATATTCACCGCAAGCGGAATATGTATACCCCGCTTGCGCCAGTCGGCCAATACCCGGCAGGATGCTTCCAGCACCCAATTGCCCAGGGGCACCATCGCGCCGATCTCCTCCGCCTCGCTGATAAAATCCGGCGGCAGGGAATAGACGCCGTCTTCCCGTCGCCAGCGTAATAACACTTCCGCGCCAATCAGCTGTTGACTGCGGATATCCACCTGAGGCTGGAAAAACAGCTTGCAGCGGCCTTGCTCTATGCCTTCGAGAATGGTGCTCTCAAGGGTCAAACGCCGATGGACCATCTCCATGAGCTTGGGCTCAAAGAATAAAATCTGATTTTTGCCTTTATCATGAGCCGACATCATGGCGGAAGTGGCGCGCCGCAATAACTGATGGGCGGATTCATCAAGGGGCTGCCCCAGGGCGATGCCGATACTGGCCATCGGCCGTAACGACAGGCTGCCGATATTCAGCGGCTCGTTAATGCTTTTCATGATTTTTTGCGCTAACAGCATCCCTTCGAACGGATTTTGGATGCCGTTATCAAATATGGCGAATTCATTGTGGTTGAGCTGGCCGAGAAACCGGTTTTCATTGATATGCTGCTTAAGGTGCCGGATAAGGGTCATCAGCAGCACTCCCCGCTGCGCTTCCGTCAATACCCCGGTTGCTTCTTGTAAGGTACCGATACTGATGGCCAGTAAACAGAAGTGTTTCGATTTTATCGGCAGGGCCATTTGGGAATCCAGCATGGCGGTGAACAGATTCTTGTTGGGCAAAGCGGTCTCGGCATGGCGGGTAGAGAGACGGCTTAATTCCTCGAACATGTCCGACAACACCTGCTGATTACGATTATAGCTGCGCACCAGCACCCCCAGCTCATCGTCGCGATGCATACTCGGCAGCGATAATTGATGCCGAGGGGTCTCCTCCGGCGCGAGTTTTTCCAATTCCCGGGCAATTTCCCTTAAAGGATGAACCATCAAACGATTCATGCACCAGGTAATCGCCACGGTCATGATTAACGCCAGCAAAAGAAAGGTGGACACCAGCGTGGAAAACGTACTGGCAATAAACTGATATAACCGGTAAGAGTCGGCCTGAAGCACAAGAGACGCCAGCGCGCGCGGATGCGAAGTGCGGGGTAACGCATAAAGCGGCACCGTTATCTCCACCGGCAGCCTGAAAAGATATTCGATTAAATTCGGCACCCGCCGCTCGGGGGGGAAATCCGCGTGCAGTACCTGGAAATTATTCGGCAGAACCACATCTGCCTTGCTTAATATACCCACCGGTTTCAGGGTATCGAGTATCTGATCGGCTTGCCGAACGTCCGCTTTAAGCACCGCGTTGGCCAGCGGTTGCCGCACTGACATGGCGATATTTTGCAACTGCTGGGCATAGTCTTCACGGCGTAGCTGAACAAAATGGAACAGTTGGATCACGATAAAGATACAAATAACCACCAGCGCCACTCCTGACACCGTAGCCATTTGTTTAATCGTTAATGAGCGTCTGATCCGCAAACTGTTCTCCAAAGAAATCCTTCAGCTTCGCCGCACACACCATGACATTCACCCACCGGGGGATTTCAGCACGACGTACCGGGGGCATCGCCAGATGATTCAACATGTTTGACAACGTAGATTGCCGCTCGAGTCTATAGGTAAAGATATGTATATTAATATATACTAACTCTTGCCGTAATTTGTTCTTTAAAACAAGCATTTCGTTCCAATCATGCGTATTAGCCATAGACACCGCCAAAGTTGACATTACGCATGCGATTATGCTGCGTTAGCGTAAACTTTGATGTCGTCGTTGGCCCGGATAACCCAACTTGCGCCGGAGCCGGAACAACCAACCGCTTTTCCAGGGATGAACGCGCCGATGCAAAACGGGAACACGGGAAAAGATGCCTTGCAATCGGGTCCAAATCGGCTCTTTTTCCTTAACATTGCGCGACGTCTTTCAGGGTGGTGATAAAAAGCGCGCAGACAATGACATTTTGCTCACAATATCGGTTATATTTGCGATGGCCTAATTTCATCATGATAAATAATGCTTTTTACTCGCCAATCAAAGAAAAGACAGATTTGAGGATAACGCGACATGGTGTGTTTCAGCGGATTTAATTTTGTAAAAAAATGAGACATGTATTAGTTTATCTTTAGATCTGTTATATCCATTATCTAGACCAACAAAAAGACTCGCTTAGCCGACCGGTGTCATCTTTCTTAACTGCAAAGACGCCTCGGCAGGATGCCGTGCAAATTTAACCTACGAGGTTGAAAATGAATAATTATGATGACATTAAGCGGTTTAAAGAAAAATTAAATTTGGAAGGCATTGATTACAAAGAAATCACCGAAAATAATCCTCATAACACGCCACATAATTGGGCCATCCTAAAACAAATAGCCGCGGCCGACGAGCCGTTTCATCCTTTGGAGCAGGGACTAACCACCCAGCCCGTACCGGTTCAGGTTTCCAATAAAGAATTCATTGCCTCGGCCTTTGATAAACCGGCGGCCGTGCAACCTTCGCAGAACGCCGGAAAAAATGAGGCGCCGGTTACGCCGGCCGCCGCCTACGCCTCGCCGCTGATGGCCGCTGTCAGCAAAGTCCTTTCCTCCGAGCAGGGTGCCGGTTATGCGGCCAATGAAATGCTGGCGGCAGTGTCTTCGCCTTTAAACGGCCCTGGTCAGGGACAGCCTGTTTCCAGGCCGTCAATCCTGGACGGCGTCGGTCGCGGGCTCCCCATCGCCGGGCCAACGGATGTAAACGCCACCGCGCGCCGCGAGCCCGCCGCCGCCCCGGCATCACCCTTGCGCAGTGATAACGGGCATACGCCAGTCGCCGCCGGCGCATCGATTTTCGACAGCATTGGCCGCCACGAGCCCGCCCCCGCCCCGGCCTCACCCATGTATGAGAATAACGGGCGCCCGCAGCCCGCAGCCGGCGCATCGATTTTCGACAGCATGGGTCGCCGCGGGCCCGCCGCCGCCCCGGCCCAAGAGAAGCGCTTCAATAATTTATTCAACCGCAAGTCCCAACTCACCACCGGGGTTGTACCTGGCCGGGATATGCCTCTTTCACTCCTTTTAGAGAATATCGCTTTATGCCGTTAGTGTGTGTCTGTTCGCCTAAGGGTGGGGTAGGAAAAACGACCGTCAGCGCCAACCTTGCGTATGCGCTTGCCCGCAGCGGCAGCAAGGTGCTGGTCATCGATTTTGATGTGCAGAACGCGTTGCGTTTACATTTTGGCGTCCCTATCTCCGATACCCGCGGTTACGTGGCCCAGGCAACCACGGCGGTAGATTGGAGCCAATTTATCCTTAAAGCGGATGCCAATTTGTTTGTTTTACCCTATGGCGAGGTGGAGGAGGAAGAGCGGCTGGCGTTTGAAAATGCGATAACGCATGACCCCCATTTCCTACAGCGCGGGTTGAATACGGTTTTAAATTACCCCGGTCTGGTGATTATCGCCGACTTTCCCCCCGGCCCGGTTCCGGCGCTGAAAGCGGCAAAAAACCTGGCGGATCTGCATATCGTGGTGATGCTGGCGGATACCGCCTCGTTATCGCTGTTGCCGCAAATGGAAAACCATAAATTCCTCGGCTCGGCGATGAATAACCGGCTCGGCGAATATTATGTCGTCAACCAAAGCGATATGCGGCGGAATCTGAGCCGCGACGTCTCCCAATTTTTTGAGCAACGGCTGGGGGACAGATTATTAGGCATTATTCATCGGGATGAGTGTGTGCCGGAAGCCAATGCGTCCCAGCGCTCCATCATCGAATTCAGCCCGGTTTCCGCTGCTGCCTTCGATATTGAACTGATTAGTAAAAAGGTCGCCGCTATTGTCGGGGTGAAAATTGGTGACGGGGAGTTTTACGCCGCGCCCAATCAAGGCATCAATTGATAGACGGGCCCAGGAATGAATAAGCTGATATTCACCTTTCTACTGTTATTGTTGCTCCCTCTCGCGGTGGTGATCATCATCACCCCCATGGACAGTGACAAGCAGTACGTTTTCGGCCTGCTGAGCATCGGGCTGCTGCTGCTGCTGGGCGTCAGTAAAAGCCATCTGGTGAGCGTCATTATGGTGGTGATGTCATTTTTGATGTCCACCCGCTACATCTATTGGCGCGCCACTGAAACACTGCATTTCAATTCGGTGATTGAGGCGGGGCTGGGGATCGGCTTATTTATTGCGGAGTTATACGCCTGGCTTATTTTGGTGCTGGGCTATTTGCAGACCACCTGGCCATTGAAACGGAAAATCGAACCGATGCCGGACGATACGGCGTCATGGCCTAGCGTGGATGTCTACGTGCCGTCCTACAACGAAAGTCTTGACGTGGTACGGGACACGGTGCTGGCGGCGCAGTGCATCGATTATCCGCGCGATAAAATGAAAATCTATATTCTCGACGACGGTAAACGCAGTGAATTCGCGGTGTTCGCCGCCGATGCCGGGGTGGGATACATCACCCGCAGCGACAATAAGCATGCCAAGGCGGGAAACCTTAATCACGCCATGACCATTACCAAGGGCGAATTCATCTGCGTGTTCGACTGCGACCATGTCGCCACCCGAGGTTTTCTCCAGTCCACCATGGGCAGTTTTCTCATCGATGATCGCCTGGCGCTGATCCAGACCCCTCACTACTTCTACTCCCCTGATCCCTTTGAGCGCAACCTGTCTGCGGCCCGTGACATCCCCAATGAAGGGGCGCTGTTCTACGGACCGGTGCAGCAGGGCAACGACAACTGGAACGCGACGTTTTTTTGCGGTTCCTGCGCGGTCATCCGTCGCAGCGCGCTGGAGGAGATCGGCGGCTTTGCGGTGGAAACCGTTACCGAAGACGCCCATACGGCGCTTAAACTGCAACGCCTGGGCTGGAACTCCGCGTTTTTGTCGGTGCCGTTGGCGGCCGGCCTCGCCACCGAACGCCTGGGACTGCATGTTGTCCAGCGTACCCGTTGGGCCAAAGGCATGACGCAAATTTTCCGTATGGATAACCCGCTGTTCGGCCGGGGGCTGAAATGGCAGCAACGTTTGTGTTATCTCAACGCCATGCTGCATTTCCAGTATGGTTTGCCGCGAGTGGTATTTCTGACCGCGCCGCTGGCCTATTTACTGTTTAACCAAAATATTATTGCCTCGTCGGCCAGTACCATCTTTGCCTATGTGCTGCCTCATCTGTTTTTGGCCATCTACATCAACTCCCGCATGAACGGCCGCTTCCGCTATGCCTTCTGGGGAGAAATTTATGAAACGGTGATGGCGTTCCATCTCATCATCCCAACGGTGCTGACCTTGATTTCCCCCAAGCACGGCAAGTTTAACGTCACCGATAAAGGCGGTCTGCTGGATGTCGGCTTTTTCGACTTCCATATTGTCAAACCTCATCTGATCGTGGCGGTTCTCCTGGGGCTGGGCATCGCCGCCGGCATTGTGCGCGCGGTGATGCACGATTACTTCAATGTCGATCCGCGCGTTATCCTGCTCAACGTCGTCTGGGCATCCCTTAGTGTGATCATTTTGCTGGCGGCGATAGCCGTTGCCAAGGAAACGCGCCAGGTCCGTAAGACCATCCGCATTGATGTAAAAATACCGGCCATTATTCACTTCGCCAGCGGCATCTCCGCCCGTACCGAAACGCTGGATCTCTCCATGGGCGGGGTAAAACTGGTCACCCCGGACGATCGCTATCAGCGCGACCGCATAGAGGAAGTTGAATTGCTGCTCCAATCCGGCGGCGTGTGTATTCCCGTTAGCCTTATCGACGCTGATGCCAATACCATTCGCGTGATGTTTGAAGAGATGCCGCTGGAAAAAAGGCGTGAACTGGTGCGGGTGGTCCTGGCACGGGCGGATGCCTGGATAGTGCCGCCGTATCCGCGCGATCGCCCGTTGCACTCTTTTGCCAGCATTGTTCGTTGTGTTTTCGAACTGTTTTATAACACCTGGAAAGAACGCGGCCAAAAAAGAAAGAATGCCAAGTCCTCCGGGCCTGGCGAAGCGACATAACTCGGAAAATAAATCGAATGCCAAAGCGTATAGGGAAGATTGCCCATTTTTTGGTGGTTATCGCATTCATGGAAGGCCTATGCGTTTTGGCCTCAATCAATCCGGCGTATGCGGAGACTAACGCCGCGCCGGGGAAACCGGTTTATCGATTGCCCCCCCTGCCGGTGCCGGCCGGGGCGCAGGCTTCGCCGCCAAGCAGCACTGATGATCAGGGTGGGGCGGACGCCGCAACGGCCAATCCTGCCCAGTCTTCCGCCGGCACTACCCTGCAGCCGGAGAGGGCGGCCTCGGCGGGCAATAGCGGCAGCACCCCGGCGGGCGGATTGCCGATGGATTTTCCACCGCCGGTGATAAGCGTCGCGCCCCAGGACAATAGCGCCGGGCAGGCCGCGGACAGCCAATCGGCTCAAATAAACCCCATCAGGGACGAAATCATCAGCGTCGCCACCATGGGGCAGCCCAATGGCTTGACCTTAAGCGGCGGCCAGCTTCAGTCGGGGGTGGTCTTCACTCTGCCGCAGGATCAGGTCGCCACCACCGCGCGATTATTCCTGGCGCTGAAAGTCTCGCCGGAGCTAGCCGCCCGCGATACCAGCCTGCGCCTGACGCTTAACGGACAGGATCTCGGCAATGTGTCCCTCAATCAGGCCAATGCGGTAGATAACGTCTTTCAATTGGACATCCCCGCCGCCATGGTGGTAGGCGACAACAACCTTAGTTTCAGCGTCAACGACGAAAACACCTTGCAGTGCGATCGCAACGAGTCGGACAAATATTGGGTCACCATCTTACCCACCAGCCGCATTCAGCTGAGCAGCCAGATACTGGACATCGGCCGCGATCTGAGCCATTTTCCCCGACCCTTCTTCGACCCGTTGTCCATGCAATCCCCGTCGGTGTCGTTTATTTTCGGCCAGACGGTGAAGCCCGAGGCGGTAACCGCCGCCGCCATGCTGGCGTCCTATTTCGGTCTGTTGTCGAATTACCGCAACGTGAATTTTCCGGTGCATTTGAACGAACTGCCGGTGCAAAACGGCATTCTGTTCGGCGCGCCGGGTGAGAAAATCGGCGACATCACCCTGCCCGCCGCCTCAGGTCCGACCCTGCAGATGATTGATAACCCGCTGAATCCGGTCTACAAGCTGTTGCTGGTGGTGGGACGTAACAGCGAGGAATTGCGCCAGGCCGCTTACCGCGCCATTTCTTCACCCTTGCCTCCCCGGCAGGACATTATTCAGGTCACCACCCAGGGCATCCCGCTGCGGCAACCCTATGACGCCCCGCGTTGGATTGATACCAGCAAACCGGTCTACCTAAAGGATTTGGCGCAAAATACCGACTCGCTTACCGTCAACGGCTTATATCACGACGGCATTCGCATCGGTTTTCGCGCGGCGCCGGATCTGTTCCTGTGGGACGGCGACTTTTTCCCGTTACAAATCGATTACCGCTTTCCCACCGAGAGCTGGATAGACGAGGATCGTTCCCAACTGAGCATCACCCTTAACGGCACCTTTCTACGGAGCCTTTCGGTCAATAAACGCGGCCTGGTGGAAACCGCCTGGCATAAGCTGGGGGGCGATACCCGCCAGGAATCCTACAGCCTGCAGTTGTCGCCCTACCTGATCTATGGCGACAACCAGCTGGAGTTCTACTTCTCGCTGCAACCGAAACCGGATGCCCCGTGCAGCCTGCTCACCAGCAACAATATCAAAAGCCGCATCGATCCCGATTCCTATATTGATTTGAGCAAGACACACCATTTTACCTTATTGCCCAACCTGTCATATTACGTCGGCGCGGCGTTTCCCTTCAGCCGCCTGGCGGATTTTTCGGAGACGGTGATGCTGCTGCCCGCCAAGCCGGAGGCGGGTGAAATCGCCGCCCTGCTGGCCATGGCCGCCCGCGCCGGCAACGCCACCGGCATCCCCCTGAATCATGTAGAAGTACGGCTTGGTTTGCAGGGGGACAACGCCCAATTGGCGAATAAAGATATTCTGGCCTTCTCCTCCCTCAAACAAACCGCCTTGATTGGGGATCTGCTGGCGAGCTCGCCCTTTGAAATGCGCAACGGACTGCTGTCGGTCAAAGCAGAGACCCTGACGGACAAGCTCAAGGGCTATTTCTCCGGCAATTTCTTCCGGCAAGGGGTGGAAGCGGATCGCTATCTGGCCTCGACGGACGCCTGGCGGGGGTTTTTAAGTTTCCCTTCTCCCTGGCCCGGTAACCGCCTGGTGGTGATGGCGACCGCTACCGACAGCGACCAGCTTACCTCGCTGAATACCGATTTACAGTCATTAACGATAAATGCGGGCATCCGCGGGGATATTGCGGTCATCAACAGCGAAAACGGGGTAAAGAGCTTCATTGTCGGTTCACAATTCCCACGCGGCGAGATGCCCTGGTACATGATGATTATCTGGTATGCCAACCAGCATATTATTTTTCTTTCGGTATGCGGCCTGTTGTTTGCCATCGTCATCGGCAGCAGCGCGTATGTGCTGCTGGCACGGCATTCAGCCAAGCGCCTGGCAAACAGCGCCAATAAATAACCTATTTCAAGACGTATCGCACCACTGGGCCATATGGGTAAGAGAAGATGAAACAGGACATAAAAAAAGAATTCAGAACGCTGTGCCTGGCGGGCCTGGCGGGCCTGTCGTTCTTTTCCGCCACAGCCACGGCGGCCCAAAACAGCCCTGCCATCAATGCCCTGCTGCAACAGGCGGCCTATTGGCATGATAAAGCCCATAACGAGCTGGCGGATGAATCACTGCAAAAAATCCTGGCGGTGGACAGCAACAACGCCGACGCGCTTTACCTGCTGGCGCTGTATGCCCAAAGCGGCGGCCAACGGGCCCAGGCCCAGCAATGGCGGCAAAGGCTGGCGGCGGTTTCCCCCAACGATCCCCGCTTGCAAAATCTTGACAACGCCAAGGTCCTGCAGGCCATTTCACCCACTCAGCTGGCTAATGCCCGTCAATTGGCGGCCCAGGGCAATACCGCCCGGGCGATAGAGAGTTATCGCACGCTATTTCAAGGAAACAAACCCTTGGACAGTCTGGCGGTGGAGTATTACGAAACGCTGTCCGGCGTACCGGCTTCACGGCCGGAAGCCATCGCCGGTTTGCGGGACCGTTTGAGCCAGCAACCCACCGACAATGCCGCCAAGGTAGCCCTGGGCCGCATCCTGACCTACGACGAAAGCAGCCGCCGGGAGGGGATCGGCCTGTTGATGCCCCTGGCGGCCGGCAACAAAGAAGCGGACAGCGCGCTGCGCCAGGCGCTGATCTGGTTGGCGCCGAAACCGGAAGACAAAGCCGTCTATGATAGTTATATACAGCGCCACCCCGATGACAGCGGCGTGCTCACGCATTTCCAGCAAAGCGTCGGCGGGGCGGAAAAGGGACAGGGATACACCGCCCTTAACAGCGGCGATCTCGCCGCGGCGCGCAGCCGGTTTGAAGCGGTGCTGACCACCAACCCCAATGACGGCGACGCGCTGGCGGGATTGGGTTACATCGCCATGCGCGGCGGCGATTTCGCCGCGGCGGAAAACTATCTGAACCAGGCGGTAAAACAGGGCGGTCCCAACAGCGCGCAGTGGGCATCCTTGGCCAAAGATGCCCATTTCTACGGCACCCTGAGCAAGGCCAAGGGTGCGGTGACCTCCGGCGATCTCAACTCGGCCCTGGCCCTCAGTGAACCGCTGGCACAGGCGGAAGGCGACAAAGGCGTCTCGGCGGAATTATTTCGCGCCGACGTGCAGCGCCGGAAAAACGACCTGCCGGGGGCGGAACAAACCTATCGCGGCGTCATCGCTAAAGATAACCAGAATACCGATGCCAAGCTGGGACTGTATTACACGTTGCAGCAGGAGCATAAAGGCGCCGAAGCGCAGCAGTTATTGCAAACCATCCCGGCGGACAAGCGTCCGAAAGTTTATGCGGGAATCAACGTGGATCCGTTGCGGCAGCAGGCCGCTCAGGCGCTGCAGGCAGGGGATCCGCAGCGGGCGCTGAACTTATTACAGCAGGCGTTGCAAAAACAGCCCTCCAATATCTGGGTCCGGCTGGATATGGCGCGCATTCTGCAACGGCAGGGGGACAGCGCCCAGGCACAGTCACTGATGGCCGCCGCAGTCCGGCCGGGCGCTCCGGCGGATAACCTGTATGCCGCCGCCCTGTTCGCCAGTGAAACCAAGCGTTGGTCCGTCGCGTCGCAACTGCTGGCTTCCATACCGGCGAACCGCCGCAACCGGGCGATGCGCGACCTGGCCGCCAGCGTCAGCTTCAATGAACAAATGAGCAGCGCCGAGGCCTATATGCAGCAGGGCAATCCCACCGCGGCGTTGAACACGCTGCATGCCCTGGCGCAAACGCCGCCGTCCGCCCCTTCAGACGTGGGCAACCTGGCGCAGGATTTGATGAAACTGGGGGACAGCGCCACAGCGGTTTCCCTGGTGCGCAACAATATGCGGGCCGGGGTCAACGGCAATCTCGGCGACTATGCCGCGCAGGTCAGCGTGCTGACCCAGGCGGGCCTGAACAACGAAGCGGACGCCCTCCTGAACAACCCGAAGATTGTCGCCGGCAGCACCCCGGCCGAACTGAGCCGCATCCGTCAGGGCTCGGTCATCCAGCAGGCGGACGATTTGCGCGAACGCGGCCAATATGCCGCCGCCTATGACAAGCTCATCGCGGCGATGCAAGCTGACCCGCAAAATGTCGATTTAATGCTGGCCATGGCGCGCCTGTATCAATCCGGCAAAATGAATGAACAGGCGAGCCGGGTATATGACTACGTGCTGGTTCGGGACCCCAATAATCAAGACGCCCGTTACGGCGCCGCCAATGCCGCGCTGGCGACGGGCGATATCGGACGCGCCAAACGGCTGGTGGGCGGCATGCAGGGGCCGCGCACCGTCGATCGCATGATACTTGAGGCCCGCATCGCCGAAGCCTCCGGGGATCACCAGCAGGCCCTCGCCCTGCTGCGCTCGGCCAAAGGACAGGTTATCGGCATGAGCGCTTCCGGCGCCGGCGGCGCGCCGGTGGTAGGCGGGCTGGAAACCGCCGACAATCCCTTTATCAATAAGAGCACCGCCGGCGCGACGCCGCGTACCGCCTCCGCCTCCGCCTACGGCACGATATTGCCCTGGCAGCGCCCCGACACCGCGACGCCGCTGCCTTTGACCGGCGCGGCGCAGACCTTGGCCAAAGTGGAAACGCCGCAAGACCGCTCGCTGAAACAAATCAATCAAATGCTCGATGAGGAGCAGGACGCAACCTCCACCTGGGTGGAAGGAGATGTGGGTATCCGCAGCCGCGACGGCGAAAGCGGGCTTAGCAACCTGACTGAAATCAAGGCGCCCTTGATGATATCCGGCGTGCCGTTCGATAGCTCCCGCCTCAAGCTCACCGTGACGCCGGTTTCATTAGACGCCGGCGCCGCTTCCGGCACCTCCAGCAACCGTTTCGGTACCGGCGCACTGCAACAGGCAAGAATGGTTGAGGCCGCCACCGCCGCTGCCGCTACCGCCGCCGCGGCGAACAGCACCACGTCCACTACCACTACATCCACCACTACCAATGCCGACGGAACCCAGAGCAGCACCACCACCACCACCGCCTCCACCACCGATAGCACCACCACGGTCAATCCGGACGATTATGTCGCCGACGCTCCCGGTTCACAAAAAGCCACCGGCGCGGAAGTGAACCTGGCGTTAAGCGGAGACAGCTATCAGGCGGATATCGGCTCCACCCCGCTGGGACAAGATTTAAGCACGCTGGTGGGCGGGATCCAATGGTCCCCCAACCTGACCAATTTCAGCAAGTTGACGATCACCGCCGAACGGCGGCCGGTCACCGACAGTCTGCTCGCCTACGTCGGGACCCGGGATAAAATCAGCGGCGATAAATGGGGGCAGGTGACCAAGAACGGCGGCTACATCCAGTATTCTTACGACGACGGCGACGCCGGACTCTATGCCGGCGTGGGCGGTTACAGCTATGTGGGAAATAACGTTCCCCGCAATACCGGCATCACCTCCTCCGCCGGCTTCTATATGCGTCCTTATCGCGACGATAACAGCGAGCTGCGGCCCGGCATTAACATCACCTTTATGGATTACGACAAAAACCTGAGCTATTACAGTTACGGCCAGGGGGGGTATTTCAGTCCGCAAAATTATATCAGCGTCTCGCTGCCGGTGAATTACAGTCAAAAGTATGACGACTGGGATTTGAACCTGGGCGGTTCGGTGGGCTATCAATCCTATACCCAGGATAAGACCGCTTATTTCCCCGGCAATTCTACCCTGCAATCCGAACTGGAAGCCCTGGTGGCGGCGGGTTACGGTACGACGGCCTACTATGACGCCCAGAGCAAAAACGGCGTGAGTTATAACGTTCATGCCAACGGCAGCTATAAAATCAATCCTAATATGACGGTGGGCGGACAGGTAGGCTACGATACCTTCGGCGATTACTCCGAAAGCACCGCCTTGTTGTATTTCAAATATTTATTGGGTGGTAATTAAGAATGCAGGAAATGCTTAACGCTTCGCCGGAACTTGGCTATTATCGTCGGCAGCAGTATAAGTCCGGCTGGCAGGATATGCTGGATATCATGATTTCCGGCATCGCCGAGAACGCCGGCGATGAAGACCGGCGCCAATTTCTCAACCTGATGGGCAGTCGACTTGCCCAGCGTTTCCCCATGGCGCAGGCGCAAACCGTCGGCGACCTTGAGGACCAGCTTAACCGCCTGTGGGCCGGCTTTCACTGGGGTTATGTGCGGCTGCAGCCGACGGAGTCCTCGCTGACGTTGATGCATTATGCCTTCCCTCCGGCCGCCGCCGGCGCGGATGCGTCGCAGTGGATAGCCGGATTGGCGGCAATATTGGAAGGCGCCTACGCCGAATGGCTGGTGGCGCAAGGGGGTCAGTCACATGTCGCGCTGCGCTGGCAACAAGACGGCACCGAAGGCGTGATGACGTTCAGTTACCGTAACGGCTTATAAGGGACAGTCGGTTTATGAAATTCGCTCGTCATTTCGCTCTGCTGGTGGGTTTGGTATTGGCGTTGATATCCGGTTCCAGCCAGGGGGAAAACCTGGGCTGGCATAACTACAAAAGCCGCTTCCTGCTGCCGGAAGGCCGGATTATCGACACCGGCAACCACAATATCAGCCACAGCGAAGGGCAGGGGTACGCCATGCTGCTCTCGGTGTTCAATAACGACCGCGCCACCTTTGATCAGTTGCTGAAATGGAGCGACGCCCATCTTTATCGCAAAGATATCGGCCTCTATTCCTGGCGTTATGATCCCGCCGGCACCCCGCCGGTGGCGGATATCAATACCGCGTCCGACGGCGATACCCTTATCGCCTGGGCACTGCTGCTGGCGGGCCAAAAATGGCAGCAACCGGCCTATACCGCCGCCTCCGTCAAGCTTCAGGGGGCGCTTATCAAACACAACGTGATCCAATACGCCGGTTATACCGTCCTGCTGCCGGGAACCTCGGGTTTTAACCAAACCAGCGCGATAACGCTGAATCCGTCCTACTTTATCTTCCCGGCCTGGCAGGCTTTTTATCAACAGAGCCATCTTGAAACCTGGAATGATTTAGCCGCCGACGGCTTGAAGCTGCTGGCACAGATGCGTTTCGGCAATCCGCAGTTGCCTACCGATTGGGTCACCTTAAGGGCGGATAAGACTCTTTCACCGGCGGATAACAAGCCTGCCCGCTTCAGCTTCGACGCCGTTCGCATCCCCCTCTACATCAATTGGGCGCAGCCCAAGAGCCTGGCCCTGGGTCCCTATGTGGGCTACTGGCGCCAATTTGACCGGCTGAGCACTCCGGCCTGGGTGGATGTGCTCACCGGGCAGAAAGCCAATTACATGCTGCCGCCGGGCATGCTGGCCATCCGGGACGCCATTATGGGCAATCAGGCCCAGGTCACCGATACTATCCTGCCGCAAGAGGATTATTATTCCGCCAGTCTGCATCTGCTGACCTACTGGTCCCTTAGGTAACGACCGAGGCAGCCAGCGTCCCACTGCCGGCCTATGAGGCCGGCTTAGGTCAAGCCTGAGGCGTTCAGAACAACAAAATATTAATCACCAACATCCCGATATCATGGTATGGCAATGCGCACCAAAAAAAAAGCGGGCTGAGACCCGGTCTCTGCCCGCTTTATCATCTATTTATGGCCGTTCACTCAGCGAATACCCTGCGCCTCATCCTGATCAACGGCGAAACAGGCCACCAGCTGATCGCCGTATTTCTTCAATTGCGGTTGCAACTCGGTACAGGTACCGAAGCGGCGGCGGCAGCGTGCGCTGAAGGCGCATCCCGGCGGCGGGTTTAACGGGCTGGGCAGCTCGCCGGTCAGTTTGATGCGCTCACGGCGCAAATCGGGATTCAGTCGCGGGGTGGCCGAGAGCAGCGCCTGAGTATAGGGATGGCGTGGATTGTCGAAAATCGCCGCCTTGCTGCCCTTCTCCACGCAGCGTCCCAGGTACATCACCATCACTTCATCGGCAATATGCTCCACCACCGACAGGTCGTGGGAGATAAACACATAGGACAGCCCCATCTCCTGCTGCAGGTCCATCATCAGGTTCAACACCTGGGCGCGAACCGACACGTCCAGAGCGGAAACCGGTTCATCGGCAATCACCACATCCGGGTCCAGCATCAAACCGCGGGCAATGGCGATACGCTGACGCTGGCCGCCGGAAAACATATGCGGATAACGCTCGTAATACTCCGTGCGCAGCCCCACCTTCGCCATCATCGCCAAGGCTTTTTCGCGGCGCTCCGCCCGGTTCAGGGAGGTATTGATCACCAAAGGCTCTTCCAGAATCTGTCCCACCTTCTTACGTGGATTCAGCGAACCGTAAGGGTTTTGGAACACGATCTGGATTTTCTGCCGCCGCAAATGTTCCGCGGTCTGATCCGGTTTCAGCAAATCCTGCCCAAGATAGTGCAGTTCTCCGCCGGTGGGCATTTCAATCATGGTCAGCAGCCGGCCCAGGGTGGATTTGCCGCAGCCGGACTCTCCCACCACCGCCAGGGTTTTACCCCGTTCCAGGGTAAAAGAGATCCCGTCCAGGGCTTTCACCAAGGTCTCCTTGGCGAACATTCCCTTTTTCACCGGATAGTATTTCTTCAGATCAACGGCGTGTAACAGCGCCGTCGATGCGGGATCATAAATAGGTTCGCTCATCGGGTGGGTCTCCCCGCGTCATCCAGCGGATAGTGGCATTTCGACTGACGATCCGGCAGCGTCATCAACTCCGGCTCTACCTGGCGACATTTCTCGTCGGCATAGGGGCAACGAGGATTCAGCAGGCATCCGGCGGGGCGATCGTATTTACCCGGCACCATGCCGGGCAACGAGGCCAGCCGCGATTTATCGGCGGCGAATTCCGGCAGGGCGCGCAGCAGCGCCTGGGTATAGGGATGGCGCGGCGCGCGGAAGATTTCCGTGGCCTTGCCGGTTTCCACCACCTGCCCGGCGTACATCACGATAATATGATGGGCAGCTTCCGCCACCAGGGCCAGATCGTGGGTGATCAACACCAGGGCCATATTTTCCCGTTGCTGCAAATCCAGCAACAGTTCAATGATCTGCGCCTGGATGGTCACATCCAGCGCGGTGGTGGGCTCATCGGCGATCAATAACTTCGGCCGGCAGGCAATAGCCATGGCGATCATCACCCGCTGGCTCATACCGCCGGACAGCTGGTGCGGGTAGACATCCAGACGCGAAGCCGGGGCGGGAATACCCACCAGGGTCAACAGATCAATCGCCCGCTGGCGCCGGGTCTTGCGGCTGCCGCCCTGATGCACCTTGATGGCTTCCATAATCTGGAAACCCACGGTGTAACAGGGATTCAGGCTGGTCATCGGGTCTTGGAAAATCATCGCAATATCGGCGCCGATCAACTGTCGGCGCTCGCTATTGGAGATCTTTTGCAAATCCCGTCCGTTGAAGACCAGGTTTTCCGCCATCACCCGGCCGGGAAAATCTATCAGGCCCATAATGGCCAGCGAACTCACCGACTTACCGGAGCCGGATTCGCCCACGATACCCACTACCTGGCCTTGTTCCACCTGGTAGCTGATACGATCGACGGCGCGAAACGGTGTCCCTTCATCACCGAAATGCACCGACAGTTTATCTATGGTTAATAACGCCATTGCTTCCTCGTTACTGCTTGAGTTTGGGGTCGAGCGCATCACGCAGCCCGTCGCCCATCAAATTAAAGGCTAAAACGGTGAGCAGAATAATGACTCCGGGGAAAGTCACTACCCACCAGGCAGTTTGCGCAAACTGCAACACGTCGGCGAGCATGGTGCCCCACTCCGGTGTGGGCGGCTGCGCGCCCATGCCCAGAAAGCCCAGCGCCGCCATATCAAGGATGGCATTGGAGAAACCCAGCGAAGCCTGCACGATTAACGGCGCCAGGCAGTTGGGAAGAATATTGATGAACATCTGCCGCATGGGGCTCGCGCCGGCAACGCCGGAGGCGGTCACGTAATCGCGGTTAACTTCCCCCAGCACCGCCGCACGGGTTAACCGGATATAATGGGGCAGAGCCACGAACGTCAGCGCCAGCGAGGCGTTGACGATTGAGGGGCCGAATATCGCCACCAGCACCAGGGCCAGCAGCAGGCTGGGCAGCGCCAGCATAATATCCACCGCCCGCATGATGATAACGTCCACCAATCCGCCGATATAACCGGACAGCAGACCGAATATCACGCCGAAGATCAACGACAGCGCCACCACCAGGCAACCCACCAGCAGTGAAAGACGGGCGCCGTACATCAGTCGGGTCATGATGTCGCGGCCGACGTCATCGGTACCCAGTATGAATTGCCAGCTGCCGCCCTCCATCCATACCGGCGGACGCAGCAGTGCTTCCCGGAACTGCTCCGCCGGGCCGTGGGGCGCAATCACCCCGGCGCCGATGGCAATCACGAACATCAGCACGATGTAAGCCAAGCCGATAACCGCGCCTTTATTGCGGCGGAAATAGTGCCAGAACTCCTGTAGCGGGGTCATGGGCTTGGGTGCGCCGGTAATTACCGGCTCAGTAACTTCAGTCATTTTCCATTCCCCTATTTCTTGTGGCGAATACGCGGGTTAATCACGCCGTAAAGCACATCCACCAGCAGGTTCACCACAATAATCAGGATCGCTACCAATAACACACCGCCCTGTACCACCGGATAATCCCGGCGCTGCAAAGCTTCAATCAGCCAACGCCCCAAACCAGGCCAGGAAAAGATGGTCTCGGTGAGGATAGCGCCCGCCAGCAGGGTACCCACCTGCAAGCCGATTACCGTGACCACCGGCAACAAGGCGTTGCGCAGCGCGTGGACGATAATGACCCGCATACGGCTCAATCCTTTGGCGCGGGCGGTACGGATATAATCTTCGCTCAGCACTTCCAGCATCGCCGAACGGGTCATGCGGACGATCACCGCCAGGGGAATGGTGCCGAGCACGACCGCCGGTAAAATCATATGCTTCAGGGCGTCGATAAAATCGCCCGGCTGTCCCCAGATCAGGGTATCAATCAGCATAAAACCGGTGAGCGGCAGCGAATCGTCGAGGAACACCGTATCCCCGACCCGCCCCGAGACCGGGGTGAGATTCCAGTGCACCGACACCAGCATGATAAGCATCATACCCCACCAGAAGATCGGCATCGAATAGCCGGCCAGGGAGATGCTGACCGCGGTATGATCAAACAGCGAGCCGCGTTTTACCGCCGCCAGCACGCCGGCCGGGATACCCAGCACCATGGCGAAAATCATTGCGCAAACACCCAGCTCTAAGGTTGCCTTGAAGCGCGGCACGAATTCCTGCCAGACGGGTATGCGGCTTTTAAGGGATATACCCAAATCACCGTGCAGAATGCCGATGACATAATGGACGTATTGCTGATAGAGCGGTTTGTCGAGGCCTAATTGCGCCATCATTTGCGCATGCTGCGCCGGAGACATGCCCCGTTCGCCGGCCATGATCAAGACCGGATCGCCCGGGATCAGATGGACAAATGCAAACGTCAGCAAGGTAATACCAATAAACGTCGGGATCACAAGTCCCAAACGTCGGAGTATGAACTGCAACATATTCCGAACTCTCTGTTTCTGTATATAGTTTACCCGGGCGCTTGTGGCGACCGGGTTATCAAAGCTCACATCTTCAGGATTCCCCCCCGTGGCCTCGCTGGCGCGATACCTTCCCCTGTGTGGCACAGAGGACATTCCCGCCCCCTCGCATGAACGGAGGGGGCTCCCTATAGGGTTATGGGGGGTTAATTGACCTTTACTCTAAAGATACGTTCTCGAAATGATGTTTACCTAACGGATCAACCACGTACCCTTTGACTTCTTTACGCACCGGTTCATACACCGTTGAGTGGGCAATGATTAACGCAGGGACCTGATCATGCATCACTACCTGAGCCTGCTTGTACAGCGCGATACGTTTTGCCTGATCGGAAGTGGCGCGCGCCGGCTGGATCACGTCTTCAAAAGGCTTGTAGCACCATCTTGAATAGTTGGAGCCGTCTTTGGCCGCATCGCAGCTGAACAGCGTGGCGAAGAAGTTATCCGGATCCCCATTGTCGCCGGTCCAGCCCATCATCACGGTCTGATGCTCGCCGGCTTTGGCGCGTTTAAGATACTCGCCCCATTCGTAGCTGACAATCTTGGCTTTCACGCCGATTTTCGCCCAGTCGGCCTGAATCAGTTCCGCCATGCGACGAGCATTCGGGTTGTAGGGACGTTGTACCGGCATCGCCCACAAATCGATGGAGAAACCATCGGGGAAACCGGCCTCTTTCAACAGCGCTTTAGCCTTGACCGGATCGTAAGGATAATCCTGCACCGCGTCGTTATAACCCCACATGGTCGGCGGGATCAGGTTTTTAGCCGCTTGACCGGCGCCCTGGTATACCGCGTCGATGATGGCGGATTTATTGACCGCCATGGTCAGCGCCTGGCGAACCTTCAGGTTGTCCAGCGGTTTCTTTTGCACGTTAAACGACAAATAACCGACGTTCAGACCCGGCTGGGACAGCAGGGTGATATCTTTATCCTGCTTCATGCGGGCGATATCGGCCGGATTCGGGTACGGCATAACCTGGCATTCGTTTTTCTGCAGTTTGGCATAACGTACCGAAGCGTCAGGAGTAATGGAGAAGACCAGACGATCGATTTTCGGTTTGGTGCCCCAATAGTTTTCAAACGCTTTATACAGAATGCGTGAATCTTTCTGGTATTGCAGCAGTTGGAACGGACCGGTACCGATGGGGTTCAGGTCGATTTTTTCCGGCGTGCCCGCTTTCATCATCTGATCCGCGTACTGAGCGGACATGATGGAAGCGAAGTCCATGCCCATATCGGCCAGGAAAGGCGCCTCTGCACGGGTCAGATTAAAGCGGACGGTATAATCGTCGACTTTTTCCACGCTGCTGATCAAATCACCCATGCCCATGCCGTCAAAGTATTCATAGCTACCGCCTGACACTTTATGGTAGGGAGCATTGGTATCTTTCATGCGCGTAAAGGAGAACACCACGTCATCGGCGTTGAGATCGCGGGTCGGTTTGAAATCCTTGCTATCTTGCCACTTAACGCCGTGACGCAAATGGAAAGTATAGGTTTTGCCATCGGCGCTGATATCCCATTTTTCCGCCAGGCTCGGAATCACTTCCGTAGTGCCCAGTTTAAAATCCACCAGTCGGTTGTAGATTGGAACGGAACTGGCGTCAAAGCTGGTACCAGAGGTAAATAGCTGCGGATTAAACCCTTCAGGGGAACCCTCTGAGCAATACACCAGGGTTTTTGCCTGAACGCTGGCAGCCACAGCTAAAGCAGCCAGGCTAATGCCGACCTTCAGTATCCCTGATTTGGTCAAGGAAATTGTCATCATTATGCTCCATTACGTGATGTGATGTTGTGTGTTGTATACGGCCAGACGCTGTTTTTTTTAGGCTGCGGTCTGTGCTGTGCGCCTTGCGGCAATCGAACGAAAGAAGGGAAAGAATATACCGGACTGTCCGATGAAAAGCGTCGACCGACCCGTCGAATGCAACACACATTCAAACAATCCTTTGCCCCCCTGACTTCCGAGGCTCCCAATTTGGCAACAGTTTGCCATGACGTCAATATAACCAATAGGGATTTACACATTTTGCGGGTCGAGCCAAACGAACATAAACGACAGGCTTTTGCTCATTAAACCAGCACGATCATTTGGATAATAGTTAATTAACTGAAGTATTGCACTTGATTAATGGAAATTCCTGGTCATAGATTCTAATTAAAAACTAAAAAACTTTCTTTCCGAATGGCTAATATATGAACGGTTGTTTCAAGAATGTGGGTTAAAAGCAGGTTAAAATGCTGTCATCAATTAGGTTAATTAGCGGATCCTCAACTCTGCCGCTCTCATTGCCATACTATCCGCCTACTATATTAAAACAATATGACTATCCATAAGAATAACAGAGGACCGCCGGCGACCGAACGCCATAGAAACGCTATATTCACCTGAAATATGCCCTGCGCCAAGGGGGCTTTATCTGATATTTTATTGCGGTTCCCTTACGCCTTTACCGCGGCTATAGATCGGCGGCCCAAGAATTTTTTTAAGCAATTGGCACTGACAAGATCAATTAAATAAAAGATTTTTATTTCGCGAAGGATTTAAACTGATAAAAGTATTTATTCCCATTGTCATTAATAACTCTTTTACCGGAAGAATATAATGCGTAATGCGTTGGCCATTTACCATGTCTCTTTTGAGGACCTGGGATCCCTTGCGGGGATATTAACCCGGAACGGGTTTAACATCACCATGGCCGACGCCTGTACGCTGGAGTGGTCCCAGGTGGATTCCCTGGCATACGACCTGGTGATCGTTCTGGGGGGTCCTATCGGGGTGTATGAACAGGAGGCCTATCCGTTTTTGGTGCCGGAAATCGAGCTGATACGCGCCCGGCTGGCGCAGCGGCGACCGACGCTCGGGATTTGCCTGGGAGGGCAGCTCATGGCGGCGGCGGCGGGGGCAAAGGTCTATCCCGGCACCGCGGGTAAGGAAATTGGCTGGGGGCCGTTGCATGCCGGCGGGGACGCTTCACGGCTGCAGGCGTTGTCCGCGCTGCTGGACCGGCAGGTGAAGGTGTTGCATTGGCATGGGGATACCTTTGATCTGCCGGCCGGGGCATTGCATTTAGCCGGCTCGGATAGGTATGCCAATCAGGCCTTTGCCTTGGGTGACTATGCGTTGGGATTTCAATGCCACCTGGAGGTGACCGCGGCGGGTCTGGAATCGTGGTATGTCGGCCACGCCGCCGAACTGTCCGGCGCCGGGCTGAGCGTGCCGCAGCTGCGGGAGCAGAGCCGCCGCTACGCGCCATTGCTGGCGCAGGCGGCGGGGCAGTTTTGGCAGGCTTGGCTGGATGGGGTCTTTGCTAAATAATTGCGCGCGGGGCGCGCTGAAACCCGGCCTTGGCATGGGGGCCCTTTAACACGTTCGGTTCAGATTCGGTGAACGCGGGCTTACCGCGCTGTGGGGCGCTCTGTCGGGCAGAAAAACCATGCCCGATTCGACCCCATCAGCACGGTTTCCCTTTAACACTTTCGTGGCACGGTCGGTGGTGGCGGGCCTAGCGTACCATGCGGCGCTCCGCGGGCGGAAAAACCACGCCCGCTTCGGCCACATTGGCGCGCTCTCCCTTTAACACGCGCCCCCTCTGACATGCTCGTTGCGGTGTTGGGTGATAGCGGACCTGGCCTGCATAGGGGCACTGGTAAACGTACTCGGAGTTTATGAGGCGGGGCAGGATGCTAGGAGAGTAAACCGTCCGCGCCAGGACGGCGCGGATCGAGCCTCCATGGATGGATTCACGGCGTGTTTACGATCTAGCATCCTGCTCCGACCGGGCACGGTTCAAAGTGCAGTGCTCGCGGACACGGTTTTAGCCCGACGCAGTCGCTAGAATTTCTTCACCTCTATTTGCAGTTTCTTAAGGGCGTAATAGAGCTGTCGCGGCGTGATGTTCAGCAAACGGGCCGCTTTGGCTTTGACGCCGCCGCTTTTCTCCAGCGCGCTGATTAATCGGTAACGGGTGTCATCTTCGTCCACAAATGCGATGCCGTGAGCCGGGGCCGATAAAGTGCCTTGGTCCACGGGGGATACGGGCCGCCAAGCCGCCGCCGGGGCAAATACGCCGTCGTTACCTTCACGGGCCGCCGGTACATCTTCCTGGCGGCTGATTTTCTGGTTCAGCCGCTGCCTGAAACACCGTCCCGCCAGGCAGGGCAACTGCCGGATGACATCGCCCCCGGCGAGCAGGGCGGCATGTTCCAGGCAATTCTCCAGATCCCGTACATTACCGGGCCAATGACATAAATACAGAGGCGCCAATGCCGCCTCGGTGATGGATAGCCGCAGGCCGTTTACCCGGTTGTAGCGTTCAAAAAAATAGGCCGCCAGGGCGGGGATGTCTTCTTTTCTTTCCCGCAGCGGCGGCAGGTTAACGGTGGCGATATGGATGCGGTAATAGAGCTCCGGCAAAAACTCCCCCTGTACCATCATCCCCTCCAGGTTCTTTTCCGAGGCGCAGATAATCCGCACGTCGCTTGGCAAGGTTTCGGTGCTGCCCAAGGGGCGATAGAGCTGTTCCTGGATCATCCGCAGCAGCCGTTTTTGCAGCGCCAGGGAAAAATGACCGATCTCGCTGATAAACAGTGTGCCGCCCGCCGCCAGGGAGATATCGCCGGGGTAGCGACCGGCGCTCGGGGAATAACCGGCGTCGCAACCGAACAGCTCCAGCAGGGTCTCTTCATTATTAAGGTAATCGCAGCAGACTTTGATAAAAGGTCCCCCGCGGTTCGGCGACAAATTATGTATCGCCCGGGCAATCACGTCCTTGCCGGTGCCCGGCTCGCCGCGCAGCAGCACCGCCGAGCGGGTCGGCGCTATCCGCGCGATGATCGCCATGATATTTTTCATGGCCGGGGAGCGGGCAATGATGTGGTCCACCTCGTGCCTGGAGTGGGGCTTGCGGGACCGTCCGCCGGTCGGCCCGCCCGAAGCGGGATTGAATCGCGGGACGGATATTCGGTCCTGTTCGGTTTTACCGAGATCTGTCTCTGTGCTCATTTTAGTCTCCGCACCGGTAATCTTTATAATTGAGCCGGTACTTTGCCATGCGCAGGCCGAGCATGCGCCTGGTCAGGCCCAATTGCGCCGCCGCTTTGGACATATTCCCCTGATGCCGAGACAGGGACTCGACGATAATCTCGTATTCCATCAAGGATAATCGCGCCTCCAGTCCCGTCTGGCTGCCAAGTTCGCCCAGCACGGCGGGCTGCAGGCCGTTTGGCAGATTGTAACTGTGAATCACTCCGCCTTCCGCCAACAGTACCGCCCTCTCCATCAGGTTTTCCAATTCCCGCACATTGCCCGGCCAATCGTAGCTCAGGAGCAAATTCAGGGCCGGCGTGGCGATGGTGGGAACGTCCACCTGCTGTTCTTTGGCAAAATAGGCGTTGAAATGCTCGGCGAGCAGCAAAATATCGTTACCCCGTTCCCGCAGCGGCGGGATGGTAATCGGGAAAACATTCAGCCGATAAAACAGATCCTCGCGGAAGGTCCCTTTTTCCACCATTTCAGTCAGATCGCAATGGGTGGCCGCCAGAATCCGTACATTAACCTTGATGGATTCATTGCTGCCGAGCCGTTCGAAACAGCGCTCCTGTATTACCCGCAACAGTTTTGCCTGTACCGCCGGAGAGAGCTCCCCGACTTCATCCAGGAACAGGGTGCCGCCATGAGCCTCTTCGAACCGGCCGGCACGGCGCGCCACCGCGCCGGTGAACGCGCCTTTTTCATGGCCGAACAGCTCGCTTTCAATAACGCTTTCCGGCAGCGAGGCGCAGTTGAATTTGATAAAAGGCCCGTGGGCACAGCTGCTGTTGTAGTGAATGGCGCTGGCCACCCGCTCTTTGCCCACGCCGCTTTCACCCAGGATCAGCACCGTGGTGCGGGCATGGCTGACCTTATCAATCATCAGGTAAACGGACTGCATGGCTTTGGAATTGCCGATAATGTTCGAGGGCTTGAATTTTTCTTTTAATTCACTGTTCAGCCGGGCGTTTTGCGCTTGCAACACCTGCTTGTGAGCCCGCTCCAGCAGATGCAGCTCTACCGCCTGGGCGATGGTGGTGGCGATAATCCCCAGCACTTCCAAATCGAGGTGCAGCAGTTGCCGGTTATTGTATAAACGCTCTACCCCGATGGTGCCCATGACTTTCATACCGCGCATGATGGGCACGCAGATAAAGGAGAGACGGCCATCCTGGTTTCTATCCCAACTGCCGGTACGATTGAGAAATAAAGGCTCGTCGGCGATGATCGGCACGATAATCGGCTGTCTGGTTTCCACGACTTTGCCGGTAATGCCTTCGCCGGGGTAATAAACGCCTTTTTCGCTCTCCTCAGGCGACAGCCCGAAGCTTTCATGGATAAAAATCTGATCGCAGCTGGCATCGTACAGGGAAATCATCGCGCGGGTGACCTGGAGGTGTTTTTGCATCAATTCCAGGACCAGCTTCAATGTCTTGGATAACGATCCCTCGCGGCTGACCACTTTGCTCACTTCCGACAGCAGGGGCAGCAGTTCGGAACGGCACTCCCCCAAGTGGCAGGAAAAGGATAACGACTCCGTCAATAAAGAGTGGGTGGCGACGGGGTTTGTCAGCGGGTTAACGACTTCATTCATGACCCTTTCCTCAGCAGTGTCAGCCGGAAAATTACTGGCTTGAGCAGAGGATGTTGCAAGATGGACGCCAAAACTCGCTATGTTGTAAAATATATAACGATATGATTTGAAATCATATTGCCGCCGGAGGCGTTACGCCGTTGGCGGCATTTTGTACCATAAACGACAATCCTTCGGCGGCATTGTCCGTTTTAGCACGGCGGACGGCCGTCCGGCGCCAGAAAACCTCACAGGCCCGATGGCTGGCGTCCCTTGCTGAGCCGGACATCGCTGGACTGATGGAAGCCATGGCGGAACCGGTTGTCATCAGGCCCGGCTGATCACGGCATAACAGCGGCCGTCCGGCTTTTTCTCCGACGCCAGGGTCAACTCCAGCGCCGGCAGCTCCCTGTCGAACCATTTGGGCAAATGATCGCAAACGATCTCGAGTTTGGTAAAATCCAACCGGCGCAAAAAAGGCTGTATAACCTGTTTGGAGGTTAATGCGCTATCGCTCTTCAAGGCGTCGATAAGATTGAGCCGATATTCCCCCGCCGCGTTGCCGGGTTCGATAAACGTGGCGGCGGACGCCGCCTGCGCGGCCTGCTCCTGACGCGCTTTGTCCTCGACGATATGCTGTATCTGCGGTAAAAAACCCACCGGGTCCCCGGCCAGCTTCCACATCACAATGCCCATACCGTCAAAATAGGACAACATCGCACCGTTAATGGCGCGGGCGACAAAATGACGGCACCCATCCAGGCCGGCGAGCATGGCCAGGATATGGGTCCGGATTTCCGCCAGCCCCATTTCTTCGCTCAAACCAAACGGGATTTCCCGCACCGGCTGCCAGCCTGACGGCGAAGATTCGTACACCCGAATCGTACCCTGTTGATACAAAGACGCCGTATTGCCTTCGGTATCGACAAATACCGCTATTTTCATTTTGTCCTCCGGCTAAAAACCGTGTTTTTTACCTTTCATGGACACAACATCAATGCGCAATACCAGAGTGGAACGCACATTGGCCTGCGGAAAGCTCCAGGCTTTATCGCTGAACCGGGCGACAATCCGGTTAAGGGCGGCGATCTTTTCCTGATCGTCTTCAATAAAAACCGCGTTACCCAGGCCAATCACCGTGCGATGTTTTGCCTCAAAATTACAGATAATCTCGTCTTCCACTACGCCTTGCTCGATGGAAATGGCAAAGCAGATCGCATTGTTTCTTTTTAAAATATCTATTTTGCTGCCGGATCGGGCCGAGTGAAAATATAAAGACACTCCGTCCCAGGCGTAAAATACCGGCACCATAAAAGGGATGTTGTTATCCGCCAGGGAGATATACATCACCTTGGAGGCATTCAGGATTTCATTGATTTCCGCCGGATCGGTTATCTCCCTATCATCCCGGCGCATCTCGCCATGAGGGTGCCCATGGGGCGCAACGCCTGTCATAGACTGCATAATATCCTCGTTTATTCAGAAGGGATTTTATTTACCGCCAAGGCGTCCAGCATCACCGACAACGCCTGGCAAATCTCGACAATCCCTGCGGCATCCGTCTCGGTGGGCGTGCCGTGATGATAATTATCAAGGGAACAGATACCGAAAATTTCGTCCAGCGCCCGGATTTTTAGGCTTAATTCCGCCGGGAAGTTAATCACCTCTTCCGCGGTATCCATCAGGCTGGAATAGTTATGATTAAACGCCATACTGCCGTAATAGGCGCATAAGGCGATAAGGTAGCATTCAACCGCTATGGACCCCACGTTGAATATCAGCCCTGGCGATTGCGCCTGTTCGAAAAACAGCACCGCGCGGCGGTGATAGCCCCGGGCATCCGTGGAAAGGCGGGTAAACTTTTTCTGTTCGGTTTCGAAAATCAATTTGGACATCGGGTTTATCCTCGGGAGGTGTTACCGGACACCGATTCGCCATCCGGTAATAAGCCAATGGACGCAACGCCCCAGGTGCCGCCGGATTGCGGCATCATGGGCAACGCCTTACCAAACGTTCAACAACCATTCCTTGTTTTTCTTATATTCCATATCGGTAAACAGCGCGTTGGCGATTTGTTCCGCCAGCCAGATGGCGCCGGCGTAACCCACCACCGGATGACGGTAGGATCCTGCCCGATCGTAGGTGGGGAAACCCACCCGCACCATGGGGATCTGGTTGTCAATGGCGGTGAAACGTCCCTTGGAATGTCCGAGGATAAGATCAAGTTTCAGGCCGTCCTGGGTGATGCGCTTTTCCAGATCCCAGAGATCCGCGTTGGTCACGATTTCCATATCGAAATCGACTTTTTCCTGAAGCGCCGTAATGCGGGGATCGGTATCGTAATGGGCGTTATCATCCCCCAGCAGAACCAATACCGGCTTCATTTCCAGATCCAGGCAGAACTCCGCCAGGCCTATCACCAAATCCGGATTGCCGTAAATCGCAACGCGTTTATCGGCCAGGAACATATGCACCAGATCCGTCAGGGCGTCGATGGCGATGCCGCGTTCCCGTACCAGCGATTCCGGGATCGGTTTGCCGGTAAGTTTTTTCAGGTTCTGCAAGAAGGTATCCGTATTACGGATGCCGATGGGCGTGGGTCCGATAATCGTCGGAATATCGAATTCCTCCGCCAGCCAATCGGCGGCCTTACGGCCTTCATAGCGATTAAGGGCGATGGTTCCCAGCGCGTTGGCCGTTCCCCTCAAATCCTCAATGGTGGTATTGCCGTGGGAAACGGTATTCCCGCTGGGCATGACCGGCGAATCGAAATCTTCAATTTCAAACAGCACGGTGGCGTCAATCTGCATTTCCGACAGCAGATGTTTCAGCGCCGTGACGTCCCCGGGATTCACCCAGCCGGTAACCACATTCAGCTTGCCGTTGGGTTCGGTTTTCTTGGCAAAGTATTTCACAAAATCCCGCACCGCCACGTCGTAACCGCTCACCATGCTGCCGACGAAGCTCGGCGTGTGGATGGGGATCAGATAAACTTCACGGCCGGGGAATTTTTCCTGCAACAATTCCTCGTTCAGCTTCCTTACCACCCCATCCACATCATCGCCGATCACCTCAGTGGAGCAGGTGGTGATAATGGGAATGACCTTGACATGGGGATAACGCATCAACAATACATCGACTGCCTGCTCAACGCGATCCAGGGCGCCGAATACCGCGCCGTCTTCATGCACCGAGGAGGAAGCGATTTCGAAACTCTCTTTCAAATGCTGGGAAATCAGCAGGCGCACAAACATTACGCATCCCTGGCCGCCATGAACGATACCGATACAATCCTTGATACCGATGCTGACATACTGCGCTCCCGCCGGTTGACAGGTGAATATCGGGTTGATCACACCGGCACGGTCTTTGGCTTTTAATTCACACGACATGATATTGCCCTCTATCTAGTAACGCTGATCGGTGAGTTCTTTGTTCAACGATCCGGTAATCGTCAGGTAGTTCAGCCGCTCATGCAGTGCCGCGATGAGTTGCTTGATGTCCGCCTTTGACATGGCGGCCAACCAGGAAAAATGTGTCTTATAGGCATCAACCAGCACCACGGCATCCGCCCAGTAGCACCGTGCGGCCGGGGTACTCAACTCCACCGGTTCGTCGCACAGCAACTGTTCGGCGATGGATAAAATGCCCTCGTTCTGCTTTTCCCGATCCCAGGCGCGGGAGTGGAACTGCCAGAGGCAATTTTTCATGATGTAATCCACCAGCGGTTCAATCTGGTTTTCAAGCGTGCTTGCCATGGTGTTGTCCTCTTTATTCCTCGGTGTTCGCAGTCTGTCTGGCGAAAGTGGGATAAACACGTTCACGTAATTTCGTAACGCTGTCGAACCCGCCGGTATATTGACGCAAGGTAGTGGATGAACTGACCTCTTCACTCACCACGGAGCTGGAGAGCATCTTTTGGGTCACAAAGCCATTGTCGGTGGGGATCTCGTCTTTGCTGATATCCAGCAGGGCGAGTTGATGAATCGGCGAATAAATGGCGTTGTAGATATCCCGGGCAAATCGCACCCAACCTTCATAACCTTTATAAGGCCCGTTGTGGTAGGCATGGGCATTGAGGTAAGGCACCCGGATTTTCTTGGCCACTTCGCCAGGCCGTTTACCGGTAAAGATCACATCCGGCTTAAGCTGGTACATGGCTTCCAGGGTTTCCAGTTCGTTGGGATCGTCAATGGCCATCGCGCCGGATTCACAGCGGGCAATACCCTTTTCCATATCCCCTTGGTGACCGAATTTGGTATATACCGACACCACTTCGACGCCCATTTCCTCATGGATAACGTGCGCCCAGTGCCACAGCTTGGAGCCGCCGGGCCATAAGCAGACTTTTTTGCCTTTCAGGCGGGCCAGGTACCAATCCAATTCCGGCTTCCAACGTGCGGTTTCTTCATCGATAATGGCCTGGGCGCGATCTTCGATACCGAAAAACAGCCCGATTTTACGCAGGGAATCCGACAGCGGTCCAAAACCGAAACCGTCGATATCCAAACGCGGGATGCCGTACCGTACCCGTAATTCGTTGCAGATATATTCCGCCGAGCGGGCGCACTCCAGCACATTCAGATGTGCGCCTTGCATGGAGCGCAAATCATCATAGGAGCCATTGCCGGTAAAGGTAGACAGCACCTGGATACCCATGCGCTTGAAATAGTCCACCATCACTTCCTGATCGCCCTGGATGTTGTATTCACCCACATAGTTAATTACATGATCGCTGGTGATCTTCGGTTCAACGGTACCGACTTTCTGGTTGATCCAGGCGATATTGATCTTATGGTGCCCGCCGGACTGGCTCGGGCCGGCGAAACCCGGGGAGTTGCAGACAAAAATGTCCACATCCGGCATTTCATCCATTACATCTTGGGCCACCGCGGCGATATCGTCGCCGATCAGCGCCGATGCGCAGGTTTGGTAAATCGTCATACGCTTGATGGTGGGCTGGGATTTAAACGCTTCCAGGATATTCTGCTTCAGCACCTTTTCGGCGCCGAACACGATATGTTTTTCTTTCATATCGGTGGCAAAGGTATATTTAAGCTGGAAGTTATCGTTATCGCTGATATAGCGTTTGGTCTGCCAGGTATCGTAAGTACAGCCTACCGGCCCGTGACTGATATGGATAACATCCTTCATCGGGGTGCCAATCACATGCTTGGCACCGCAATAGGCGCAGCCGCGTTCGGAAAGTGTTCCCGGGATGGTGTTCAGATAGCCCAACGGGAGCACCGACGATAAATCTTCTTCAGCCCCTTTCACGACAGCATGCAGCTTCCGCTCAGGAATACATTTGCTAACGTCAAACTCATGATGTGGCATAATTCAATCCCCGATTTTATCGGTAATACACTAAGCAGCCAGCGTTATCCTGGCCCTTAACTTTAAGGCAAGGTCAGAATTAATCCGCCAAACCGTATTTAACCACCATGGCTTCCAAAGCATCCATCGTCATAGGCTTGGGAATGACAAAGTTTTTATTTTCAATAATCTTACGACCAAGTTCACTGTATTCATGGGCCTGAGCAGATTCAGGGTCAAATTCAGTAACGGTCTTTTTATTGAACTCGGCTTTTTGCACAATATTGTCACGGGGTACAAAATGAATCATTTGTGTACCGATGGCCGCGGTGAATTCTTCAACGAATTCTCTTTCACCATCAACCTTACGACTGTTGCAAATAATGCCGCCGAGGCGAACACCGCTCTGCTTGGCATATTTAACCAAACCTTTGCAGATATTATTCGCAGCGTAAATTGCCATCATTTCGCCGGAAGCGACTATATACACTTCCTGGGCTTTACCTTCGCGGATTGGCATGGCGAAACCGCCGCAAACCACGTCGCCCAATACATCGAAGAAAATGAAATCAAGATCTTCGGAATAGGCTTTGTTGTTTTCCATCAGATCGATAGCGGTGATGACGCCGCGTCCCGCGCAGCCTACACCCGGTTCCGGACCACCGGACTCAACGCAGCTGATGCCGAATACGCCGGTTTTCACCACCATCTCATTGGTGATTTTTTCCGCCCCTTGATCCCGCAACACATCCATCAATGTTTCCTGATGCATGCCGCCGAGAATAAGACGGGTTGAGTCAGCCTTCGGATCACAACCATGGATAAAAATCTTTTGGTGATGAAAGTGGGCTAATGCGGCCGCGGTGTTTTGCGTGGTGGTAGATTTACCGATACCACCCTTACCATAAATTGCCAGTTTGCGAGTCACAATGAATAACTCCTCTGATGAATAAAAACTGCTGATGATATTGCTTGCCATATGAATAGAGCAAACCCCGTGCCAATAACCCGTCATGAAGTTTTAAATCTACATTAAAACACCGTCTATTTTCATAAAAAAGACTTTAACGTCTGTATTAACAGGGTTTATTTGTTATTGTTATTCTTGCGGCAATGACAGCCACTAAACGCTAAACTGTAACCTCATTGGGGGATTTTCGGTATTTCGTACATCCAGGTACTTTTTTTCGAAGAAAAGTTCTCTGATGTTTATTTAATAAAAAAACTCATTTCCGGACAAAATACATTCGGGTACGTATATCCCCCACAATGTACATTAATGTACCGATGCGGCGAAGAGAGCGTCTATACCCGTCATACTTCAATTTGCAGGTGCGTTGGCTTTCCTCGCTCACCCCAGTCACTTACCTGAGTAAGCTCCTGGGGATGAATGAACCTCTTCCCTGAGGTTCACCCTGCGGGCCAGCGCAAGCGCTGTTCAAATCTGTTCCAGACAGATTTGTCGCTGCGTTGCCGCCTTCCTGCAACTCGAATTATTTAGGGTATATGCCTACTCTTCGTATGCCCGCTCTCGGTAAAAAAACCGCCACCGTTATTTTTCACGGTAAAAGGCATTATGATGGTTCGGTTCATTTTACCCCGGGCCGTTCCCGGAGCATAACCACTGAGGGCAGGTGATGATTTATCTTTCGGATCAGGAATTGGATGCGTTGCTGCTGGAGGATGTGCGCTACGGCGATATCACCACCCGCGCCCTGGGTATCGGCTCCCGGCCGGGTTTAATGACCTTCAGCCGTCGCCAGCCGGGTAAAATCAGCGGCCTGGAAGCCGCCGCCCGTCTTTTGCAACGGCTGGCGCTGGATGTGGGCCTGAGGGCAATCGACGGCCGGCAGGCGTCGGCGGGAGAAATCGTGTTAACCGCCGCCGGACCGGCCGAACGGCTGCATCAAGGCTGGAAAGTGGCGCAGAATATTATTGAATGGTGCAGCGGCGTGGCGCAGGCCACCCATGACATGGTAAGCATCGCCCGATCCATCAACCCGCATATGCAAATAGCCTGTACCCGAAAAAATATTCCCGGCACCAAGACCCTGGCATTGAGCGCGGTACTGGACGGCGGCGCCACCCTGCACCGGATCGGCACGGCGGACAGCCTGTTGCTGTTTGCCAACCATCGCCATTTCTGTAGCGACCCGGCGGATTGGGCAGCGCACATCGCCACTTTACGCGGCGCCGCCCCCGATCGGCTGATTGCGGTTGAAGCGGATAATGAACTAGAGGCCGAAGCGGCCATGCACGCCGCGCCGGATCTGATCCAGCTGGATAAATTTACCCCCGCCTCGGTACAAAAAATGCTGGCCCTCTGCGCCGTCCACGCCCCCCATTGCCGGCTGGCCGCGGCCGGCGGCATCAACGGGAACAATATTGCCGACTACGCCCGCACCGGCATCACGTTGGCGGTTACCTCAACGCCCTATTACGCCAAACCGGCGGATATAGAAGTTGTCTTGTCCCCCGCCGGTTGACGGAATATACCGCCGGCCACGCGCGGACGGAAAATCCCGCCGCATCGGCGCGGAAGTTTTCAGGCGCGGGTGGCGATAACGATACTGGAGGCTTTGACCAGCGCGGTTACCGCCTCCCCTTCCTTGAGCTTCATTCCGTTGACGCTTTCGTTGGTTATCACTGAAACCAGGGACATGGTGGGATCGATCTCCACCGTTACTTCACTGTTAACCGCCCCTTTGACGACAGACTTCACCCTGCCGGCGAATTGATTACGCGCCGAGAAACGCAGGCCGGTATCGGCGGCGGTAAGGATCACCCAGGGCGCTTTGATAAAAGCGATGGCCTCACCGCCCTGCTTTAAATCCAGGTATTGCACGCTGCTGTGGGTAATGGTGGCGATCAGCGCCTTGCCGTTGGGCAGGGTAATTTCAATTTCATCATTAACCGCACCGGCTGTGATGACGGATACTGTTCCCGTAAGCTGATTTCTGGCTGATGTAATCATTTAGTACCTCTGTTCGGTATAGAAAGCTCACGACATTTCACCGAGGGCGGTCTCACCCCGCGGCGGCAAATAAATAATTTCGCTTTATTGCGCTCCGTTCCTCTTGATTACTCTCTACCCTATCCTCTCATATAATTCAGAAGCGTCATTAATAATTTGACAGTTTTTTTAGCTTGCTTTTTAAATAAAGCAGCCGATATTGTTATATAATTTTATATATAACGGTAACCAAAAATGATAAAGAAAAAATATTTGCCGGCCATGGTGCTGTGCGCGCTGGGTACTATATCCAGCCTGTCCGTAGAGGCGGCGCAGGATATCCGGGTCACCTATGCCGGTTCAATGGGCGTGGTGATGGATAAATTTCTCGGCCCGACCTTTGCCAATAATGAGCATGCCGTTTATCAAGGACAGGGACAGGGCGCGTATGGCATGGCGCACTTGCTGGAATCCAAGAAAGTCGTGGCGGATGTCTTTGTTTCCATCACCCCCGGACCCATGGATATCCTCAAGCAGGCTGGATTGGTTGATGAAGCCGTGCCGGTTGCCAGTACCAGCATGGTGATAACCTATAATCCCAAAAGCAAATTCGCCCCCGCCTTTGAAGCCATTAAAAACGCCAAACCGGGCGCCGCGCCCTGGTGGAAAGTTTTGGAATCCCCGGGGTTGAAATTCGGCCGTACGGATCCTATCAATGACCCGCAGGGACAAAATATTATCTTCACCATGCTGCTGGCGGAAAAATATTATCAACAGCCCGGGTTAACCCACAAGGTATTGGGCGATATTCAAAATCCGCAGCAGGTATTTGCCGAAGGCGGTTTGCTGACCCGTATGGAAGCCGGGCAAGTGGATGCGGCTTCAGGGTATGAGAGTGCGACCCTATCGTCAAAACTGCCCTATATCACCTTGCCCGATCAAATCAATCTCAGCAACCCCGCCATGGCCAAGGACTGGTATAACAAAGTGAGCTTCAAGGTGACTGATTCCAAGGGGCAGGAAAAGACCCTGCAAACCCAGCCGCTGGTATTTTATGCCGCCGTGCTGAAGAACGCACCCGACGCCGCCCTTGGACGCAAGTTTATCGCTTTTCTGCAAAGCCCGGCCGGTCAGGCGGAGCTTAAGAAAAACGGTTACGGCCAGCCGAAGGGCGGGGTGCTTTATCAATAAGCGCACAACGGCCTAAGCGAGTGTCCCGCTGGCTTGCGGTGCCGGCATTACTGTTGCTGGCGCTGCCCTTTCTCACGCTTATCGGCGTCACGCCCTGGCACGGGTTCCATCTCGCTTATGGCGACTGGGATTCCGTCGCCACGTCGCTGGGATTAAGCTGTATTTCCATTCCCCTTATCGTTCTTTTGGGAACGCCGCTGGCGCTTTGGCTGGCGCGCACCACGTCATTCATGCGCCATTGGGTGGAAATAATGGTGCTGATACCCCTGCTGACACCGCCCCTGGCATTGGGGATTTTACTGATATCGGTCTACGGCCCCTATGGCGCGCTGGGCGGCATCATCGCCCGCCTGGGCCTGTCGTTGACCAACAATGCCGGCGCTTTTGTGCTGGCGCAGGTCTACGGCGCACTGCCCTATTATGTCATGTCGGCCCGAGTAGCTTTCGAAGGTGTGCCGACGACGGTGGAAGAAGCGGCAAAAGTCCTCGGCGCGCCGCCATGGCAGATCCTGATACGCTTAACCTTGCCCCTGGCCCGTCAGGGATTAGCCACCGGCCTGGCCATCGCCTGGGTCAGGGTAGTGGGTGAATTCGGTATTGTCTTGGTATTCTCCTATTTCCCGCAGGGCATACCGGTGAAGCTCTACATCAATTTGCAAAACGACGGTATCGATGCGGTATATTCCTTATTGTGGCTGCTGTTGCTGGTCACGCTGCCTTTCCCGCTCTGGTGCCTGGTCAGTTCCCGCCGCAGGCTTAAACAACTACCCTAAAATTATGTCATTTAGAGACAGTATCAATGATGCGACATTGTCTGTGTAATAAAATGTCCCATTACATTCTTAGCCTCCTTCATATAAAAAATAAAAAATACTAAATTATTGATCCCTTAATATCTATATTTGTTAAATAACAATGTTTTTTAAAAAAATTAAAAATGCATTTGATTTTTGTTTTGCCATTATATAAAACTACGTTCGGCGGTAACGTGAATCGTTATCGAAAACAATTGCAAAAATAATAATGGCGCTATTATATGTATGAATTATTAAATGAAATGAGTGATAACATTAAATCCGGCGGCAGGAAAGATTTGTTTAAATTGCTGAATGAAAGCTCACAATATGATGTCACTATTTCAAAATCTCAAAATCGGGTATTCATTGACAAAAACGGCCACGAAATCATTGATTTCGCTTCGGGCAACTATCTCGGCTTCGACAAAAGGCAAGAAGAGTTGCTGCCGTCGGCCATACAGGCGGTAAAAGACTATGGCTTGCATACCGGCAGGGCAAGGCTGACGGGGCACTATGGCTTATGCCTGGAGCTTGAAGCGCGTTTAGCTCGCTTTATCCAGGCCGAAGATGCGCTGATAGTCACCAACACGTTTCTCGGCAGCATAGGGATTATCCCCGCGCTTTTGGAGGAAAATGACCTGGTGATAATGGATAAAGCCGCCCATGCCATCATGTTCCACGGTGCGCAGTTGGCAAGGGATAAAGGCGCTATATTAAAAAGCTACCCCCACGACGACCTGGATGAGCTCGAAACGCTGCTAAAATCCCATCGGCATGCACGGCATAAGTTGATTTGCCTGGATGGCGTCTACAGCATTACCGGTAACTATGTCAGATTGGCGGAAATACAGGCGCTTGCCCATAAATATAATGCTATATTATTTGTTGATGATGCCCATGGCTTCGGCATGCTCGGCAAGACGCAAAGCAGTCAGAACCCCTATGGAGACGGGTCGGGTATCGTCAATTTCCTCGACCTTTCCTATGATAATATTCTTTATATTGCCGGTACCGCCAAAAATATGGGTTGCGCCATGGCGTTTGCCGGCGTATCGAAAAAATTGAAAAATACCCTGCTTGCGTTCTCAAAACCATTGGACTACTCCCAGCAGCCCATTCCCTTTGCCTTTGGCTTGCTTAATGCCGGGCTGGACCTGCTGGCGCAAGAAGGTGATGCCATTAAATTAAAAATTCATGGCATGGTCAAAGAATTGTTAGCCGGATTGGCACAGCTTGGTTTTGAAACCTTCTGTCAAAATAATTTCCCCATTGTATCGGTTAAGATACCTAATACCGAAATGCTGACCACTTTTTCGAAAATTCTTTATTCGGACTATGGGCTTTATGTGACTTCATGCCCTTACCCCACCATGCCCAAAGGCAGCGAATGTATTCGCATGACCATTACCGCCATGAATGAACCTTGGCAATTGAAAAAAATCATCCAGGCATTTTCGGATCATAAAGATGAGATACTTTACTAATATTAATAAGGCTTAAACCCATAATGGCAATTTTTTATACCGATAAGCTCATTACGGCAATGGAATATAATGAGTTAAGAAGCAGCGTGGGGTGGTCCGAGCCAAACCACAGGCGTTCTGAACAAGCCCTTGAGCATTCATTATATATCTGCTCTGCTTACCAAGATCAACGGATTGTTGGCAGCGGTCGAGTCGTGGGAGACGGTTCACTGATTTTCTGCATAATGGATCTTATGGTTCACCCTGATTTTCAACATCGTTACGGTATAGGAGTACATATTCTACACAATATATTCCATTATCTGAAAGAAAACGCCTGTCCGGAAGCTGATATATTAGGTATGGCCGCAGTAGGGCGCGAGCGTTTTTATGAAAAAATGGGCTTTGTCATCAGGCCAACCAATTCATTAGGTGCCGGCATGAATATGCCCTACGCAGAATTATTAAAATATTAATTAGAAGAGTAAATGAAATTTATCAACAGTACCTATAAAAAAATGCTGAATGAAGATAGCATGAATATAGCAAGAGACTTTTTAAATACTGAAAAAGATTTTTTAAAATGCAAACTAGATCTCTTCAAAAATTACAAACAGGCGGTAGTCGTAGGCTGTGGCGATTACAATTATTATGAATTGATAGAATCAACCAATATAAGTTATCTCGGCATAGACCCTTATGCCGCCAGTGTTGAGGGTTCACAATTGATCAAAACCACCTTTGAGGAATATCTCGCTCAGAGAAACAACGATGAAAGTAAAATATTTATATTTTGGTTTAATGTGATAAGCCATTTGAATATGAATATAGTCGAAAAGTCCCGTGGGATACGTAAAGGCGACGTAATCATTAACTCCACGTGGAGTACAAAAAATACCTCGAAAATATTGCTTGAGAAATATTACTTAAGCATATTGCCAAACGATCAAAAAAATAGTTTCAACGTTGATCATATATTATCAAGAAACAGGTCAATCAAAGGCATGCTGGCAAAAGACAGCAGTTTTAGCACGCAAAGAATAAAAAATAATTTATTCGAGGTAGCAATAATTTAATTAATGATTCAGATAACATTAAGTCGAGATTTAATATTCAGCTCAAAGCAGTATCAAAAAGCATAAGGAATTAGTATGTCTACTCTTCTTCATGATGGATTTCACCGGTCCGTTGATCACTATCCAAACACAACGGCCATTGTGGATGAATACCAACATCGGACTACCTATCGGCTGCTTAATCGTAAAGCCAATCTGATCAGCGCTCACGTAAGTAATTTGAGTAATACCTTTGCTGTAAAAAATAACTTTATCGGCATATTGTCTCATGTAAATGTTAATGGTATCGCCAGCATTCTTGGCATTCTCAAGGCTAAAAAAACCTATGTGCCGATAGACCCCTATTATCCGGCACAATTGCTTATCAAAGTAATAACTAATTTGGACCTTGATATCCTGCTCGTCGACCGTCCTTTGTTAGAACAATTCCAACAGCAATTACCCCATTGCAATTTAAAATATGTGCTCGTTATCGAGGCCGATGCCTTCCCACGCTTATATACCTTTAAAGATGGAGCAATGGCCGAATTGTCGGCGGAGGCGATGGCAACCCATGCATCTTTCGGATCTTTTGAATCTATCGAGCGCTTGGAACCTAATGAATCTCTTGATACAACGGTTACTCTTAATCAAGTCTCGGACGATCTGGCATATATTCTTCATACTTCAGGGTCAACCGGGGTGCCAAAAGGCATAATGTTAAGTCATAGGAATGCGATGACTTTCGTGGATTGGATGCAAAAAGAATTCAGGCTCACCCAAAATGATCGCATCATTTCCCGAGCGCCGCTTAAATTTGATTTATCGGTATTCGATATTTTTAATACCTTGAGTGTGGGTGCGACATTAATTTGTTATGATTGGAATAAACGGCGGGACGACAGTATTAAACACCGGGACTATGTCACGCTTTTAGAAAATGAAAAAGCCACAATGCTTTATACCACGCCATCAACCCTACTGACATTGATGGAAAAAGGGCAGTTTTTGAAAAGCAAAAACCATCTGCGCACCATCATGTATGCCGGTGAACCCTTCCCGGTGCCCAAGCTTGAAAAACTAAAAAAACGTGCGCCTTATATTGCATTCGCGAACATTTATGGCCCCACTGAAACCAACATTATCACCTATCACTGGGTACAGGAAGATGATTTTCTGCGTGATAGTATCCCGTTAGGAAAAGTCGTTGATGATACCGAGATTATTGTGGTCAATGTCGACACTAACAAAATTTGCGATGCTAACGAAACAGGCGAATTATGGTGCAGGGGTGGGACCGTTACCCATGGTTATATCAACCAGCCCGAGCTAACGGCGAAGCACTATATCCTTAGCCCGTTTCATCCCTACCCGGTAAGATATTGGAGGACCGGGGATTATGGTTACCTGGACAATAATGGCGAGCTGCATTACAAAGGCAGAAGAGATCATATGTATAAAATCAATGGCTACCGTGTAGAAATTGGTGATATTGAAGCTGCCGTGGCCAGCCTGGAGGAAATACATGAACTGTGCATTACAATTTCAAAATCTGGCGATAAAAACGGTATAATCTGCCACTTTTCTCTGGTAGAAAATGCTTGTTTTAATGATGATAGCGCGCTGGCTCGTCTGAAAAACCTGATACCTTCCTATATGCTGCCGAATGTTTTCCTGGAATACAAAGAATTGCCTAAAACCTCATCTGGAAAAATTGATAGGGTATTGCTAAATCAATTTAGCGCATAGCATCCTTAGGAATATTTACCTAAACCGCACTTCGCGCCATTGCAGACACAGATAGGCAAATTAATCTTTGCCTTGACGCAATGCCGGCTTTGTAAAGTACCTAACCTGGCGTTAGGCCCCACCATGCGGCCGGCATGCCCATTACCTTGTCCGGGGATGAAACTTCCCAGGCGCTGATGTCCCTATGGTCATTTACACTATGCCACAGGCTGGCGGGCACTTATCCGGATTTTTATTTACCGAAATTTTATACTAATATTTTATTCAACTATATTCTATATAACCATAAAAAAATCCCTTACTGCCCTATAATTAACCATATATTATTAACCTATTAACCTATTTTCAGCATCAGGCGAAGAGCGCGTTCATTATTTTTAAAAGGAAATAAGATGAATATAAAGCTTTTAGTCATGGGCTGCGCCCTTGTATTCTGGCTGACCAATCCGGTGCGGGCGGTCACCACCAGCGGTTCGATAAACGCGACCCTCACGCTCACCAATGGCTGTCTGATAAACGGTAATCCCGCCTCTAACAATGCCAATTTCGGTACGCTGGATTTCGGTGTTTCCCCCGCCACTTTCGATACTCTGAATGCCACCCTGACCGGCGCCACCGGCAACGGCATCCGTATCCATTGCAGTAACGGCGCCACCTATACGGTGCAAATCACCGGCAGCAATGCCGCCCCCGGCACGGTTTACGGTGCCCAGAGCACCAGTCCGCGCTATCTGGTGTTAAATAATGACACCACCCAAGGCATTGCCTATACCCTGTATAACGACGCGGCGTACAACAATCCCATTACCAACAATGCCAATCTCATCCCCTCCGGCACCGCCGATCCCGTTAACGGCACAATCTTCCCGGTATATGGCCGGATTACCCAGGGCGGCAATAATACCGCCATCCCGGCGGGAACCTATACCGATGTCATTAACGTACAGGTGGTTTATTAATCGCGGGTAGCAGACCAGATGCAGGTCACGAAAAAGCGGTTTCCTCCCGCCTTGCTTTATTCCCTTTACGCCGCCCTGCTTGCGCTGTATGCCGGGCTGGTTCAGGCATTGCCCAGCCAATCATTCCAGGTATCGGCCTCGGTGGTGGCCGGTTGCCAGATCCAGGGCGGCGGCGGGGTATGGGGCACCTTGGATTTCGGCGTCTATTCGGCGCTAGATACCCGGCAGGTGGGTACCGGCTTCGTGCAAAACTCCGCGTTAACCATTGCCTGTACCCCGGGAACCACGTTGAATATCAGTATCGATGGCGGCAGTCATTACACCACCACCAGGAACCTCATGCTGCTGAACGGCACTGACCGGGTGGCTTACCGGCTTTACACCAGCGCCGTCTATTCGCCCGCCAGCGAGATCCCGGTTAATCAGTCTATTACTGTGGCTTTTGCCAATGCCGCTAATATCACGTTGCCGATTTACGGCCAACTGCAACTGGACGGCACCCATCAGGGGGGGACCTATAACGATGTCCTGTCGGTAGTGTTGTCCTGGTAATGTTTCAGAGGGATCTGAGGATGAGAATCTTGCCAACCGGCGGATGGATGCCGGCTTTTGTGTTATCCATGTTATGGCCGGCGCCGGCCCTCGGCGGACATTCGGTGCTCATTTGGCCGGTGGATCCCGTCATCACGGAAAATAGCCAGGGCGCCGAACTTTGGGTGCAGAACCGCGGCGAAGCCACTACCCTGTTGCAGATAAGGGTCTACGCCTGGCACCAGACGGCGGGGCGGGAACAGTATGCCGCTCAGCAAGACATTCAGCCCCTCCCTACCATGATCCGGCTCGAATCAGGGCAAAAACGGATAATACGCCTGATAAAGCGCTTGCCGCCCCCCGCGAACCGAGAACAGGCCTACCGGGTGCTGTTGGATGAGATACCGACCCCTTATGGTCATCCGGATGAAAAATCCCATGCGCTTAATTTCCAGATGCGTTATTCCATCCCCCTGTTTGTCTACGGCCGGCAAAGTTCTCCCGATAGCGGGACGCCGATATTGAGCTGGCGGCTGGTTACGGAGTCGGGCAGCCCCTACCTGGAAATTACCAACGGCGGTCCCGTACACGCCCGGCTCAGTAAAACACGCCTGGGCAAATATACTCTCACCGACGGGCTGCTGGGCTATGTGTTGGCCGGCTCCAGCCATCGTTGGCCGCTCAAGAGCAAGGTTCCCCCGCAGGCGTCGCTGGAAACCAGCGTGGATAACCGCAATACCGTCTGGCGCAGTATGGCTGACGCCCGTTAAACCATGGACCGGCCCCCGCACCCTTTACTGAGCCGTGTCTCTTTGGCCCTTACCGGCTTTTGCGGTTTGCTCACGCCCCTGGCCGGCGGCGCAGAAACCTTCGATACCCTGCCCCCGCCGCCAACGGTGGCCCCGGGGCAGACGCGCCAGCGCCATATGCTGGAACTGGTGGTCAACGAATTCGACAGCGGGCGGATTGTGCCGGTGGAGTTCGACAACGGACATTATCTGCTGAGTTCGGCGGATTTGGCCCAGGCCGGATTACCCACCGATCAGTTGGCGGCGGTGGAAACCGACGTCACCACCATGGCGCAAGTGAACGTCGTCTATGACCGGCAAAGGCGGCTATTGAAATTAACCGTGCCGCCGGAATGGCTGCCGCAGCAAACGTTTTACGGCGCGCCGGGAAGCCCGCGCCATGAAGCAATGACCAGTACCGGCGCCCTGCTCAATTATGATATTTACGGCAGTCGTATCAATCATGGCGCTACGCGCGTTTCCGCCTGGAATGAATGGCGATTGTTTGGCCAATTCGGTCATTTCTCCACCGACGGCGTGATTGAATGGCAGCGTGCCGGTGCCGGTGCCGGCAACGCCGCCAAGGATTACATACGTTATGATACTTACTGGGCCGATCAGGACGAGGAACGCTCCTTAAGCTGGAAAACGGGGGATGTCATCACCAACGCCTTATCCTGGAGCGGCAGCGTGCGTATTGGTGGGATACAAATAGCCAGGGACTTTGCGCTGCGACCGGATCTCGTTACCTACCCGTTGCCCTCGTTTGCCGGCCGGGCGGCGGTTCCTACCGCGGTTGATCTGTTCGTCGACGGCTATCGGGCCGGCAGCAATGAGGTCCGGCCCGGCCCCTTCGCCTTTAACAACCTGCCGTTCATTAACGGGGCGGGGGAAGCGGTGGTGGTCACCACCGACGCCTTGGGCCGCCGGGTCACCACCACGCAGCCCTTTTATGTTTCCAGCAGTTTATTGAAACCGGGCCTGCCGGATTACTCCCTTGCCGTCGGCGCGCTGCGCCGGTCCTACGGATTACGCAACGCCGACTACGCTACCCTGGTGGCCAGCGGATCCTACCGGCAGGGTATTAACGATGAATGGACGCTGGAAAGCCATGGCGAAGGGGCGCAATCCCTGGCGCTGGGAGGAGCGGGCAGTCTGTATAAGCTGGGACGCTGGGGGGTGGTGAACGGCGCCGTCACCCGCAGCCGAATGTACGGCGACAATGGCGGCCAATATGACTGGGGTTATGACTATAACAACCGTTACTTCAGTCTGGGCATGAGGCATACGCTACGCAGCGGCCATTTCGGCAACCTGACGATACTGGACAGCGGTGCGCATCACATGTCCGATGCCCTGTGGACCCTTAATCGCCGCAGCGGGCAATATTACGCCAGCCTGTCGCTGGAGCCCTACGGCAGCGTAGGCGCGACTTATATCGATATTCGCAGCGCGGCGGGAGAAACCATCCGCCTGTGGAACGCCTCCTGGAGTAAATCCGTTTGGCGCGAATCCAGCCTGTTTATCACCGCCACTTACGATCCCGGGCAGCGTGACTATTCCGGCGCCGTCTCGTTGGTGATTCCCTTCGGCTCGCTTACCAGCGCCAGCGTCGGCCTGGAGCGCGATCGCCCCGGCGGCACCACCCAGCGCGCCTCGGTGACCCGCGCCATGCCCAGCGACGGCGGCTTCAGTTGGGATCTCTCCTATGCCCGTCAGCAGCGTGAGAGCGATTATCGCCAGGCTACCCTCAACTGGCGCAATACCCGGCTTAAAACCTCCGCAGGGTTGTTCGGTTATGGTGGCAGCGGCACCTTATGGGGAGATATGAACGGCGCGCTGGTATTGATGGACAGCCATTTACTGGCGGCGGACCAATTAAGCAATGCCTTTACCCTGGTGAAAACCGATTATCCCGATATTCCGGTGCGTTATGAGAATCAGTTGGTGGGAAGCACCAACGCACAGGGTTATCTGCTGGTGCCGGGGATCAGCGCCTATTATCCTGCGAAATACGATATCGATATCCGGGCGCTGCCTTTGGATCTGTCGGCGGAAAACGTGGAGCAGCGCGTGGCGGTGCGCCGCAGAAGCGGCTATTTGTTGCATTTCCCCATCGAACCGCTGCGCGCCGCCACTATCATCTTCCACGATCAACAGGGTCAGCCGCTGCCGGCCGGCAGTCAACTACTCCGCGACGGCCAGCCCATAGACTATGTGGGCTGGGACGGCAGTGCCTGGGTGGATAATCTCGGCGCGAAAAACACTCTGCGCGCCGTCACACCGGACGGTCGCCGTTGTACGACCCGCCTGGCCCTGCCCGGCGGCAAACCACAACCTTTACGGACCTACGGACCGCTGACATGCACTCTTTCCCCTACCCTATGAGGAGCCCGTTATGACCCGCTTAGGGTTATCCGCCCTGATGATGCTTTGTATCGTCCTGTGCTGGCGCGCCCAGGGCGCCTGCCAACTGCCGCCGTCATCCGCCGGCCTGGGCACGGTGACATCCTTTACCGTTAACAGCAGTGTTTCCTCCACCAGCGGCAATATCAATCTCAACTGCGGTTCAGGCAGTACCCTGTCGCTGCTGGGCAATAATTACATTCGGCTACAGCTGACCGGCGCCACCAATATCAGCGGCGGCCGGGCGGTGTTAAAACATGATAACGGCAACGACGGCATCCCGATTCAGCTGTGCTCCACCGCCAACTGTTCGACCGAGCTGACGGTGAACGGTCCGCCGGTCAGCTTTAATTCGGGCCAATTGGTAAACCTGATCGGGCTGATGGGGGGATTAAATTTCTCCCTTCCGCTTTATATCCGCACCCTTACCGGCCAGAACGTGGCCGCCGGCAGCTATATCGGCACCCTGAACGTGCTCACCAGTTATGCGATTTGTACCGGCATCGGCGCCGCGGGCCAGTGCATGCCCGGCGGCCTTCAGTCTGGTTCCGCGGTGGAGCCCATGACCGTCAGCCTTGCTATTACCAACGACTGCATCACCATTACCGCCCCCAATATCAACTTCGGTAACGCGCCCCTGGTGACCGCATTCAGTACCGTATCCCAGACGATTACGGTGATTTGCACCAAAGGCAGCAACTATACCGTTGGGCTGAATAACGGCAACAATGCGGTGAACAATGTCCGGAACATGGCCAACGGCGGTTCTCTTATCAGCTATGATATTTTTAAAGGCAGCGGCGGCAACCGCTGGGGCGACACCGGGGGCGATCGCTGGTCCAGCAGCCTGGCCAGTGGCGTCAGCAGCGACGGTACCCTGCGCTCCTATAACTATGTGGCCGAAATTTTATCCGGTCAGGCCACGCCGCCCCCCGGCACCTATAGCGATAACCTGGTGGTGGATCTCTCCTTTTAACAGGCTCGGTCCAGCTTAGGTGATGGCGGGCCTACCATGCCAAGGGGCGCTCGGGCGGGCAGAAAAATCATGCCCGCTTCGACCCCTTCGGCATGCTCTCCCTTTAACACACCCGGTTCAGGCTCCGGTGATCGCGGGCCTACCATGCCAAGGGGCGCTCGGGCGGGCAGAAAAACCATGCCCGCTTCGACCCCTTCGGCATGCTCTCCCTTTACCAGGCCCGGTTCAGGTTCCGGTGATCGCGGGCCTACCATGCCAAGGGGCGCTCGGGCGGGCAGAAAAACCATGCCCGCTTCGGCCCCTTCGGCATGCTCTCCCTTTAACACACCCGGTCCAGGTTCCGGTGATCGCGGGCCTATCATGCCAAGGGGCGCTCGGGCGGGCAGAAAAACCATGCCCGCTTCGACCCCTTCGGCATGCTCTCCCTTTAACACACCCGGTTCAGATTCCGGTGATCGCGGGCCTGCCCCTCCTCATCCCCCCGGCTCCCCCCTGTTTGCGAGCAGGGGAGAGGAGGGAGAACCGATCGGTATATGGCAAAGTAGGTTGTTTTAGGCATCAAAAAGAGGGTTATGTATGTTGCAGGCCTGGCATCTTCCGGTGGCACCTTTTCTTCAAAAGCGCAACCGGCATCTTATCCTCACTCTGTGGCTGGCGGGAGATGAACTGCCGGATGCCGCGCTGTTGCGTTATGAGCAGGACAATGAAGAGTGGCTCCTTCCCATGCAGCTTCTGCCGGAGCAGTCCGGCCTCCGCTATCGGCGATACCGTACCGAGATTCCCTTGGACACCGGGCAGCCGCGCCGGCGTTACTGTTTCAAATTGCTCTGGCCAGAGAGCCAGCGCTGGTTCACGCCGCTGGGTTGGAACGCCGCGCCGCCGGGGCAGATGTCGCAATTTGCCGTTGATCTGCCCGATGAGGGACCACAATGGGTGGCGGATCAGGTGTTCTACCAGATTTTCACCGACCGCTTCGCCGCCGGTGCACATCACGGCGGCCCCGATGAACGGGGCATGCCGATCACCGAAGCGCGTTCAGGGCCAGCTGAGCCGGGAGCAGTCCGTCAAGCCGCGGCGCCAAGCGATAACGACGGTTCCGATCAGACGATAGCGGCGGCCGACAATCACAGATCCCACCCAGCGATGGCAGCGGCCGATAACCAGGGTTTCCATCAGGCGCTGGCTGCAACGGATAGCCACGGTCCCCATCAGGCGCTGGCTGCAACGGATAGCCACGGTCTCCATCAGGCGGTAGCGGCGGTGGATAACGATCTTCAGCCGGGGGAGCCGTCGACGGCATGCGCCCACGGCTGGGGGCAAGAATTTGACCAACAAGGCAGCGCCGCAACCTTTTTCGGCGGCGATCTGCCCGGCGTGGTGGCGAAGCTGCCCTGGCTGACCCGGCTCGGCGTGACCGCCCTGTATTTTAACCCGATATTTTCCGCCCCCAGCGTTCATAAGTACGATACCGCCGATTACCGGCATGTGGATCACCGGTTTGGCGGCGATCGGGCGCTGCTGCGGCTGCGCAAGGCCACCCAGCGGCTTAAAATGCGCCTGATCCTGGACGGGGTATTTAACCATACCGGCGAAACCCACCCCTGGTTCGATCGTCATGACCAGGAGGATAGCGGCGCCTGTCATCACCCCGATTCACTCCACCGGCAATGGTACAGCTTTACCGCCGAAGGCGAGGCGCTGGACTGGAAAGGCCATGCCAACCTGCCGAAGCTCGATTACGCCGCTTCCCCGCTGGTGCACGAAATCTACAGCGGCCGGGACAGCGTGGTGCGCCACTGGCTGCGTCCCCCCTGGCAAATAGACGGCTGGCGGCTGGACGTGGCGCATATGCTGGGAGAATCCGGCGGATCAAAAAACAATTTGCACCATATCGACGGCATCACCCGGGCGGCAAAATCGGTAAACCCGCAATCCTATATCGTGGGGGAACATTTCGGCGACGCCCGCCCCTGGCTGCAGGCGGACGCGGAGGACGCCGCGATGAACTATCGCGGCTTCACCCTGCCGATCTGGGCCTTTCTGGCCGGCAAGGATATTGCCGGCCATCCGGTATCCCTGACGGCGCAGGAGTGCGCCCAGTGGCTGGAGGAGTATCGCGCCGGTTTGTCCCATCAGCAGCAGCTGCGTATGTTCAATCAATTGGACAGCCACGATACTCCCCGGTTTATCACGGTGCTCGGCCCTCATCGCCGGCGCCTGCCGCTGGGTGTGGTCTGGCTGTTCTGCTGGCCGGGGGCGCCCTGTATCTATTACGGTGATGAAGTGGGATTGGACGGCGGCAACGACCCCTTTTGCCGTAAACCCTTCCCCTGGCGTGAGGCGGATCAGGACCAGGAGCTGCTGGCGCTATACCGTCGCCTGGCCTGGCTGCGCCATGACAGCCCGGCGCTACGCTACGGCGGATGCCAGATAGTGCTGGCCCGGCAAGATCTGCTGGTATTTGCCCGCGTCTATCAACAAGAACGGATCCTGGTGGCAATGCAGCGCGGCGAGGGCGGACAAACGGCGTTGCCCTGGTCGCCGTTGCTGTCCGGGGTGGCTTGGCAACGGCTGGAGGGGGAGGGCATCATGACCTGCGACGGGCTGGTCCTGCCGGATGACAGCGTCACCCTGTGGCGGGGCAAGGCGGTGCCCCGGCGCCGCCTTGCCGGGAACAATCATTAGACGCGCGGGCCGGATGCGGGTCCACTCTCGCCGTACACTTCCCCCCCGATGGAGGGCTACGTCCCGGGACCGATACCGGCGCGCTTCCGGGAATTAATCACTCCGCCGTCGACGCTTTCTCCGGCTCGTCCGGCTCGTCCGGCATGACGGGCGGTTGTCCCATGGGCAATTGAATATAAAAACAGGCGCCCCCTTCCGGCCGGTTGCCGGCGCGGATATGCCCGCCGTGCATTTCGACGATGGCTTTGCAAATGGCCAGCCCCAATCCCACGCCGGGGACCGCCGACTCTTTATTGCCGCGGGCGAACTTTTCAAAAATGGCGGTTTCCTGTCCCTCCGGAATACCGGGGCCGCTGTCCCAAACCTCAATGTCCAGACGATCCTGATGCTGTTCGGCCCGGATACCCAACTGCGCATTCGCGCCGGCGTATTTCAGGGCATTCTCCAGCAGGTTGTTGAAAACCCGTTCCAACAACGGGCCGTCGGCGTTAATCAGCAGCAGTTGGTCCGGCAGATCGAGCTGGACCTGGCGTCCGTTCAGCAACGGTTCCATGATTTTCAACGTGCCGCCCACCACTTCTTCCAGCGCCACCCACTCCGTGCGCAGGTTAATGCCCCCCGACTGAATCCGCGCCATATCCAGCAGATTATTCACCAGACGAATGGTGCTCAGGGTCTGCTGACGAATCTGGCTGGCCTGCGGCGCATATTTCGAACCGTCCGCCGCCAAATCCAGCGTCAGTATCTCTGACTGGCCGAACAGCACCGTTAACGGCGTGCGCAAATCATGGGACAAGGCCGCCAGCAGAGAATTGCGCAGCTCTTCACGTTCGGCGGACAGCCGGGCGCGCTCTTCGCGCCGGGTGAGTTCCATACGCTCCAGCGCCCCGGCAAGCAGCACGGTGAAGGTTTCCAGCATGCGTTGCTGTTCGGGGATCATCAACTGGCGCAGATTCGCCGGCTCAATCACCAGCAGGCCGAGGGCGGCGCCGGAGATTTTGAGCGGCAGCATCTGCCAGGGAACCCCCGGCAGCGTATCCGTACCGGCGCCTGCGGGCAGGCCCCGGTCAAAGCTCCAACGGGCGATGGCGCGGTCGGGAATCGAGGAGAGGTTTGCTTCACCCACCGTGCTGAGTTCTCCGTTTTCCTGGGGTAATAACAGCTCGCTGCGCGCCTGCAAGGTAATATTGATAATCCGCTGGCAGGTGGCGACGATATCGTTCATCCCCCGTGCGCTGCTCAACGCACGGGACATTTCGTACAGATGCCGGGCCCGCTGTTCCCGATAGCGTGCCACCCGGGCCTGATAGCGGACCCCCGCCGTCAGATTGCCGATGATGATACCCACCGCCAGCATCACGCCGAAGGTGACCAGATACTGCACGTCCGACACCGCCAGGGTGCCGGTGGGGGCGACAAACACCATGTCGAAAACCACGATGTTCAGCATCGTCGCCACCACCGAAGGCCAGCGGCCGTAGCGCAGGGCCACCAGCACCACCCCCAGCAGATAAATCATCGCCAGGTTAACGGCATCCACGCCGGGCAGCAGCCATTTGCCGCCGAGGGTAATCAGCGCGCACAGCAGCACCGCCGCCAGGCAGCCCCGAACCTGCACTCGCCATTTATCGATAAACGACCGATTATCCAACAGCGGACCGGGGGCGGCTTCGACCCGCTCGTCCAGGGCAACGATCACCAGATCAAGGTCCAGGCCGAGCCGCCCCAGCCTGTCGGCGAAACTGTCCCGCCGCCAGCGCCGCACCGGTCGTCGGCCGATGATGATTTTACCGAGGTTATGCTCCCGGGCGTAACGCAGCACCGCCTTGACTTCATCGGGATCCGACAGGGTGGCCGTTTCCGCCCCGAGATCCTGGGCCAAACGCAGGGTACGCAGGATATTGCGGCGGCGCGGTTCAGACAGACGGTGCGAAACCGGGGTTTCCACATACACCGCGTGCCAAACGCTGCCGAGCTTGGCCGCCAGCCGGGCCGCGGTGCGCACCAGTTTTTCGCTGCCGGCGTTATTGCCGATGCACAGCAAGATGGCGTCCCGGGTATGCCAGACCTTTTCCCGGCCCTGAACATCCCGCCAGGCGCGCATTTGTAAGTCGACCCGATCGGCGGTGCGGCGCAACGCCAGTTCCCGCAGGGCAAACAGGTTGCCTTTACGGAAAAAATTCTCAATGGCCCGTTCGGCGCGATCGCCGATATACACCTTGCCCTCTTTCAGCCGCTGCAGCAGATCGTCGGGGGGCAAATCCACCAGCACCACTTCATCGGCGGAATCAAAAAAGGGATCCGGCACGGTTTCCCTTACCCGGATGCCGGTAACGCCGCTGACGATATCGTTCAGGCTTTCCAGATGCTGGACATTAACCGTGGTGATAACATCGATACCGGCGTTCAGCAGTTCGTCAACATCCTGCCAACGCTTCGGATGACGGGAACCGCGGGCATTGGTATGCGCCAGTTCATCCATCAGGATCACCGCCGGACGGCGGGCCAGCGCCGCATCCAGATCGAACTCCTGATGCTGGTGACGCCCGGCGGCCCGCCTGGGCAGAACCGCAAGCCCTTCAAGCTGCGCCGCGGTTTCCGCCCGTCCGTGGGTTTCCACTACCCCCACCAGAACATCCAGTCCCTGGGCACGCAGACGACGAGCCTCCTGCAGCATCGCCCAGGTTTTACCCACCCCGGCGCAGGCGCCGAAATAGACTTTCAGTTTACCCCGGCGCTGATTGCCGGCTTGCAATAACAGCGCATCGGGATCGGGACGCTGTTGTTCCTCGTTCATGCGGGCTCCTTGCTGGCTGATGGAAATGGGGGCATCCCATTATGGCCGCGGAACGGAATCCAGCGCGATATTCAGTTCCAGTACATTCACCGTCGGATCGCCGAGGAAATACAGCGGCGGACGGGAAGTATTTTCTTCGATCAACCGTTGCACCTGTTCAAGGGGCAAACGGCGCGCCGTTGCCACACGCTGCGCCTGCCACTGCGCGGCGGCGGGAGATATATCCGGGTCGAGCCCGCTGCCGGAAGCGGTAACCAAATCCACCGGGACCGGCGGGGCGGCCAGGGGATTGGCGGCGCGCAGGTCGGCTACCCGTTGCTTAATCGCCGTATCCAACGCCGGATTGCTTGCCGCCAGGTTACTGCCTGAGGACGCCAATGCATTATAGGAGCCATCCGACGTGGCGGACGGACGGCCCTGAAAATATTCCGGACGGACAAATGATTGGCCGATCAGGGAAGAACCGCGTATTTCGCCGCCGATATCCAGCAGCGACCCCTGCGCCTGGTCGGGGAACCACCACTGCCCCAGCGCGCCGGTGAGCAGGGGGTAAACCGCGCCGGTAATCAGCGTCAGCAAAATCATCAACAGCACGGCGGGACGTAATTGACTCATCATAATTCCTCTTTTTAGGCCAGGCCCGCGACGGTCAGCACAATATCAATAAGTTTGATGCCGACGAAAGGCACCAACAGGCCGCCCACGCCATAAATCAGCAAATTACGGCGCAACAGCGCGGCGGCGCTCATCGGGCGATAACTTATTCCCTTTAGCGCCAGGGGGATCAGGAACACAATCACCAGCGCGTTAAAGATCACCGCCGACAATATCGCCGAACCGGGGGAATGCAGGTGCATCACATTCAGCCGGTTCAGCTCCGGATAGGTCACGGCAAATGCCGCCGGGATAATGGCGAAATACTTGGCGACGTCATTGGCGATACTGAACGTGGTCAGCGAACCGCGCGTCATCAGCATCTGTTTGCCGATGTGCACCACTTCCAGCAATTTGGTGGGATTTGAATCCAGATCCACCATATTGCCCGCCTCCTTGGCCGCCTGGGTACCTGAGTTCATGGCCACCGCCACGTCCGCCTGGGCCAGGGCCGGGGCGTCATTGGTGCCGTCGCCGGTCATCGCCACCAGCCGCCCCTCGGCCTGATATTGCCGGATCAGCGCCAGCTTGGCTTCCGGCGTGGCTTCCGACAGGAAATCATCCACCCCCGCCTCGGCGGCGATTGCCGCCGCGGTCAACGGGTTGTCGCCGGTTATCATCACCGTCTTGATGCCCATGCGGCGCAGTTCGGCGAAACGCTCTTTAATGCCGCCCTTGACGATATCCTTCAGCGCCACCACCCCCATCACCCGGGCATCTTCCGACACCACCAGGGGCGTGCCGCCGCCGCGCGCCACCTCTTCCACCATCCGGGTCACGTCGGCGGGGAATCGGCCGCCGTTGGACTCGATATGCCGGCGAATGGAATCCACCGCCCCTTTGCGGATCATGCGCTTCTGTAAATTCACCCCGCTCATGCGGGTCTGGGCCGAGAAGGGGACAAAGGTGGCATCCAGACGTTGTATATCAAGCTCCCGCAAATTGAATTTCTGTTTCGCCAGCACCACGATACTGCGGCCCTCCGGCGTTTCATCCGCCAGGGACGCCAGCTGCGCTGAGGTGGCCAGCTGTTGCTCACTCACCCCCGGCGCCGGGATGAACCGGGTGGCCTGGCGATTCCCCAGGGTGATGGTGCCGGTTTTGTCCAGCAGCAAAACATCGATATCACCCGCCGCCTCGACGGCGCGGCCGCTGGTGGCAATCACATTGGCCCCCAGCATCCGGCTCATCCCGGCCACGCCGATGGCGGACAGCAAACCGCCGATGGTGGTGGGGATCAGGCACACCACCAGAGCCACCAGCACCGTGACGCTTACCGGTTCGCCGCCCCAGGCTGAAAAAGGCCAAAGGGTGGCGGTAGCCAGGAATAACACAATAGTCAGCGCCACCAGCAAGATGGTCAGGGCGATCTCATTGGGGGTTTTGCGGCGCTTGGCCCCCTCCACCATGGCAATCATACGGTCAAGGAAGGTCTCGCCGGGGTTAACGCTGCAGCGAATCACCAGCCAGTCGGACAAAATACGCGTCCCGCCGGTAACGGAGGCAAAATCCCCCCCCGCCTCGCGGATCACCGGTGCGGATTCACCGGTGATGGCGCTCTCATCCACTGAAGCTCCCCCTTCCAGTACCTCACCGTCGCAAGGGATGATATCCCCCGCTTCCGACAGCACCACGTCCCCTTTGCGCAGTGAATCCGCCGCCACTTTCTGCTGTTCGGCATTGTAATGGGGGCTGGCGAGCTTTTTGGCCCAACTGCTTTTTTGTACCCCTCGCAGGCTTTCCGCCTGGGCCTTACTGCGTCCTTCCGCCAGCGCTTCGGCAAAATTGGCGAACAGCACGGTAAACCACAGCCAAACGGAGATGGCCGCCGAAAAACCGGCGGATCCGGCGGTCAGCTTCGCCGCCATCGCCATGGCCAGCAGCGTGGTCAAAATACTGCCCAGGTACACCACAAACATCACCGGATTGCGGAACTGCACCCGCGGATCCAGCTTTTTAAAGGCATCTACAATGGCGACACGCACTAACGCCGCGTCAAACAAGGTCTTTTGATTACGACTCATGGAAAGTTTCTCCGGCGATTAATGACCAAACAGTTGCAGATGTTCCGCGATCGGGCCGAGCGCCAGGGCGGGGATAAAGGTCAGCGCGCCCACCAGCATCACCGTACCGATCAGCAGCGAAATAAACAGCACACCGTGCGTCGGCAAGGTTCCGTTGCCCACCGGCTGTATTTTTTTCACCGCCAGCGAACCGGCAATAGCCATCACCGGCACGATGAACGCATAGCGGCCCAGCAGCATGCACACCGCCAACAGCATGTTCCAGAACGGCGTGTTGGTGCTCAGGCCGGCAAAGGCGCTGCCGTTATTATTGGCGGCGGAGGAGACGGCATAGAGCACTTCGCTAAAACCATGGGTGCCGGGATTCGACATTCCGGCGCGGCCGGCGGCGGTCATCATGGCCAGCGCCGTGCCCAGCAGTGCCAGCGACGGGGTGATAAGGATCGCCAGGGCGGTCATTTTCATTTCCCACACGTTGATTTTTTTACCGAGATATTCCGGCGTACGGCCAATCATCAGCCCGGCGATAAACACCGCCAGCAGCACGAACAGCAGCATGCCGTATAAGCCGGAGCCCACGCCGCCGAATATCACTTCCCCCAATTGAATCAGCCACATCGGCACCATACCGCCCAGGGCAGTAAAGGAGTCGTGCATGGCGTTCACCGCCCCGCAGGACGCCGCCGTCGTGATGGTGGCAAACAGGCTGGAATTGAGGATACCGAACCGGGTCTCCTTGCCCTCCATATTGAGGGCGCTGTCGGCGCCGAGGGCCAGCAAATGCGGATTACCGTTTACTTCAGCCCACATCACCGCCGCCGCCGCCACGATAAACATCACCGACATGGCCCACAGCAGCGCGTGTCCCTGGCGCCGATCGCGGACCCCATCGCCAAAAGCGAAGCAGAGCGCGGCGGGAATCAGGAAGATGGCGATCATTTGAACAAAATTGGTCAGGGCATTGGGGTTTTCGAACGGATGAGCGGAATTCACATTAAAAAAGCCGCCGCCGTTGGTGCCCAGCATCTTGATGGCTTCCTGCGAGGCCACCGGCCCCATGGGCAGGGTTTGCTTCACGCCTTCAAGGGTGTGTATCTGCAGGTAATCCGCCCAATTCTGCGGGCTGCCCTGGCTGATGAATATCAGGGCGATAATCAGCGAAATCGGCAACAGCACATAGAGGGTGATACGGAACATATCCCGCCAGGCGTTGCCCAGTGTCGCCATTGAACGATTGGCGAACCCCCGGATCAAGGCGAAGGCGACGGCGATACCGGTGGCCGCGGAAAAAAAGTTCTGCACCGTTAATCCCGCCATCTGGCTGAAATAACTCATGGTGCTTTCACCGCCATAGGATTGCCAGTCGGTATTGGTGGCAAAACTAATGGCGGTATTGAGCGCCAAATCCCAGGACAGGCCGGGCAAGTGCTGGGGGTTTAACGGCAAGACACCCTGAAACATCAAGAGGGCGAACAGGATCAGAATGCCCAGTGCGTTAAACAACAGCACGGCGGTTAAATATCCGCGCCACCGCATACTGTTGGTGCCGACGCCGCATACGCGCCATAACAGCCGCTCAACGCCGGCGAAACCCGGCGCCGGCCTGTCATTAATCAATCCCGTCAGTCCCCGGCCCAAAGGACGGGCCAGGATCATCAACACCACCATATAACCGGCAAGCAATAAAAATGCGCTGGCAGCCATCAGAACTCCTCCGCCTTAACCAGGGCATAAACCAAATAGCCCAGCAATAAAAAAACCAGCACAATGCCGGTTATCAGAGAAAGATTCACAGTGCGTCTCCACAAGGGAATTGAAGTAGGACTAAGTGTAAAGTTTTGTATGAAAAGGCCGTGTAAAATTAATGGCGCGGCGTGTAAAAATAATATAAAAATAGTCTCTATTCCCAATAGCATCGATTAAGATGTCTTTTATTCAGCCTGCACCTCATATACAAAAAATTTATACTCCCAAGGGCAATTTTTACGACTTTTTTATTTCACACCGATTATGTTTATCATAATGCGTTGATGGAAAATATTCCTCGCGGGGGAATATCTATTTTATCACCATAAAATATCGGTGATTTAAGAAATATAAAAAAAATGAATATGACTCGTTATTTTAATATAAATTAGAAGAAGCCTGTGGCGGGCGGGCGTGATGGTAATAAACCATACGTAAAGGGTTATCCGCTGCCATCGGTGAAATAAATGAATGCGGCGGACGCTCTTCCGGTCTATGCCGGCGTCAGGTCCTTGAGGACGACGAAAATGAAAAACCTGTTTATTAAGACATGTTTGATAGTAATGTGCTTGATGACCACCGAGGCGGCACTGGCTTTATCGCCTGTGCCGGCACCGGAATTTCCCGATTACACAACCGATCTTTCACCCGAACAACAGACGCAAATAGGCAAAATCGCCGCCAATTATATATTGGCGCATCCGGAAATTCTGGCGGAGTTAAACAGTAAATTGCAGGACGGTAAAGTGTTAAAACAATCACCTCACTGCGCGCCGGTAAAAGGCACTCAGCAATCGATGAAATAAAACAGGGCCATCAGCCGCTCATGCGCCTGCGGCGACGGGGAATAATGGCGCCATGGGCTGACCAGACCTGCCTGCGCGGGGCATTGCTAAGTCATATCGGTTTATTGCCGGGCATGCGTCGTTAACCTTCGGACTGCCCGGCGCGGAGCCGGCCGTTATCCCATACCGGACCCTCCTGGCGGATATCCGATACTATTTGACCGGCGTCCAGCTTGATTAGCCGGTCCGCCAAGGGGAAATAAGCGTCATCATGGGTACGTTCGACGCGGACCGCTTCGATATTTTTCGCCAGGTCGCCATTGATAAAACGCCGGCGGCGCACAGGATTGAGCTTGAGCTCCTTGACGCCGTCAAACAGCGCGCGAAAAAGCTGCAGCAGGGTATCCTCGCGCCGCCGCGAGCTGCGCAATAACGTCAGCGCCCGGCCATGAATCAGTAAAAATCCCAGCGAACCCAAGGCGATTTTCCCCTATACGGGCCACCACCTCGTTACGCAGCCGGGCTTTGGCGCGCTGGCCGAGATACATGAATACCGTTTCGGAAAGCACCCGGGTGATAAGCATCAGCAGGGTCAGCGCAATAAAGGTCCGCCCCAGCAGCGCCAGGCCATCGGCCTCAACGGTGAGGGTTTTGTTTATCAGAGCGATAAGCGACGCATTGCTGAAACCGCTGACCACACTGGCAATCAATGCCAGCAATAATAACCCTCCGGCATCACGGGCCAACTGCATTAAGGTACGCATAACCACACTCCAGACAGCGGCCGGCTTGCAGAACAGCGGCTGAAAAACATCTTGCGATCCAAGTCGGCCATTGTAATTCCCTCTGGGCCCGCGTCACTCATTCCCCTGTCAGCTATGAGGGATTACGCCCGGAAATATGCAGTAATGACAGTAACTGTCCGTCAGGCGATGTTCCGTCCAATAAAACCATCAATTACCGCCTACTCGTTATCAACACGTTAATAAGCCGTTCCGCCAGCCTGATGACAATTTGATAGACAATGATGGCGAGGATGGGACAGGCAATCAGCAGTGCCAGTCCCACAAAGCCTTCCACATCATGTTCACCATAGTAGCTGGCCACTGTATTCCAAAAAGCATATTCAGCGTCAGTTACCGGCGTGGAGGGTCGAGACATAAGAAACGTTAGCACAAATATACTTATACCTATCAGTATCCTAAAGCCGGTTGGTACACGTCGCGCTTCCATTCACTATCACCTCAGCATCCATAAAACATTCCACCTTAGGATAACTTCTCGTGATAAGAAAATGTATAAAGTTGCTGACTAGCCCTCGAGACGGAATACCACAGGCACGCGCACCCAGCCGGCAACCGGCTCGCCGCCGCGTTTCGCCGGAATGAAACGCCAGCGTCTCACCGCCTGCCGCGCCGCGTCGTCCAGCGCATCGCTGCCGCTGCTTTGCGCGATATTCACCTCGCTGGCGGCGCCGTCGACGGTCACCGGCACGTTAAGCATGACCGTGCCCTGCTGATGGCTGCGCCGCGCCAGGCGCGGATAGTCCGGCGGCGTGTCCGGAGGCAAGGGCGTGGGCGCTTTCACCGGCGGTACGGCGGGTTCCGGCGGCGGTATTGCCGGTACGTCCGAAGCAGGGATCGGCGGGTCCTCGGCGTCTGCGAAATACTGTTAGGGGAACCGGAAAATAACGACACGCTGGAAAACTGGGGAAACCCCGTCGGTGCCAGTGCCCGCACCCTGGCACGACTGTTCCGCGACGAAACCGGCATGGGCTTTTCCCAATGGCGTCAACAGTTACGCCTGGCGGAAGCCATTTCCCCTCTGGCCCAGGGACGCCCGATCAATGTGCTGGCCAACTCGCTGGGTTATCAAAGCCCCAGCGCTTTTATCGCCATGTTTAAAAAGACCCTTGGGGAAACACCGCGGCGTTATTTGGCGGATTAAAATAACCATGACATTGATAAGTGATTAATAGGTTTAGTTACACCCAGATACTTTTTGAATATAAGATTGCCAACGCATTACGCTAAAGGTAAAAGACCCGCAGTATGTTTGTCTCAATGCGAATAATGTGCCCAGACTGCGGCAAAGAGCGCAGTTCCCACTATACTTATCAGGTCAAGCTGATTCAGGAAATAATATATTTTCCTGTTAGATAAAGATCTATTTTTTAGGAAATGTCATTACATTGTTTTTTATCAGACTATTCTTTAAAGACATTATCTTCAGGCTGAACTATTAAAAAGTTTGGCAACCTTCGTTTGAATTAATGCCCGCATCGCCGAACCAATATACGTATTTTGTCAATTTTCACCTGCAAGAAAGGGGATTCATTATTAATAAATCAACCTATCAAGCCGGAGCGCAAGACACCGCGGCCCATGCCGTGCCGAGCCATGCCATTTCACCCCGGACCGCCCATCAAGAGCCCAAACCGGCGCATATCAGCGGGCTGCCGAAATCCGATGAATTAAGCCCGGCGGATCGCTACCGGGAACTGTTTGAGGCGGTGCAAATGTCACGCATCTTCCCGGACAGCAAGACCTTCGTCGACTGTGCGCCTAAAATCGATCCTGAAGAGATTCTGGCGCGTTACCGCCGGCAATCTTCCGATCCCGGTTTCAACCTCGCCGATTTCGTCAAAGCCTATTTTGCACCGCCCGAGATACAGGCCAGTCACTATATCGCGGACCCGAAACAAAATATTCTCGAGCATATTGATGGCTTATGGGAAGTATTAATCCGCCGGCCGGAAGACCACCCTTCCCAATCTTCGCTGTTGCCGCTGCCGGAACCCTACGTAGTGCCGGGAGGGCGTTTTGGCGAAATGTATTATTGGGATTCCTATTTCACCATGCTCGGACTTGCCGCCAGCGGACGAGGGGATCTGCTGCGCAATATGGCGAATAATTTTGCCTACCTGATCGATCATTACGGCCATATTCCCAATGGTAACCGCACCTATTATCTCAGTCGCTCCCAGCCGCCGGTATTCGCCTTGATGGTGGAGCTGTTCGAGAAAGAAGAATTACACTTCGCCGAGCATTATCTGCCGCAGTTGCTGCGGGAATACCACTACTGGATGGGAGACGCCGACGCGCTTATGCCCGGCGAAGCCAAACGGCATGTGGTGAAATTGGCCGACGGCGCCGTGTTGAACCGCTATTGGGACGATCGCGATACGCCGCGGGACGAATCCTACCTTGAAGATGTGGAAACCGCGCGCAAATCCTCCCGGCCGGCCAATGAAGTTTACCGTGAACTGCGGGCAGGGGCCGCCTCCGGCTGGGATTATTCATCTCGCTGGTTCGGCGACGCCGACGATATCAGCAGCATTCGCACGACGTCGATACTGCCCATCGATCTCAACGCTTTTATGTACAAGCTCGAAACCACCATCGCCGAGCTGGCGAAAAACACCAGCGATCCGGCGACGGCGCAGCGCTTCAGCGACCGGGCCGACCGTCGGCGCGAGGCCATAGACCGTCTGTTATGGGATAGCGAAAGCGGAACCTATCGCGATTACGACTGGGGTTTGTCACAACCTTGCGCCCTTTGCGCCGCCTGCGCCGCGCCGCTGTTCGTCGGCATGGCCAGCCCGAGGCAGGCCGCGGCGATGGCAAAAGCGCTGGCGGCCCGGCTGTTGTTCGACGGCGGCATCATGACCACCCTGTCGGCAAACGGACAGCAGTGGGACAACCCCAACGGTTGGGCGCCGTTGCAATGGATGGCCATTCAGGGTCTGCGCCGATACGGCGAAAATGACCTGGCAAACCTCATCGCCACCCGCTGGCTTGATACCGTGGGGGATCATTACCGGCAGCACTGCAAGCTGGTTGAAAAATATGATATTTCCGGCGCGGCGGGCGCCAAGGGCGGCGGCGGCGGTGAATATCCGCTCCAGGACGGTTTCGGCTGGACCAACGGCGTCGTACGTATGCTGCTCACCCTCTATGACGGTCACGATACCCATCAGGCACAGGCCAGAGCCGACCCGCCGGTCAACGGATGAGCGGTCAATGAAAATAACGTCATGGCCCCGGACCCGCGCCGGGAGCGCGCGTCCAAGTAATAACAGAGCATGAATATTCTTTGGCAAACGATCAATGTGAATGGGAGAGCACTATGAGTCTTGATGGAAAAGTCGCGCTGGTAACCGGCAGCGCCCAGGGTATTGGTAAAGCCATCGCGGTGCGCCTGGCCCGTGAAGGCGCCGATATCATTATTGTCGACCGATCCGATGATAGTCGCGCTGAAGAAGTGTTGTCGGAAATCAGGGCATTAGGGCGCCGGGTCATTATTGACGCGGGGAATATCGCCGATGTGGCCGACAACAAACGCATTATCAAGGATAGCGTCGCGCAAATGGGCCAAATCGATATTCTGGTGAACAATGCGGGCATAGAGCACAACGCGCCGTTTCTGGACATCACCGAAGAGGATTACAACGCGGTGCTCAACGTCGATCTCAAGGGAACGTTCTTTATTACCCAGGCGTTCGTGCAGCATCTGCGGGATACCGACCGTCCGGGGAGAATTATCAACATCAGTTCCGTGCATGAGGAGCTGCCGTTTCCTCATTTCAGCACCTATTGCGCCAGCAAAGGCGGTCTCAAGATGTTGATGCGCAACCTGGCAATCGAACTGGCGCCCCATGGCATCCAGGTGAATAACATTGCCCCCGGCGCCATCGAAACGCCCATTAACACCAAGCTGCTGAACAGTCCTGAACTGCTCACCGCGCTTATCGGCAATATCCCACTGGGCCGACTGGGTAAACCGGAAGACGTGGCCGGCATGGTGGCATACCTTGCCGGACCGGATTCCGCCTATGTCACCGGTTCCACCCTGGTTATCGACGGGGGACTGCTGTGGAATTATTCCGAGCAATGAGTGAGAGAACTGACGGGTGAGGGAGGGTAATGACTGAACCCTCTATTCGGCATCCCGGCCGCCCTTCATGCTCAATGAACGGCGGCGACCAACTGTCGCCGGCTATCACCGATAAGGCATGAAGCAGAGGCCGGAATGCTGAATCGGCTGGGCGCAATGCAATAAAGATCGGGCGGACGCACAAAAGCACCGGCCCCTTGAAGTAGATCTCCAAGGGGCCGGCGACATGATGAAATTATTTGTATCAGTTTTTTACGTTATTACTCAGCGGTATTAACGTGATTTGCGTTACCTTGGCTTACCGGATAAGTATGGGCATAGTCCTGGTAATCATTCTGAGCGGCCATTGAAACTGCCGGTGCGACCATAGCTGCGATGAGTGCAAGTGCTGCGATTGTCTTTTTCATGATGTATGTCCTGTGTTAATCGTTATGAGTGTGAAAGCTCTTCGCTTTCGATAAATTAATATTAATGCTCATTAATAAAATAGTCCAGAAAATATTTTTGTTTAACACATTCAAAATAACTGAATTACTTTATCAAAGACCCATTTTCTCATTAAAATCAATAGAAAAGCGAAAATGACGCTGATGGGCAGCATTAACATTCGGTCAACATTAGGATTATTCTTCAGTTCAGACAGGGCATAACGGGGCGGGTTTATTCAACATCGACATTTGGCAACTCCATCGGCGCGTTTCCCCCGCATGACCAAAAAACAAAAACATGTCAGGGGTTTGCCGCAGACGAAAAAAAACAGCGCGTCATGATAACGTGCTGTTTTCTCGTATCTTACCGGCCTTGCCTGAAATTCGTGAGACAAAACTCGGGAGAAAATTGGTCGGTGAGAGAGGATTTGAACCTCCGACCCATACGTCCCGAACGTATTGCGCTACCAGGCTGCGCCACTCACCGAATGCGGGCGCATATTACTGCGACCGCCTTTTTGCGTCAATCCCTTTTTTTACTAATCAAGCCAATTGCCTACAAAGCATTCATTATGCAGGCTATGCTTAACCGAGATAGCAAAACCCGCGATTCCTTAATGGATTGAGTCGTGCAAACAACCCCCGTTTAAAACACTCCCTGGGTCAGGGCGATTCATGGCTTGACGATTTATGGCACGACCTACAGCGCCGATTCCGGCTGCGGTTTTTGACACCAGTTATTATCCGCCTTGATACCGCCGTCCGGCGAGGTATACCCCAGGCAACCAAGAATCGTATCGAAAAGCTCCACATGGCGATGGGTAACGCCGATGCGCTGCTGCGCCTGTAGGCGCTCAAACCCATCCCGATGGGTCGGATCGGCCAGAAATGAGTCCGATGCCCAGACCATCATGGGCACGCGGAACTGCTCCGGCGGTGCCATATCGCGCGGCGTACCGTGGAAATGATAGTTCGTATCAATGGATTCGCCGTGGTCGGAGGCATAGAAGACCAGCGCTTTCTTGCCGCGCACCTGATCGATAACCCTATCGATAAAGCTATCGGTATACAGCACGCTGTTGTCATAGGCATTGATCAACTGCTCCTTGCTGCAAGCCTGATCGACGCCGATGCACTCCGGCTGATAACGGGCATAGCTGCGGGGATAGCGTTGTGAATAGAGGTAATGGGAACCTTTGGTATGCAATATAATCAGATGCTTTCCTTTAGGATATCGCTTCATCGACTCCTTCATCTCATTCACCAACAGCATATCGTCCACGTTTTTACCGTCATTACGTTTTTCAGCGCCAATCATTTCGCGGAAAGAGAAGTTATCGGCATCGGTATTATTATAAAACCACACCTCGCTTTGCATGGCGAACAGCTCGGAGGTAAAGCCCAGAGAGTGCAAAACGGCGAAAATATTCTGTTCTTTTAGTGTACGCTGCTGATTATCCGATGTGCCGCCCTCCCTGACGAACATGCAGCGCAGCGAAAGCTTGGTGGAGGTATCGCAGGAACGACCGCGGAAGGCCACCAGGTTTTTTTCGTTCGACAGCAGGGGCGTGGTGTCTCGCGGATAACCGAGGATGCCCATATGATCCCAGCGGGTGGTTTCACCGATGATAAATATCACATAAGTGTCGTCAATTCCGGCCGGCGGGATGTAGGTAAAATGTTTGGAGGGATCGAACAGCGAGGCGTTATCCTGACGCTCATCCAGCTGGGTATAGGTAAACAGCCCCAGCGCCGCCATCCAGTTAATGGGCAGATAGGAGTGCGCAATCACCCCGCCGTAACTGGGCAGATCGGTATTGGTTAATTTTTCGTGCAGGTTTTGCAATTTTTCCTGATAGCGGACCGGCAGCCAGATCAAGGCAAAAATCACCAACATGCCCACGAGAGGTTTGACACGATGTCCCGGCATCCTCAGTTGTTGGATAAGCGTACCGCTGACAGCGTTTTTCCAGATGAAAAACAATGGGATAATGCTGACCACTACCATCCAGATAATAAAATGGTAACCGACTACTTCTTTTGATAAATCAATATCGGTGGTCATTACCGACGCGATAATACCGTAACCGATCACCACATTGAAATAAGTCATGTAATAACTGGCGGCAACCGAGATCAGCAGCAATAATGAAGCTACGGTACGGTAAAAGTAGCGGCCACCCAGTGAAATAAGCCGCATCAGGAAAAAAGTGGAAAGTACCGCGGCGGTAATCTCCGTTAAAGCGACCAGCATATTGGCCGGAGTAGCGCTTGGATGTAACAAATCAAAACGGCGAATAAAAACCGAAAGATTGAGAAAAAATCCGATATAGACAGCAAGAAATATTGAAAATTTATGCTGTGAAACGTGTTTTGCAAAAGTCATCAATGAGAAAGTCCTGGCGCATTTGTGATAATTTTTTTAGTCGCTGTTATTACAGTTCTTTTGGTACATGCAGCCGGGAAGGCTAATCAGCGCTAACAAAATCTTAAAAAATTCTGACAATAGATACTTTTTGACACGTTTTACATTAAAAAGTTTTATGCGCAGCCTAACAACGTTATTATTAAACCAACGGAAAAAAATAACCGCCTAAGACATTGAACCCCAGGCGGTTTTATTTTTAAACGCTATCGGTGGTCTGGGAAAGCGCCTGACCGATCTCATTCAAAACTAGTTAATGACGTTGAGCTTAACATCAATGTTATTGCGAGTCGCGTTGGAATAGGGGCACACCACATGGGCTTTTTTGACTAATTCTTCCGCCACGTTACGATCCATACCCGCTAAATGGATATCCAGCTGGGCTTCAATGGCAAAGCCGGTGGGCACCGGGCCGATGCCCACGGTGCCTTCGATAAACGCATCCGCCGGTAATTTCACTTTTTCCTGGGAGGCGACATGCTTCAGGGCGCCAAGGAAGCAGGCCGAGTAGCCGGCGGCAAATAATTGTTCGGGGTTGGTGAATGCCCCGCCGGGACCGCCCATTTCTTTGGGTATGCCTAATTTCACATCCAGTACGCCGTCGGATGAAGTTGCTCGGCCATCACGTCCACCGGTAGCCTTGGCTTTTGCACGATAAATAACTTTTTCAATAGACATCGGTTTTTCCTCTTTCGTTGTGGCTTTCGTTGTGATTTTCGTTGCGAGAGGTAATCTCCATTTATAGGAGGGCGCTCACTCACGATTAAATCGTTTGCAATATAAAACAGCCAGCTCAATTAATTATAGTTGATCCCCATGGCTCCGTTATGGCGTTCCGTTAGAGGTGGCGACAAGAGTCACCACTGCGCCAGCTGCGCGCGCAGGGATTCAAGCTGTTTTTTCAAATCGGTTAATTTTTCTTCGCTACAGGCCGTGGCGCACAGCACGTCGTCCGGCACCGACTTGGCAACGTCCTGCAACGCCCGGCCCTGATCGGTTAAACGGATAATCACCTGGCGCTCGTCATCGGCGGAACGCGACCGCAGCAATAAACCGGCGGCTTCCAGACGCTTCAGCAGGGGGGTCAGGGTGGCGGAATCCAAAAACAGGTGCTCGCCGATTTCCGACACCATGACTTCATCACGTTCCCATAAGACCAGCATCACCAGGTATTGGGGATAAGTGAGGTTCAGTTTCGCCAATAATTTGCGATACACTTTGTTCATCGACAGGTTAGCGGAGTAAAGGGCAAAGCAGAACTGTTGATCCAGCGACATTGACATAGCCATCGGGATGTTGCCATAAGTTGTGAATGCATGGTTTTATTTTATATAGTGCGCTATAGAATAGCAAATTATTTTTGATTTTCCTGCCATGGCGGCTTAACGGCCTTTACCAAGATCCAGTTAATGATGTCAATGCTCCATAATTTTGCTACATATTATAATAGAACGACATAGAGTCTTGTCGCGCTTGGCTGTTACTATTGCTGGATAAGCTATACCCGTCATACTTCAAGTTGCAGTTGCGTTGGCTTTCCTCGCTCACCCCAGTCACTTACTTGGGTAAGCTCCTGGGGATTCGCTGCGTCGCCGCCTTCCTGCAACTCGAACTATTTAGGGTATATTAATCAATTAATTAACGAAAGCGTATAAACATGGAAGCCTGGAAGGTCAATATTATCTCCGTCTGGTTAGGTTGCTTCTTTACCGGACTTGCAATGAGCCAAATTCTCCCATTTTTACCGCTGTACGTTGAACAGTTGGGCGTTCATTCCCATGAAGCACTCAGTATCTGGTCAGGCCTGGTCTTCAGCGCCACTTTTTTGATTTCGTCGGTCGTAGCCCCCCTCTGGGGAAGCCTGGCGGACCGCAAAGGACGCAAACTGATGCTGCTGCGAGCATCATTAGGCATGGCGGTGGTTATCGCGTTACAGGGGTTTGCGCAGAATGTCTATCAACTCTTCCTGCTCCGCGCCCTGATGGGTCTGACCTCAGGCTATATTCCCAACGCCATGGCGCTGGTGGCCTCACAGGTCCCGCGCGATAAAAGCGGCTGGGCGCTGGGCACCCTTTCCACCGGCCAGGTGGCCGGCGTTATCGTCGGCCCGCTGCTGGGGGGGTTTATGGCGGATCATCTAGGATTGCGCACGGTGTTTCTGGTCACCTCGCTGCTGATGTTCGTCAGCTTCCTGATAACGCTGTTTTTGATTAAAGAGAATGCCGCCAAGGTCACCAAGGCCAACATGCTGAAAGGAAAGGCGGTTTTCGAGTCCCTGCCCTATCCCACACTGATCTTCAGCCTGTTTATCACCACGATGATGATCCAATTGACCAACAGCTCCATCAGTCCTATCTTGACCCTGTTTATCAAAGATCTCGCCGGCAGCAGCGGCAACCTGGCGTTTATCAGCGGCGCCATTGCCGCCGTTCCGGGGGTGTCCGCGCTCATTGCCGCCCCCCGCCTGGGACAGTTGGGAGATCGTATCGGCACCGGCCGTATCCTGATGACCGCCATGATAGGCAGCATTCTGCTGTTTTGTATTATGGCGTTTGTCCAAACACCCCTGCAATTGGGAATATTGCGCTTTCTGCTGGGTTTTGCGGACGGTGCCCTGATGCCCGCGGTACAGACTCTGCTGGTGAAATACTCCAGCGAACGCGTGACCGGACGGATTTTCGGTTATAACCAGTCATTTATGTATATGGGCAATGTGGTGGGTCCCCTTATCGGTTCCAGCGTATCGGCGGTACTGGGGTTCCGCTGGGTGTTTGTCTTCACCGCGCTCATGGTATTGATCAACACTCTGCAGCTTTGGTCGGGTTTACATAAAGTCCGCCCGCCTGAGAAATCCTGAAATGGCCCTTTTTTCCGTTGGCACAAAGCCCGGCGCAAACCTAGCCAGTGCAAAACATCGGGTCATGGCCGTTTCAGTCAACCAGAGAAAAGTGAATCACTGTTTACCGCGCGGGGATCATATCCAAGGATAGCGACCGCCCATTTGTACCACCATAATTCCGGCGCAAATCGCTACAAAAAATAGAAACACTATCAATATCCTGGCCATCGCCATGCTCCTCTGCTTCACTACGTTTATATCCCGATATAGGCTCATCTGCTGTTGCCCATGCCGGCCCGATCGCTCATTTTTTAACCATGCAGCTCATTAACTATAGCCGCTTATGATTTTCTTGGGGGAACACAATCGTTTTTTCCGGCAATGCTAAAAGACCGATACCCACGGCATATCGGTCCTTACTAAAAGGATGGGCCTCTCTCATCCTTTAACTATTTAAATACCCGGAAGCGTTCTTCGTCGGAAATGAACGTTTTTTCTCCCGCCGGTTGCTCTATCGAGCCAAACGGCATTTGCGCCCGCAGCTTCCAGCTGTCCGGCAAACGCCAAGTGCTTTTGACTTCATCATCAATCAACGGATTGTAATGCTGTACGGTGGCGCCGATACGCTCCTGGGCCAGCGTCGACCAAACGGCAAATTGAGCGATTCCGGTGGAGTGTTCCGACCAGATGGGAAAGTTATCGGCATAGGCCGCGAACTGCTTTTGCAGAACATTGATGACCTGTGTGTCCTCAAAAAACAGTACCGTGCCCTTGCCCGCGGCAAAAGAAGCGAGTTTCTTTTCCGTGGCGCCAAAAGCCTCGGCGGGAACAATTTTTCGCAAGGTCTCTTTGATGATATTCCATAAATTGTCGTGCTGTGCGCCAAAAAGCACGACAACACGCGAGCTTTGAGAATTAAAGGACGAAGGGCTCTGTTTCACTGCCTGTTTGACCAGGGTAGTGATCTGGTCCTCCGACAGCCTGACATTTTTTCCGATGGCATAAATCGATCGACGAGCCGTAATAGCGTCCAAAAAAGCGTTGCTCATAAGAAGACTCCTGTTAAAAACGAATGAGAAAACAGTGTTATCAGTCATATACAATTCGTCGGATAGCTTATGCCTTGGGAGCAGGGTCTGTAAATCACTCGCGACATTGTAATGATTAACTATGCTGATATGACTTGTTTCATTTATTCAGAACAATCACTGTCAAATCGCCCGCTGCGTTTAGCCGGGGCCTTAATGGCAGACCGCGGCTTTTTAGCGGTTAGTCATATGCATAGAGGAGACGTCGACGTGACAATAGAAACCCTGAACCTAAACGAGGCGGAGGGGGGCGTGCCGAACAGTCCGCTACCCTTGGTCATTTACCGTAATGTCATCCCACCCGCAACAAAAGATCCGGCTCAATGGCTTGAGCAACGTTTCGCCGCTCATCACTGGCCCCCCCAATGGCGTTATATTATCTATCCATTTACCCATTTTCATGCCGATACCCATGAGCTGCTGGGGGTCTATGCCGGACAGGCCCAGGTTCAGTTTGGCGGGGAAAACGGACCGGTTATACCCTTAACGGCGGGGGATGTGGTCCTTATCCCGGCCGGAGTCGGCCATAAAGCCGTTAGGTCCGAAAATGATTTCATGGTGGTAGGGGCTTATCCGCCGGGAATGAGCGCCGATTTATGCCGTGATGATCCCGCCAGGCTGGCGGCTGTCCGGCGGCGTATCGCCAAGGTTCCCCTGCCCGCCATCGATCCCATCACCGGCGATCGGGGAGGGATAACCACGCTGTGGCATAACCCCGAACAGGCCTGAAGCTATACTTAGATCGCTAAACTGCTGACACGCTGTCCCGGCGCTTAAACAGGCGGGATAGGATGCTATCCCGACCCGGCACGTTGTCGGCAAGCTCAAACTGTACGTTTAACGCGAGTAGGGTTTATTGAGCAAACGACGCGGTGTGATATAGCGGTACTAAACCATGCCGTCCCGCTTTCATGTAATAGAGGTAAAGGCTATGTCTCGTGTACAGGCAGTGGACCATTTAGTGGTCAGCGTAAGTGACTTTGCGGTTTCCAAGAATTTTTACAGCGGTTTATTTGCGTTCCTGGGTTTTGAGATCATGAATGAAATGCCCGCCGCCATGGGCTGGAGCAATGGCAATACCCGCTTTTGGATATATCAGGCGGACCCGCAGGGCAAGGCCCACCCATATCGAAAAGGCGATGTTGGCTTTCATCACTATGCCTGGTCGCTTAACAGCCGTAAGGATGTGGATGAGTTGCAGACCTGGCTGGAACAAAGCGGCGCTGAAATCGTCGATCCCGCCGGTGAGTATTATGATGATTATTATGCCGTATTCTTTCTCGATCCCGACGGCATGAAGCTGGAGGGTATGCATTACGGCGAATAATGACAGGCTGTTTCTATATATGATTCAGCGAAATCGGAACGGCATCCTTCTCTGTGGACATGACAAGCGGATATAGCATGAATGTGGGCTGCTGGGTTATGGTGGTTGCCGCGGTAAGGGTATGGGGAATCTGCGACGTAACCACAATATGATGAATCGCGATGGGGGGGGAGGGTGCGGAAAAATCTAACGGTCCGGCAAAATTCCCACAGTTGAATAAATGCAGACATTTGATTGAAGGGCTCAAATCCGGCTTGATTAACGTCGGCCTGTCCATGAAAGCGGGAAAAACGGGTCTATTAGCAGCCACAGAGGCTGCCGCTATTCCCGCGAAGTCCTCCCCGCTTTTGTTTGCCTCGGTTTGTTGTGGTAACCGGCAGCAAGGGAAGACGATGTCTAAACATGATACGGCTCCGTCCATTATGGCATCTCCTGATAATCTGCTTAAAAAGGATAACTCGATTGCTCACATGGAATTTCAGGCGTCATAAACGCAAATAGATTTAACCGATAACATTAGATTTATTGTCTAATTAAAACCGCTTCCTCCATTTTCACCAATTTTCAGGCATTGATTCTGGGTCCGTATGCCAATCAAGCGGATTAAATGCTCTCCGGTATATGACATTGAGGATGAATTTCTCTGCCTGATCCTATGGTTTCTTTCATTAATTATCTTCCGCGCATTTTTTATTTGAGCATCCAGTGTATGGTTTACAACGATATTACCATATGAATTTTTGACAATCTGAACACTGTGGTTATTCAATAGAAGGCCGATGACCTGATCGCTCGGGCCATTGCTGTTATCAAAAATCTCGACTATTTCTCCGCCTATTTTTTCTAAAAGCTTCCTAACGCGCGGATAATCCTCATGAGTTTCATCAATAACATATGAACATTTGGAGACTTTGTAAAAATCACCTCCTATCACAAGATTGCTCAATTTCTTCATATGTTTATGAAATTTTTTAGCATTGGCTTCCTGTTGAATTGCGCAAATTTCCATATAGTGGCTTACGATATAGTTAGAACAGGCATATAGCTTAATAGTATTTTGTGTCCATACTCCTTTTTCATCCAAAAATTTTTCTTGAGCATATCTCTTATTCCCTCGATATAAAGTAAAAAAATCGCCAAGACAATGTTCGACAAATAATTGCTTAAACGACTGTGGCGACAATCTACCCGCTATGGGAACCATCGTGATTGGCAGTGCTACACCTCTTTTTTTACCTTTTTTTTCTGGTGAATATTCATAATATTCGTTACAGCAATTTGAGACCTTTTTTATGTTAGAGAGATACTTTGAATTATTATTACTATCAACCGACGCATTAACCAAAGGTAGATAACGAGAAATCTTATTGCCCCAAAAAGGTGGCATATCTCAATCTCCTGTTTACTATAACATAGTATTTTAATTTCATTAATAGCGGTGTAATAAATATTAATCTATTATTTTATTATCTATAACCATGATATGCTTTTCATTAATCATTATTTATTATTCACCATTGATTTATATGCCAATAATGGCTCCCTACCATGCAAACGGATGTTATAAAATGAGAATGATAACAATCGTCTTGCACATTAATAATTTAGATTTCATGACCACGGAGCCACTTGTTAAATATATGTTACCTTTGAAAGTTATATTAACACTGACTTAAAGGATGTGCAATAGACATTGCTGCCACTTCAAGGCGGATATTTAGTTTAGATTAAAGATTTCGATATATTTATAACCATAATGTTTTATATGATGCTATTAGGTATGTTGTTTTGTCTCAATTTAGCAGGCTCTTCGTCTCAATCATATTAAATACCCTAAGACAAAGGCATCAGCCTGGGCTATCACCAATTTAATATATACTCAAATTATTTATTCTTTACTCAGCGATAAATTATTCTTCCTTTCCGGCAAAGGCGTCTGTGGTCTCGCGACTTCTCGATTAACAACGCAGGTGACTTTTTTTAGCTGAAGCCGCGCAGGGCGTAGAGGCTGATCAACCACCACCTCATTTGCAAAACTGACGGAATGATTTCGCGTCGATTTGCGACCCTGCACGGTGATTTCGCTATAATCGGAATTAACCGCTGCATCATGCTGGGAAGGCGAAGGGGATATGGCGGGGGAAGAAGGTGAAATAGTAATATTCACCACTTTATTCACGTTGGCCGGTTTGATTTTTTGCCCGCTGTCCGCGGCCGGTTTGCCTTCCGATTGACATTTAAAACAAGCGGACAAACGGTCCACTACCTCAGTGACGCTCAGCATAGTAGCTCCTATCAAATTTCAGCTAACCTCGTGGGAAATTTTTGTTACCTTGAAAAAAACGCTTCCAAAAAACGCCGTTGGCTAAAAGTATAGGCTAGGACTGGCAGTTGGACGACTATCGATAATAAAACATTATAAAGTTAATGATCAATCTACATTAAGTATTTATATTCTTAAGCAACTAACTAATTACTTTTATTTTAAATAATACGGTTATTAACTTAATTTTTATCAATCTGCCCTCATGCATATGTTTGCAGCTTAAGAACACGGCTTGCAGCGCCAGGAAATGCTTTTTTGTTTTACTGACCGGCTAACTGAGCTCCGGTGGACCATACTTATGGCATGGCAATGCAACAGAGGAGACGACAATGAAAGAGATCGGCGCCAACGGGCAGGTGGACTACGTTGAATTCAATGTCAGCGACATACCTCGCGCTAAAAAATTCTACGGCGCGGTGTTTGGCTGGCTCTTTACCGATTACGGCCCAACCTATACCGAATTTTCCGACGGCCGCATTACCGGCGGATTTACCAGTACTGAGGCCATAACCCCGGCAGGAGGACCCTTGGTGATTTTTTATGCCAAGGATCTCGTGGAAACCCAGAAAAAGCTACAGGCTGCCGGGGCTGAAATCGTTAAGCCTATATTCGCCTTTCCCGGCGGGCAGCGGCTGCATTTCAAAGATCCCGAAGGCTATATTCTGGGAGTCTGGACAGAAACCTAAACCTGATGAAGGGCCCCGCCCCTGATGGCCGGCGACGTCCGGCTATCAGGGGCAAACCGGGCTTTACTTTGCCTGCCCCACATGAACCCGACAGGCTTTTTTTCGCCTCTCTCATATCACCTTGCCAGAATTACCCCAACTCCGCTCATATCATCCTTACCGGATTTACCCTAAATCAATCATCTCGCCCTGACAGACTTGTCTGAAACTGTCCCAAATCGCCCTAATGATGTCCTGTTTTGACCTGTCATTTCACCAGGCCCCGGAGCACTATGACTCCACAGTTAACCAGAGGAGTCCGGAAATGGCACAGAGCGCATTATTGATCATCGATGTCCAGGCATCTTTCCTGCACCGTCCCTTTTGGTCCGAGGCGGATTTACCCCCTTTTAAACAGGCGCTGACGGCGCTGATAGAGGGTTGCCGCCGGCAGGGCGCGCTGTTGGTGGATATTTTTCACGACGACGGCGAGTGGCCTTTCAATCTGGAGTCAGGTTTAGTGACCCGACTCCCTTTTTTAACCCATACGGCAGATGTCACGGTCTATAAACATGTGCATAATGCCCTTACCGAGTCGGGTTTACATGCCTGGCTACAGGAACGGCAGGTTGAACATCTCATTATCGCCGGGCTGCGCACCGAACAATGTTGCGAGACCACCACGCGGGTTGCCTCCGATCTGGGGTATCGGGTCACCTTCGTGACCGAGGCAACCCTGACATTCCCCATGACCCATGCCGGTCGGACCGTCAGCAGCGCCGAGCTTAAATTTCATACCGAAACCGTATTGATAGATCGTTTCGCCGCTATCCGCGACGTATCCGGATGCCTGGCGGATTTAGCCGCGGAAGGTTAGCGCCGGCCACCGAGGGAACACACATGCGCCATGTCTATTTTCTGGTATTACCGCAAACCATGGCGCTGGATCTGACCGGGCCGGCGGAGGTGTTGGCCCTATCCGGCGCCTTTAGATTGCATTATATCGGCCCGCGGGAAGAGGCTGTGACATCGGTGGGTCTGACGGTGGGGCACATCGCGCCCATACCGGCGGATTTGCCCGCCGACAGTATCTTGCTGATACCCGGCGTGACGGATTCCCGACACCAGTTGGACAGCGCGCCCGCCCTGGAAGCTCAACAATGGCTGCAGGCGAACCGGCAGCAGGTTGTGTCCCGACGCTGGTCGCTGGTTTGCGTTTGCTCCGGCGCATTGCTGGCCGGCCGGGCAGGATTGTTGGACGGCTATCGCTGTACCACCCATCATGACGTCCTGGAGCGGCTGCGACAGCAGGCACCCGCCGCATTGGTGAAAGATAACCGGATTTATGTCGAGGATCGCGGCATCTTCACCAGCGCCGGCATTACCGCCGGCATTGATTTGGCCCTTTATCTGGTGAGTAAGTACGTGAGTGCGCAGCAGGCGATGTCGGTCGCCCGTGAAATGGTGGTTTTTTTCCGCCGCGGCGGCGACGATCCGCAACTGTCCCCCTGGCTGCGCTATCGCAATCACCTTCATCCGGCGGTGCATCGGGCGCAGGATATCCTGGCCCATGAGCCGGAAGCCGAATGGCAGCTGGAAGATTTGGCCCGGCAGGTGTTTATGAGCAGCCGCCACCTGACTCGTTTATTCCGCGAGCATTTGGGACTTAGCGTCAGGGAATACCACGAGCAGTTGAAATTAGCGGTGGCGCGGCAGCGCTTGCAACAGGGCATGGGGATAGAGAAATCGGCTCTGGCCGCCGGGTTCTCATCCAGCCGGCAGCTGCGCCGGGCACAGCTGCGCTGGAACACCTGAGGCGGGATAAATCAGCTCACCCAGCGGTGTTTATCGATTTTCCCCAATCCCGCCGCCAATAACAAGCTGCACCCCAGGGTCACGGCAAACAGCACCGGAATATCGAACAGCGGAAACGCCTTGTTATCGACGTTATGAGTACGGGCAAAATTAATAAAAAACGCGTGGAAACCATAAATGCCCAGCGAGTAGTGTGAAATCAATCGTAACGGCAGAACCGGCGGGTGGTTGAAAACCTGCTTGAAAAAAATGAACAGGCTGGCGGCGGCAATAAACACCAGGGGTCCGCAATAAACATAATAGGTCTCGGCGTATTCTCCGTTAATGATCAATTGCCTTTTCGTGCCTAGGGCTATTAAAGCTACCGCCAGCAAAAAGAGCAGCGCCATCGCATAGGAAATAAATTTACACTGAATGTCCATCATGCCGATGGCGCGCCCTAACATGGCATACAAAACATAATAAAACGCATCACCGCTGATATAGAGGTTGAGCGGCAATACGTTCACCTTGCCTATATTAACCGCATCGGTATTGGGATTGGCCAGCACGCCCAACAGCAGGATAACCGCGATTAAACATCCCGCCGAGACGGGCTTTATACGAACAAGAGGTGAGAGAAGATAGATGATGATCAAGGCATAAAAAAACCACAGATGAAAAAATATCGGCTTCTGAAACATCCCCCTCAACGCCTCAGGGGCATTGATTGACGTAAAAAAATGCATATAAATCAGAGAAATAATGCTATAAAACAGCACGCAGCATAGGATGCGAAGAAAGTGCTTTTTACCGGCATGCCTCTCACCAAAAAAAAGAAACCCGGAAATCATAAAAAAAAGCGGAACGGACACCCGCGAGGCTGAATTCAGCACATTAGCCATTAACCAATTATATTCACCTACCCTCAGGCCATGGGTGACATAAAAAGAGGTGGTATGAATCATTATCACCATAAGACAGGCCGTGGCACGGAGGTTATCAATCCAATGGAATCTTTCTACACTGTTCTCGGTTATCATCCTTTTCCCCGTTCGGCATTCATTGCATTTGACCTGTTATATTAAAAATAGGCTATAAAACTCAGCGACATTACACAATATATACCCAATAGATTTCGAGTTGCAGCACGGCGGCAAGCTCGAAAGATGAAGGGTGTAAACCACGGCCGGATTGTGCTGATACACCATCTTAGGGTTGCTTATGGCATAAATTGTCTGCAAAATAGCCAGCCAGATACCTTCATGCTGCTGGGATTATTTATTTTTTAGTTTAAATACAATTGGTTAGTTTATGCAAAAAGCATTTTCCCCTGCCACCCGTCTCGGCCGGCGGGCGTTGTTGTTCCCGTTATGCCTCGTACTGTTCGAATTTGCGGTTTATATCGCCAACGACATGATTCAACCCGGTATGATGGCGGTGATCGGGTCATTTAATGCCGGACGTGAGTGGGTTCCCACCTCAATGACGGCCTATCTGGCCGGCGGTATAGTGCTGCAATGGCTATTAGGACCGCTGTCGGATCGTCGCGGACGCCGTCCGGTCATGCTGGCGGGCGTGCTGTTTTTTATCGCCGCCTGCCTGGGCATCCTGCTGGTGAACACCATTGAACAATTTATGGCGCTGCGTTTTTTGCAGGGCATTGGTCTGTGTTTTATCGGCGCGGTAGGTTATGCAACGATTCAGGAGTCTTATGAGGAGTCGGTTTGCATCAAAATCACCGCGCTGATGGCCAATGTCGCGCTGATAGCACCTTTGCTGGGCCCGCTGGCCGGTTCCCTCATTATCCGGTTCGCCTCCTGGCAGATGATGTTCATCTTATTCGCCGTGCTGGCGGCTATTGCCCTGGCGGGGCTATGGCGCGCGATGCCGGAAACCGCTTCACGCATTGGCGAATCGTTATCTCCCGCGGGCCTGTGGCAGGATTATAAAAGGGTACTGACCAACCGCCAATTCCTCTATGGCGCCATGGCCATCGGTTTGGCCTGCCTGCCGCTGCTCGCCTGGCTGGCGCAGTCGCCGGTGATATTAATGGCGGATCAGGGGCTGACGCCGATGGAATACGGCATGCTGCAAATGCCGATATTCGGCGCGCTGATTCTCGGTAACCTCACCTTGGCCCGGTTAAGCGGCGGGCGTACCGTGGACAGGCTTATCAAACTTGGCGTCGCGCCGATTATCGGCGGGCTTGCGCTGGCTGCCATGGCGACCCTGTGGTCCCCTGACGCCTATCTCTGGATGACCGCCGGTTTGAGCCTGTATGCGTTCGGTATCGGCATCGCCAATGCCGGTCTGTATCGTCTGACGCTTTTCTCCAGCTCCATGAGCAAAGGCACCGTCTCGGCGGCGGTGGGCATGTTGAATATGGTGGTGTATACCTTGGGCATTGAGCTGGCTAGAGCCCTTTATGAACAGGGCGGCAGCAGATTATTCAATCTGTTCAATCTGCTGAGCGTGCTGGGCTGGTATGTGCTGGTGCGGGTCTTTATTCGCCACCGCGCCTCGACGCTGACGTCATTGCCCACCGCGGCGCATTAGATGCCGTCCATGGAGGCTCGATCCGCGCCATCCCTGGCGCGGACGGTTTGATCCTCTATCATCCTGCCCCACCTCTTGAGCCCCCAGACTGTTTGTCAGCAACCCACATTACTCATTATTGCTAAAACAGCCCCATAGGCTGATCGGAGTAGCTTACCAGCAGGCATTTGGTCTGCTGATAGTGCTCCAGCATCATTTTATGGGTCTCGCGGCCGATACCGGATTGTTTATAACCGCCGAAGGCGGCATGGGCGGGATAGGCATGATAGCAATTGGTCCAGACCCGGCCGGCCTGGATCCCGCGGCCCATCTTATAAGCGATATTGCCGTCGCGGCTCCATACGCCGGCACCCAGCCCGTAATCGGTATCATTGGCCAGCGCCAGCGCCTCGTCCATATCCTTGAAGGTGGTGACCGACAGTACCGGCCCGAAGATTTCCTCCTGGAATACCCGCATGCTGTTTTTACCAAACAGAATGGTGGGTTCAAGGTAATAGCCTTCGGCCAGATCCCCGTCCATGGCTTTACGCCGGCCACCGGTCAGGACTTCCGCCCCCTCTTTTTTACCGATAGCGATATAATTCAGGATGGTATCCATTTGCCCCAATGAAACCTGCGCCCCCATCATGGTACGGGCATCAAGGGGGTTGCCGCTGCGGATTGCCTCGACCCGTTTCACCGCCCGCTCCATAAAGCGTTCGTAAATGGATTCCTGCACCAGCGCCCGGCTTGGACAGGTACAGACTTCACCCTGATTGAACGCGAACAGGGCGAATCCCTCCAGGGCTTTATCAAAGAAGGCGTCTTCTTTCGCCATTACATCGGCAAAAAAGATATTCGGCGATTTGCCCCCCAGCTCCAAAGTCACCGGAATCACATTCCGCGAGGCATAACTCATGATTTGCTGCCCCACTTCGGTGGAGCCGGTAAACGCCACCTTGGCGATGCGTTTCGAGGTGGCGAGGTATTCGCCGATTTCACCGCCTGCGCCGTTCACCACATTGATGACCCCGGCCGGCAGCAAATCCTGAATCAGCTCCATCATCACCAGCACCGACAGAGGCGTCAATTTAGCCGGCTTCAACACGATGCAGTTGCCCGCCGCCAGGGCCGGCGCCATTTTCCAGCAGGCCATCAGCAGCGGGAAATTCCACGGAATAATCTGGGCAACGACCCCCAGGGGTTCATGAAAATGATATGCGACGGTATCGCCGTCAATTTCACTGATGCCGCCTTCCTGCGCACGGATACACGAGGCGAAATAACGGAAATGATCGATAGCCAGCGGCACATCCGCACCGCTGGTTTCGCGGATAGGCTTGCCGTTATCCCAGGTTTCCACCGCCGCCAGTAATTCAACGTTCTGCTCCATGCGATCGGCGATGCGATGAAGAATGGCGGCGCGGTTTTGTATCGACATACCGCCCCATTCCGCTTTGGCTTTATGAGCCGCATCCAGGGCCAAATCGATATCGCCGGGACTGGAGCTGGCAATTTCGCACAGCGGCTGGCCGGTTACCGGCGTCAGATTGACAAAATATTCGCCGTTGACCGGCGCCACCCATTCACCGCCGATAAAATTGTTGTAGCGTGGTTTCAGTTCAAGCGGGTAACCATATTCGCCGGGTATCAGCCGGCTTAAGGGGGGATTGTGAGCCATGGTTTCTCCTTAACACTCAATAGCCTGATCGATGCCTTACCGGCCTTGGAGGGCCGTTATCAGCGAACAACTTCGACACGTGGCGATAAGCCGGTCTGTACGCTATCCGTTAACGTTAGCTCAGGATTGTGGCGCAAAGAGTGACGAGGAGAAGGAATTTGCACTTTACGATAAGTCTCACATTTCCGTTTATAACATTTCATTGGTATACAAAGCCGCCGCCGCCGGCGGCGCCGTGCGGGCAAAACTTTTTCTGGCCAGAACCCGACCGGCCATCTCCACCAGCACCGGCCGGTCGACGCACCAGTTCGGCATCACCCGGCGAAAATTGATAAACCCCAGCGAACAGGCCACGGCGATATCCGCCAGCGACAGGGAGGGGGTATTGAGCCATTTACCTTCCCGGGCGGAGAGCTCCAGCGCCGTCAACCCCCGGCGAATCTTCTCGCGCTGGCAGAGGATAAAACCTTCATTTTGCCGGTCAGCCTGCCGCTGGCACTCCCTGACAATGGCCATCGCGGCATCCGTCACGCCATCCGCCAGTGCTTCCAGTTGCCGCACCCGCAGGGCCTGCAGACGATCCGCCGGCAACAGAGCCGGTTCAGCGCATAAGAGTTCCAGATACTCCGCGATGATCGGTGAATCAAAAATAGGCTCTCCGTGCCCGGTAATCAGTACCGGCACTTTCCCTAACGGATTAACGGCGATCACCCGGGGGTCTTCTTCCCAAGGCGACGCGGTTATCAGTTGGAAAGGCAGACCCTTTTCCAGCAGGATTACCGAGATTTTCCGCACGAAAGGGCTGGTATAGCTGCCAATCAGTTTCATCTTCGCCTCCGGTTACCTCCATCCTGATTTAAGTATGGCGTACGCAAGGAGAAAAAGGGAAATCCGTCGCGGCTATTGACGACCCATCGCCGACTTAATGGAACGCGATGCTGTCCAAAATATGGCTGACCAACGGGTCATGGCCCGCGGCCCCGGCTTTCGGCGTCAAAATCTGCAGGGTCACCACCCGTCCGCCGTAAGGCGTAACCAGTATGGTGCCCAACATGGCCTCGTCTTTCATCTCCTGTTCGGTATCGATACGCAAAAATTTGTGCCCGCCCGCCACGGGCGTGGTCTGGCCGGTTTTTTTCACATGGTTGAATTGGGTTTTGAGGCCGGAAAGCGCACCCTGGGCCATTTTATTAAAGGCAGCGTCGCTGGTGTCGTTGGCATCCCCGGCGGCGGTGGGAACTTCACTGATCCCCACCACTTGGGAATGGGATCGGTTAACGTACAAATAGACCACTACTGAATTTTGGCCGGCGGCGTCTTTCCGGCTTTGATCAACAAAATCCTTCGGCAGCCGCAAGGTCATTTTGCCGTCGAGCAGGGGGACATTGATATCTTCTTTCACCGCAATGGCCGGCGCTGTGGCGACCGCATCGGGGGTTGGCGACGCCGGGGTTTGGGTCGCCCCCCGGGCAACCGGCAGCATGGTTGCCGCCAGCATAAGCAACGCCGTGATGATGGTATAGCGCATGGGCATAGCCTTCTCTGTTCTTCAATGATTCGCTTCGGCCCAGAGGACGGTAGAATGCAACCGCGCCAAATAAAAAGCCGACTTTAAAAGCATGTCACTCTAGAAATAGTCACTTTAAAAGAATAGTCACTTTTCAAGCGCGGCGGCATTTTTTAAAATCATATCAGATTAAAAACCATGGCAAAAATCTTGCCCGGCAGATTTTCGCCATCCCGGTCCAAGCTCGTTCCCGGCTTAGAAAGGATCCGTCCGGGGAACCCTATCCGTTGATAATGCCACCGCTTTCTGGTTGTACAAGTCCGCCAGCCGGCCTACCAACGCGGCGCCAATCATGTCGAAGGCGTCACTACCCAGCGCCAGACGTTTCGGCGCGGGATTGACCGCCACGGAATCAATCATGGCCGCCACCATTTTGCCGGTATCGCCGGTAGTGGAAAAGGCGCCCGCCGCAACGCTGCGACGGAAATCGCCCACCGGCGTCGGCTCATACACCGCCATTACCGGGGTACGGGATAGGTTTTCGCCGCCAAAACCGGTGGGCGCCACACCCGGTTCAATGAGCGTGACCTGAATATTGAAGGGCGCGATTTCCGGAATGACCGCTTCATAAAAGCCTTCAATCGCCCACTTGCTCAGATGGTAAAGACTCAGGCCGGGGAAGGAGAGTTGCCCACCCATGGAAGACAGCTGCACGATTCGCCCCCCGCCCTGGGCGCGCAAGTACGGCAATGCGGCCCGGGTGACCTGGACCGATCCGATAACATTGGTATCGATTTGCCGGCGGATTTGCTCATCGGTGGCCTCTTCCGCTGCCCCGGCCACGCCGAATCCGGCATTGTTTACCACGACGTCGATTTTACCGAACTGGTGGAAGGCGCTTTCCACCACCCGCCGTATAGCGGCGGTATCGGTCACGTCTAATTGCGCCACCGCCAGGGTCTGCGGATAGCGGCCTTTCAAATCATCCAGCCCGGCAGGTTTGCGCAGGGTGGCAAACACCCGATCGCCGCGGGTTAATAATTGTTCGGTTAAAGCACGGCCGAAGCCACTGGAGGTTCCGGTAATGAACCAGCTTAAATTCGACATAATTCTTCTCCGTCAATGCGGGTAAAAAAAAAGTACACCCAGGGATGTGGTGGGGTACTCCAGGACCTTAGGTTATGCTAGTCCTATGGATTATTGAGATATAGACTAGTAAGCTACATCTGCTTTGAACTCCAGGTTTATAATCGGCGCCTATGCTTAACGATCAACTGGACGGAATCACGCCTTTTTTGGCGGTCGCGGAGCTGAAAAGCTTCACCGAGGCGGCGGTGCGCCTGGGGGTAACGCCTACCGCGGTAAGTAAAGCCATCAGGGTTCTGGAGCGCCGTTACGGCGTGGTTCTATTCCAACGAACCACCCGCCGGGTCGCCCTAACCGAAGCCGGCGACAGTCTGTACCGGCAAATGCGCCCCGCGGTGGCCGATATGCTGGCGGCGATAGAGACACTCGAGCATTATCGTCATCGGCCGCAGGGAACCCTGCGGGTGACCGCCCCCCGCAACAACACCGCGGATTATCTGTTCAACGCCATCGTTCCCCGCTTCAGGCAAGCCTACCCGGAGGTCATGCTGGATATCTCCCTGGACGACGGATTGGTGGATATCGTTGCCGAAGGATATGACGCCGGCATTCGGTTGGGAGAATCGGTGGAGGGAGATATGGCGGCGGTTCGCCTGACCCCTGAAATCACCTGGTCGGTGGTGGCGACGCCGGCGTATTTCACCCGGGCGGGACGTCCGGTAATCCCGGAAGACCTGGTGAGCCATGAGGCTATTCGTTATCGGTTCGTCACGTCCCGGGCCATGCATCGGTGGGCGTTTCGCAGCGGCCGGCGGGATTTTGTGGTGGATGCGAAAGGGGGAATTATCGTGAACGACCGGAATCTGCTGATCGAGTTTGCCCTTAAAGGCCTGGGACTGGCCTTTGTCAGCGACTACGAGGTCCGCCATCACATTGCCGCCGGACGGCTGGAAAGCGTGTTGCGGGAATATATTCCCGCCGATAGCGGGGTATTCCTCTATTTTCCCCAGCGTTCGCAAACGCAGCCGAAACTGCGGGCGTTTATCGATATGGCAAAGGAGGTTGCGTCCCAGCCCGGCTTCCTGGACCGCTTTCGTCAATAACGCACTGTGGGATATTCTGTATCCGAGACCATAGATTCCGCACTGTTAACTATTTTGCCTCCGCATCCCCAAATAACGCACTTTCGATTATTTTGCATCGGTGCCCTTAGGATAGAATAATGAGGCATGCCTTTTCACCCGCTACCCGAGTAAACCGCCGTGAATAAAATCTCTTCGCCACAGGATACCGATGCCGTCGCCATGACGGGCCTCAGGCAATGCCCGGTCCGCCAGCGCGGACAGCTCTCCCGCGCCGAACCGGATTGGCTGGCGGAAGAGGTGCCGGTGGCGTTGGTGTATAACGGTATATCCCATGTGGTCATGATGGCGACGCCCAAAGAACTCGAACAGTTCGCCCTGGGGTTTTCCCTGTCGGAAGGCATTATCGACTCTCCCGCCGACATCTACGGCATGGATGTGGCGCCGGCCTGCAACGGTATGGAAGTGCATATCGAGCTGTCCAGCCGTCGATTTATGGCGTTAAAGGAGCATCGCCGCGCCATGGCCGGGCGCACCGGCTGCGGGGTTTGCGGCGTCGAACAGCTGGATGAAATCGCCAAGCCCATCAGTCCGCTGCCGTTCAGCCAGACCTGGCCGCTGGAAAGATTGGACCAGGCGCTGGCGCAGTTGAAAAGCGTACAACCCATCGGCCGGCTCACCGGCTGCACCCACGCGGCGGCCTGGATCACGCCGGCGGGGGAATTAACCCTGGGCTGTGAGGATGTGGGGCGTCACGTGGCGCTGGATAAATTGCTCGGCTACCGCGCCCGGAGCGCGGCCATGCCCGGAGCGGTGCTGGTCTCCAGCCGGGCCAGCTATGAAATGGTCCAAAAATCCGCCATGTGCGGGGTGGAAATCCTTTTCGCCGTCTCGGCCGCCACCGCCCTGGCGGTTGACGTGGCGCAGCGGTGCGGACTGACCCTGGTGGGCTTCAGCAAGCCGGGCCGGGCGACGATTTATACCCATCCCGAGCGAATCCTGGATAGCAAAAGTTAAACATGTTCTTTAAAAGGGACTGATAAACGTTTTCATAAACGTTTAATTAACTATAATGATCGGATTGCTTACGCGGCACTAACATTCATTCCCAGTGCCGCACTACAAACATGGAGAAGATAAATATGAGCTATACACTGCCATCCTTACCGTACGCTTACGACGCCTTGGAACCGCATTTCGACAAACAAACGATGGAAATCCATCACACCAAACATCATCAGACCTATGTCAATAATGCCAATGCCGCCCTCGAAAGCCTGCCCGAATTCGCCAACCTGCCCGTAGACGAACTGATTACAAAACTGGATCAGCTGCCGGCGGACAAAAAAACCGCGCTGCGTAACAACGGCGGCGGCCACTCTAATCACAGCCTGTTCTGGAAAGGCCTGAAGCTGGGTACCACCCTACAGGGCGCGCTGAAAACCGCCATCGAACGCGATTTCGGTTCCGTGGACGCTTTCAAGGAAACCTTCGAGAAAGCCGCCGCGACCCGCTTCGGTTCCGGCTGGGCCTGGCTGGTGAAAAAAGGCGATAAGCTGGCGGTGGTCTCTACCGCCAATCAGGACAGCCCGCTGATGGGTGAAGCGATTTCCGGCGCATCGGGCTATCCGATCCTCGGCCTGGATGTGTGGGAACATGCTTATTACCTGAAATACCAGAACCGTCGTCCTGATTACATCAAAGCGTTCTGGAACGTGGTGAATTGGGATGAAGCGACTAAGCGCTTTGGCGAAGCCAAATAACGCTGCGTTGTAGGCTTATAATGAAAAAACCATCCCGCGGGATGGTTTTTTATTTTAACAGCAGCTTATCCGTGAAGGCTTTTTTCGCGCTGATGCGCACCAGATATTCAGTGGTGGAGAGCACCATGGTGGAACGCACAATTTGCTGGTAGCGTTGCTGCTGCATCCTTACCAGCGCATCGTCACCCGGCACACGGGAAAAATCCGGCAATGGCGGAAATTCAGCGACACAATGCAGTTCACTGAACGGGCCGAGAATCTCATCATCGGTAAAACGGTATTCCTTAGGATCGTCCTGCAAGGCTTCATGCAAGGCCAGCAGCAGCTCCGCGTCTTCATACTCCAGTCGGCTGATGACCCCCAGGGCATACACCAGCTTCAAACGCACCGGCAGTTCTCCCAGCGGCCCGGCACCAACCAATAGCGGTTCCACGGCATACTTTACCGCGTAGTCATCCTTGCGAAATATTTGAAGCACCAGAATATTGACCGCTTCGGCCAACAAAGTCACCGCCGCTTCCATCAGGTCCCTCACCGTCGTACCGGCGTTCAGCTGCTCCAGAACCTGATTTTCATGCAGTTGCGTATTTTCCGTCATCACCTAACACCATGTAAAATCCGGGGATGAGGCGGGCCTCATCCCCGGGTCTCAATCATCATTGCATGGCGTTATAAATATTCACCACCTGCTCAACCACCTCACTGTCCTTTTCAAGACCGGAAACCTGCGCCAAGGCAGCCTCAGGCCCTGATTTTTCCAGTAACGCCGCCCATTCCTGTGCTTGGGGATCCTGCTCGCTATGATAATGCATCGCGGCGGCAATACCTTTCACCAGGTTGTCGTGACGAAGGCCGTATTCCAGCGTACCGCGCAACGGTTTAATCAAACGATCGCCGGCACTGAGTTTACGCAGCGGCTGGCGGCCGACGCGTTCCACATCATCGTGCAGATAGGGATTTTCAAAACGCTGTAGGATTTTATTAATGTAAGCGGCATGCTTTTGGGGATCAAAACCGTAGCGGTTAATCAGCACCGCGCCGCTTTCTTCCATGGCACCCTTCACCACTTGCCGAATCGCCGGATCGAGAATCGCGTCGCGAATGGTTTTGTGTCCCGAGTGCTGCCCCAGATAGGCGGTAATGGCATGGCCGGTATTCAAGGTGAAGAGTTTGCGTTCCACAAACGCCATCAGATTATCGGTGAGTTCCATGCCGGGAATAGCCGGCGGCTCGCCTTTGAACTGGGTCTTATCCACAATCCATTCACTGAAGGTTTCAACCGTGACCGCCAGCGGATCCTGGTTACCGGCCTGTGCCGGCGGGACGATGCGATCCACCGCCGAGTCGACAAAACCCACATGTTGTCCGACCCATTGATGGTACTGTTCCGGCAAGGCGTTAAGCACATGCTGTTTCAACTGGCTGGTGCCGCGCACCATGTTTTCACAGGCGATGATATTCAGCGGACGGGTGTTGCCCGCGTCATGGCGCTGTATCAGCCCCTGCGCAACGCCGGCGGCAATGCGCTCAAGAATCTGCGGGCCTATGGCGGTGGTAACCAAATCCACCGTGGCGATCAGCGCCGCCACCTCCGGGCTGCCGCTGTGGACCGCGCTGACATTGCGCACTGTCTCAACCCGCGACTGCTCACCCACGACATGGACTTCATATTCGTGACGCGCATTCAGCGCATCCAACACAACTTGATTGACATCGGCGAAGACCACTTCAATCCCGGCATCGGCCAATAGCTTGCCGATGAATCCGCGACCGATATTACCTGCTCCGAAATGTAATGCTTTCATAGAGTTAACCTTGGATTCTCTTAGCTAAAAAGGGGCCGTGACAGGCCCCCTCTCAAGTACAACCGGTTCCATCCGTTACGACGCGCTTCTGACCGGCTTCTGGCCTTTCAGCAACTCCAGCACTTCACCGACACTGGTGGTGGTGCTTAACCGTGCAATGACGGTTTCATCATCAAGGGCGTTGGTCAGGCTGGTAATGACCTGGATATGTTCATTGTTTCTTGCCGCGATACCGATGACCAGGCGGGCGACATCATCTTCCTCGTCGCCAAACCGAACACCGTCGGGATACTGGCAAAATACCACGCCGGTGCGCAGTACCTTATCCTTGGCCTCAATGGTGCCATGGGGAACGGCGATGGATTCACCCAGGTAGGTGGAGGTCAGCTTTTCACGTTCCAGCATTGCTTCAACATACTCTGGCTGAACATAGCCGCCTTTCACCAGCTGTTCGCCGGCGAAGCGAATAGCCTGCTCTTTCTGATCGGCGTGCTGTCCCAGGAAAATATTGGCTTCGGTGAGACGGAACAGATTCTGTTCGCTGCCCTCAAAGCTGTCATCCAGCGTCGACAGGACTTTTTGCTGCTTCGCATCGTTCTTTTGCACGGCGACCAGACGGGCGGTCAAATCGGTATACAGCCCGCTGTCGAGGAAGTTGGTCAGCGAAATATGCTGGGCCTGGGGAGCTTGACGCATGGCGCGCTCCGTCAGGTCACGGTGGGTAATCACCAGATCCACGTCCTCGGGCAGGTCGTTGATGGCGCTGTTGGTCACGCTGATGTTTTTCAGCCCGGCTTCATTGACCTTTTTACGCAGAACCCCGGCGCCCATGGCGCTGGAACCCATACCCGCGTCGCAGGCAACGATGATTTTACGTACCGAGCTCAGGTCGCCGGTGGCGCCGGCGGTAACCGGCGCGGCCATGCCTTTGGACTGGGCCTTCATGTCTTTCACACGACGAGTCGCTTCATCCAGGTCATCGCCTTCTTTCGCCTTGGTGCTCTTGAGCAGAATCGACGAAACGACGAAGGAGACGGCAAAGGCTGCCACCACCGCGGAGATATTGGCAAAGTACGAACCTCTCGGCGTCATGGCCAGCACCGCCAGGATGGAACCGGGGGATGCCGGAGATACCAGGCCGCCGTGCAGCAGACCCAGTGTGAAGACGCCGGTCATACCGCCAAGAATCACCGCCAGCAGCAGGCGCGGGTTCATCAGGACGTAAGGGAAGTAGATTTCGTGGATACCGCCAAGGAAATGGATGATGGCCGCACCGCCGGCTGATTGTTTAGCCGTACCGCGGCCAAAAATCATGTACGCGGTCAAAACGCCCATACCCGGACCGGGATTGGCTTCAATCAGGAAGAATATGGATTTGCCGGTAGCGGAAGCCTGCTGGATACCCAGCGGCGAGAAGATACCGTGGTTGATGGCGTTATTCAAAAACAGGATCTTGCCCGGTTCCACAAAGATGGAGGCCAACGGCAGCAGATCGTGGCGAACCATGATGTTGACGCCGGCGGACAGAATGTGGGAGATAATTTCCACGAACGGCCCGATCAGCAGGAAGGCCAGGATGGCCAATATCATGCCGATGATACCGGCCGAGAAGTTGTTAACCAACATCTCGAAGCCGCTCTTGATTTTGCCGTCCACCGCGCGGTCAAAGCGTTTGATGGCCCAGCCGCCTAAAGGACCGACAATCATGGACCCCAGGAACATAGGCATATCGGCGCCGGCGATCACACCCATAGTGGTAATCGCACCCACCACGCCGCCACGTTCGCCGCCGGCCAGCCGTCCACCGGTATAACCGATTAACAGCGGCAGCAGATAGGTGATCATCGGGCCTACCAGCTTGGCCAATGTGGCGTTCGGGGTCCACCCGGTGGGTATAAACAGTGCGGTAATGATCCCCCAGGCAATAAAGGCTGCGATATTCGGCATCACCATATTGCTAAGGAAGCGGCCAAAATTTTGTACTTTGACCTTGATATCCGATGAAGACATAAAAACTCACCCCTATTGATACGCGCCAGACAATAAGGGCGCGTGAAAATTGTTGCGACAGTGTTGCAAAAACTGTCAGTAGTTCTATAAGCAGCGCGACTCTACCACGCTCAGTTAGTTAAGCGTACTACCGGGATTAAAGTGTGAGGGACGTCACTAGATACCCCCCCTATAACCCCCTATATAAGTGATTTACATCACAAATATTCTCTGTAAATAAAACACAATTTAACTTTTAGTAAGCCAACGAAGACCATAATGTGATACATATCACTATTCTGTGCTGATGATTTGTTTGATAACTGTGAGTTAAGTCACAAAATATTTGCCAGTGAAATTATTGTTAACGGGCGAAACAGGGTTGCCAGGAAGACATTTGCGGCAAGGTTGGCAAATTAATCCCTTAATCTGTAAGAAACTTACCGCTAAACCTCTTGCCCGGCGACCAGAAAGACCGCCGAACAAAGTATTTTAGATAAGGATGGCGATAGGATGTATGCGCGGCCCGGTGAAACATATCAGGCCGTCGCTCTTCGGCCAGTATCGGGCTTTCAGCTGTCATAACCACAGGCCCCCGGCCGTTGAGACGACGCGGCGCTGAAACATCAGGGCAAGGTTGCGCCGCCGGCGGTCTGTGCCTGCACCAGTTGTTGATACTGACTCACCAGGCCTTTCATCAGCTCATTATACTGCGTCGCTTGCAGGCGATTAGGAAATGATACCGAATTGGGGCCATAGGTCACCTGGTTACCCTGCGTATTGAGGAAATCCCCCACCTGTACCAGAGTGGACGACAGCGTGGAGGCCGCGGCAATCACCGGCGCTACCTTCTGTACCGGCTGTGTCACCAATTTCGTGTAGGCCTGATTATAAATCGCTTTCAAATCAGCAGGCTGCTTAAGGCCTGCGCGGGCATCATCGGCCTGTTTATTCAGCTGCGCGATTTGTGGCGCCAGAGAGTTAAGCGCTGCAGAGGATTGCTGTACATCCTGCCGGCGGGTTAGGTAATCTTGCGGAACCCTGATCTGGCTGATTAAATCCAATACCGGCAGCAGGCTGGTATTCACCGACTGGGTATATTGTTGGGTAAAGGTCAGCAGCACCTGATAATCGTTGGTATAAGGTCCGAACTGCTTTTTTTGATCGTCGCTAAGGGTGGGTAACCGTTCGCCGCCCGGCAGCACGGTGGTTTGCAGAAATTGAATGAATGCTTTACGTTGATCGGGCTCTTTATCGCCGCAGGCGGTGATCTGCACCGCCAAGAGTATTAATGCCGGGATTACAAAGACATAGCGGCAATATGCAAGACTATTCCTGAACCACATGAACAATACTCCTGTAAGATGAATAACCTTTTTCCGGCTCCTGAAAGTGTCCATCTTCCCTGACCCGCTAAGGATAGTCCAGTTTATCCCGGGCTCATATATTTCCCTGTTGGATTACACGACCGCCCCCGGGCCGTGAACAGACTGACCAAACCGGCCGGCGCCCCTCCCACCGGTTTGGTTATCTCTGCAAAGGCATCCCGCTTATTGCAATAAAGAGATATCCGCGACCCGCAGGAACAGTTGGCGCAGCTGATCGAGCAGCGTTAAGCGGTTGACGCGTACCTCGGCGTTTTCGTCCATGACCATCACCTTGTCGAAAAAGGCGTCCACCGGCTCACGCAGAGCCGCCAGCTCCACCAGCGCTTCCTGGTAGCGGCCTTCGGCAAACAGCGGCTTAAGCTTATCCTTTAACACCGTAAGGTGCGTTGCCAGTTGGATTTCCGCCGCGTCTTTCAGAACCGCGGCCCGCACGTCGTCATTCAAGGTGTCGGTGGCTTTGGCCAGGATATTGGAGACGCGCTTGTTGGCGGCCGCCAGCGACGAGGCCTCATCAAGGGTGCGGAAATAGCTTACCGCCTTGACGCGGGCGTCAAAATCCGCCGGTCGGGTCGGCCTGCGGGCCAGCACCGCCAGGATAGTATCGACGCTATGGCCCTCTTCCTGGTACCAAGCCCGGAAGCGGCCTAGCATAAAGTCCACCACATCGTCCACCACCCGTGGATTGGTCAGTTTTTCCCCGTACTGGCGAACCGCTTCCTCGGCCAGGGTCGACAAATCCAGAGGCAGTTTTTTCTCGACGATGATACGCAACACGCCGAGCGCCGCGCGGCGCAGGGCAAACGGGTCCTTATCGCCTTTCGGGTGTTGGCCAATGCCGAAAATACCGGCCAGGGTATCCATCTTCTCCGCGATGGCCACCGCGCAAGAGACCGGCGTTGAAGGCAAGGCATCACCGGAAAAACGCGGCTGGTACTGCTCTTTCAGCGCCAGCGCCACGTCCTCAGGCTCGCCGTCGTGACGGGAGTAGTGCATCCCCATCACGCCCTGGGTGTCGGTGAACTCAACCACCATATTGGTCACCAAGTCGCACTTGGACAGCAGGCCTGCGCGGGCGGCGTGTTCCACATCCGCTCCTATCCGGCCGGCAATCCAGCCGGAAAGGGATTCGATACGATCGCTTTTATCGCGCACGGTGCCGAGCTGCTGCTGGAACAATACCGTATCCAGCCGGGGCAGTCGGTCTTGCAGGCGGGTTTTCAGGTCGGTGTTATAGAAAAACTCCGCATCCGCCAGACGGGGTCGTACCACTTTCTCATTGCCGGAAATCACCTGGCGGGGATCTTTGGATTCGATATTAGAGACGAAAATGAAATTCGGCAGCAGCTTTTCCTGCGCGTCATAGACCGGGAAATATTTCTGGTCGCCCTTCATGGTATACACCAGCGCCTCCGGCGGCACCGCGAGGAACTTTTCTTCGAATTTCGCCGTCAGCACCACCGGCCACTCCACCAGTGACGTCACTTCCTCCAGCAGACTGTCGGTAAGATCGGCCTTGCCGCCGATGCGGACGGCAGCCGCTTCCGCATCCCGTTTGATGATCGCTTTACGCGCGTCGTAGTCGGCTATCACCTTGCCGCGCTCCAGCAGCAGGGCGGGATACTGGTCGGCGTTATCGATGGTGAATTCAGCTTCACCCATAAACCGGTGGCCGCGCAGGGTACGGGCGGAATCGATTCCCAGCACCTTGCCCGGGATAAGCTCGCTACCCAGCAACAGCGTAACGGTATGCACCGGACGGATAAACTGCGTATCGCTGTCGCCCCAGCGCATCATGCGGGGGATAGGCAGTTTGCCAAGGGCGGCGCTAACCATGCCAAGCAGCAATTCCTGCGTGCGTTTGCCTTTAACGGACGCCCGGAAGAGCAGCCATTCACCTTTATCGGTCTTTTGACGTTCGGCTTGTTCAACGGAAATGCCGCAGCCACGCGCCCAGCCCTCGGCCGCCTTGGTGGGTTTGCCCGCGGCGTCGAACGCCTGGGAAACGGCGGGACCGCGCTTTTCGATTTCGCTGTCGGCCTGGGCGGCGCCGAGATTGCCGACCTTGAGCGCCAGGCGGCGAGGGGAGGCGTACCATTTCACCTCGCCGTGGGGCAGGTTGGCGGCGTCAAGCTCAGCGCCGAACAGGGTGGCAAAAGACTGCGCCAGATGGCGAAGCGCCTTCGGCGGCAGCTCTTCCGTGCCGATTTCCGCCAAAAAAGTTTGTTGCGTCATGGCTGCCTCTTATTTCTCGTTCTTTTTACACATCGGAAAACCCAGCGCTTCGCGGGAAGCGTAATACGCTTCGGCAACGGCTTTGGTCAGCGTGCGGATCCGCAGGATATAACGCTGGCGTTCGGTAACCGATATGGCCTTGCGGGCATCCAGCAAGTTGAAACTGTGGGCCGCCTTCAAAATACGTTCGTAGGCGGGCAGCGGCAACGGCGCCTCTAATGTCAGCAGCATCTGCGCCTCTTTTTCATATTGATCAAAGCAGACGAACAGGAAATCGACATTGGCGTATTCGAAGTTATAGGTTGACTGCTCCACCTCATTTTGATGGAACACATCGCCGTAAGTGGTTTTGCCCAGCGGACCGTCGCTCCAGGTGAGATCATAGACGCTGTCCACCCCCTGAAGGTACATGGCAAGACGCTCCAGCCCGTAGGTGATTTCACCGGTTACCGGCCGGCATTCCAGGCCGCCCACCTGCTGAAAATAAGTGAACTGCGTCACTTCCATGCCGTTGAGCCACACTTCCCAGCCAAGACCCCAGGCGCCCAGCGTTGGATTCTCCCAGTTGTCTTCAACGAAGCGGATATCGTTAATGGTGGGATCCAGGCCGACTTCTTTCAGCGAACCGAGGTACAACTCCTGGATATTATCCGGCGAAGGCTTGATGATGACCTGAAACTGGTAATAGTGCTGTAGACGGTTCGGATTTTCCCCGTAACGGCCGTCGGTGGGGCGGCGGGACGGTTGAACGTAAGCGGCGGCGATAGGCTCCGGACCCAGCGCCCGCAGGCAGGTCATGGGATGGGAGGTACCCGCGCCGACTTCCATATCCAGGGGTTGGACAATGGTACAGCCTTGACGCGCCCAGTAATCCTGCAATGTCAGGATCAGGCCCTGAAAGGTCTTGGGATCAAACTTTTGCATGTTGAATTCGCACGCGATAAAAGTGGATTTATTAAGAATGCGCCAGTATACCCTCTGGCGTTAAGATATACAGCCCGAATGCGGTAACTAGTGTGAATCTCAGTGAGGTTGAATAGTGGCAAACGTTATCGAGAGAGCCGGACAGAACCGGAAAATACCGCTTTTAATAACCCCGGCGCACGCTTTTCCCGGCAGGCGGCAAGATGATCCGGGGCTTTGAAACCGGCGATATGCAGCCGCTGCTGGACCTCTGGCTGGAGAGCACCACCCGGGCGCATCCCTTTATCAGCAGCGGCTATTGGCTGGCGAGTCTGCCCTTGGTGCGGGACGAGTATCTGCCGCAGTCCGTCATCTGGGTGGATGAACGCAACGGCAACCTGACCGGATTTATCAGCGTATTAATGGACCAGTTCATCGGCGCGGTCTTTGTCTCGCCGGCTTACTACCGTCAAGGTATCGGCGGCGCGCTGATGAAAAAAGCCAAACGGCATTACCCCGTGCTGTTACTGGAGGTTTACCGGTTGAACCACCCGGCCCGCGCCTTTTATTATCGCCAGGGCTTTCGGGAAATCGGCAGCGCTTTCAACGTTGAAACCGGCCACAGCGTATTGACGTTGCAATGGCGCAAAGACTGAAAAGATTGTCCCCGTGCCGAAAAACGCTCTACCCAACGCTTTCGAGTTTCAGCGAGCGTAGCCAACATAGCCGCAACGTGAAAGATGACGGGTATATGCTGGCGTGAAACCCGCCGATCCCGCACAATAAAGGAACCACTGGGAAAGTGTTCTTGATACCGGGAGAGTTGAGCCTTGAACCGTAAAAAGGGATCCTACGCGCCGGCACGCGCCACCATCAGCGATGTCGCCAGGGCCGCCAACAGCGGTAAGACCAGTGTGTCCCGCTACCTGAACGGTGAGTATCACCGGTTGTCCGACGATATGAAACAGCGTATCGAAGCGGCGATTGTCCAATTGAACTATCGCCCCAGCCAGATGGCCCGCAGCCTCAAAGGCGGACAGACCCGTCTTATCGGCCTGATTATCGCCGATATCACCAATCCTTATTCCGTCGAGGTCATGCGGGGCATAGAGGCCGCTTGCCGTCAGCAAGGCTTCACCCTGCTGGTGTGCAATACCAATAATGAGGTTAATCAAGAGCGTCATTATCTGCAGTTGCTCAACGGCTACCAGGTGGAAGGTATCGTGGTGAATGCCGTAGGGATGCATGAAAACGCCCTCGCCATGCTGCAACAGTCTTCCCTGCCGATGGTGCTGATTGACCGTAAAATTCCCAATTTCTCTTGCGATGTGGTGGGACTGGATAATCGCGAGGCGGCCACTCTCACCACCGAGCATCTGATTCAGCAGGGATTTGAAGCCATCCTGTTCCTCAGCGAACCCCTGGGCACGGTAAACACCCGCATCGAGCGTTTACAGGCATTCCGCGCCAGCATGGCGGCGCATCCGGACCTGGTGGCCGAGGAAGCGGAAAGCGCGCTGGATGATAATGCCGCTCTGTCCGCCGTTCTGAAGGATTTCAATCACCGTCACCGTGGAATGCGCAAAGCCATTTTATCCGCCAATGGCGCCCTGACGCTGCAAATCGCCCGCGCCTTGCGACGCCAGGACTTGCGCTGGGGCAGCGATATCGGCCTGCTTGGCTTCGATGAGCTGGAATGGGCTGAGTTGGCCGGGGTGGGTATCACCACCTTCAAACAGCCTACCTATCAGATAGGCTATGCCGCCCTTGAACAACTTTTAAAACGGATCCAGGGCGCCGACGAGCCGATAAGCGAACAGGCGTTCAGCGGCGAGCTGATTATCCGTGGTTCCACCACTCGATAAGCGCCCGGTACTACGTTTAAGGATCAAGCATTCCCCCCACTCTTCTTATCCTCAAGGCCGATCGCTGCTTTTACAAGACATTCGTGACTGTGATCATAAATTTTGCATGACAAACTTCTCAATGGAACCGGTCCCATCTAACGTTGGATCATAGGGGAAATTGCAACCGCCGGGGAGTTTCAATGAAACACGCTATATTCGTGGTCACCGCCGCCTATGGCAACGGTAACGTATTGACCCTGGGCGGCCAGCATTCACTTCTGCCCATCATCGCCCGGTCCGGTGCGGCCGGGGTGGAAATCCGCCGGGAGCTTTTGACTAAAACCGATCTGAAACGTCTGCCGGCATTACACCAGGCTATCAGCGGATATTCATTGCGCTGTTTTTATTCCGCGCCGGAGGCACTGTTTACCCCCGACGGCTCACTAAATACCCTGCTACCGCGTTTATTCACCGAAGCGAATCAACTTGGCGCCGAGCGGCTAAAATTATCATTGGGCCGTTATTCAACCGCCGCCGATCTCGCCCCGCTGGATTCATTCCTGGCAGGGCAACAGGTTGCGTTAACGGTGGAAAACGATCAGACCGAATGCGGGACGCTGGCACCGCTGATGTCATTTTTCCACCAGGTGAAGGTTGAAGGATTACCCATCACCATGACTTTTGATATAGGCAATTGGCATTGGGTCGGTCAAGAGGCGTTGGAAGCAGCCGGGCATTTGGCTGCCCATGTGGGTTATATCCATGTCAAAACGGCGGTTAAGGACGCCGCCGGCTGGCGCGCGGTCCCCCCTGACGCCGGCGAGGATGGTTGGCGGCAGTTACTGGCCGCGCTGCCGGGCAACGTCCCGCGCGGGATTGAATTCCCGCTGGAAGGAGAGGATTTGACCGCCGTTACCCGCCGTTTCGTCAGCTTGCTGCAATAGGCGCGTCAAAGGCGGCAATCACATGAATGGAACCGATACCATCGTAATGGTTCGCCGCCATTGCCCGAGTCGCCGGCGCAGAGCGTAGAACCGTTCAACCGGTTTGGATCCTGCTGAAGGTTAATGAAATGGTCTCCCTTACTTAATTAAGGAAACGTTTATGAGCATAGCCAAAATAGCACCAAAACGCTGGTGGTATATTATGCCGATTGTTTTTATCAGCTACAGTCTGGCCTATCTCGATCGGGCCAATTTCAGTTTCGCCTCCGCGGCAGGCATCAATGACGATCTGGGTATTACCAAAACCATCTCATCCCTTCTGGGGGCGTTATTCTTCCTCGGGTATTTCTTTTTCCAAATACCGGGGGCCATTTATGCGGAAAGACGCAGCGTAAAAAACCTGATCTTTTGGTGCCTGCTGCTCTGGGGCGGCTGCGCTTCCCTGACCGGTATCGTCAGCAATATCCCGATGCTGATGGTGATTCGTTTCTCATTGGGCGTGGTGGAAGCGGCGGTCATGCCGGCATTGCTGATCTATATCAGTAACTGGTTTACCAAATCCGAGCGTTCACGGGCCAATACCTTCCTGATTCTCGGTAATCCGGTAACAGTACTTTGGATGTCGGTGTTATCCGGCTACCTGATCAATTCCTTCGGCTGGCGCGAAATGTTTATTTTCGAAGGCATTCCCGCCATCATCTGGGCCTTCTGCTGGTGGTTTATGGTTAACGACAAGCCCGCCCAGGCCAAATGGCTGTCCGCTGATGAAAAGCAGGCATTACAACAGCAGCTATCAAAAGAACAGCAGGAAATCAAGGCGGTACGTAACTACGCTGAAGCGTTTCGTTCCCGGAATGTGATTATTCTCAGCATTCAATATTTCGCCTGGAGCATCGGCGTATACGGTTTTGTATTATGGCTGCCGTCCATTTTACGCAACGGGATGGAAATGGGAATGGTCCAGGCCGGCTGGCTGTCGGCGGTGCCTTATCTGGCGGCCACCATTGCCATGATTCTCGTGTCATGGGCATCGGACAAACTGCAGAAGAGAAAAATCTTCGTTTGGCCGCTGCTTTTGATCGGCGCCCTGGCATTCCTGTCATCCTATATGCTGGGCGCGCATCATTTCTGGGGTTCTTACACCTTATTGGTCATCGCCGGCGCCGCGATGTACGCCCCTTACGGTCCGTTCTTCGCCATCGTGCCTGAAATGCTGCCGCGTAACGTCTCCGGCGGGGCAATGGCGCTCATTAACAGCATGGGAGCCCTCGGTTCGTTTGTCGGCTCTTGGGTGGTGGGATATCTTAACGGCGCCACCGGTTCGCCATCGGCATCCTATATGTTTATGGCCATCGCCCTGCTGGTATCGGTATGGCTCACGCTGATAGTCAAACCGGCACAAAATACCCAGCCGCAAACGGCCTAGCCGGACGGCTGCTATTTCGTTCACCGGCAAAACTGTTATGCTGCTGCTATCTATATACCCGATAAATTTCGATTTGCGGCAAGGCGGCAAGCTCCCTTAGCCCAGGAGCTTATCTCACTAAGTGACTGGGGTAAGGGACAAATCTGTTTGGAGCAGATTTGAACGCTGCTTGCAGCGGCCCCATCGGGGCGAGGCTCAAGGATGAGCCGAGTAACGCGGCCAACACAGCTGCAACTCGAAAGATGAAGGGTATAAAACAAATCGCCGAAAGGGGAAAGAGGATGAAACCTGTTGTAGTTGCCTATAAAACATTGCCCGAAGATTTGCGTCAACGCCTGGATACGCATTTCGCGGTGACGGAATTTGAAGGATTAAGCGAAGAAAATTGCAAAAAATATGCGCAGGTACTGCGGGAAGCGCAAGGAATCATCGGTTCCGGCGGCAAATTCGATAAACAGCGATTGGATTCGCTGCCCGGTCTAAAAGTCGCTTCCACCATATCGGCCGGCTACGATCAGTTTGACGTCGATGAAATGAGCGCGCGCGGCATAGTATTGATGCATACCCCGGACGCCTTGACGGAGACGGTGGCCGATTTAATGATGGCGCTGGTATTGTCCACCGCGCGCCGGGTGGTTGATTTGGCCGAACGCACCAAGGCCGGCAAATGGCGCGACAGCGTGGATCCCAGCTGGTTTGGTATCAATGTTCACCATAAAACATTGGGCATCATCGGCATGGGCCGCATTGGCATGGCCCTGGCGCAACGGGCCCATGCCGGATTTTCCATGCCTATTTTGTATAATGCACGCCATAAACACGAACAGGCGGAGCAGCGGTTCCACGCCGGCTATCGTGATGTGGACAGCCTGCTGGCCGAGTCCGATTTTGTCTGCATCACCCTGCCGCTTAACGAACAGACCTATCATTTGATTGGCCGCGAGCAGCTGGCGAAAATGAAATCCAGCGCCATTCTGATTAACGCCGGACGCGGCCCGGTGGTGGATGAGGAAGCACTCATTGATGCTCTGGTAAATCACCGTATACACGCCGCCGGCCTGGATGTCTTTGAGCAGGAACCCTTGCCGGCGGATTCTCCGCTGCTGCGTTTGCCCAATGTGGTGGCGCTGCCCCATGTGGGTTCCGCCACCCATGAAACACGCTATGACATGGCAGCCACCGCCGTGGACAATCTGATTACCGCCCTGACCGGCAAAGTGGAACGAAACTGCGTTAATCCGCAGATCATCCGATAATACCCGGCGATCGGATATCGCCGCGAGGCGCTGTCCGATCGTTACCAATCTTCGCATTATCACAATAAGTCGCCGCCGATCGCGACAAAGTTCTTTAGTATCGCTATAAGTTGATACCGGCCGTTACCTAAACCCCGCTTCAGCAGCCGCAAAGCGCGAATAACGGCTCACTAACCCCCCACAGAGGCGTATGATATCCGCTGTCGCGGCATCCCCATAAGCGAGCAATGCCAAGGCCGGTCGCATTTTTCACCACCGGTGAAAAATGGCCTTTGCCGCTATGCGGGCATGTGCTTTACTTTTATCAGCGATATGTGATGAACCGACGGGTTTGCAAGGAACGACATAGCAAGGAACAATGATGACCAGCAGTCACGACTATATAAAAATCAGTACCTATATTTTGATGATATTTTTTATTGCTATCATCATCCCTCTGCATTTATTTCCCTGCTTTGTCGCTGGTTTCCTGGCCTATGAAATCATTTTCGCCATGACCCCCTGGTTTGAACGTCTGATTGGCGGCACCCGGGCAAGATGGCTGGTGGTCAGCATCATCGCCGCCGTGGTGGTCATCGTCATGACGATAGCCATCGTCAGCCTGGTGAGCTTCCTGACCTCAAACATCCAGCGCGGCATTGATGTCACCGCCGAAACAAACCGCATTTTTTCCGGCATTAAAAACCGCATTCCCGCGAGCTTCCCCGCCTTCCTGCCGGAAAGCGCGGAAGAGCTTAAAAATGAAGTGTTCGCCCTGGTGGAGAAAAACCTGATCACGATCAGGAACATGGGACGCAGCTTTCTGCATGGCCTGCTCACCATTTTGATTGGTTTGATCATCGGCGCCATCATTTCGTTGAACAAACCCTCCGGCCGCACCACCTACTTTCGGGAACAGATGCTGCAACGCATCCAGAATCTATCCAGCTCTTTTCGCAATATCGTGTTTGCGCAGATCAAGGTTTCTTTGGTCAATACCATCCTGACGTCCATTTTGATCTTCGTGGTTTTTCCCTTGTTCAAGATTCATCTGCCGCTGTCCAAAACGCTGGTGGTGGCAACCTTCATCTTCGGTTTATTGCCGATAATCGGAAATCTGATTTCGAATTTCATGTTTATCATCTCGGCGCTATCGGTCTCGCTGCCGGTGGGTGGCGTGATGCTCTTGTACCTGATACTGATCCACAAGCTGGAGTATTTTCTCAACGCGGAAATCGTCGGCAACCGGATCCAGGCTAAATCCTGGGAGTTGCTATTGGCAATGCTGGTGTTCGAAGCCGCCTTTGGATTGGAGGGACTGGTGGCCGCGCCGATTTACTACGCCTATCTGAAAACCGAACTGCGCGGACTGGACCTGATTTAAAGCCGGGCCTTTCTCACAAGGCCGGCAGGTGAACAAAGGGCCTTCAGTCATTCAGCCAATAACAAATATCTATTGCCTGGCGTGGCAGAGGCGGTATGGTATTCCATATCCCATAACAACTTTTAACATTCACCCAACATGACCTTTTCGCTTTTCGGAACCAAATTCACCCGCCATTCGGGCATCGCCCAACTGATGGACGATATGAACGACGGCCTGCGCACACCGGGGGCTATTATGCTTGGCGGCGGCAATCCCGCGGCCATTCCGGCGATGGAAGCCTATTTTCACGATCTTTGCCGTTCCATGCTGGATGAGGGAACTCTGGCGGAAGCATTGTGCAATTACGATGGCCCGCAGGGGAAAAACGCCTTGTTAACCGCCTTGGCGGCCCTGTTGCGCAAAGAGCTCGGCTGGGCGGTAAGTGAAAAGAACATCGCGCTGACCAATGGCAGCCAAAGCGCCTTCTTTTATTTATTCAACCTCTTTGCCGGGCGGGCCGAGGACGGCAGCCTGAGGAAAGTGCTGTTCCCTCTGGCGCCGGAATACCTGGGTTATGCCGATGCCGGGCTGGAAGAGAATATGTTCGTTTCCACCAAGCCGAATATTGCCCGCTTGCCGGACGGTCAGTTTAAATATCATGTTGATTTCGACCATCTGCAGGTGGGTGAGGATATTGGCCTGATTTGCGTATCACGCCCCACCAACCCCACCGGCAATGTGATTACCGATCAGGAATTGCTGCGCCTTGATGCCCTGGCTCAACAGCACAATATCCCGTTATTAATCGACAACGCCTATGGACTGCCATTCCCGGGCATCATCTTCAGCGAGGCCGCGCCGCTGTGGAATCCGAATATCATTCTCTGTATGAGTCTATCGAAGCTGGGATTACCCGGCGTACGCTGCGGCATCGTTATTGCCGGCGAGAAGGTGATTTCCGCCGTCAGCAATCTGAACGGCATCATCAGCCTGGCCCCCGGGGGGCTTGGTCCGGCGCTGGCCGCCGCCATGATCCGCCGCGGCGATTTGATTTCTTTGTCCGAAAACGTCATCCGGCCCTTTTACCGGCAGCGCGTGACGCAGACCATAACCACGCTGAGGCGTTATCTGCCGCCGGAGCGGTGCCTGATCCACAAACCGGAAGGGGCGATATTTTTATGGTTGTGGTTTCAAAACCTACCCATCACTACCGAGATATTGTATCAACGTCTCAAACAGCGCGGCGTATTAATGGTGCCGGGCCACTATTTTTTCCCCGGTCTCGAGCCCGACTGGCCCCACGCGCATCAATGCATGCGCATGAATTATGTCCCCGAGGCCGATAAAATCGAACGCGGCATCGCCATTTTGGCGGAAGAAGTGGAGCGGGCGCACCGGGAAGCCGCCGTTCAATAATCTATCGGTAATAGAGTCGTTTGGTTTGTTTAACATAAAAAACTGCATCTCACCTGCTGAACAATTATTCAGACACAGAGAGATGCAGTTGAATATGTCTTCACCGTGGCGGGTTCAATCTTGGCACATCAAAAAAGCGCTAACGATACCGCCAACATGGAATGCCATAATGGCGGCATCCAAAGGTCACAGATCATTTTCCTGCCGCCACTCAGACGCACATCAATGGCTTTATTGCCCATCCGCCTGGTGTTCCAGCGCCGGGGATTGGGCGCCGCTTTCGATGGCGATACGACGGGGCTGCAAAGACTCGGGAACATGGCGTTCCAGATCGATATGCAATAAGCCGTTGGTAAATTCAGCCTGGGTTACCGACATATGTTCAGCCAGGGTAAAACTCAGGGAGAAAGCCTTGGTGACCAAGCCATGATGGAGATATTCCACGTTCTTTTCCGGCAATGTGGGTTTGCCGTCGATGCTTAATCGCGCACCCTCAAGCTCGATGGTCAGTTCTTCCTGCCGGAAACCGGCTAATGCCAGACTGATGCGATAATGGTTATCATCGCTTTTTTCGATATTATAGGGCGGGAAGCCAAGGTCTTCCTGATTACCCTGCATACTGCTGGCTAATTTATCAAAACCGATCCACTGACGAAATAGTGGAGAGAGATCATAGTTACGCATGGTTTTACTCCTTCTATGAAGCGAGATAATCCGCTATACCCTTCATCTTTCACGTTGCCGCTGTGTTGGCCGCAGCTCGGAATCGAGTGGGTATATAATTGTTAAGTTAGCCTCCGAATTCGGCAGGCGGATGTTATTACATACTGTGGCGTCGGAACCCGACTGATTTACTTGATTTCAATTCGGCGCGGTTTTAATGTTTCCGGAACCACCCGTTCCAAATCAATATAAAGCAGTCCATTTTCCAAATTGGCGCCTTTAATTTGGATATGTTCGGCCAATTGAAATTTACGTTCGAAATTCCGCTCGGCGATACCCTGGTATAAATAGTTACGTTCCGTGGGTTCATCCCCATGAGCGCCTTTTATCGTCAAAAGGTTATCGTGGGCGGTTATGTCGAGCTCATCTTCGGCAAAACCAGCAACGGCAATGGCAATACGATATTGGTTTTCATTCACCAATTCCACATTGTAGGGAGGATAGCCGCCGTTACTTTGGGTTTGTCCGGCTTCAAGCAGGTTGACCAGCCGATCGAAACCGATGGCGGAACGGTATAGGGGTGATAAATCAAAATTACGCATGGCTAAAGCCTCCAAAAATCAGCGAGGTGATAAACAACCTTCCGAATGGACAGGTCGGTGACTAAATACCCTTACGGCGTACTTTTACGGTCACAACTATAAAATGGTGGTGCCGGCAATTTTTTCAAGGGTAGGATACAAAAAAATTATCGTCAAATAGGGGAAATCAGACAGAGAAGAGCTTATTATATATTACACTCTATGGGCTGGATTAGCATTTCTATTCATTCTGAATAATGCGAATGATGCTTAGTCATCAAAATATTATAGAAAAAATGGATGCAGAGAAACCATGTTAAAAACAACATTACTCTTTCTCACGGCAAGCTGCGCATTAATGGGCGGCACAGGATGTTCCAGCGTGATGACCCATACTGGTCCCAATCAGGGTTATTATCCCGGAACCCGCGCCAGCCTGGCTGTATTGGAGGATGACGATACCAGTTGGAGCATGATCCCCTTCGCGGCGGTCGATTTGCCTTTTTCCGCAGTACTTGACACCATGCTGCTGCCCTATGATTATCTGCGCCGGGACAGCGATAAACGCCTGGAATCCCCCCGTGAACGCATGTTGCATGGAGACCCCTCGGCTAACGGCCATAACACTCCGCCGGCCAATTAGCCCCCTTTACCCGGATTAACGGCGTATTTTGCATTCGCGGCTCCCGTTTTTGATGTCAGCACCAAGGACCCATCACCTTCTCGGCCTGCTGCAGATCCTCATACATACGTAAATAAACCTGGTATTTCGCCAGATGAAAAGCGGCCTGCCGGCCGTCCGCCTTACATATTTCACCCGATCTTACCAGCGCCCTGGCGGCATCGGTTAATGAGGGATAAATCCGGGCGGCAACCGCACCCAATAACGCCGCCCCCAGCGTCACTACATCGTCTTCCGCCGACAGCTCGATATCGCAACCGGTGACATTGGCATACTCACGCAGCCAAAGAGGATTTTTCGTCGCACCGCCACAGATCATCAAGCGGGTAATGTGGTGACCGGCCTGATTCATGGTATCGATAATATGGCGGGTGCCGTAGGCAATGGACTGCAATGTGGCGAGATAGAGTCGGGCCAGGGCATCCGGCCCCTGTTCAAGGCTCAGACCGATAACCGCACCCCGGGCATGGGGATTGGCTCTGGGTGAACGGTTGCCATAGTGATCCGCCAAGACGTGCAGTTGCCGGGTGGGCAGAGGTTCTCGCTGCTCCAGTATCGCCACCCATCGGTTAAGCAGGCTGTACTCACTGCACTGCTCTTGAGCCGCCTGCTGCTGCAACAGCGGCCAGGCGGCGTGTTGTCGCAGCGTCCAGTCCACCAGCGCGCCGGCGGCGCTTTGTCCCCCCTCGCTAAGCCACCAGTCCGGCAACATCGCACCCCAATAAGGCCCCCAGACGCCGGGCACATGTATCTCTTTACGATTGACCAGCATATGGCAGTTCGATGTGCCGCTGATAATCGCCAGCGTTCCCTTGGGACGTGAGCTCACCAGCGCCAGGCCGCCCGCATGGGCATCAATGATACCGCCGGCCACGATTACCCCGGTTGTCAGGCCGCACTGGCCTGCCGCCGTTTCGCTCAAGGCTCCCGCCGACTGGCCCAGCTCCAGTATGGTCGGCGGCACTTTTCCCAATAAATCCGTTAACCCCACCGCCTGTAAAAGCGATGTGCTGAAGCGGTGCTCATGGGCCAGATAATTCCATTTGCAGGTCAGGGTGCACACACTGGCAACATCGGCGCCGGTAGCGCGCCATACCAGGAAATCAGCTAAATCGAACAGTCTCACGGCCCGCTGGTAACGTTCGGGGAAATGCCGCTTAAGCCATAATACTTTCGGCAATTGCATTTCCACGCTCACTTCCCCGCCGACATAGGCAAGCGCTTCATCGCCAGTGGCATTGATCGCCTGCGCTTCCTCTACTGCCCGGTGATCCATCCACATAATGATATCGCGCTCGGCGTCCCCGTCTTCAGCAACGGAAATACCTTGCCCCAGGTCATCCACCATCACCAGGGAGCAGGTAGCATCAAAGCCCAGCGAAACCACCGAAGCCGGGGCAACCCCGGCCTCCTTCACCGCCTCTTTGATTGCCTCGCAGGCCCGGGACCAGATTTGCCGTGATGATTGCTCCACCACGCCCGGGCGAGGGTGATATTGATCAATCGGACGCACGGCAAAAGCCAGCCGCTGGCCCCGCCGGTCAAAAACCCCCGCGCGGACGCTGGCGGAACCCACATCCACACCGATAAAACACGGGTTTTCCATAACAATCTCCATACCTACCACGAGTTAGCATTCTAACCAAAGTGTATGGTGAACAACAAAAGATTTAACAACAAACTGTGAGATGGATCTGAGGGGGCCGGGTAACGACGTGCCGAACCCGTAACGTCGCACCCAGATTCGCACTCTCTGGCGGATGTGGTAAGGGGTGGGAAAGCATAATGCATCCGCCATGCCCGCTATTGATGAAAGCTTATTGTCATAAAATTTATAAATGCTGTGTTATATTTTTTTACCTTGATGAGAAATAAATTCTTTCTAAATTATTTTAATAAAAACAGTTGTTTTATTATTTCTAGTTAGCATTTTTAAGCGGCATTTAAGAAGCTTAAATTATTATGGAGATCAATCAAAATGAACACCATAGGTTTCCCTTTTGGCAGGGAAAATATTCATGGAAACGATACCCGACAAGACTATAATCCAAATATGCTGAGGTTAATGTTAGAATTGAATAAAGCCTCCAATGTTAATGTCAAGTTAGATGAAGCGTATCAGCAAATAAGTGCGAACAGCAAAAATAATAGGCATAGCACAGAGGGATTTAGAACCCTGGTTACGCCAAGTTATTTTGAACGAGAGTCACTCGAAATGCTCGATAGCCTTCCTCTTGATTTAACTCTGTCAAAACCTAATGACGCTCCATCACATCAGATTGAAAAATCAAAAAACCTTCTATCTAAAAAGCTACAGTACGTTAAACACGAAAAAGAAGCTAAGCCGTATCGCACCCATTGGGCTAGCCACGACATGAGAACCTACGAAGAAAAGTGCTCCATTGTGCTTGAGGCATGCCATCCATATTCTAACTGTAGCAGAGTGGCTAAAAAATATGATATTCCACATCAATATATATTCAATTGGAGTAAAAAACATTTTTCAATGACCATCAAAGAATTAAAAAAATGTTTAGAGAACATCTATATAAATTATTCCCCTAGTAAAAAAGCTTTAGTGCTACTTGATACCATAATTTATTTTAATGAAATCGAAACTAAAAAAAAGAGTTTTACCTTATCTCAAAAAGAAGACATTATTAAAGAAGCTTGTGACATTAATAAGCCTGTATATGAGATTGCCAAACATCACGATATTGCCGTTACTTCAATCCATCGATGGTGTAAAAATATATATAATTTGACTCTAAATGATTTTAGGAAAAAGCATTGGCAAAATACCGGGAAATCTCAGCAAACGATACTGGCTGGTATAGGGGCAGAACTTTTGAACGGGTCCTAAGCCATCTTTTAATTAGCTAAATATAATGAAGGAGATCAAGCAATATGAACGGCATTCATTTCTCTTCCGCGGAGGGAAACTTTCCTACAGAGGGTCCGGAAGCGGAGACGATTCTAAATTATTCAAAAGTGAACGGCAATGTTATTAGTACAACGAATAATAGTTTCGAGCCGTATCAAGCGATGCGTCCACCAATTAGTAACGAAAATATAATTACCTTAAATGAGCATAAAAACTTACATAATCTTTCATCTGATCAAGGCGAAATATTTGGAAAATATATAAAAGAAGATGATTATCCTTTTAACTTAGCCTTGCCAAAAAAAATACACGACAGCCGGTACGACACTTTAGGTATAATGAATACCGCCTCTCATCGCGGCTCTTATCAGAAAAATAGACTTAATTCAAGTGATGTAAGACATGTTAATGGCATTGATAGAGATGCCGTCACTAACAGAATATGTGCGATATTAATAAGAGCATGCCTCCCCGGATCCAGCTGTCGCTGGGTAGCACTCCAGCATAAAATTTCGCATCAACATTTTTATCACTGGTGCCCGAAATTCTACGGTAAGTCTATAAACGAAATGAAGGAACATTTGAAGTTAAATATTGATAATGACAAATACAAAACATCAGCCTTATCACAACTTGCCGCACAGGTATATTTGCAAAGAATGTCGGATAATTCTACAACAAAACGAACACATAGTATAAAATCCAAAAAATCAGTTATTACAGAGGTTTGTAAAAGTGATGCTTATGTGAAAGACACCGCCGCGAAATATGATATCACCAGAGCCACCCTATATAAATGGTGTGAAAGTATATATACCGTAACATTAAGTCAACAGAGACAATTTCTGAGGCTAAATTCTCCGAAATAACAATAATCATTACGTCATAACGGCGAAGCCTTGGTCATTTGAAATTATTTCAAGATGACTGAGTGAATAGAAATACCCTCAGTATCCGGGCACATCACTCAGGCTCCTCTCCGTCATGTCTGATAGGAGCAGACCCTTCTCTAAGGAAGACCGGGGTTTTGAGACGTTTCCGCTTCATGTCCCAACGCTAGCGGGAATTCAATACAAACTTCTCGATTGCCACCGCCACGCCGTCCTCCAGATTGCTTTTGGTCACGAACTGGCTGGCGGCCTTGACTTCATCAATGCCATTCCCCATCGCCACGCCAATGCCGGCATACTTAATCATCGCTAAATCATTCGCCTGATCACCAATGGTCATCACCTCATCCGCCGTGATATGCAGATGCTCCGCCAATGCCTTGACGCCGGCACCTTTATTGGCCTCTTTACGCAACAATTCCAGATAATATTCGGCGCTTTTCATGATGGTGTATCGATCAAAGGCTTCTTGGGGGATCTGGGTGATGGCGTGGTCCAGTAGCGCCGGCTCGTCAATCATCATCACTTTGGGAAACCGGAGATCCCGGCTCATTTCATCTACCCGGCGAAATTTTAACGGCATGCCGGTCAGAAAAGCTTCATAAACGGTATAGCGACCGATATCCCTATTAGCAGTGTACAGCGTGGAAAAAGTCAGCGCGTGAAAATGGACGTTTAGCTGCCGCGACAACGCCTCGAAATAGAGGTAATCGTCAAAATCGAGGGTGGTTTCCGATACGCGATCGCCGTTAACCGTCCGCTGTACCAGCGCGCCGTTGTTGGTAATGCAGTAATGCCCTTCTTGTTGTAAATCCAGCTCCAGCAGGTAACGCTGTATGCCGATAAAAGGCCTGCCGGTGGCCAGTACGACATGGACACCCTTTTCCCGCGCTGCGCTTATGGCCTGTTTGACCGCGGGAGTTATCTCATGTTTATGATTTAACAGGGTCCCGTCCATATCGATCGCTATCAATTTTATCGTCATTGCACCCTCTTTAGGCTGTGGCGGAAAGCCAGAAGAAGTCGCCATTCCGCCATCACTCAATCATCATACGAAACTAACCGATAATAGCGCAAATCCACTACGGACGCTGAATGTTTCGTGTCGCTCCCGATTTGCCGGCACCCCACAAGGTAATATGACCATAAAGTACCTTGCCGGTAATTACGCTGAAAGGTATTCTAAATGGGCTCATCATATTATCCTTTAATATTAAAAATACTTCAGCCTATTAAATTATTATTGAATTTATTCATTACTAATAAATATTTCTAACCTTCTTTCGTTAGACTTTCTATGTGAATAATTTATTATTGATCACCCGTCATTGAACGACATAAAAGTAGCAAACCCAAAGGAAGGGTAAATATGAAAACGAAATCACTGGTGAAGATTAAACCGGAAAATGGAAAGCTGCGCGTCGAAGTATGGCTGTTCGAGCCTAAGGCCATTACCTGTTATATCATCGAGGGTTTCCTCCTTCGGACGCTGACCAGGCCAAGGGTGGTTCATTAAAGCCTCTCATTTCATATTTTATTGATAAAAACTAAATAATTAAATATTGTACAATTATCGGGTGATGCTTTCGCAGAGAATTTACTCAGCAAATCAACGCTGAAAACGGCTTAGTAACAAGGTCAAAGGAGAAGAGGTCGAAATGAAGGAGTATTAATATCAATTAATAAGTAAATGATTTTACTGAAATATTTATTGCAATGCTAAATAGAAATTATAGTGCTTCGAACATATTTTTTCCTAAGGAAACGCCGCGCCAAAAAATGGCGCGGCAGTTACCGTTGTCGTTCCATTAAATTGACTTACCCCTAACTCGACAACGATCGCATTATATAAGAAGTAGAGTGCAGGTGTAAATATCCAGGCTAATAAAAGATGGCTATAAAATATTAATTAAATAATAGAGATCATATTTAATTATATTTAATAAAAACAAATAATATATAAGTATGGGTTATGGAAAAGGCAGCCAATGGCTGCCTTTCTTTATGTCTACGTCAAGCGAAAGCCGGCATACGCTATTGCAGCGGTTAAATATCGATATTGGCCGCTTTCAACGCATTCTCTTCAATGAACGCGCGCCGGGGTTCCACCGCATCCCCCATCAGGGTGGTAAACAATTGATCGGCGGCGATAGCGTCTTTGACGGTCACCCGCAGCATGCGGCGGCTTTCCGGATCCATGGTGGTTTCCCATAGCTGTTCCGGATTCATTTCACCCAGCCCTTTATAACGCTGAATAGCCAGACCGCGGCGTGATTCTTTTACCAGCCACTCCAACGCCTGCTCAAATGTCGTGACCGGCAGTCGCCGCTCACCCCGTTCAACGAAGGCGTCTGGTTCTATGAGGCCGCGCAGTTTTTCACCCAGTGAGCACAGTTTGCGATATTCACCGCCGTGAACGAACTCAAAATCCATCACGTAATCGGTGTCTACACCATGGGTACGAATCTTCAATACCGCCTCGTACAGTTGACGTTCACGATTCTCGCGCACCGTATAGCTATAGCTGCTGCCATGCTTTTCGTCCTGGTTAAGATCGTTCACCAGGGCCCCGATCCAACTTGTCACATGCTCCTGGTTCGCAAGATCCGCCTCATGGAGCGTTGGCTGGTAGATCAAGTGATTCAGCAGGGCGCGCGGATAACGGCGTTCCATACGGCCGATCATCTTTTGCACCGCGTAATGCTCGGCAACCAGTTTTTCAAGCGGCTCGCCGGCCAATGCCGGGGCATGCTCGTTGGGATGAACAGCGGCACCGTCCATCGCCAGCGATATCTGGTACTGATCCATCGCGTCATCATCCTTGATGTACTGTTCTTGTTTGCCTTTCTTCACCTTGTATAAGGGCGGCTGGGCGATAAAGACATGTCCGCGCTCAACGATTTCAGGCATTTGGCGATAAAAGAAGGTCAGCAGCAGGGTGCGGATATGCGAACCATCCACATCGGCATCGGTCATGATGATGATATTGTGATAACGCAGTTTATCGGGATTGTATTCATCCCGGCCGATACCGCAACCCAATGCGGTAATCAGCGTAGCCACTTCCTGAGAGGAGAGCATCTTGTCAAAACGCGCTTTTTCCACGTTGAGGATTTTCCCTTTCAGCGGCAAAATAGCCTGATTTTTACGGTTCCGCCCTTGTTTGGCCGAACCGCCCGCCGAGTCCCCTTCCACCAGATACAGTTCCGACAGCGCCGGGTCCCGCTCCTGGCAATCCGCCAGCTTGCCCGGCAAACCCGCCAAATCCAATGCCCCTTTACGGCGGGTCATCTCACGCGCTTTGCGGGCCGCTTCACGGGCGCGGGCGGCATCAATAATCTTGCCCACCACAATCTTGGCATCGGTGGGATTTTCCAGCAGATAGGCCACCAGCCGCTCATTCATTTGCGTCTCAACCGCGGTTTTCACCTCGGATGAAACCAGCTTGTCCTTGGTCTGGGACGAGAATTTCGGATCCGGCACTTTTACCGACACCACAGCTATCAAACCTTCGCGGGCATCGTCGCCGGTGGCGCTGACCTTGGCTTTTTTACTGTAACCTTCTTTATCCATATAGGAATTCAAGGTACGGGTCATCGCAGCACGGAAACCCACCAGATGGGTGCCGCCGTCACGCTGAGGAATATTGTTAGTGAAGCAATAAATATTTTCTTGGAAACCATCATTCCACTGAAGGGCGACTTCCACGCCGATACCGTCTTTTTCCGTTGAAAAATAGAAGACGGTGGGATGAATCGGCGTCTTGTTTTTATTTAAATATTCAACAAAGGCTTTGATACCGCCTTGATAATGGAAGAGATCTTCTTTATCGGTACGTTTATCCAGCAAGCGGATGGCCACGCCGGAATTGAGGAAAGACAATTCGCGCAGACGCTTGGCCAGTATTTCATACTGAAATTCAGTATTATTGGTGAACGTCTCCAGGCTCGGCCAGAAACGCACGGTGGTCCCGGTTTGATCGGTTTCGCCCACCACAGCCAGCGGAGCCTGCGGGACGCCGCCTTTATAGGTCTGCTCATGCACTTTGCCTTCGCGGCGGACCACCAGCTCAAGCTTTTCCGACAGGGCATTGACCACTGACACGCCCACGCCATGCAAACCGCCGGACACTTTATAGGAATTGTCATCAAACTTGCCGCCCGCGTGAAGCACGGTCATGATGACTTCCACGGCTGAAATGCCTTCTTCCTCATGGATGCCGGTGGGAATACCGCGCCCGTCATCCTGTACCGATACAGAGTTATCTTCGTGAATGATAACGACAATTTCTTTACAATAGCCGGCGAGGGCTTCGTCGATAGCGTTGTCCACAACCTCGAATACCATATGGTGCAGACCGGTGCCGTCATCCGTATCACCGATGTACATTCCTGGGCGTTTACGCACCGCGTCCAGTCCTTTTAGTACTTTGATACTTGAGGAGTCATAAGAATTCGACATCAACGTTTCTCGCTCATTTTAAACTTCGGATTGAATACGTATTTTACCCTGTTCCACCAGGAACATCCTGCCCTTTTCATCCGTAATATCACGGATTTGTTCAGCGCTCAGCGCGCTGACAAAAACCTGGGCCCGGGTGGCTTTCAAGCGCTCGGCCAGCAGCCTGCGGCGGCCGGCATCAAGCTCTGAGGCAAAATCATCTATCAGATAGAGGCATTGTCTACCGCTATGGCGGGTCAGGAACTCTCCCTGCGCCAAACGCAGGGCGCACATTAGTAATTTCAACTGACCGCGGGACAACAAATCCTCAACCGGGACCCCCTCGGCGCGAATGCGAAAATCCGCCTTGTGCGGGCCAGACGCAGTATAGGTTAATGCTCGATCGCGCTCAAACTGACGCTCCAGCAGCTCGCCGTAATCACTCTCGCGATCCCAGCCGCGCTGAAAACTGAAATCCAGCTGGAACTCCGGTAAAAACAAGGCGCAGGTCGCGGTGATATCCACCGCTATCGCTTCGCTGTAATGGGCACGCCAGCTGCTTATCTGGGCCGCCAGGGGGATAAGTTCCTGATCCCAGGCGCGTAGCTGCGCATAGCGACTTACCTGGCGTAAAGCCGCATTTCGCTGTTTGAGCAAACGCTTCAGGTTACTCCAAGCGGTGAAAAAACCCGGCTCGTTATGAAAACACCCCCAATCCATAAAGGCACGGCGGTATTTCGGACCCCCGTTCAACAGGGTGAAACCCTCCGGGGTAATGAGCTGCATGGGCAACAGTTGGGCCAGCTCAGCGACTTTATGCCCGTCGCTGCCATCTATGCGTACCCGGTTATCCCCAAGCCGGTTTTTACTCAAACCCACCGACGTTTGCCGTGCGCCTATTTCTATGCCATCTATGCGGCCATGCAGCGTAAACTCCGGCTGCTCGTGACGAATAACGCGCCCCACCTGCAAACTGCGGAACGCCCTGCCGTGTCCGAGGGTATAAATGGCTTCCAAGACGCTGGTTTTCCCGCTGCCGTTGGCACCGACCAAAAAATTGAAATCAGCGGCCGGGGCCAAATCGGCGGACTCGATATTACGAAAATCACGGATGAGAAGACGCGATAGGGCCATTCAGTCACACTACCTTACCACATCTCTAGAGACGCATCGGCATAACAACATAGGCCGCCGCCTGGCTGGCGCAGTCTTCGATTTGCACACTCGACACCCCGTCGGTCAGCAACAGCCGGACCTGTTCGCTTTTCAGCGCATTCAGTACATCCAGCACATAGCTGACGTTAAAACCGATTTCCATTTCGGTCCCCTGATAAGAGACGTCCAGAATTTCTTCCGCTTCTTCCTGTTCGGGATTATTAGCGGTGATTTTCAGCTGATCGTTGCTGAGGTACAGGCGCACGCCGCGAAATTTTTCATTGGACAGAATGGCCGCACGGGCAAAAGCCTGCTTTAGCACATCACAACCGGCTTCCAGGGTCTTGTCCGGATTTTTAGGCAGCACCCGGCGATAATCGGGAAAACGACCGTCAACCAGCTTTGAGGTAAAAATATAATCACCGACGCGGGCACGGATATTATTGCTGCCTATTTGCAGCGTTAACGGCGTTTCTCCACCATCCAGCATCCTCATCAATTCCATCACCCCTTTACGAGGCACGATGACCGAATGAGTCGGCAGCGTCTGGCCCACCGGCATGGAACATACCGCCAGGCGATGCCCGTCGGTGGCGACGGTACGCAAATCTTCGCCTTCGGTCTCGAACAGCATGCCGTTCAGATAGTATCGCACATCCTGATGCGCCATGGAGAACTGGGTGGATTCAATCAATCGTTTCAACGTGGCTTGAGGCAAGGTGAACTCCACCTCGCTTTGCCAATCATCAAGATTGGGAAAATCGGTGGCGGGCAGGGTGGACAATGAAAAACGGCTTCGCCCCGACCGGATCAGCATGCGATCGTTTTCCTGCATCACGGTGATTTCCGCACCATCGGGCAAACCGCGGCAAATATCGAAAAATTTGCGCGCGGGCACGGTGGTGGCGCCGGGCTCGTGGGGCTGAGACAGGGCGACTTGCGCCACCATTTCCATCTCCAGATCGGTACCGGTCAGCGATAGCCGGTCCTCCGCCACCTGCAATAATAAATTGCCCAGGATCGGTAGGGTGGGTCGCCCGCCTAACGGGCTGCTAACCTGCTGCAGAGGTTTAAGCAAATGCTCGCGTTCAACGATAAATTTCATAGTTAGGAAGATAATGTTCTGATTAAGTTGGAGAAATCTTCTTTAATATCGTGACTTTCTTCACGCAGCTGCTCAATCTTGCGGCAAGCGTGTAACACTGTAGTATGATCGCGTCCGCCGAAAGCGTCGCCAATCTCCGGCAGGCTATGATTGGTCAATTCCTTCGACAACGCCATAGCCATTTGCCTGGGCCGCGCCACCGAACGGGAACGCCGTTTTGAGAGCAGATCGGCCACTTTGATTTTATAATATTCCGCCACGGTTTTCTGGATATTATCGATGGTGACGAGTTTTTCCTGCAGCGCCAGCAAATCCCGCAGCGCTTCTCGCACAAAATCTATGGTAATTGCCCGGCCGGTGAAGTTGGCGTTGGCAATCACCCGGTTCAACGCCCCTTCCAGTTCACGGACGTTGGAACGTAAACGTTTCGCGATAAAAAACGCCACTTCCCCAGGCAGCCGAATATCGTTCTCATCGGCTTTTTTCATCAGGATGGCCACCCGCGTCTCCAGCTCCGGCGGCTCGATGGCCACCGTCAGGCCCCAGCCGAAACGCGACTTCAAGCGATCTTCCACCCCGTTAATCTCTTTGGGATAACGATCGGACGTCAGGATGATCTGCTGATTTCCTTCCAGCAAAGCATTAAAGGTATGGAAAAACTCTTCCTGAGAACGCTCCTTATTGGCAAAAAATTGAATATCATCAATAAGAAGGGCGTCCACGGAGCGATAATAGCGTTTGAACTCCTCGATAGCGTTATTCTGCAGCGCTTTCACCATATCCTGCACAAAACGTTCCGAATGCATATAGACCACCTTGGCATTGGCTTTACGCGCCATAATGCCGTTGCCCACCGCATGCAGCAGATGCGTTTTCCCCAGGCCCGTTCCGCCGTATAGGAACAGCGGATTGTAAGCGCCGCCGGGGTTGTCCGCCACTTGCCGCGCCGCCGCGCGCGCCAGCTGGTTGGATTTCCCTTCGACAAAGTTATCGAAATTGTGCTTGGGGTTAACGTTTGAACGATAAGAGAGCTCCGGCTGCACCGGCGAACTGTCCCAGCTTGGCCGCGTGGGCCTGGGCCGAACCGCCTGCACCGGCGCCTCATTATTATTGTTATTAACGTGATTCACCGGCTGAGGACTGATCACCACCGACAAGGGCGGCTTGCTTCCCACCTCAAACCGCAGCAAAGGCGCGTCTGTACCACAAAAATCGTTTAATAACCCATTGATATTATTCAAATACTTATCGCGCACCCAGTCCAGGACAAAACGGTTGGGGGCGTACAATGCCAGAGTGTTGTCACTCAGTTCCGCCTGAAGAGGGCGTATCCACATACTGAATTCTGTGGCAGGTAACTCATCCTGTAGTCGGGCAAGACATTGCTGCCAAAGCGAAAGTGACACGGCGGACTCCAATCGAACAAGATCAACAAAGGAAAAGAACAAAACTGTATGATTCAGGATCATCTTTTTGACACGGGTTACCGCGATGGCAATCCGCGAACCGCCTTAAACGGTTTACCGCAACGGAACCCCTGAGGATCCCGTCAGGGGACTGCGGATCATAACGCAAAGCGCGTCAGAGATCCTCCTCTTCTACACAGTTTCGATCCTTTTTATCCACAGGCTGAAAAGGGCGGGAATGAGTGTAACCGATTCTCCATCCTTGGGATAAAATGTAAGTCTTATATCAGTGAAATTAAGCATAGTCCGATTTTCAACGGTTGCTCCCCCTCAGTGGAGATCCGAATTATAATGCGAGAGATCCCGGCAGATCCTTGCGCTTTGGCTCGGAACCCGTATAATTCTCACCCCTACGCGTGACGCCTGTTTCCTCCGTTCTGTTCCAGACGAGGATTTCGGGCGGGCACGAGTATCCAGGTGGGTAAAACGTGATGGGAATTGACTCAGGACTGTACAATTACTACAATCCCGCCTCTTTAATGCGTAATGCGATTGAGGCGTCGGTCTTTTCACGCCGAACAGCCAAACGCGTTTACTGTGAAGTCAAATATTAGTTAGGTAGAAATCGCTATGAAACGCACTTTCCAACCGTCCGTATTGAAACGTAACCGTGATCACGGTTTCCGCTCGCGTATGGCAACGAAGAATGGTCGTCTGGTTTTGGCACGTCGTCGTGCTAAAGGCCGTACACGTCTGACCGTCTCTTCGAAGTAATAAAGCTAACCCCCCGGGTGGTTACGCTCGCATTTCCCAGGGAGTTACGGTTGTTAACTCCCAATCATTTTACTTTCGTCTTCCAGCAGCCACAACGGGCCGGCACGCCGCAAATCACCATCCTCGGCCGCCTGAATATGCTGGGGCATCCCCGCGTCGGTCTGACAGTCGCCAAAAAACATGTAAAACGGGCTCATGAACGAAACCGGATCAAGCGTCTTACACGAGAAAGCTTTCGGATGCACCAGCACGCCCTGCCCGCAATGGATTTTGTCGTTATCGCCAAAAAAGGGGTGGCGGATTTGAATAATCACGCTTTGACGGAAGCGTTGGAAAAGTTATGGCGCCGCCACTGTCGCCAGTCTCCGGGCTGTTAATCGGGTTGATACGCATGTATCAACTCTATATCAGCCCGTTGCTGGGACCTCATTGCCGGTTCCAGCCCACATGCTCGCAATACGGTATCGAGGCAATACGCAGGTTCGGTATGTTAAAAGGCAGTTGGTTGACATTGAAACGCGTATTAAAATGCCACCCTTTGAACCCAGGTGGCGATGACCCCGTGCCGCCGAAAACCAACGATAACAGAGAACATTAACGATGGATTCGCAACGCAATCTTCTTTTCATCGCTCTGCTGTTCGTGTCTTTCATGATCTGGCAAGCCTGGCAAACGGACCATACTCCGCAGCCAACGACGGTTCAGACTACGCAACAGACAGCGAACACAGCCACCGGTGACGCAGCAAACCAGGGTTTACCCGCCAGTGGACAAGGGCAATTGATCAAAGTGAAAACCGACGTTCTGTCGCTTTCCATCAATACCCGTGGCGGCGATATCGAACAGGCCCACTTGCTGACTTATCCTGATAAATTGGGTTCAGACCAACCTTTCCATTTGCTTGAAACCTCCCCCGAGTTTGTTTATCAGGCGCAAAGCGGCCTGACCGGCAAAAACGGCCCGGACAATCCGGCCAACGGCGAACGTCCGCTTTACAATATCAATCAGGACACCTATGTCCTGGCGGATAACCAGGGCGAGCTGCGCGTACCCCTGACCTATACCGCCCCGGACGGCGTCGTTTATACCAAGACCTTTATCCTCAAGCGCGGCGATTACGCGGTGAATGTGGAATACAGCGTTAACAACACCAGCGACAAACCCCTTGAACTGGTCATGTTCGGCCAATTGAAGCAGTCGGTGGATCTGCCCAAGCATCGCGATACCAGCAGCAGCAACTTTGCGCTGCATACCTACCGCGGCGCGGCATACTCGTCAAACGATACCAAATACAAGAAATACAGCTTCAGCAATATCAAAGACGGGGACCTGAACATCAACACCCAGGGCGGCTGGGTTGCCATGTTGCAGCAATATTTCGCCACCGCCTGGATCCCGCAAACCCCGGGCAACCATAATTTCTTCACCAGCAACCTGGACAACGGCCAAGCGGCGGTAGGCTTTAAAGCCACGCCGGTATCCGTGGCCCCGGGCGCGCAGAATACTCTTGCCGCGACTTTATGGGTCGGCCCGGAAATCCAGGACAAAATGGCCGCCATCGCGCCGCATTTGGATTTAACCGTGGATTACGGCTGGCTATGGTTTATCAGCCAACCGCTGTTCAAGCTGCTGAAGTTTATCCATAGCTACGTCGGTAACTGGGGCTTCTCGATTATCGTCATCACCTTTATCGTCCGAGGCATCATGTATCCGCTGACTAAAGCGCAATACACCTCCATGGCGAAAATGCGCATGCTGCAGCCGAAACTGGCGGCCATGCGTGAACGTATCGGTGACGACAAACAGCGCATGAGCCAGGAAATGATGGCGCTGTATAAGACCGAGAAGGTCAATCCGCTGGGGGGCTGTTTGCCGCTGGTAGTACAGATGCCGATCTTCCTGGCGCTGTATTATATGCTGATGGGCTCCATTGAACTGCGCGGCGCGCCGTTTGTCCTGTGGATACAAGATCTTTCCGCCCAGGACCCCTATTACATCCTGCCGGTTCTGATGGGCATCACGATGTTCTTCATTCAGAAGATGTCGCCCACCACCGTCGCCGACCCGATGCAGCAGAAGGTCATGACCTTTATGCCGGTGATCTTTACCGTATTCTTCCTGTGGTTCCCGTCAGGTCTGGTGCTGTACTATATCATCAGCAATATGGTGACCATTATCCAGCAGCAGCTGATTTATCGCGGCCTGGAAAAACGCGGTTTGCACAGCCGGGATAAGAAGAAAACCTAGTCTTGTTCCGAAGACAGTCTGAAAAGGCGGTCATATGACCGCCTTTTTTATTACGTGCGCCGGCCCAGGCGCGAAGAGAGAACAGCATGAGCCAATCCGATACCATTGTAGCCCTTGCCACACCGCCGGGACGCGGCGGGGTTGGCATCGTGCGGATTTCCGGCCGGTTGGCCACCGAGGCGGCGCGCCAGTTGCTCGGCAAGTTACCCAAACCCCGCTATGCCGATTATCTGCCGTTTCGCGATCAGGACGGGGCCGTTCTCGATCAGGGTATTGCCCTGTGGTTTCCCGGCCCGAATTCCTTCACCGGAGAGGACGTACTGGAGCTGCACGGCCACGGTGGCCCGGTGATATTGGATATGCTGATAAAACGCGTCCTGGGGCTGCCAGGCGTGCGTATTGCCCGTCCGGGAGAGTTCTCTGAACGGGCGTTCCTTAACGACAAGCTTGATTTGGCCCAGGCCGAGGCCATAGCCGACCTGATTGACGCCAGCTCGCAGCAGGCCGCCCGCTCGGCGGTGAATTCATTACAGGGCGTTTTCTCCCAGCGCATTCAGCATTTGGTGGAAGCACTTACTAACCTTCGCATCTATGTCGAGGCCGCCATCGACTTTCCCGACGAAGAAATCGACTTCCTCTCCGACGGCAAGATTGAACGTCGCCTTAACGAGGTCATGGACGAGCTTAAAACGGTACGGTCCGAAGCCCGTCAGGGCAGCCTGCTGCGGGAAGGCATGAAAGTGGTGATAGCCGGTCGCCCCAACGCCGGCAAATCCAGCCTGCTCAATGCATTGGCCGGCCGGGAAGCGGCCATCGTCACCGATATCGCCGGCACCACCCGCGATGTCCTGCGGGAACATATCCTGCTGAACGGCATGCCGCTGCATATCATCGATACCGCCGGCCTGCGGGAAGCGGGTGATGAAGTGGAACGCATCGGCATCGAGCGCGCCTGGCAAGAGATAGAACAGGCGGACCATGTGCTGCTGATGGTGGACGGCACCACCACCGCGGTAAACGACCCCAATACCCTGTGGCCGGAATTCGTCGCCAGGGTGCCTGCCGCCTTGCCGATAACAGTGATTCGCAATAAAGCTGATTTGACCGGTGAACCTGAAGCAGTAAGCGAAGTGAATGGTCACTCACTTATTACCCTTTCAGCTCATTCGAGCACCGGCATCGACCTGCTGCGCGACCACCTTCTGCAAAGTATCGGTTATAACGGCAGCCTGGAGGGGGGGTTCCTGGCCCGTCGGCGCCATTTGCAGGCGTTGGATACGGCGGCGGAACGTTTGGTAATTGGTAAAGAACAGTTGGTGAGTGCTTACGCCGGGGAGCTATTGGCTGAGGAATTACGACTGGCGCAGCAGGCTTTGAGCGAGATTACCGGAGAATTCACGTCGGATGATCTGTTGGGGCGGATATTTTCGAGTTTTTGTATCGGGAAGTGAGTCCAGGTCAGTGGACGTCCACCCAATTCCGCTAATCCCATATGACTGATTGTTTTATGGGATTTTTATTTCTATTTAGGTCTATTCCCTTCTGTTAAGAGCCAGCGATTTTTATGTCCATTAGTGTGTCCATGGTGATTTTTATCCTATGTCCATGGTTGTTTTTTGAGCTATAAATCGCATATTATGGACACATAATTTAGTATAAAAAATGCTCAAAAGTGGTTTTTTATGGACACACTGAACGGGATTTTAATAAAAAATACATATATAACATCATCTTAAAAGTCATACATATGGACACAGTAAAGAGGTACATATGGCGCTTTCAGATACCAAGATAAGAAGTCTTTCAGCAAAAGCGCGGGCATACCAGGTCGCCGACAGCGGTGGTTTAGTCATAGAGGTACTGCCCACCGGCCGCAAAGTCTGGCGTTTGCGCTATCGCTTCAACGGCAGGCCACAGAAAGCAACGCTGGGCGAATACCCCGCATTTACCCTGGCCGAAGCACGTCTCTGGCGCGAAGAGTGCCGTGCCATGATTGCCCATGGCGTCAGTCCGGCACAGAAAAAGCAGCAAGATAAAACCAAGCAAAAAGAACCCACTACAGTGGATGCCTTCTCCAAACGCTGGCTGACGGATATCGTTGAGCGTACCAACCGGCACCCGCGCAATATTGTACGCATTCTCGATAAAGATATTATTCCCGTTATCGGACAGCTAAAGATCGAAGACCTCACCACCGCACAGGTACAGGAGGTAATCGACCGCATCAAGCTGCGCGGCTCCGATCATGTCGCCCTCCTCGCCCGCAATGTGCTGAAACGCATGCTGGCCTATGCCATCTCGCGTGGGATCATATTCAACAACCCCGCCGCCGCCATCGAAGCCCGTTATATAGCGCAAGCGTCCAGCCGGGATGTTTCCCTGACCGCGCAAGAGATCGGTATATTGCTGCGCGGTATTTACACCTCCGGCATGAACCGGCGCCATAAGCTGGCCCTCCACCTGCTGATTCTGTGTATGGTGCGCAAAAGCGAGTTAATCGAGGCAACCTGGGATGAAATTAACTTTCTCACCGCCGAATGGCGCATTCCAGCCGAGCGCATGAAAATGGATAAGGCGCATATGGTTCCCTTGTCCAGCCAGGCATTGGCCATGTTTGAAGAACTTAAATTTCTGGCGGGTTCGTCGCCCTATGTGTTCCCCAGCCGCAATGATTACCGGCACCCGATCTCTAAAACAACGCTTAACGCCGCCGTGCGTACGCTGGATCTGAATTTGCGTGATTTTGTTATCCACGATTTCCGGCGCACGGCCAGCACCTTACTGCATGAGCAAGGATATAATTCCGACTGGGTGGAAAAATGTCTCGCGCATAAGATTGCCGGCGTTCGTGGTGTTTATAACCGGGCGGAATACCTTGGACAACGCCGGGAAATGCTTCAGGCATGGGCAAACTTTGTGGATGCTCAGATCGAAGAAGGCAGGAAAGTAATTATTGGCCGGTTTGGCAAGGCATATAAAGCAGAAGATGAAGAACGAAAATAAATAATTCACAAGAGAGCGCAAAAACCTAATTGTTTATTTTTTAAAGACCCGGCAGATAGGATGGCAACTCGATTGCCATCCTATCTGCCGGGAAACAAGCGCAGCGCGTTAGCGGGTCAATCCATTAATTAACGGGCTTAACGCATCAAGCAGGGCGGCAGGCGTAGCGGGAGTTCCGTTTTCAGCCTGGGAAATCTGAAACTCGGCAATTTCCACGCCGATGATGCTATGTTCTGCAATGACCTGACAGGCATGGTGAAGATCATCTAATGACAATCCACCCGGAACCCCATATTCCGTAGGAACGATACCGGGTTCCAATACATCACAATCCAGATGGACATAAACCGCCCGGCCATTGATGGCGCGCCGCAATCCTTCGGCCAGCCCGCCGCCTGCCGGCACCCATTGCAACTTCCCGTCATCGATCAGTTTTTGCTCCGGGGGATCAATGTCACGGGCCCCTGCCAGTATCACCGCCGATAAATCTAAACCGCTACCTAAACCCGAATCCCATAAACCGACTGGCCCCGCGATGGAAAAACCACCAAGATAGCCCGTCACCGAAGTGGCCGGGGTATTCAGGTCCGCATGGGCATCGAACCAGACTATGCAGGCATCAGGGTAATAGCGGGCAACCACCGGTAATGTTGCCAAAGATGCCGCGCAACGGCTGGATGCGGTAAAAGGCTTAATATTGTCTGCGAAAAGATGGTTGAGCCGATCGGATAAGGCGATCAATGACGGTCTGGCGGCTTCCAGCGCCTCCAGCCAGCCGCGGCCAATCACCGCACTCGCTGTGCCGATAATCTCAGGTGCTAAGCCTAGCCTATCCGCCATCAGCGTGCCGATCGCCATAGCGCCGGGCCGCGCCAGGTCGTTGCGATCGCCAACTGTCCCTTGAAATACTGTTATCTGCATCTGATTGGTCATAGGATTCTTCATTGGTAAGCAATGGTACTCCGTCGTCTGCTCGTACAACTTATCATGCCATCTGGCTGTTGTGAAAATCCCCCATTATTTTCCCCACTTTTATTCTGACCGAGCCTCCCCCACCTGTTTTTCAGGTATTGCCACTCAGGCTAGGCAAAATGCGGCTTCGGCGCATTTCCCCCAATAATTACCGCTATATAAATAAAAAGTGGGGGATTACCCTCTTAGCCAATGCCATTCCCCCACCCTCTCCCCGCTATTCCCCCCTCTCCTCCAGCGGAATCGCGGGCAGCACAGTCTCACCGCTGACGGTGACCAGACCGGTGTTTACCAGCTTATCCAGCCAGCGGGTAAACTTCTTGTCGACGTTCAGGCCGAGGGTCCGCAGGTCCTGACGTAACTGCGATTTGGTGCAGACGCCGTCGTTAACGGTGCGGCCACGGATACACTGCCAGAGGGCAATATGATTAGCCGTCAGATAAGGGATACCGGCCAGCGCCGGGTCGGTTTGGGCAACGGTATTAATTTCCCTTGGACGGTCATATAACACTAACGATTCCACCGGCTCGCCATCTTCATCCGCATACACCGTCACCGGCTGCAAATCATAAGCTGCGGCGGAGGGTTCTTCAGCATCCTTCATCTTGGTACAACTCAGCACCAGGGCGTTGCTGTCGCCTTCGCGCCGGACGTTAAACTCAGCATCCAGCGCCGCCTGAAAGGCGCTGGAACCACGGGCGCCCCGCTCCTGATCCTTGCCGGAATGATGGACAATCAGTACCGAGGCTTGAGTTACCGCCTTGATGGTGTCACACCCCTGGATAAACGCGCCCATATCTTTGGCCGCATTTTCATCCGAACCGCCAAAACAGCGGGCCAGCGTATCAAGGATAATCAGGCGCACCGGCATGCCGGTTTCCTGCTCCACGTCGGCGGCGGCCTGAATTACCTGCTGTACGCTCTCCGGGCTGGCGGGGAATACCGGGCAATCCACCCGAAACAAGGCATCAACCGGACTGCCGCCGTTCAACGTCTGTTCCCAGGCGCGGATACGGCGCGGCACACCGATACCGCCTTCACCCACCACGTAAATCACTGCGCCCTGGTTCACCCGCCGTTCAGCCCACGGCTTGCCGGTGGCGATATGGCAGGCCCAAGACACCGCCAGAAAGGATTTATACGAGCCGCTGGGGCCGTAGATACTGCTGAGCGAGTGGCCGGGCAGATGGCCCTTGATCAGGTAATCCTGGCGGGTGTCATAACCGTCAGAGCCCCGGCGCAGAGGCAGTGACGTGATAAATGCGGGATGTTGATGGTTAACAGGGATAATTCCGGGTTTCATGGCTGGCTCTCCCTAACAGGAAAGGTAAACGGGATGGTGTGATGGGTGCCTGGGAGTTGCACAAGATGGCCGCGAGGTGCAAAACGCATGGTTCAATCCCCTCGTCCATAGACGTACTCAATGTAACGGCCGCGCCCATCGCCGTGCCCCAGATCGGTGGAAACCAGAGCGCGAGCTTCTTTCTGGCTGAATCCCTGTTGCCGGTAATGCCGCATGGCTTCCTGAGCCCAGGCATAACGCAGGCTGTGCGGAGAATAACGGCCAGTGAGTCCGGCGCGGCTGGTCTGGGAGCGCCAGCGGTTCATCGCGGTGCGCAAATCGGGTTTATCAATCAAACGCCCGTTATGGGTTGTGGTAATACTCAGCGCTCGGTTTACCGCATTTGTAACGGCTTCCCGGTTCAGCACCAAGGTCTGGCGTGGCCGCCCGCCTTTGGAGCCGAACACCACGGTCAGCCGCTCATCGCCACGGGCCAGGGCCTGCGACCAGGTCTTCAGGGACTGGCTGCAACGAACCGCTTCCTCCGAGCGCAGCCCCATCAGGCGGGCCAGCTCAAGGGTGGCGGCCAGCCCGGCATCTTTTTGCTGAAACTGGCTGAGGACATGCTGATAGTGCTCGGCCGTAATGGCAGCGCGGGTTCCGGCCCGGCTGGCGCCACTAAGGCCAAGCGCCCAGTTACTGAGACGATCCGATTGCACGAGGGTATGCCGTCCGGCTTCGCGCAGGACGGTGCGAATAGCGGCCATTTCATTTTGCAGCGTACGTGGTGAAATGCCCTGGCTGAGCCGATCAGCCATATAGGCTTCAATATGCCCGCTCTTCAGGTGCTTTACCGCCCGCACCTGGATATTCAGCGCTAGTAGGTGCTTACCCAGCCGTTCGGTAATGCGTAGCCGATCATGGACGGTCTTATGACTGCCTCCACCCTGTCTAGCAAGTTTTTGCATCTCACGTCCAAGTGCTGACATGATGTGGTCCTCTGTCTCCGGCGCGTGGTTGTCTCGCAACACAGGTGAAATCCTGTGTCGCGCTGAACGGTACCCGTGCGCCGGAGCGGCAGCGGATGAGGTATGGCGGGGCATCGGTGATGCACTCAGTGCAACCGCCTGCGTAAAGCAGGAATGTCCCCTCAGGCTCGAAAGCCTGCCTCAGGTATCGGTTCAGTCCTCCTTAGTTGATGGGTGATAAGTAAGCGGCTGTTCGGCCCGGCGTACCGGATGAAAACCGCAGTGAAAAATGAGCGTGCCGTGCCCGTCGTGAAACGGAACAAACACGCATGGGAATAAAACAGGATCGTCAGCACTGGCTGGCAGAAAATAAGCAGGCAGAAACCGAACGGCGTAACCGGTCGCGTCGGTGTGCTTGGGAAAAAAAGGGAAAAGCCGGGTGCCGGTATGAAAAGATACTAATCACTCTGGCAACGGAGCCGCTTTTCAGACTCAGGTTGAAGGTGTCCAGTGCGGGAAACCAACGAAGAACAAAACCCTGCCTCGATGTGCCGGTGAAACCCCGACGCCGGTGGATATGTTCTCCAACCGGCGCTGTCTGACTGGCGGGGCGGACAGACGATCCGCCACCCGAAGGCACCTCCTTGAAGGCGTTGGAGGTCTAGGATGCAGTCACCCGAAGGCGTTTCTTGCAGACTGCGGAAACATTGGGATTGTAACCACCCGAAGGCGCTCCTTACAGGTTACCGGAACATTGGGGCTGTCATCTACAAATGACGTCTGACAAGAAAAACATAGCCATCCGGCAAACCGGTGTCAACGAAGAATAAAGATGTGACCGACAACAAATCAAACCGTTGTAGACGGTGATACGCACAAGCGGAATTTAGTACATATCCTTGGCATGCAAAAATTAAATCTATGAAGAAGCCAAAATAGCACAAAATGTTGTGTCAGATTCATTGGGTGTTTGTCGGGACGCATCCGGTGAGTCCGAAATGCGTGCTGGAGTGCGGCGTCACTTTCACCCGTCGGGACGGGAAAAGTGACACCGCTGCTTCATGAGCTAAGTTACAATATTAGGCGCAAAAAATTTCGATCATGACATTAGCGCCCAAGCGAAACAGAAAGAATTACCAACCTGGGGAAAGCATTGCGGCCGAATGTTGGCCCGAGAAGGCACAGTACTTGTTAAAAAAGATGAGATTTCAGTACCACAATAGGTATAGACCAGTTACCAACGGAATAGGTAATCCTCAACTGAAAAGCCTGACGCGCTTAGCTTGTCGTCTCCTATTCACCCACACAACCGAATTGTGAAGGTGAACAGGAGACTTATCATCGGCCCATTAACTATGTTTACCTTGATGGGCAACCTGTTAGTCGTAAACATTCTTGGCCTTTAGGTGGAATGCCGCTAGGATTTCAGGGCGCACAACTGTTGAATGTTGCAATGAACCCCATGTTAAGAATGCTTATTATTTATAATTAAATCAATATATTGGAAAACACTTACACTCAACTGACTCCGTATAAGCGGGTGACAAGAGCTAAATAATCGGTTATTATCATAATTACGATTCAAATCACGGAAAGTAACTGAGAAAATGAGAGATAGTTACTTGAAGTACGAAATATCGTGAGGATAGGTGTGTTAAATCCCACACAGCTTTCAGCGCTGTCTAGAATATTTTCCCCATCAGTAATTTCTGAGATAGCGAAAAAAGGTCAGTCGCCGCTGTTTTCGCGATTACTGATTGAGTCAGCTATTTTTAATGATATTGAAACCGATAATTCAACAATTGGTGACGCTTTTGATACAGCATTTACAGCGTTACGGAGATCAGGTGCCAGAAATGAATACGTATATCGTTCTGCTTTGATCCATAATTTATTATTAGGACGTCATTCTTTACGTACTGCAAGTATGCTCACTGAGTTCCGTGTTGGTTCGTGTAAGGCCGATATGGTTATTCTCAATGGCAGTGGGACGGTATATGAAATTAAATCAGATCGAGACTCACTAGTTAGATTGACAAATCAGATCAATAATTATCGCCGAGCATTCAGCAAAATATATGTTATCGCGGGCACCGCACATATTCAAGAAATTTTGGATACAACGCCCAAAGATGTAGGTGTAATGAGTTTATCTCGTTGGAATAGAATAAGTATTTTGAGGGAGGCCAATGAGAATACAGACTTCATTTGTTCTCTTACGATTTTTGATTCATTGAGACTTAGTGAGGCTATAGATATACTTAACGAGTTAAGTATAGAAATTCCCAGTTTACCAAATACGCTTATGCGTAATGCAATAAGGAGTCTTTACTCTGAATTAGATCCCATAGTTATACATAACCACATGATAAAAGTTTTAAAAAAGACGCGTAATATTGCGCCGTTGAGTGCTTTAATTGCTAATCTGCCGAGAGCGTTGCAAACAATAGCACTAACAGTTCAATTACGTAATAAGGATCATAACCGCTTGATTGAGACTTTAAATAAACCTCTTGATGAAGCATTTAAATGGGCTTAATGTTGCTATGTATCATCCATATTTCAGAGGTAAGCAGTTTGAGTTAATTACAATACGCGAAACTGCTAGTATGATGGCGCAAGCTGGGTTCACACCGATTATAGAACCTGTGAAGGAAACATTAAACGGTTTAGAAAAAACTCTTAGCGCTATATGTGACTCCAATGGTAAAGCTATAGTAATCTTAAATCCTTCATATGGTGATCACTCGACCAATGGGCATAATATATCTCAACTATTAAGGGATAGCTTTTTAGATCATAAAAATATATCTGCTGGCATTCTATTAAATGAAGGAATGAATGAAAATATAGCTTTAGAATTGTTAAATGAACATATAGATCATCAGCCATGTTTCATTCACGCTGGCTTTTCAGAACCTCGTTCTTTATCCGAAAAATCACATGGTAAAATTCATAAAAACATATTCATAGAAAAAAATTGTGGAAAACTTTATAGAAAATATTTCAAAAATTCCGAACGAGTTTTAATCCGTGATGGATTCAAAAAACGAAAAAATGCAGACTACCCTGAGATAGAGGAATTTTCAGATCTACATGTAACATATACAGAAGAGGATATGGAAGGATTTGGTGATTTTCTAATTGTTGGTGATGATTATACCGAAGGTGGTGGACCAGCTTACGCTGTTGCAATTCATCTCACTTTTTTGGATACTAACAAAGATAATGTCATGTATATTCATCATTTTGTTTCAACTACAAAAGATACGCCAACAGATCCTGCAGGTAAATTTGGGCAAGCGTTAAATAAATTAATAAAAGCGGTAGATGCACCAAATTCATCAATTTTTGAAAGCACAGCAGTTTCAGAGTTGAGAGAGTTACATAGGAATGGGCATTTTCCGGGACTCGGTACTGTAAAAAAATTATCAATGAAACATCATATAGAAACATTGGCTAATTATTTCGGAGGCTGAAAATGGTTAGAAAATGTTGCCCAGAATGCTTCAATGATAACGGACTACGTAACAATATTATTCCCAGTCTCAATCCACAAAAAGGTAATTGCTCTTTTTGCGGGAGTCAAAACGTTGATATCATTGAACCATCGGAATTATTGATTTATTTTGAATTGCTTATAAATGTCTATGAAATAAATCCTGATGGGAAGAGTCTTGTTGAATGTCTAAAAAATGATTGGGATTTATTCACTCATCCTACAATGGATAATGCACATGCAAAAGAATTGTTAGGAGAGATTCTCGATGATGGACAAATTATTAGACGTAGTTTCTCTCCATCCGATAATTATAAAAGCACAGGTTTAGCGCAATGGGATACATTACGAGATGAGCTTCTTTATAAAAATAGATATTTCCTAGATGAACAAATTGATACATCAAGACTACAAGAACTGCTCAATCACTTAAAAGCTTATGAAGTTCCAAAGAAATGGTACAGAGCAAGAATAAACCTAACAGATATTCCCTATAAAATAGAAGAAATGGGCGCCCCACCTAGCCGTTTAGCTAGCCATGGTCGCGCAAATCCAACGGGAATTCCATATTTGTATCTTGGTTCTGTTCCAGAGACTGCCATATCTGAAATTAGACCGCATACAGGTGAAACAGCTACAGTTGCAGAATTTGACATACCTGATAATTTAGTTATTGTTGATTTAAGAGATCCCCGCAAGCATGTTTCCCCTTTTGTATTATCTGATGCCAGTGAAATAGGAAAGATGCGCGCAGACATCCCTTTTTTGGAAAAATTAGGTGAAGAATTAACTCATCCCGTATTACCACGTAGTGCTGCAATTGACTACATACCTAGCCAATATTTATGTGAGTTTATAAAGAAAATTGGTTTTCATGGCGTGATTTATCGTAGCTCAGTGAGTGAAGGAATAAACCTTGCTTTATTTGATCCATCGTTGGCCACACCCCGTTCTGTCACCCAATATGATATAAACCGTGTCTCAGTAGATGTGGGGCTAAAATCGTGAAATATTCTTAGATGAATGATAGTAAAATATTCAATAAATTATTTTATATTTTCATATGGATGAGTTTAGCGGTGGTCTGACAGTTACCGATTATTATACGGAGATCTGCCAGATTACCTATTTCCCAGATGTATTTGTTTTTATTTTAATTGGCCATTAGAGTCTACCAAATATACCATTTAAAAAGAAGAAAGCGGCGAACTAACTTGATGCTGAATATTAGCTTGGAATTACTATCTGCATTTCCGGCAAACCGGTTTTAACTACTGGTACCTCCTTATCTCAAGCGAGTATTCAGCGGATTCGAATTATTATGGACATACTATTTTTTTATAAAAAATTTTTAAAAAATATTATTTTTCACTCTACCATTTATATTCAGCATTATAATTTTCTAGGCCAAAGCAACTATAATTATTTGAAACCACTACGCTCAAGGCGGCGTAATAATAATGAGGCAAAAGCAAGGTGATCAAGACACACATCAGGATCATCACTTAGCTCAATCTCATGCCCACCAGGATTCCGAATGCCTTGAACTGCTCCTGAAAACAAGAAACGGTAGCCCTCTTGTTCATCCTCTTCACTAGCGTTCGACAGAGGGTTGAGTTGTATAAGAGGCTTGTTCTTGTCAAACACGCTCATCATCAACTTTTGACCGAACTCTTTTTTACCAGAATGCTTTTGGACAGCTTTCTCTACACACTTCATTGCTAGAAAGGTGGCCTCAGCACAATGTCCATCATCAAAAAGTCTTCGAACTTTGATAGGAAAGCTTGGATGAATATTTCGTATTTCAAATGGGTGAAGTAAAACATCGTTCCCTTCCGATACAATGTTTGTACTTTCTCGAACAATACGTTCGAAAAGCTTAAACGCCGTTCCCATTTAGCAGATTCTCCCTTATGCTTTTGAAAATATAATCATAAGTAAGCTGATCGCCACCAGCTGGTAAGTTAATCTCAATTCGCACTGTTAACGCTATGCCAGCAGGCGTTTGATCTCGCGGAGCCGCATTGATACTTGGAGACTCACCGGCAGAGATCGCAGGAGAAGATCTCTTTACATCGGCAGCAAGTTTGGTTGCCTTTTGTGAGCCGTTTTTTGTTACACGTGGCTTCGATGCAGGAACTGACGCCCCTTCCTCCAACTTGCCAGCAATTCGGGCAAGAGTCTGAAAAGTTGTAGCCTGTCTCCGGCCAACAACGTCACTGGTCTCATCGTTAGTACGGAAGAACGAGACCAGTTTATCAACTGGCAGGTGCCACGCCTCGACCCCATGTAAGTTAAACAGTTCATGATAAGAGTCAAAAACCAACTTAGCAAAACCGACTTGGAAATCATTATCATCGTGCTTGTTGAAAACAGATCCCACTTCGGGATTCTTTTTGTTTTCCTCATCAAGAACCCCAATAAATCGCATAATATTGAGCACATATGTCTCGTTGTTTGGCGCAATGCCCAGCTTTTTCAATGTATCAGCTGTTACAGTGGTTGGAAACGTTCGACGCAGCTGAGCTACGAGTTGTGTGAGACCACCAGAGCCGGACATATAGGGATGTTTATCTGCCACCGCAAAAGCCTCCATTGAAAAACCAAAGTTATTATATGGGCATTCAATTTTAACAGTATTCAATCTGGATCAGGTAGAAAGCACATGATTCGGTCGTAGAAGAGCACACTTGGGAATAGGTACTCGGCACCTTCAGGTCGACTTTTTTTGCTACAACGCATGAGCTAAATGCCGATTTCTGGCTGTAGTTACTAAAATATCAAACACTGCCACAATGTTAAAGATCTATTGAATAATTTCATTTCATTGGTTTTTTTACCGTTTCTAGACATATCCTTATATTTACTTCCTAATTGATAATCAATGGTAGTTGCAAGTTTTTTATGACTAAAACAACAGACAAGTTGTAAGCAATCGATTGATTTATAATAATTATTTTACTTTTTACCTTTTCAAAACTATCTAAAAAAGTAATTTACTAACTTCAAGATAAAACTTTAAGCGCCTTTTTGTCCATAAATTCGTCAATCAGACGGATTTATACTTAAAATAATAATTAATATCAATAACTTACTTGCACCATCTTTTCAAGTATTGCTATTCCCCTATCCGCAAGTTAAAGTGGTAAAAGGTAACACCTTATACTCCATATGAGGCTAGCATCACGTCAACATCAAGCACCACACTCAAGATCGACGACAGGCTTAAAGAGCGTGTCAAAAAACTGGCGGATGCACGCGATCGCAGCCCACACTATCTAATGATAGCCGCGATCACTCAATACATTGAACACGAAGAGGCACGCGAGAGTTTTAAGCAGGAAGCCATCGACTCCTGGCGTGAATATCAGGAAACCGGCCTGCATCTGACGGGTGACGAAGTCAAAACCTGGCTGCGTGGTTGGGGAACAGAAGCGGAAACGGATATTCCTGCATGCCACAAGTAATCATCACACAACGAGCTGCAACCGGGTTAACGCGCTGTCGTGAGTTCCTGACCAGCAAAAATCCGCTGGCGGCCATCAGGGCGGGTCAAGTGCTCGAAGCACTTTTTGGGCAACGGGGAAACAACCCCGAAATGGGCCGCCCTTTTACTGAGCTGCCGGTATTACGCGAACTAATGATTGAATTCGGCGATTCCGGCTATGTGGCGTCGTACCGCTACGACAAAATAGAAGACCGTGTTTATGTGTTGGCCTTTCGGCATCAGAAAGAAGCGAGATATTAACTCAAAAAAATCATAGTGTTATAAGCAGTTTCCGTTTTGTGTCCAAAATTGTGCCCACCGCACAAAAACACGAAAATATATATGATTTTAAATCAATCATATATATTCATTTTCCAGCTTCTGTATCGATGAGTCCAGATCTGCTTAGGTTCATAGCGGACTAACCAGAAATTGGCTCGCATTCATATCATGTCATGCTATAGCGAGCCAAATAATATTAGAAAGCAAATAACCGGTGGCGGAGTGTATTAACATTCAAGCGTTACTTCGGCCGTTTTTCCCGGATTCTGATCTTACGATCAATCAATTCCCCTTCACCATCATAATAACGACTCGTCCATATCTCAACAGGATGAATACTCAGCGCCCCGGCAATAAGCCATTCACCTTTCGGCCAAGGACGCGTCAGGGCATTTGCCAGTGTCGATGAGCCCAGTCCGGCTGAGCGTGAAAGCCCAGCCAATGTGGTGCCTTTTTTCCGCAAGGCAGCAATTATATCCGCCGGATGCCAATCGTTTTTCATGTAAATCTTAACTCTTTGCCATAAAAGGAATATATGCTCCCAACACTACGATATTCGTAGTATCGACTTCAAGTCATAACTACGAATATCGTAGTTATGAAACCTAAACCAACCTACCATGACATTTTCCTCCGGCGACTCAAGCAAGCACGGCTGGCTAAGGGTTTGTCACAGAAGAAGTTCGGCATTGCCGCCGGGATTGACGAGTTTGTGGCAAGCGCCCGCATAAACCGTTATGAGAAAGGCGTCCATGAGGCCGGCATCAAGACCGTTCAGCAGTTAGCCGATGTGCTGGAAATGCCGTTAGCTTATTTTTATACTGACGATGATATGTTAGCCGAATTGATGCTGGCATTCCTGACGCTATCACCGGAAGAGAAAACAGAGATTTTGGCATTGATAAAAAGCCGCACCGAACGGTAGCGTTGATGATTTGGCTGCTCTGGAAGTGAGATTTAAACTGAAACTACCGTGCATTATGCCAACGTATCGTAAAAAATTAAAATCGGGTACGCTTGCCCTCCTAATAGTGAAAAGATGAAAAATCCACCAAAAAATAGAAAAAAAGCTCAACAAATAAACACTACTCATTTCATATAATCCGAACATAGTATTTTATTTGCGGAAATTCATTGATGATAATAATTAATTGAAAAGAACTGCCGTGTTGCATTAAATTGCGAAGCACCCAGAAAATTTACACCATTCTCAATACGGTCAAAATGACGTTTATATTCTGTAGATGTTCTCACCGCTACAGTGCGCCGATGAAAACTATCCCAACACCACATGATTCATTATTCAAAAAATTTTTTGGCGATGTCGGCGTCGTCAATGATTTCCTGCAAATACACCTGTCGCCGGCTTTTCTGGAAATATGCGACTTCGGTACGCTGACCATCACTTCCGGCTCCTTTATCGAAGATGACCTTGGCACCCAGTACTCCGATATACTTTACAGTATGCAAACCTCGGAGGGAGCGGGTTATGTCTATTGCCTTATTGAGCACCAGTCCAGCGCGGACGAGATGATGGCGTTTCGGTTACTGCGCTACAGCATAGCGGCCATGCATCGCCACCTTGAGCAAGGTCATAAAAAACTGCCGCTGGTGATACCGTTATTGTTTTATCATGGAACACAAAGTCCCTACCCTTACTGCACCCGTTGGCTGAACTGCTTCCACAACCCAGACGTGGCGCAAACGCTGTATTGTCAGCCGTTTCCCCTGGTGGATGTGACGGTTATCCCGGACGATGAAATCAAAACCCATGGCAAAGTGGCGTTGCTTGAATATGTACAAAAGCATATTAGAGAAAGGGATATCAATATTCGGCTGCCGGATATTGTCTTTTTGCTGAAATTGGCGGAGCTGAGTAAAGAGCAGATAAAATCGCTGCTGCGCTACCTCGCCCAGGAGACAAATACTCTTGACTCCAAAGCCTTTTTACGTATTCTTGTTGAGAATATACCTCGATACAGGAAAGAGATGATGACGTTCGCAGAACATATGCAATTAGAGGGTTTGCAAAAAGGACGTAACGAGCAAGCCCGAGAAATTGCCCGCAATCTGTTGTCTATGGGCCTGGCTCGCGCCGCGATAGAACGTGCCACGGGATTGAATAATTTAGAACTTGATGCGCTGATGGATTTAGCGGTATGAAATAAGGGCTAATCAGCCAGGCTTTCAAAAATCAAAACTTCTCGGTGGGAAAGTTTGTGGATAGTTATTTTTAGGTCGATGAGTCTAAGCAAATTAAATATAATTTCTTTATTATTAAAATTGAATTTAAGATTTTTAAGAGCATTTTTTGTAATGCTGATCTCACATAATTAATTGTGTGATGGAATTTTTTATTGCCATTTTGGCTTATGAGCCGGGGTCATCAAAGTTGTTCGGGAAACGAGGATTGCCCGCACAACAAGCATGATACGTTTAACGCGCGCGCTGGGCCTGATGCGGCCTGAACGCTCGAGTTCGGCCAGCCCATGAAGGGCTGCCCAAAAGGTCTCGGTCACAGCCTCGACATCTACATCGACGCAAAACGGCGTTACTACCGCCGCAATAGCGTCGTAAGCCGCCCGCAGCTCCGGTCTGGTTTCAGCTTCAGCGAACCGCAGATCCGTCGGCAGAATAAACATGGCCTCGTAGAGCGCGGGCTGACCCAATGCGAAGTCGAAATAGGCCATGGCGGCATTCTCGAGGGCGTTTTGTTGCCCGGTGGATGCACGCGCCGCATCCCTCAGGGCTACGGTCATTTCTTGGAAACCCCCGATTGCAACGGCTGCAACAATCGCATCCCGGTTCTCAAAATGTGAATAAAGGACCGGCTGACTATATTCAATCTCTTCGGCCAGGCGGCGAACCGTTACGGCATTCCATCCCTCGCGCTCCGCGATCCCACGCGCTGCCGCGATAATGCGAGATTCGCGTTCAGCCCGCTGCCTGCCTTTCCGCTCGGCGATACTCATCCTTCAAACTCCCAGACCCCCTGCTCGATATGTCTGGTCATTATACGGAAGCTTGATAATCTAGCAATGATAGATTATATTCTATTGCTAATATACAAGCATAGGACAATACGATGCATTGGCTTGCGATGGGAATGGCGCTATTACTGGCCCTCGCGATTATCGCGATCGGCGCCCAATATGTTGTGAACCCCATGGCCGCGACACTCAGTTTCGGCCTGCCGCTGCCTGAAAACGGCGTTAATATACCGTGGTGGCTTCGCCTCAAGGGGGTGCGGGACATTGCTTCGGGAGTGTTGGTACTGGTGTTCATGGCGTGGGGCGCGCGCCAAGGGATCGGCATCATCCTGCTGGTGGAAGCCATCGTCCCTGTCGGCGACATGCTGCTGATTCTGGCAGCGAAAGGCTCCGTCAAAAGCGCCTTCGGCATTCATGCCACTACGGCCTTGCTTATGATCTTCACGGCCATTCCCTTGCTGATGGGGGGACGTTGAGATGATTCATGCTGTTTCGGTTTGGCTCCTGGTCGCCAGCTTCTTTGGCGCGGGCCTTGTTAACGCTATAGGCACGGTCGCGACACGAAGCGATTTCGCCCGGTGGGGTTACCCGCGCTGGTGGGGCCGTTTTACCGGCGGCCTGGAAATAATGAGCGCCGTGCTGATTGCGCTTCCCATCAGTCGCATGGTTGGCCTGGCGATGGGGGCGGTAATCATTGCGGCCGCTGTGCTGACCGTTCTGCGCCACCGCGACTTTATGCACCTTGTGCCATTGAGTGTTTTTATCGTCGTGATCGCGCTCACAGAGATATCGTCTTGAGCGTACGGCACGGAAACAATCATACGTCGTTCGAATTTATCCCACAGGGAATCTTGCCACTAAATAGCTTTGCAAAATAGTAGATCTCTTTGATGGAATTCAGTCCGAATTGAGCGATCTGATCAATCGCCAAATCTCACACATCACTAACCGGACTAAGTTATATCGATCTTAGCATTTATCCCTGATGAAGAACGACACCTGATGAGAAAAGCAGCTCAGAAGAGCGGATATCGCGGATCCGCTCAAGCAGTTCATCGAAATAATCCCATTTCGGATCCTTAATGCGTTCATCATCCATGACAAACCCTTTACTCATATATTCTTCTAAGCTGCGTGTCGCCCACTTCCGAAACTGCGATCCGCGGGCAGAACGCACGCGATAGCCAACAGCAATAATCATCGGCAGAGAATAGAGCAAAGTCAGATACTCTTTACCATCAGCGCCAGTTGTAAACTTCCGGTTTGCTACTGCCTCCTCAGCCAGCTCCCCATCAGCAATCACGCTTTTCAAGTGTTAGCCGATATTTTGCTTACTGGTCTGGTACAACTCGGCCATCTCCAACTGAGTAAGCCAAACCTGACCACCCAATTCACGCAGTAAAAACTGGGCTTGACCATCTTCAGAGGGTGTACAGAATAAGATCATTATCAGACATTTTTCTCTTCCTGGTTAGACCACCACCCGATTCCAT
>NZ_JAAVUT010000058.1 GCF_018449575.1 Sodalis sp. dw_96 | reverse complement strand
AAGTAGCTTGCTACTTTGCCGGCGAGCGGCGGACGGGTGAGTAATGTCTGGGGATCTGCCCGATGGAGGGGGATAACTACTGGAAACGGTAGCTAATACCGCATAACGTCGCAAGACCAAAGTGGGGGACCTTCGGGCCTCACACCATCGGATGAACCCAGATGGGATTAGCTAGTAGGTGGGGTAACGGCTCACCTAGGCGACGATCCCTAGCTGGTCTGAGAGGATGACCAGCCACACTGGAACTGAGACACGGTCCAGACTCCTACGGGAGGCAGCAGTGGGGAATATTGCACAATGGGCGCAAGCCTGATGCAGCCATGCCGCGTGTGTGAAGAAGGCCTTCGGGTTGTAAAGCACTTTCAGCGGGGAGGAAGGAGTAAGTGTTAATAGCACTTATTATTGACGTTACCCGCAGAAGAAGCACCGGCTAACTCCGTGCCAGCAGCCGCGGTAATACGGAGGGTGCGAGCGTTAATCGGAATTACTGGGCGTAAAGCGTACGCAGGCGGTTTGTTAAGTCAGATGTGAAATCCCCGAGCTTAACTCGGGAACTGCATTTGAAACTGGCAGGCTAGAGTCTCGTAGAGGGGGGTAGAATTCCAGGTGTAGCGGTGAAATGCGTAGAGATCTGGAGGAATACCGGTGGCGAAGGCGGCCCCCTGGACGAAGACTGACGCTCAGGTACGAAAGCGTGGGGAGCAAACAGGATTAGATACCCTGGTAGTCCACGCTGTAAACGATGTCGATTTGAAGGTTGTGGCCTTGAGCCGTGGCTTTCGGAGCTAACGCGTTAAATCGACCGCCTGGGGAGTACGGCCGCAAGGTTAAAACTCAAATGAATTGACGGGGGCCCGCACAAGCGGTGGAGCATGTGGTTTAATTCGATGCAACGCGAAGAACCTTACCTACTCTTGACATCCAGAGAAGACTTCAGAGATG
>NZ_JAAVUT010000057.1 GCF_018449575.1 Sodalis sp. dw_96 | reverse complement strand
TTTCCACCGATCAAGCCGTGCGGGTGATGGTGGAGCCGGGAAGGCTGGTGATATTGACTGAGGCGGATTAACGAGCTGACGTGTTAGATAAAACCCCGGCTCAGGTGCCGGGATATATAAGGCAAGCAAGAAGTTAGGCTAAAAGCCTTTTACTTTGAAGAGACGGAGTAAAACTATACCGACTCCCATTATTCCGCCTCCGCCAATGCCCATTTTTGTAATACGCCACACATCGTGCAGCGTCATATCGAATTCACCGCTTGATATCCACAATATTCCGGAAAAAAAGACCTTAGTGATTAAGCTAGCGGAGATCACAGCAATAACAACCAAACAGATAATTAGCACCGAAAGCAATATGCTTAGCATTAATTTATTTGGGTGGTAAATTTCCATTGTTTTCCACCTTTTTGATTAATTTCTCCGATGTATCTGTGCCCATTTCCGTACTAATAGATGAAGTCACATTTCCAACAGCGCTAGGAATTTTACTAGGTAACATTTCTTTCGATATTCCTAGTTGACCCTTAACCTCAGTATATTTCAGAAGTTCAGGATGAAATTTCGGATCAAATCCCTGTGTAAGATATTTACCAGTAGCATTTACACCAACTTTTGCTACTAGGCCGAGCCCATATCCAAAAGCAGCGCCTACGCCACTTGTGATAGATGCAGTCAGCGGATCTTCACCGTTAATCGAACTGGTTAAAGCACCGCCAGCCACGTTCCAGCCTATGGTTCCTGCGAGCCCGCTTCCCATACTCGCGACGTTTACCCAACCTGCCACCGTTGCGCTCACCGGATCGACCGGCTTACCGTCCAGATAACGGACACCGGCATTGGCCGCTGCACCAAGCCCCCATAGGGCCTGACCCGCACCCGGCAACATCGCGACGCCTGCGGCATTGGCGATACCGGCAGAGACTTTAGCATTCCCTTTCGCGATATCCCCTGCAAGCCGGGCTTTTTCCTCAATACCCGCATCCGGTATCTCACCCAGCCACAGGCCCAGCCCCGAACCCGCTGCCGCACCGCTCAGCC
>NZ_JAAVUT010000056.1 GCF_018449575.1 Sodalis sp. dw_96 | reverse complement strand
ATTTGACCGGTGATGACGGTCGTGCGTTTGATAAAGCGTGGGCAGAATGCAAGGCTACGGGCGGTGACTGTGGCGCTATTGTGGACAAATACGCGGCGATAAATGCCCAACGCAACGAAGAACTCCAGCAGGTATGTGAAGACAGCCCTCTGACCTGTGCTAGCTATCAAAAACAACTCGTCGATACCGGTATGAACGCGGCCTCACGCCCGACGTGGATGCCGGACTGGTTCGGTGCGCCGATACGGGATGAAGAGATCCGTGGCGTGGTGCAGACGGAAAATGCTAAAGCCCTAGAGTATATCCATAAAAATACGGATGGCTGGAACCGGCTGGGGTCTTTTGTTGCCGAGCCGGAAAATGTCCTAGGTGTAGCAGGAACGGCGAAATCAACCTTCACCAAATCAGCCACCCTCACCGCAAAAGCCATCGGTGCCGCCATGAGTCTGGGCGCTAATGGCGGTGTACAAGTGTTAGAGGGAAAAACGGGCGATAAATTTGATTACGCCAGTTTCTTCACATCTGGCGTGAGTGGGACCGCCGGGGTTGGAAAATCGCTTAATTCTAATGTCAGGTTGAATGTGGGTGGGGCCTATTTTAGCAGCCATGTAACGGGCGAAAACTCACAGGCTGCAATGATGGGGGCAGCGGGTGGAACTGCTATTGGCTTTGGCTTGGGTACAGCGATCACGCGCCCATGGGAAGCTAAACTTATCAAAGAGCATTTTGGCATGGAAGCGAGTAAAAATGCCCTTAAATATTCCGAGACAACATTCGGGCCAGGTTATTTATTCAAAGAAGTAAAACTAAGCCCTATACCTGGGATCGCAGGCAGTACAGGTGCAGCTACAGTGCAGGAAGCTACAAGTACCCTAATACAAAAGAATGGAATTGAAAATTGAAGAGGCCATATTTATTATTAATTGTGATTATGGCCTATTTTTCAGCAGGATTCAGTGTTGGAATACCACTTGCTATTTGGTTTTCATTGAAAAATACCTCTGAAATCAATTTTTCTGATTATGCCATTCTAGGAGCATGTTATGGTGCTATTTGTGGACTTGCTATATGGATGCTATATAGATTTAATTTAAATTAATATGTGTTGATAACTTTTAAGCTTTATATATCCCGGCGTCCGAGCCGGGATTTTATCTTACAGACCACTCGTTAATCCGCCTCAGTCAATATCACCAGCCTTCCCGGCTCCACCATCACCCGCACGGCTTGATCGGTGGAAT
>NZ_JAAVUT010000055.1 GCF_018449575.1 Sodalis sp. dw_96 | reverse complement strand
TGATGTGGTCTAGCAATATCGGACACCCGTTAAGGTTTTTTACGCCGCACGCTTTTCTTTGGCATGCGGCGTCTGACCACCATTGAAGCTATGCGGTCTGCGATGGTTGTAGTAATGCGTTATGTAATTCAGGATATCTGTCTTCGCATCGTCTGCATTTTCATAACCGTATTCCGGTATCCATTCCGATTTCAGACTCCTGAAGAACCGCTCCATTGGGGCATTATCCCAGCAGTTGCCCCGACGACTCATGCTCCGTTTGATGCGGTACTGACATAACTTTTGCCGATATGTTCGGCTGCTGTAGTGGCTACCCTGATCCGAGTGGAACATCACGCCTTTAGGGCATCCTCTTGATTCGTACGCTATCCGCAGCGCATCAACCGTTAATGCACTGTCAGGTGATGACGATAAAGACCAGCCAATCACTCTGCGAGCATACAAATCCAACACAACGGCCAGGTAGACCCAGCATTTTCCTGCCCAAATGTACGTCACATCACCGCACCAGACGCTATTCGGACGTTCGACGTCGAAGGCTCGCTCCAGGTGATTGCGGGCATATTTTGCTTCGTCTTTCGCTAAACGATAATGATGCTTACGTCGTTGTGTACTTTCAAGTCCTGCCTCTTTCATCATGCGGCGGGCCTTATCTCTGCCTACCCCATGGCCTTCCGTTTTTAAGGAGGTCGATAACGAGCGTGACCCTGCTGAACCGCGACTTTCCTCATGCAACTCGCACAGGCGCTCTCTTTGCTCCGCTCTGGCAGGCTTTTCAGGCACGCGTCGGTAATAATATCGGCTGCGTGCAACACCAAAAAGGAGACATAACTCCACCACAGGATAACGCTCACTTAATATCCGGATCACTTCTAGCGAGTGAACGACTCTGACATTAAGAGAGCGGTAGCCTCCTTTAAGATATTTTTCTCACGTTCAATCTTACGTATGTACGCTTCCAGTTCCTGAATACGCTGTTGCTCAGGGGTCAGAGCTTTGCCTGCGACAGGTGTTGCGCCACCGCGTTCGCGGATGAGCTGGTGAACCCAGCGCTGCATCGCCGTTTTACCCACCCCCATAGCCTCACTGGCCTGAGTAATGGAATAACCACTATCAACCACAAGGCCGGCTGCTTCGCATTTGAACTCAGGAGAAAAAGCTCGTCTATCTTTCATTGGACACCTCTATTGTATTGGGGAAGTTTATCACCCTTTCTGGGTGTCCAAGATCATTAGACCACATCA
>NZ_JAAVUT010000054.1 GCF_018449575.1 Sodalis sp. dw_96 | reverse complement strand
CCCTGCGCCGCCGCTACCGCCGCCGTGAGCGCCTTGAGTTTGCCGCCGCCGGTGCCGAAACCGGAATCCGCTAATGCCTCATTATAGGCATTACCACGGATATGGTCCCGGATTTGCCTTTCCGTTGGGGCTACGTTGGGGTTATCACCCTGAGCCAGGGCCTCCCTGGCCTCCTGCCGGTCCGCCGCGCTGATATTCTCCACCTTTTTATTGGCGACGTTGAGGGCGCCGATCGCCGCCTCGCTGCGCACGATGTCTATCAGCTGATTGCCGATATCCGACAGCAGCCCGGCCTGTTGCAGCCGCTCCTGCTCCTTGGTTTTATCAAATATCGGGCTTAAGGTCTCGTGGGCGTGCGCCGCATCCCGGCTCAGGGTAGCGATATCCTGGGTTTGCCCTGACTGATTGCGCACTATCAGGCTGCCGGGGCTGAACGCCGCTTTGGTGGTATTGCTGCTTTGGCCCGAGTGATTGACCCCCGACAGCAGGCTGTTGGCCAGGTTGCCGGTGAACTGCCCGCCGATGGGGCCGCCGCTGCTCATGCCGATGCTTTGATGCTCGGCGCTGAATTTCGCCTCATTGTGCATATCGCTGAACCCCAGGGTGCCGGTATCCAGACGGTTTTTGTCCGCCGTGGCGGTGCTGGCGATGGCCGCGCCGTCCAACTGGGTGTGTTCCCCTACCCGGATATCCGCCCCGCCTTTGCCGGCAAAGAGGCCCGTCTGTTCCTGCACCGCGTTGTAGTTGCTCTGTATCTTGTCTCGGCTGATATTGACGCTGGCCGAGCCGGTCATGGAGCCGAAGGTGAAGCTGCCGCCGGCGCTGATGTTCTGCTGTTTGGCATCGTAATTATTGCTGTCCTGTTGGCTTTGCATCAGCAGGTGGCGGCCGATATCGGCTTTGACCGTTTCGCCCTTGACCTGCGCGCCGGACAATATGGCGTCGCGTCCGCTTTCAAGGCGGAGCTGCCGACCCGCCTCCAGCAGGGCGTTGGTGTGGAAGGTACCGTTGCCGCTCTCGCTGCCTTTGCCTTTGTTGATACCGGCGAAGACGCTGATGCCGAAGCCGCCCTGGCCGACGCCGATGCCCACCCCCACCGTGCCGCCTTGGCTGCTGTTGCTGCCCTCGGTTTTTTCATGGCTCAGGGCGGAAAGCAGATGGATATCCTGCCTGGCCTTGAAGCTGATATCGCTGCCCGCCTTGAGCTGGCCGCCCTGCAAGCGGATATCGCCCCCGCCGTCCCGGCCGGTGGCGGTGACGGTCATTGCGCCGCCGGCGCTAAGGCTGCTGCCCTGGGCCATGCGCTGTTCATGATGTTGTTCGGATTTGGCGCTCTGGCTGCCGTAAGAGAGGCTGACGCCGATGGTGTTGTTGTTTTCCGGCGAGTCGCCTTG
>NZ_JAAVUT010000053.1 GCF_018449575.1 Sodalis sp. dw_96 | reverse complement strand
CGCAGGGCGACGCATTTTGGCTGCTCAAGTCGCAGGGCCACTGGCACGGCGGCCTCCACCTCTTTGACAGCGCCGCCCCCGATGCGGTTTACCGGCCTGACGGCCCGGCGGGACATGGCCTGAAAAGCATGACCGACGGCCATATCGTGGCCTACCGGCTTAATGACGATTACCGCACCGCCGCTTACGGCAAAAAATCCCTGACATTCAGCACGACGTTTATTCTGGTGAAAGCCACCTGCACGCCTGATAAGGCCAAACCGGCGCACGGGCTGGATTTTTACACCCTGTGGATGCAGCTGGCGCCGCTGTCGGTGTATGGCGCGAGCGACAGCGTCACCGCCGAGGTGACCGCCACGGCGCTTAAAGTCCGCCGGGACAATCCCGCGCACGGCTGGGTGCGTCAGGGTCTGCCCGGCGGTGACAAAATGCGGGCGCAAACTCACTATGATGTCCATTACCGCTATCCCGCCCCAAAGGATACCGCCACGCAATTGCCTCGTCACAGCACGGTGGAAATCCTGGAAGAAGCGACCTTTCTGCTGGAGGGCAAAGCCTTGCCGTTTGTGTTCGTACGGGTCATTACCGTGCCCGACGGGGTTGCCTGCGGGCTGGCGGCGGGGGAAAGCGGCTGGATATCGGGGCAAGAAAAGCACCTTAAACGCCGGGGCGGCACGGGCGCGCTTCCCCGCTGGATGAAAACCGCCCGTAAAAAAGGCGTGTTTAACAAGGTGGTCACCCTGGCCGGCGACCACCTGTTGCCGGTGGGCGCCGGCGAGATTATCGGTCACCTCGGCTATCTGGAGTCACCCTTCAGCGACCCGCACCATTTCTGCCACCTGGAGGTGTTCAGCCAGGACCGCCGGCTGCCGGATTTTGTGGCCAACCGGGCCGGAGTCACCGCCGGGGAACCGCTTATTCATTCCACCCGGGGCAAGACACGCTATTTACACCATGAGCGTGAAAATACCTTTGTGGTGTCCGCCATCGGCGACGACCTCGTACTCACCGAGGAAGAACGCTTTACCCCGCGAAGCAAAACCCGCTTGCAGAAGTCCGGGGACCAAGCGTGGTATGACATTCCGGCGGAGAAAGCCTGGCTGGCCGCCGGTGACGTGACCGTGGTCAACCAGTATGACCTGGAAAAGCGCGGTTTTATCCTGCTGGAGCAGGACGAGCCGCCGCAGACCCTGCAACAAACGCCCCGGGAGGGCTGGCTGCGGCAGGGATTTCAGCGGCTCGCCGCGCTGGCGCAACAGAACACCCGCGATATGTATTCGTTAAGCTATATCGAAGGCTACCAGCGGCTGCTTAAGGAGATGGAGGCCGGCGGCGACGCAAAGGGATTGGGTGACAGCCTGTGGCAGTTCCTGCACAACCGGCAATCGCATATCCGCAACCAGGTGCAGCGTTTTATTGTCAAGCACCACAGCGAATGGCTGCATGACGGAACGTCGGCGCTGTGGCAGATGGCGCTGGACGAGCAGGCCAAACATCAGCCGGTCCTGGCGCGCTACAATCGGGAATTCGTTGATGCGCTGGTGTGGATGAAGGAAGTGCCGGAAATCCGCAGCGGCGAGGCGCTGTGGCATTTGCATCCGGT
>NZ_JAAVUT010000052.1 GCF_018449575.1 Sodalis sp. dw_96 | reverse complement strand
TCCCGCTTCTGACTTACAATCGCGCTTAGCCATGGTAACTACCTCTTTAGTTGCTTGTGGTTAGCAGAATAATGGTGTTGGCGCACCGTTGTTCTGCGTCTATGAATTTCTTTTTTAACGGCTATTTCTTCATCGTCCAACGCTTGGCATCGTGCATATGCAAAATGCTGGCAATGACAATCTCCACCGCTTCCCGCTCTTTATCATCAAGATGAGTAACTGCTTCAAACTGGAGCTTAAGCCGGTCATCAGGGCCACGCTCACCAGGCTCAAAAAGAAGCATATCCGCACTGACATTCAACGCTAATGCAATACGCCTGAAAACATCAATCGTAGGCTGAGAAGACCCGGACTCGTAGCGTTTGTACTGTGAAACGTGCATACCGATCTTGTCGGCCATTTGCTGTTGGGTGAATCTCAATTCTTTGCGGCAAGCCGTGAGTCTGTCAGGAAAGCTCATAGTGAAAACCAAGGTTGCTGTAACTGACATTACTATAACACAGCCTATTTATCGCTCAATGTTGTGTATCATATCAAGAACTAATAAGGATATCAATATGACATATTATGTGTTTTTGTCGATGTCGAGAACTTCCCCGCATGCAATGATGATTGAGAATCATTAGTGACCCTGCTTAAACATTTTCAATGGGGAGCGATTTCCGCTTGCAAGGCGGATAGCTTCAGTCGTGTAGCGATATCAGCCGGGACAAGCTACACAGCAACTACAATGCGGTGCAGGAGCAGACGGGCCTCTTTGCCGGCCAGGGCGGGGTTGATATTCGGGTAGGGGAACACACCCAGTTGGACGGAGCGGCCATCGCCAGTACCGCCGACGCCAGTAAAAACCGTCTGGATACCGGCACCCTGGGGTTCAGCGATATGCACAATGAGGCGAAATTCAGCGCTGAGCATCAAAGCATCGGCATGAGCAGCGGCGGCCCCATCGGCGGGCAGTTCACCGGCAACCTGGCCAACAGCCTGCTGTCGGGGGTCAATCACTCCGGCCAAAGCAGCAATACCACCAAAGCGGCGTTCAGCCCCGGCAGCCTGATAGTGCGCAATCAGGCGGGGCAAACCCAGGATATTACTACCCTGAGCCGGGATGCGGAGCGTGCCCATGAGACCTTAAGCCCGATATTTGATAAAACCAAGGAGCAGGAGCGGCTGCAACAGGCCGGGCTGCTGGCGGATATCGGCAATCAGCTGATAGATGTCGTGCGCAGCGAGGCGGCCATCGGCGCCCTCAATACCGCCAATAAAAAGGCGGAGAATATCAGCGCGGCGGACCGGCAGGAGGCCAGGGAGGCCCTGGCACAGGGTGATAACCCCAACGAAACCCCAACGGATAAGCAAATCAAGGACTATATCCGTGCCGTTGCTTATAATCAGGCATTGGCGGATTCTGGTTTCGGCACCGGCGGCGGCAAACTCAAGGCGCTCACGGCGGCAGTGGCTGCGGCGCAGGGTCTGGCGGGCGGCAATCCGGGGCAGGCGTTAGCCGGGCTGGCGGCGCCTTATGTGGCTAGTGAGATAAAAGAGCGTTTTAAAACCGACACGGCCCGCATCACCGCCCATGCGGTGGCGGGAGCCATGCTCTCGCACCTGCAAGGGCACAGCGCCCTGGCGGGCGGTGCGGGGGCGCTAAGCGCCGAAGTG
>NZ_JAAVUT010000051.1 GCF_018449575.1 Sodalis sp. dw_96 | reverse complement strand
TTGAATGTACAGACGTTTACATCATCCGACATTTATATCACCACCACTGGGACAACTAAAATTCACTTGCGTGGAGTTGGCGGTGGTGGAGGTGGTGGTGCTTGCCCCGCCTGTGGGACTAACCTTTCCGCAACGGCACACGGGGGACAGAGCGGGGCGTATGCAGAAGCATTAATTCCTATCGATTCAGCGACTACTTATTACATTTCCATAGGTGCTGCGGGAGCAGGTGGTACGCCTGGCAGTAATAATGGTATGTCAGGTGGCACAACTTCATTTGGTAATTTGTTATCCATTCCCGGCGGTGGATTCGGAATCGGCGCAGGCACTCCAACGACAGCATTGCCATCGGCTGGGCGCGGGTCTAATGGAACCGTATTACCCGCTTTGTCCACAGGAATTTTAATATCGGCTCTTGTCGCTGCGTTGAATGGCTCACCGCGAGTGGTTTTGGGAACATATTATGGCGGTGGTGCCGGTGAGGATGGAGGCAGTACTCCATTTGGACATGGGGGGCAGGGCGGAAGTAGTTCCGCTGGCGGCAATGGTGATGGTAATGGTGCCGGTGGAGGCGGTGCACAACAATCATCGGGCGGCGCCGCGGTACAAGGTGGCAACGGATCTCAGGGTTGTTTGATTATTGAGGAGTATGCTTGATGGTTAAATACGCTGTTACCGAGAATAACGCGGTGGTTAATACAATCATTTGAAATGGTGTATCCGATTGGACACCACCCTCCGGCAGCACGTTGGTGCCAATCCCAAATGATAATGTTGCGGGCAGTGGGTACAGCTATACGACAGCAGGCGGCTTTACTGCACCGCCCGCAGAAACAATAAATTGATTATGCCCCCGCGCCGATTGTTGCAGGCGGCGCGGTAAATACTCCAGTCGAAGCGCCATAGATATAATTGATTCCCGCTATGGTTGAGTCAGGTATCAAAACTACCGTGCTGCCCCCGGTCGGGATCCATGTTGTTTCGCCATCCCAGATTACCGTGTTGAGCTCGGTAATATTCTCAAGCACTGCGTAAATGGATATTATGCATACTCCCAAATTTCAACATACCCATTCCCACCATTCCCCCCGGCATAAGCAGGCGACGCGGCTGTATTGGAGCCGCCTAATGCCCCCGATCCACCCGATCCGCAAAACCCGGGTTGGCCAATACCTGCGGATCCACCGATTGAACCCCCACCCGCAAATTTATAACTCCGTCCACCTCGGCCACCCTGACAATTACCGATTGCTGTAAGAAGCAACCATCCCCCCTGATCACCCTTTGTATTGAATAAGTTTCCACCGGTAGCAGCCCCGCCTGTCCCTCCGATTTGCTGTACAAGGTTTCCAGAAAGCGCTTGCGACGAATTGATAGCACCAAAGGCACCTCCATTCGCAATAATTGCCCCATTAAACGATGAAGCACCCCCTGCACCGACGGATGATGTAGTTGCTAAGCCGCCAGCGCCTATAATTACCGATGCAGAATTAGGAACGGCAGTAAGCCAGCTTTCGGCATAACCCCCTGCGCCTCCACCGGCTGCACCGGACATATAACCCGTAGCGCAAGCAATGGCGTACCCTCCCGCGGCGCCTGCACCCTGGACGATGACGAGCGCTTTATTGGTACCTGGAGCTTTAGTGTAAGTGCTTGTTGAGGTAAATAGCTGAATATTTAG
>NZ_JAAVUT010000050.1 GCF_018449575.1 Sodalis sp. dw_96 | reverse complement strand
ATGTCCAGCTCTCGCGCCATTCTCGGCCTGGATAAAGAAGATAAAAAGCTCCAGGCCATGCGCCGGCAGGCCCGCGACATCGGCGCCACCACCGCCTTTTCCCCTACCGACGTGGCCCGTACCCAAACCACGCTGGCGCGCTCGGGCCTGGATGCGGATGCCATCTTGGCCGCCACCGGCACCACGGTAAATCTTTCCTTAGCAGGTGAAGTGGACATCGCCGAGGCGGCGGATATCATCACCAATATGCAATCGGCTTTCCATATTCCCATCGGCGAAATCGGGCGTGTTGTGGACGTAATGACCAAGGGTTTTACCAGCGCCAACAGCAATCTGGTGGAACTGGGCGAAGCGATGAAATATGTCGCGCCCATTGCCCGCGCCGCCGGGGCCAGTATCGGGGACACCACCGCCATGCTCGGCGTGCTGGCGGAAAACGGCATTAAAGGCAGCATGGCCGGGACCGGTATCAGTGCGGTATTCACCCGACTACAGGCACCGGTGGGAGAAGCGTTCGACGCCCTGAATGAACTCAAGGTCACCACCCGCGACAAGAAAGGCAATTTTTTACCCATCGAGCAGGTACTGAAAAGTATCTCGGCCTCGATGAAAAAACACCGCCTCGGCACCGCGCAGCAAATGGAATACCTGAAAGCCATCTTTGGCGAAGAGGCCATCAAGTCGGCACAAAATCTGATGGAAGCGGCGGATAACGGCAAGCTTACCGCGCGCCGTCAGGACTTGTCGAACTCCCAGGGTACTACCGAAAGGGTAGCCCTGATACAGACCGACAATCTCGTGGGCGACCTTAAAAACCTGACCTCCGCCTGGGAAGATATCCGCATTCAGTTGTTTGAGGGCCATGATACCGGTTTGCGCCAACTCACCCGCGCCGCCACCGCCTGGATAGGCAAGCTCGGTCAATGGGCTAAGAAGAATCCCGAGCCGGCCAACCGACTTACCAAGCTGGCCGGGGCTGTCACGGTCTTAGTAGGCGGACTGGCAGTTCTGGGGCTGGCGGCGTGGCCGGTCATTACCGGGTTTAATCTGATGCTGGCCGGGGCCGGACTGTTTAGCACCGGCATCGCCATTGCCGGAAGCACTATCGGTGCCGCTTTCGCCGCCCTGGTTTGGCCGGTGACCCTGGCGGTGGCGGCCATTGTTGCCGGAGCGTTGCTGATACGAAAATACTGGCAACCGATAAAGGTTTTCATCGGCGGCGTGGCCGATGGATTTAAAGCCGCCGTCGGCCCCCTGCTGGAGATGTTTGGTCCGATAAAGCCGGTATTGGTGTGGCTGGCCGATAAGTTGAAAAGTTTGTGGGCTGGCTTTAACAACCTGATTGCCCCGGTGCAGACCACTGGCGATACGCTAAACCGCGCCACCCGCGCCGGTCAACTTTTTGGTCAAGGGCTGGCAAAGGCCCTGACCTTTCCCATGACCGCGCTCAATACCTTGCACGAGGGTATCGACTGGGTATTGGAAAAGCTCGGTCTGATAAATAATGTCTCCGAAAATCTTGCCGATAAAGGCAGCGAGATAGAAGCCGAGCCGGCCACGGCCTATGGCTATGCCCCCACCGGGGCCATGCTTCACAACATCCATCCCGTCCTTGACCAGATAAAACAAGCCGAAAGACCCATCCAGGTGTCGCAGTCCACCGCCACCAATGTACACATCACGGTTCCCTACACCGCCCAGAATAACGAGGCCATGACGCC
>NZ_JAAVUT010000049.1 GCF_018449575.1 Sodalis sp. dw_96 | reverse complement strand
TGGATGTGCGGGCGGACGATCACACCGAGGCCAACGGCACCCGGGTCACCGGCGACGGCGACGGCAATATCCAGACCCGCCTGGGCGTCAAGGCCTTTATGAACGCCTACAGCGAACGGGACAAAAACAAAGACCGCCTGTTCCAGCCCTTTGTGGAGGCCAACTGGATCCATAACAGCCGGGATTTCGGCGCCACCCTGGATGGGGTCACCATCAAAGAGTCAGGGGCGGCCAATATCGGCGAGCTTAAATTAGGCGTGAACGGGCAAATCAGCAGAAACTTCAACCTCTGGGGCAGCGTCGGCCAGCAGGTGGGCAACAGCGGCTACAGCGACACCACCGGCATGCTGGGAATGAAATACCTGTTTTAGGGCACGACCATGCCGCGCCATGCCCGCTAAAGAGCAGCTTGGCAGGATTAAAGAAAGAAGCGCCGATAAAGTCAGCGCTGCTTTTTATTTATGCTCCTCTGCTCACATTAATTGATTACCGGACCACCAAAAAATGGCAATTGTTCTTTTTTCTATTTAATGTGTTGTTTATGGACTAATGATTTTACCTCAAAGACGTTTAAAATTTAACAAGACCTGTTTTATCTTTACTTAATTGCGCTGAAATCTTGCATTATCCAATTCATGTCAGTGAGAAGTGTGCACCGGTCCCAGGAATAGATAAGCCCCGCAATACATATCTATTTTTATTGCGAAGCCAAGTCCGAGATCGCCCCATGGCATAATAATTAAAGGATTGTTAACCATGAGCAAGATTAATTCAACGCTACCATTTACATTACGTTATTTTATTATATCTAAAAAAACACCCACGTCTCCTCAAATCAAAGTATTAAATAAATTTAATATAATAACCGCCGCTATTGCATTGAGTTTATCGGGGGCACCAGGCGAAGTATTTGCGGTGTGCACCCCTCCCCTGGTGAGCGGAGGCGATACCATCTGTGATGATGGAGCAGTGCAAGCCACCACTGTCGGCACGGGACCCGGTATAAATAACGCAACCATTAACCTTCAACCTAACGCCCAAATTAATACCGGCGCAGCTACTGCGATAAGTTTAGATTCCGATTCCATTATCGCTTTGCAAAACGGCGCTCTGGTAGAAAATAATGCTCCGGCCGGAACGGGCTCAGGTTTCTGGGGGACGGGAGAAAATACGATTGAATTCAACAATAATACCACTTTGATCATCGGATCGGGGGCACAAGTGCTGTCGCACGGTTCTGCTACTAATTATGAGGCTATCGATGTTCAGGGGGCTGGAAATACCATCGTCAATCACGGGTTGATTCAAGGAAATTCCAGTTCGGCAATTTGGTTTGAGCCCGCCACCGGTATCAACACCGTTGACAATTACGGCACCATCCGCATACTGACCGCGGGCGGTACGGCTATCGGCAGTTCAGGCACGACGGTCTCTATAATCAACCGTGACGGTGGGGCAATTATCGGTAACGTCATTATGGGTTCGGGCAGCGATAGCCTGACGCTTGAATCTGGCTCGACATTGGATGGTAATATCAACGGTGGCGGCGGTACCAATTCCCTTACACTGTCCGGTTCGACCGGTTCGACAGATACATTGGATTTGTTATCGGGAAATATCAGCAACTTCCAATCCCTGACCAAAACCGGCGCAGGGGAGTGGCTATTAGCAGGTCAGCTCGCCCCCACTATCGCCAACGTGACCGTTAATGACGGCACCCTGGCCCTGGCGGGAAAT